>NZ_CP109583.1:7310000-7912583 GCF_036250755.1 Streptomyces uncialis | reverse complement strand
GCCGGCGAGGTGGCGGGCGGTGGCCGCGCCGAAGCCGCCGAGGCCGCCGGTGATGAGGTAGTCGGCGTCGGGGTCGAGGGGGGCCGGGTCGGGTGCGGTGTGTACGGGGACGGTGTCGGTGAGGTCGATGACGACTTTGCCGATGTGACGCGACCGTTCCATGGATTGGAATGCCTCGCCGATGCGGGAGGCGGGGAACACCTGGTGGGGCGGCGGGTGCGCGGTGCCGGTCCGTACGGCGTCGGCCAGGGAGCGGACGAGGGCGTCGCCGCTGGGCGAGTACTCGGTGAGCAGGGGGGCGACGTCGACGCCGAAGAAGGTGAGGTTGTTCAGGAAGGGGGCGAGGAGGAGCGGGCTGTCGGCAAGGAAGTCCCGTTTGCCCAGTTCGATGAAGCGGCCGTGGGGTTTGAGAAGTTTGACACTACGGGCGAGAGCTTCCCCGGCGAGGGAGTTGAGGACGACGTCGACGCCTTCGCCGCCTGTGATCTCACGGATCTGATCGGCGAATTCGAGGGTGTGGGAGTCCAGGACGTGGCGGACGCCGAGGAGGCGGAGCAGGTCCCGTTTGCCGGGGGTGCCGGCGGTGGCGATGACGGTGGCGCCGACACGCTGTGCGTACTGGACGGCGAGCATTCCCACGCCGCCGGCGCCCGAGTGGACGAGCAGGGTTTCGTTCCGGCTCAGGTGGGCCAGATGGCGCAGGGCGAGCTCCACGGTGATGAAGACGCCGGGCAGGGTGACCGCTTCCGTGCTGCGCAGGGTGTCGGGTACGGGGATGAGCCGGTCGGCGCGCAGCACCGCGTGGGAGCCGAAACAGCCCACCTTGATCCCGGCGACCCTGTCCCCCACCGAAGGGGTGGTGACATCGTCGGCGACGGCTTGGACGGTTCCCGCGCAGTCCATCCCCAGGGGGCTGGTCGGATCGTCGGGGGCTCTGGGGGGTGCGGGCACCCGGCCGGTCACGGTCATGATGTCCCGGTAGTTCAGGGCTGCCGCTTCGACGGCGATCACCACCTGGCCGGGTGGCGGTACCAGGGGCGGGACCGCCTTCCAGCGCAATTCGTAGTGCGGTACGCAGGCGGGGACTTCGAGGGTGAACCGCTGGGAGGTTCCGTGGCTGCTGGGGCGGGTGGGGGCGGGGAGGTTCTGCACTCGGGGAACGAAGCGCCCTTCGGGGGTGAGGAGGACTTCTTCCTCCTCGGTCGGCGTGCTCAGTTCGGCGACCAGCGCGTCGACCGGGTCGGGGGATCCCTCCGGCAGGGGGAGAGAGATGCGGTGCACCGGGGTGGTCGGCAACTCGTTGGCCAGGCTTCGTGCGGCTCCCCAGAGCGCGGCGGCGACCGGTTCGCCGGGAGGGTGTTCCGGGGTGTGGGCGGTGCTGCGGGTGATGAGCCACAGACCGGTCCGGTCGGTGTCGGTGTGGTGCTGATGGACCTGGGCGAGGGTTCGCAGGGTGCCCAGTTGGCGGATGGCCTCGTCGGTGAGTGCCTGCGGATCTGTGTCCTGCTCCGTCGTCCTGTCGTGTTCGTCGCCGCCGATGAGGACGAGGGAGGTGGGTCCGGGTGAGGACCGCATCGCCTTGGTCCAGGAGCCGGGGTCGTCGGCGTCCTCGATGAGCTGTGTGCCATGGGGGAGGCCGGGGCTGTTGGGCAGGGTCTCGGCGAGTTCGCGGGCGAGAGCGGCGTTTCGGCCGTGGGCGGTGCCCGTGGCGGCGATGAGCCAGCGGGTCGTGTCCTGCGGGTCGGTCCGCTCGGGTGCCGGGTGGGCCGGTCCCGGGGCCTTGGTGTCCTGGTGCGGTGAGGCGGCGGCGAGGATGAGGGAGTAGTCGCGCAGGTCCGGATCGGCGTGGTCGCCGAGCTGGACCGGGGTATCGAAACCGCTGGCTTCCAGCAGGGTGCGCCATTCCTCCCAGGACAGCATGGGGCCGTCGGGACGCCGTGCTGTGTCCTCGTAGTCCCAATAGCTGTCGAGCATGCCGAAGACGGGGGTGGCGACGTCGTGGTTGTGCGACTCGATCGCCAGGAGGTGGCCGTGGTCGGCCAGCAGACCGGAGACGTAGCGCATGGTGCGGTCCATGTCACGGGCGGTGTGCAGGGCGTTTGCGGCCAGGACGATGTCGAAGCTGCCCGGGGTGAAGCCCTGCTCAGTGGGGTCCTGGTCGAGGTCCAGGCGCAGGTAGTCGACGAAGTCGTGGGCGGCGAGGCGTTCGCGGCAGTGCGGGAAGAAGGCGGGCGAGATGTCGGTGCAGGTGAAGCGGGTGAGCTCGGGAGGCAGCACGGGCAGGACGGCGGCGGTCAGCCCGCCGGTGCCGGCTCCGACCTCCAGCACCCGCAGCGGCCGGCCCGGCGGCCAGTTCTTCAGGGACGCCCGCAGCAGATTGCGGGCCAGCCGGTACTGGTAGACCAGGTTGGGGGTGAAGTCGTAGACCCGTGAGGCGAGGTTGTCGACGGAGAAGAGGAATTCCAGGGGGTCGATCCGGCCATGCAGGATGTCCGCGTAGTGGAGTCCGGTGACCGCGTAGGGGTACAGGGCCGCGCCGATGGAGGGGTGGGCGGTGAGTGTTTCCTGGACGATGCGTTCGAGTGCGGGTTCGGTGGCGATCCGCCAGGTGTCCTGTCCGGTAGCGCGCAGGACCCCGCGTGCCTCGGCCAGGCGGCACAGTGCGGTGAGCCAGCGGGAGTGCTTGGGGTGGACTCCGGTGGCGAGCACCGCCGGGACGCTGAGAGGTCGGTCCGCGCCGAGGATGTCGGTGAGGGCGCGGGCGATGCTGTGGGCGGCGGTGTCCACCACACCGGTGCGGAAGTGGGTCAAGTCGTGCAGGTGCTGGTCGCCGGGTCCATCCGGCCAGATGTCTGCGGCGGCCGTCTCCTGCGGGGAGGGCAGCGGGGTGGGGCGTGCCGAGGTGCCGGGCAGGGGGGCGGCGCGCAGGACTTCGGCCAGCAGCGAGGGGGCGGCCGGTTCGGCGGCGTTGAAGCGGCGCAGCCGGCAGCCGATCGCTTCCAGGGCCACGTTGCCGTCGGTGTCCGTGACGGTCAGATCCCAGGTGTGCTCGGTCCGGTCCCCGCGCCGACCCGTGACGTGTACGTGTCCGGTGGCGGGCAGGTCCGTCCACGACCGTACGGCGGCGAACCCGGAGGGCAGGTAGGGCACCACCGTGTCGCCCTCGGTGGCCAGCAGCGGCACGCCCGACTGGAGGGCGCCGTCCAGCACGCTCACGTCGGCGGTGTGCCGGCCGGACGGGGGGACGGGAGCCGTGAAGTCGGCGAGCACCTCGGTCTCGCCGACCGCCAGTGCGGTCAGCGGCCGGAACGCCGGCCCGTAGGGCAACTGGGCACGGGCGCAGGTGGCGTAGTGCTCCTCTCGGGTCTGGCGGCGGGTGGTCCTGGCCCGGATGGCGGCCAGGTCCAGCGGAGGCGGCTGCGGCAGGGTGAGTCGCTGTACCCGGCAGTGGACCAGTTCCCGCCAGGGGCCTGAGGTTCCGTCACGGCTGGCGATGGTGCACCGGCCGCCGGGGGCGACCGTGGTCTGGAGGCGGATGTCCATCGCGGGATCGTCGAAGGGCAGCGTGAGCCCGGCGTCGATGGACAGGTCGGTGACTTCGGCCGCCGCGTCGAGGGCATTCTCCCCGGCGGTGAGGGCGACATCGACGTAGGCGGCGGCGGGAAGCACCACGGCGCTGCCCACCTTGTGGTCGGTGAGCCAGGCGAGCGGGCCCGGCTCCAGCTGCTGGTGCCAGGCGGGGTCGAGGGTGGGCAGCCGCTCACCGAGCAGCGGATGCTTTCGGGCCGGGGCGTCCTGCTGGGCGGACTCCTCCCACCATGACGGCTCGCCGGACCAGTGCCGTTCGCGCTGCCAGGGGTAGGCGGGCAGGGGCACGGCACGGCCGCGGACCGGGAAGAAGGGAGTCCAGTCGGTGGTGGCGCCGGTGGCCAGCACCGCGGCGATCGCCGAGCGGATCAGCGGCGGGCCGGCCTGGTCGCGCAGAAGTGTGGACAGGACGGTGACCTGTTCCGGCCGTCGTACGGTGCCGGTGCGCAGATACGGGGTAAGGGCGGCGTGGGGGCCGATCTCCACCAGTACCGTGCAGCCGCCGTCCAGCAGTGTGTCCAGCGCGTCGGTGAAGCGGACGGGTTCGCGGATGTTGCGCCACCAGTACTCCGCGTCGAGGTCCGGACCGTCCACCACCCGGCCCGTCGTCGAGGAGACCATCGGGATACGGGACGGACGCCCCGGGAGGTCCTGGAGCGAATCCAGCAGCACCTCCCGCACGGGATCCATGGACGCACTGTGGAAGGCGTAGTCCAGGGGCAGTTCGCGGAAGAACACCTCCCGCGCCTCCAGTGCCCTGCCCAGTTCCGCGATCGCCGCCGTCGCGCCGGACACGGTGACGGCATCGGGCCCGTTGATCCCGGCGATCACCAGCCGTTCGCCGAACGGGATGAGCGCCTCCTGTGCGGCGGCGGGGCCGAGTCCGATCGCGGCCATCCGCCCGCTGCCCGCGGTCCTGCTCTGGGCCCGGCTGCGCTCCGCGATGACCTGGCAGGCGGCGGCCCGGCTCAGGGCGCCCGAGCAGTAGGCGGCGGCGACATCGCCGACGCTGTGGCCGGTGACTCCCGCCGGGGTGATACCGGCAGCCGCCAGCGAGGCGACGAGTCCGCCCTGCACCGCGAAGAGCAGCGGCTGAGCGACCTCGGTGCGCTCAAGTTCCGGCGCGCCGACGGGGCGGCGCAGCGCCTCCAGGACCGACCAGCCCAGCCGGGGCAGCAACTCTCCGTCGATGAGGGCGACCTCGCTCAGGAATGCCTCGTCCGCCGCCAGCAGGTCCCTGGCCATACCGGGCCACTGGGAGCCGTTGCCGCTGAAGACGAAGCCCACCGAGCTCCCGTCCCGTTCGGCGGTTCCCCGGGCGCTGCCCGCGACCGGCTCGTCGCCGGCGGCCAGAGCTCTCAGGCCGGCCGCCGCCCGGGCCGCGTCCGAAGCCAGGACCACCGCCCGGTGCTCCCGCCGTGTACGGCGCAGACAGCTCGTGTAGGCGATGTCGTAGAAGTCGTCCGGAACGGATTCCAGGTGATCGGCGAGCAGCCGGGCCGTCTCGTTGGCCGCTGCTTCGGTGGCGCCCGAGGTCATCACCGGCAGCTCGCCTTCCCCGCGCGTGCTGTCGGCTTCCCCGCGCCCGCTGTCGACCGGCGCGGCTACGGGCGCGGCCCGGAGAACGACATGGACGTTCGCGCCTCCGAACCCGAAGGAGTTCACCCCCAGCACTCCGTCCGGTGCGAGCGGCAGCGGGCGCGGGGAGGTGACGGGTTCGAGCCCGAGACCGGTGAAGTCGATCTCGTCGTTGAGGGGCAGCGCGTGCAGCGTGGCGGGGATCGTCTCGTGGCGCAGGACGAGCATCGCCTTGAGCAGCCCGGCGACCCCGGACGCCGCCTCCAGGTGTCCCAGCGTCGACTTCACCGAGCCGATCAGCAGCGGCTGCGCTCTTCGGCTGCCCAGGGCCCGGCCCAGCGCCTGGCACTCCAGCGGGTCTCCGGCCGGGGTCCCGGTGCCGTGTGCCTCCACGTAGGCGACCCGTTCCGGATCGATGCCCGCCCGCGTGTAGACGCTTTCCAGGAGTTCCTGCTGCGAGGTGGCGCTGGGAAGGGACAGGCCCGACGTCGTGCCGTCGTCGTTGACCGCACTGGCCACGATCACGGCCTCGATCCGGTCACCGTCGGCGATCGCCGCACGCAGCGCCTTCAGCACGAACACACCCACTCCCTCGCCGCGCACATACCCGTCGGCGCCCGCCGAGAAGGGATGGCAGCGTCCCGTGCGCGAGAGCATGGACGCCTTGGAGAATCCGATGAAGTCGGCCGGGTTGAGCATCACATTGACCCCGCCCGCGACTGCCAGCGTGCTGCGCCCGGTACGGATCGCCTCGCAGGCGTGGTGCACCGCGGTCAGGGTGGAGGAGCAGGCGCTGTCGACGGCGAACGAGGGGCCGTGGAAGTCGAAGACGTAGGAGATCCTGTTGGCGGTGTTGCAGGACGCCGACCCGCTCATGGCATAGGCGTTGATGGTCCTGAGCCGGCGGACCTGGAGTTCGTAGTAGTTGCGGTCGGAGACCCCGATGATCACGGCCGTGTCGCTGCCCGCCAGTGCGGCGGAGTCGAGCTGGGCGTCGTCGAAGGCCTCCACCGTGCACTCCAGCAGGAGCCGTTGCTGGGGGTCCACCCGGGATGCTTCCTTGGGGGAGATGCCGAAGTAGTCGGCGTCGAATCCGCTGATGTCGTCGAGGAACGCGCCGGTGGTGGAGTACGTCTTGCCCTCGTGCTGCGTGTCCTGGTCGAAGAACCGCTCGGGATCGAAGCGTTCGGGCGGTACCGGCGTGAGGACATCCTTGCCCGCGTTCAGGGTGCGCCACAGGTCCTCGCGGCTGTTGATGGCTCCCGGCACGCGAAAGCCCAGCCCGACGACGGCGACCGCGTCCTGCGGTTCGGTGGAACGGGCCGGGTACTCGGCGGACATCGCCGCTTCACCACGGGTAGGGGCACCGCGGCCGTTCTGCCGGATGGAATGCGCGGCCATCGGATTCTCCTCGCAGGACAGATGTTCACCTGATGAATCAGGCCGACGACCGCGTTCGCGTCAGGTGTCCGGCGTGAATCCTGGATCGGCCGCTCCGTTGGCGGACTCGACCGGCCGGGAACCGGGCCGGTCGGGCAACCGGTGCATGAAAAGTCGACTTCGCCTCATCGCGAGGCGACGGGTCGCCATCGACGCGACCCCTGTGACCGCCTCCCCGACCCCAGTGACATACGGGATGAAATGCCGGGAAAGTGCGTATCCATGCTTGCACGCCACCGCTACGGAAGCGACCCGCAGAGATCAGCGGAGGCGACCCCCGGAGAACAGGTGCCTGTCACGCGGCCCCTCCCCGCTCAGCGCGAATCCCCCGGCGGACAAGCGTAGGGTCGAAAAAACCGTGCCTGTCGGCCCGACATCCCCTTGAACGTCCCGGACACCGCGGGACCACGTGCAGGAAGTCACCGGCCCCGCTCACGGCCTTTCCGCAGGAGAGAAGTGTGTGCCGCATGAACCCCCCACCGAAGCAGAACCAGGCGGCGCTCGCGCCGCACCTCCAGGAACGTCTGCACCGGTTGCTGGACCGGGAGTTCGAATGGAACGGGACCGTCACGGAAGAGGACGACCGTCCGCTGCTCAACCTGCCGGGCGTGGACTCCCTGGGCTTGCTCAGGGCCATGACCTGCATACAGAAAGAGTTCTCGGTTGCCTTCAGCGACGAAGAACTCTTCGATCTGCGCACGGTCGGTGATCTGCGTGCCCTGCTGGCCGCCAAAGCCGGGAGCGGGCCATGACCTCCCCGGACCAGCCGACCCCGGCCGTCTGCCCCGCCCGGACAGGCGGGAACCGGCATCTGATGGACGCCGCCTTCCCCCATGAGGCGTTCCCCACCGCCATCCGCGATCTCGCCGACACCGGACCGGTCCACCCGGTCGTCCTCCCCGGCGGCCTGCACACATGGCTCGTCACCGATCACCACGCCGCACGCGCCCTGGCAGGCGACCAACGACTGACCCTCGACATCCGCGAGATCCCCGAACCCCCTTGCGGCCTCGGCCGCACCCGCTACCCCGAGGACGGACTGGCCGTGCGGGGGCGCCATTTGATGAACATCGACGGCGCCGACCACGACCGCCTGCGCCGGCAGGTCTCCCCCCTTCTCAGCCACGCGGCCGTCCAGCCGCAGCGGCCGATGATCGAAGCCGCGGCCGAGAACGCCTTGCGGGACCTCGCCGGCCAGGACCCCGCCGATGTGGTCGCCCACTACGCACGCCCCCTGGCCAGCGACGTCATGAGCACCCTGCTCGGCGTCCCGGCCGACCTCCGCGCACCGCTTGCCGACGTCACCGCCAGGCTCGGGGAACCCGACCCCCCGGACAGCGAACCCATGCACGCCGCCCTCCTCGAACAGTTCGACCTGGTCAGAGAGGCCATGGAACGACGCCGCACGGACCCGGGCGACGACCTCATCACCGTGCTGCTGAAAGCCCACGGCCGAGACCGGATCACCCGCATGGAGATCCAGGCAATGATCTCGCTCCTGACCGCCGCCGGGCTGGAAACCACCGCCACGCTCATCGCCTACGGCACCGCCCTGCTGATCGAGCACCCCGACATCCGACGCACCCTGCTGACCGACGACGACAGCGCCCAGGCAGTCGTCGAGGAACTCCTGCGTCACCACGCACCCCTGTTCACCGCGGGCTGGCGCTTCACCACAGAACCCGTTGAGGTCGGCGGCACCACCATCCCAGCAGGCGCCTTCGTGCTGCTCTCGCTCGCCGCCGCCAACAAGGACCCCGGCGTCTTCCCCCACCCCGACGACTTCCGCACGGACCGCCCCAACGCGGCCCAGCTGATGTCCTTCGGCCACGGACCCCACTACTGCCTGGGCTCGCACCTCGGCCGGCTGGAAGGACGTATCGCCCTGCGCGCCCTCTTCCGGCGCTACCCCTCCATCGCGCTCGCCACCGAACCCGACGCCCTCACCTGGCAGGGCGCCACCCTCAACCGCCGCCTCACCACCCTCCCCGTCACCCTCGGCACGGCGCGACAGCGGCCATGAAGACCCCGGCGCGACGGACGACACCATTGCCGCAGGCGGACCGGAACACGCCGGACCGAACCCCGCAAGCCCGGCGGTGGCAGACACACGTACCCGCAGACGCGGATACCCACTCCCCAGCCGTTCGGCCGCCTTCCCCTCCCGCTCCTCCCCCGCCGGCCGACGGGAAGGACGACCGTGAGAACCGACATCCCCCTCTACATCAACGCAGCCGCGCTCTGGCTGCCCCAAACCGCCTCCACAGCCGAGGAAGCCGCCGCGTCCGGAGTCATCCGACTGCGTGCCGCCGAGGCCGAAGGCTTCGCCCAACTGGCCGTCTGCCATGACCGCACGGTCTCGAGCATGGCCGCCGAAGCCGCCCGCACCGCTCTTGAGGACGCCGGTCTCACCCCCGACGACGTGGACCTCCACATCCATTGCTGGGTCTACGAACAGGGCGAGGGGGTCTGGAGCCCGGCCCACCGCGTCGCCCGGCTCACCGGCGCCCACCACTGCATGGCGTTCGGCCTGCAACAGCAGTCCAACAGCGGAGCCACCGCGATCGAAACAGCCCTCACCAAAATCGCCACGGACCCCCGGACCACCACGGCCCTGATCACCACCGCCGACAAGTTCAACGAAGTCCCCCAAGGGCGCTGGTCCCCGCTCTCCGACGGCGGCCCCCTCGGCGACGGCGCCACCGCCGTCGTCCTCACCCCCTCCCCGGGCCCGCTGCTCATCGAATCCATCGCGGGCCACGGAGACACCAGCCTCGAACCCGACTTCCCCGGCCGCGACCCGTTCGGACTCCAGCCCCCCGACCCGAACGGCTCCCCCTTCCGCAAACAGGACGTCCTCAAGCGCATGCGGGCCTGCGTCAAGCACGCCGTGGACGACGCCCTCGACGACGCCCACCTCAGCCCCGACGCCCCCGGGATCGACTCGGTCCTCCCCTGTTTCCTGGGCCAGACCTTCATCGACTGGACCATCCGCCCCGCCCTTCCCGCCCCCCTCCAGGACAAGATCCGCCGGTACGGCTCCCACACCGGCCACCTCGGGGGCGGCGACCTCACCGCCAACCTCGCCTTCACCCTCAAACAACCACCCCCACCCGAGAGCCACACCCTGCTCGTCAGCGTCGGAGCCGGCTACTGCGCCACCTGCCTCGTCGTACGCGCCTGACACGCACCCGCAAGCCCTGAGAGCCAGCCCTGGAACTCCTTTGGGCACGGACGCGGAGGCTCGGTTGCCGCAATGTCTTCGCGGATCACGTCGTCTCGCCTACCGTCATCTGCATGAGCAACGACGGTGTAGTGGTGGATGAGGCGGTCCGCGCGGCGTGGGACACCTACCGGGTCCTGGAGAAGCGGACGCCCGCCAAGGAGCGCCAAGAAGCGCAGCAACGAGTGAAGGCTGCGGCGGACTCCGTCGGGCGCGAGGAGGTCTCCCGAGGCACGGTGTTCCTGGTGGGCGTCCTGACCGGGTACCTGATCGGCGAGCCGCCCGGCGGCGGGGAGCAGTTCGATCCGCTGACCGACCTCATCCCCGCGGTGATCCGCAAACTGCCCACCTTCGACATGGCTGACCCGGAGCAGGTGCCGATGGCCACCGGTGTCCTCATGGCCGCCGCCATGGGCATGGACACCGTGGCCTGGCGCGACCGGTTCGGGCCGATCGAGCCGAAGGAGGCCATAATCCACGGCTTCGTGCTGTGGCTGCTCGCGGACCTCTTCGACTCCCTGGCCGACAAGCCGGGCACCATCGACCAGTTGATGCGCGAGACCTTCGACTCCATGGGTACCTCGCAGGACTGACGCACGACACCAACTCGGAGGAGTGCCCGGAGTGCCGGAGGTGCAGCTCGGCGCCGACCGCCGCTGCGGCCGCGGGCAAGGGCCTCGCATCGCGCATACCCGGACGGCGCAGCAACTTGCGGTGTCCCTGGCCGTGGTGTTGATGCCCCGAACAGGTGCCACCTGGTGACAACGGCCGGGCGGATACGCGTTGCCGCCGGGCGGCAACGGGCGACGACTCGTTCCCCGGCCCCGGCCGCGAGGTGGTGTGCGGCGCCGGAAAGGGCGATGCGCATGCCGCCGGGCGCCACGGGGCCCAGAAAGAGAGCAGACAGATGCAACCGACGTTCGTACTGGTTCACGGAGCTTTCGCGAACTCCTTCTCGTTCGCACCGCTCCAAGCCGAACTCGGCCTCCTCGGGCACCGTTCCGTCGCCGTCGACCTGCCGGGGCACGGATTCGCCGCGACGTACCCGCGCGCCTATCAGGCGCCGCAGGACCTCGAAGAGCTCGCCACCGCGCCCGGGGCCGTCAAGGGCGTCACGCTCGCCGACAACGCCGCGCATCTCATCGGGACGCTGGAGCGCGCCAGACGGAACGGGCCCGTCATCCTGGTCGCCCACAGCCGCGGCGGCATGACCGCCACCGTCGCGGCCAACCAGCGGCCCGACCTGATCGACCGCATCGTCTACGTCTCCGCCTGGTGCCCCGTCGACCTCGACGTCAGCGCCTACTACGCCGAGCCCGAGATGGCCACGGTCGACACCACAGGAGTGGCATCGGCGATGGTCGGGAACCCTGCCGAACTCGGGCTGCTGCGCTCCAACTTCCGCACCGCCGACCCCGGCGCCCTCGCGGCCCTCAAAGCGGCCTTCCTCGCCGACGGGACAGACGGCGAGTTCATGGTCTTCCTCAACACCTTCCAGCCCGACGAGAACCTCGACGTCGGCTCACCCGACGACCGGGCACAGGCCGACACCTGGGGGCGGATCCCCAAGACGTACATCCGGCTGACCGAGGACACCAGCATGCCGCTCGCCATGCAGGACCGGATAATCCGCGAGGGCAACAAGCTGACACCGAAGACCCCCTACGACGTCCGCACACTCACCAGCAGCCACCTGAAGTGGCTGGTCGACCCGGCACCGGCGGCCCGGGTCCTGGGGGAGATCGCCGCGCTCCTGCCTGCCGCATCCGGACGCTACGTTGTCGCCCCAGGCTCCTGAGCGGTCCGCCTCCGGCGATTCCGGCTAGCTCGCCCTGGCACGCCGAGTCTTTTGACGGCCCGGCTCGTTTGCTCGGGCGGCGTGACCGGACGGTCCGCCGAACCCATGTGTCCCGACAGCATCAGGTTGCGTGATGGATCAGTTTCCTTCCGGATACGACGAGGCTCTCGCGGTGGTCGAGGCCCGCTGCGGGAGCGCCTTCCGGTTGCGGGAGGTGACGTCCCGCCGGGGAGCCGTGGTGTGGGAGGCCGCGGGTGCCGGCGGGAGGTTCGCCGTGAAGATCGGCACCGGCGACGGCGCGGGGGCCGTGTCGCGGGAGACCGAGGTACTCCGGGCGTTGGGGTGGACCGGGCATCTGCTCGCCGCGGGTCGGGGACCGGACAGCGCGTGGCTGGTGGCGCGGTGGTTCGAAGGGCCCTCCACATGGGATGCCTTCGCCTCGTTCCGGGAGAACAGCAGCGGGCGGAGGGCGGGCCTCGACGCGGCGGTGCAACTGTGCCGGACGGTCGACGGCCTGCACGGCCTGGGCTGGGTCCATGCTGATCTCCAGCCGGACCACGGGATCCACACCGGTGGTGGTGTCCGTCTGATCGACCTGGCGTGGAGCTGGCGGGAGGGGATGCGGCCGCCACCGGTGACGGGGGTGGGCATCGACCATCTCGTGCCGCCGGAGGTGGCCCTGCGCGGCGCCGGTGATCTGCCGCTGGACGCGGGCAGGGCGGCCGACGTCTACACCCTGGCCGCCACCCTGTGGACCTGTGTCACCGGAACCTGGCCCCTGGACTACCCGGCCGCCGGCATCTCACCGGAGCACCTGACCTCGGACCAGCTCCGCGCGCAGATCGCCACCGGCCGTATCCCCCTGCGAGCTGCGGCACCGTGGCCAGAGGTCCAGGGAGTCCTGCGAGAGGTCCTGCTGAGCGCTCCGGGTGACAGGCCCTCGGCGCGGGAACTCGCCACGAACGTGGAACGCTCGGCGTCCGGGCCGGCCGGACGCTAGGACCGCGTCCGCCGGTGCAGCTGGGTGAACAGCGGATCCACCGTGCGCCCGGCCGGGTAGGGGGCCCCGAACCGCCGTTCGTACGCCGCGAACCGGCGCGGGTCGTCGTGGAGGAAGAGAACGTCGTGCGGGCGAGGGCCTCGGCGATCTCCGATGAGCAGGGTGTGGCTGCCGGGTGGGGGCGGTTGTTCGAGGGGGAGGGCGAGGTCGGCGGTGAGGTCCCCGCCTCCGAGGTGGCCGGTGTGTGAGCCGTAGCGGCGGATCTTGTCCAGGTGCGAGCACCCAGCAGCGACCTCACGGAATGGGTCGGTGGGGCGGGTTTCGGCGGGAACGTTGGACGGGCGGCCGAGTCGTTGAGCATCGCGGCTCGTTGTCCCTGATGGCGGTGGCCGTACCGGTCCGCCTGCCCGGCTCCAGGCAGCGTCTGGTCGTGTGGAGCCGTCCAGGAATCGCAGAAGGAGAGCAGCGTGGCTACAGGAACGGTGAAGTGGTTCAACGCGGAGAAGGGTTACGGTGCCATCACTCCGGACGACGGCGGCGCGGAGGTGTTCGTCCACCACACGTCGATCAATGCCTCCGGCTTCCGGAACCTGGACGAGGGCCAGGCGGTCGAGTACGACGTCACCGACGGGCCCAAGGGCCCCCAGGCCGAGAACGTGACAAGCGCCTGACCACCGCCTGCCCCCTCCGGCAGGCGCGGAGTGGAGCGCGGCCCGTACCGGGAACCATCTGACGCGGTGTCCGGCCTGGGGCGGTGTCGTTTTGTTCCCGGTCGGAGTGGTGGTGGACCGGCCGGCGGTGGATTCCGCGCCGGGCAGGTGCGGTGCCCGCGGCCGGTGAGCGGTGCCGGTCTCGCACGATGAGCGGCTTCAGCTCGGCGATCTCCTTCTTCAGCGCCTTGACCTGCGCGGACTCCTCCGTGGTCGTCCCCGGCCGCTGCCCGGAGTCGATCTCGTCCCGCTTCACCCGGTTCCGCGGGGGCTCTGCCGAACCGATGCCCCGGCTTCTGGGCGACCGCCCGCAGCGCGGCCGACTCGTTCGGACAGCCACCACGGACCTCGGCGAACATGCGCACCGCGCGACGGCGCAGCTCAAGCGGGTAACGGGAAGGGCGTGCCATGGCTCGATCCATTCACGGAATCGGGTCTCCACCGAACCCGGAACGGTGCACTCGCAGTTCAGGAGGACGGTGCGTCCAGGTTCGGCTTCCGCCTCACCTCAGTCACGGACACGCTCTCGTCTGCGGGGGCGCCGAAGGGTTCCGCGATCACGCCTGTTCCGGTGCCGATGACTTCCACTGCCAGGCCGGAGCCCATGAACCGAAGGTCCACTCGGGCGCGCGGGTCGCCGCCGAGGTCGGGCATCTTGTGGATGCGGTCGGTACGGTATCCGGCGGCGATAATGGTCTGCTGAAGTGCGCTGTAGGTGGTATGCGGCTTTCCGGCTGCTTTGGTGGTCAGGCGCTCGGCGTGCTTGGCGGCGGCGCACTTTTCGATTTCGCCGAGTTCGACTTCCTGTGGCGGGCCGGACCGCATGGGCTTGTCGGGCATCTCACCTGACTCATCGACGGGGATGGGTATGTCGCCGTTCGCGTCAGGTGTCCCGGCGGGCTTGTCGGTGCGGGGGGCTGCACCGCTGGGGATGCCGCCGGGCAGTGTCCCGGGATCCGGTGCGGCGCCGCTGCCGCTGGGGGCGTCGGGGGAGCATTGGCGTGCGAACTTGTTGAGGAGGTCGAGGAACTGCTTCTCGGTGGGCTGCCGGGCGGGTGAGGCGGAGACCTGGGAGCCGACCGGGGTGGTGGAGGTGGATGAGGCTGTCTGGGTGCCGCAGGCGGTCAGGGCGAGGGAGCCCGCAGCCGCTATGACGACGGATCCAGTGAAGCGAATTGATGGCATAGATGAATCTTTGCCGCACGCTCACAGGGGCGCATGAGTATGCGTACTCATGGCTTGATTACGCCAAAGCAGTCGTAGAGATCTGTGGATCAATTGACCTCGGTCTCGTTGCGATGGCTCGATTTCGACGAGTTCGGTTTCGAATCCGTCATCGTTCTCCAGGAAAGGCCCCGGCGCAGTTCCGCGCTGCCCGGTTTCATGATGTTGATCAGATGTCGTGAACGGCGCAAGCGTCCCGTGGTGGAGTAGGTCGCGGCGGGCGTGGGCGATGCCGGCTCGTCCGGCGAGGCGGATCGTACTGATGGCCAGGTTGCGGAAGCCGGCCGTCGCCCGCAGAGCCGTACTGGTCCCGACCTGCGAGTCGTCCTCGTGGAAGGTGACGTCCGGGTCGGATCAGGCGGGCTTGGTGCTGATCATGACGGGGTGGTTCTCCTGTCGGTGCCCTCTCAGGCTCACCCGCCGAAGCGGGAAGTCTCACCCAAGGCTGACAGGGAGGGAATCGATGACCGTCCCAGGACCATTCGGCAAGGTATCCCTTTCGCGGGTCACCCGTCGCCGATCCACAGTTTTCGAGTATTGCTCCGGGTCTCAAAAACGCTCATAAATGGAGGAGTGGGCTCCAGTTATACGGTCTTGCAGGCACATGTTCGGATCGCATAAGTTCCCGGATTGTTGATCAGAGCTCGTCAACTTGACCGAAGGGAACACAGTGCGCAAAATCGCGCTTCCTGTGATAGCGGCGGCCTCCCTGGCCATGCTGCTGCCGCAGTCACCCGCCGTCGCCGACACCACGCCCAGCGCGCCTCTGGCCGACGGCACGGTCACCACCATCGGCCCCGGCCTGTACGAGTCTGCCACCGACACGTACACCGTCACCGAGAACGATGTCCCCGCCGGGCTGATGGGCCGCTCCCATGCCGTGAACGGGCAGGGATCCGGTCCCGCCGGCGTTGAGCAGGCGCCTTCCGCGCGTGCAGACCTGGACGTGTTCGGCAAGGCGTGGGAGGCCGAGTTCCTCGGCGGGCAACTCAACCGCACCCTCGTCTCCTCCAGTGGTGCGATCACCGTGCAGGACCTGGCGTCGGGTGCCTCCACCCGCTACGACCTGACCGAGTCCATCGCCGGCCCCAACGGCGGCAGCACCAACACCTACAAGGCCGCTGACGGGTCCACGCTCATGGAGTCCATCGTCTTCGATGACCTGTCCGGGTCGCTGAAGACCACCGTCGTCGAGACCGTAGAAGTCAACCTTGCCGCCGGCGCCACCGGGGACGACGTTCCCGTGGATGCGTCCGGCGCACCGATTCCGGCCGCTGACCTGAAGCCGACCTACGTCTACAAGCAGGTGTCTGGCAGCGGGGACACCTGGCGGGTGACGTCGGTGGGTAACAACGCGTACAAGCCGTCGACCGTCACCTACGACGCGCAGGGCCGCGTCTCGCAGGCGAAGGACCCGGCGCGTGGCACCGACACTCCGGCGCAGACGCTGAAGGTGAACTACTCCACCGCGACCACTGCCACTTCCACGGCGCTGGGTGAAGTGAGTGGTCTGGTGAAGGACATCTCTCTCACGGTCGGTACCACCACACAGACGCTGGCCCGCTACAGCTACGACAGTGCGGGGCTGCTGAAGAAGGTGGAGAACCCGTCGGCGGGTGACGAGCTGAACGCGTACACCTATGACGGGTTGAATCGGCTGGACACCGCGACCACTGATGGTGGCGGGAGGTGGGATCTGAACTTCGGTGCGGAGACCGCTCAGGCGACGGTGACGGAGACGACCGGAACTGTTCCGGATGGCGGCACCGCGATGGCGGGTGCGCCTTCGATTCAGCAGGGAGAAGGGGTTGTTCCGGCGGCATCCGACTTCGAGTCCGGTGAGATCAACGCGCCCACCGCGAACCCGTCGTGGTGCAACAACGCGTATGAGTGGATGTGGTACACGGCGAGTGGCTGTGCGACGAAGGTCGCTCACTACGGGTGGCGTAACCCGTACTGGAAGGTGACGCCGACGGGGCACTACGTGGTGGGTATCAACCACGATCACTGCACCTCTGCCAGGGACAAGCCGAACGGCTGGAACTTCATTCCGGCGTGCGACATGCACGACTACGGGTACGGCACGATCGGGAACGCCTACAAGGGCTACAAGTGGTACCTGGACAAGGGCAAGGGCGCTCAGGCTGACGTGACGTTCTACAAGACGTTGTACAACTACACCTGCCCCCGGTACAGCAACAAGAAGTCCTGCCGGGCTACGGCGTACGCGTACTACACGGCTGTCTTCTACTTCGGCCGTCCGAAGAACGGCGCCAACGCCACCTGACCGTTCAGGTGAGCGAGTCGGCTTGCTGAGGTGACAGGGGTCCGAGCCGTCCTATGCCCGCTCGGACCCCTTTTCCATGCCGTCCCCGGAAGAAGGAAGAACCCGTTTTGAAGCGGCCTATATGGGCTACCGTCACGGCGACGGTAGCAGCCATGGTCCTCGCGGCCATGCCCTCCCCTTACAACCCCATCACCGGCACTGCGCTGGCGGCTACCAGCGACGCTGTTGATCCGGCCCTCAACGACAAGGTTGCCTCCGGCGGCACCGTCCGCGTCAACGTCGTCACCTCCCAGACATCGGAGCTGTCCTCTGCGCAAACGGCGGGGGCAACCCTCGTCACCTACAACACGCTTCCCCTGGTCACCTTGCGGGTGAACCAGACCGGGCTCACGAACCTTGAATCGCAGCCCGGTGTCATCTCCGTCACCGAAGACGTGCCGGTCAAGGCAACTCTGAACGAATCCACCGTCAAGATCGGTTCCGACAGGGCGACCGCCGCAGGCAAGACCGGCGCCGGAGTGACGATCGCTGTCCTGGACACCGGAGTGGAGAAGGGGCATCCGTTCCTCGGTGGGCGCGTCAAGCAGGAAGCGTGTTTCTCCGTCACTGACGCGGGCTACGGTGCCACCAGCCTCTGCCCGGACAGCACGCAGGCTCAGGTGGGTGCCGGTTCAGCTGACACGTCCACCGGCCCGTGCTCACTGCTCGGCACGCAGTGCGACCATGGCACTCACGTCGCCGGTATCGCCGCAGGCAACTCGAACAGTGCTGTTGGTGCGCCAAAGCGAGGCGTCGCCCCCGCAGCTGATATTGCTGCCGTGCAGGTGTTCACCCGGTTCAACGACGACACCTACTGCGGAGCCGGGGGCAGCCCGTGCGTGCTGTCCTTCACCTCTTCGCAGATCAAGGGCCTGGAGCAGGTGCAGCAGTGGAAGACCGCCGGGGTGAACATTGTCGCCGCGAACATGAGCCTGGGCGGGGCCCGCTGGACCACTGGCTGCAACGCGGATCCGCGTAAGGCGATCATCGACAGTCTTCTCACCAAGGGTGTCGCCACTGTCATCGCCGCCGGCAACAACGGCTACACCGATGCCGTGTCCGCGCCCGGCTGTATTGCTTCTGCTGTCACCGTGGGATCGACCACGGACACCGATGAGGTGTCCACGTTCTCCAACCGTGGCCCGCTGCTGGACCTGTTTGCCCCCGGCACCTCCATCAACTCGTCGGTGACGGGCGGCAATTACGCCTCCAAGAACGGCACTTCGATGGCCACTCCGCACGTTGCGGGGGCTCTGGCTGTGCTGCGGCAGACGTATCCGGCGGAGACGATCGAATCCCTGGTGTCGCTGCTCGCCACGTCTGGTACGCCCATCTCGTACACGGGAGCGACCACGCCGCGTATTGATGTGTACAAGGCCATCACCGCGGTGACTCCGGGGCCTGATCCCACGACGAAGAAGCCGCGTGCGTTCCACATCGACAACGATCAGACGGTTGCCATCCCCGATGGTGTGGGCTCTCCGGCCCCTGGACCCGCCGCTACGTCGCCGATCACCGTGGCCGAGTACCCGGGGCAGGCGTCGAACAAGCTGAGCGTGTCGGTGAACATCACCCACACCTACCGGGGTGATGTGAAGCTGGAGCTGATCTCGCCGACCGGCAAGGTGTTCCTACTGAAGAATTCCTCTGTTTCGGATGGGGCGGACAACATTGTCGCCGTTTACACGGTGGATGCTTCTGTTGAACCGGCGAACGGCACGTGGAAGCTTCAGATGACCGATGTTGATGACGCTGACACCGGAAAGCTGAACTGGTGGTCGCTGATCTTCCCGACGCCGTTCGAGAAGAACGCCAACGAGGTCATTGCCGACAACAGCACGCTCGTGTCCGCGATCGACGTCACCAACATCAACGGCAACGCGGCCGGGCCGCTCCAGGTGTACGTGAACATGGATCACACCAAGCTCGGTGAGGCTCGTGTTCTCCTGGCGAGCCCGGACGGCCGGGTGTACACCCTCAAGCCGTACGGTTCGGAGCCTGGCGGCAGTCTGGTCACCACATGGGGTGTGGATGCCACGGATGCGGTCGCGAACGGCACATGGACGCTGAAGGTCACCGACAACGCCACAGGTGACACCGGCACGCTGAAGGGCTGGGCGCTTGGTTTCCCGTCGTATGAGAACCAGACCGTCAAGCCCATCCCGGACAAGAACTACGAGGAGATCTGGACCAGTGTGTCCAACCTCTTCGGCACCGCGTCTTCGAAGGTCCAGGTGTATGTGGAGGTCGATCACCAGCGTCACGCCGACCTGAAGATTGATGTCATCGCCCCGGATGGCTCCATCCATCTCCTCAAGCCGTCCGGTGCGCCTACGGGTGGCGGCACCTTCAAGAAGGTGTACACCGTGAATCTTGATGGAAAGTCCGTCAATGGCTGGTGGAAGCTGCGCGTCGACGACCTGACTGTCGGGAACACGGGCACGACGAACAAATTCGCCGTCCGTTTCTGAATCCCCCTTCGGAACCGTACGGAGACAACTGCGCGCCCCGCCCTTCTCTTCCCGGGGTGGGGCGCGCTCCATGCCGGGCAATTGAAAGGATGATCGAATCTCATGTCCGCCAACCTCACTACCAGTGACTTGTCGATCTGAAACGCTTTGGGATCCGGCTCGTTGACCGCGAACTTTCGTGACGGGCTGTCGGATCTCCGGCGGCCAGCACGAAGCCGACTGGAGCCGCCTCCCCGACGAAGTGACCACCCGGCTCCGCCACGCGCACGCCCACCCCGGGCAGATCGCCGACACCCTCGACCACGCCGCCCACGCCTTCGGCACCCCGGCACACGGCGCCCGTGTCCGGCCGCCGCCTCGGATACACCGGCACCCGGGCCCGGATCGGGATGCCTTCCGCCACGGGGCATCATGCTGCGGGCGCCGCCGATCGGAAGTTCGTTCAATCATTCCTGGGCTGCTGCGAGGCCGGGGGCGGTGCCGGCCGGCTCGTACGCGAACCCGCTCCACTCCTCCAGAACGCGCGCCTCGTCGGGCCGGAGGTGACTGCGCCGCCGTGCACCGGCCGGTGACGCCGGTAGATGTTCATCGGCGGGCGGCGCCGCTCGTCGTACGCGGCGCATGGGTTGTCGGCGTCCAGACGCGGGACGGCGCGCGACGGCTGGTCCGACGGTTTGGGTCGGCTGTGCCTGACCATGCCTCGATGCTCTCAGGCCACGGTCGTGGTCTGCCTGGCGGAGAGTACCTTCGCCCGGGTCCGTGGGGTCGGCGCGGTCAGCACCCCGCGCTCGGCCACCGGTTCCACTGTCATCCGGAAGCCCCCGTCACGCACACGATCACGGACAACTCGACCGTAGTGCAAGCGAGTTCGACCCGTCCGGCACGTCCCGCGGTTCCCTGCACGTGACAGCCGACCACCGGCGTCGCCGCCGGAACTCGCGGAGAACGGGGACTGGCCATCCCCTCCACAGCCCGCACCTACTCAGCCCCAGCACTCACTCAGCGCGACTGCGACCACGTGCGGGTTCACTCCACGTCAGCGCCCGGGGCCAAGTCCCGCCTGGGAGGAACCGGGGGAGAAAGCGCACGGCTGGGGAGCGCTCAGGGAGAAGCGGCCGCATGACACGGCGCGCCCCTGAAAGACACCGAAAGGACCAACTAGGCAGGTCAGCCCGGGAAACTGCCACCTTTACGCAGGTCAGCCCCCCTCGCACGTCAACTTCATGGCGTACGTACCGAGATCGTCGGCCTCGACCACACCGGGCAGCGACCCGCCCTCACGCAGCGGCGTGATGTAGCGGGTCACGGTAACTTCCGTCAGTATCTCGCCAGGCTGTACGGCGTGCCCCGGGTGGGCGCCCATGGATCTGCCGGTCTCATGCCGTGGTGGTGGATGGCCGCGCACGGTGGCGGTCACCCACCACGGGGCTCGGATCAGTTCTTGGCCAGGCCCAGCTCGCCGAGGATCTCCTTGACCCGGCTGTTCTCCTCCTTGAGCCATGTCGCGAACTCGTCACCGGCGAGGAAGTTGTCGTTCCAGGCGTTCTCCGCGGCGATGTCCTTCCAGCCCTCTGTGCCGTGCATCTCCTTGAGCGTCTCGACGTACCGGGTCTTGAGCGCGTCGTCCAGATCACCCGGGGCCATCATCGAGCGCCAGTTCTGGAATTCCAGGGACTTGTCGACGTCAGCGGCGGTCTGCTCGAAGGGGGGGCCGTCGACGGGCTCAAGTGACGAGACGAGGAGGCCCTTCACCCTGCCGCTCTTGATCTGGGGGGCGAACTCGCTGAGCCCCGAGACGCCGGCCTGGGCCTTGCCGCTGAGGAGCGCGGTCGTCGCCTCGCCGCCGCCGCTGTTGGGCACGTACTTGATGTCGGCGGGCTTGACACCGTAGTGCCGGGCGAGCAGACCTATGTAGATGTGGTCGGCGCTTCCCACCGAGCCGCCCGCGATGGCGACCGATTCGGGGTCCTCCTTGATCGCCGCGAACAGGTCGTCGACCGACTTGTAGGGCGAGTTCGTCGGCGTGACGACGACCTCGTACTCGCCCATGAGGCGGGCGAGGGGCGTGAGGTCGTCGAGCGTGGCTTCGGTCCCGTTGCTGATGACGCCGCTCATCATCGCCAGCCCCGAGGTGATCCAGAGATCCTCCTTGCCCTTCTGGGGCGCGAACTTGGAGAGGGCGACGGTGCCGGAGGCCCCGGCGACATTCGTGACCTCGGGCGACTTCGCGAGCCCGGCGAATCTCAGCGCGTCCTGGGTGCCGCGGGCGGTTCGGTCCCAACCGCTGCCAGGCGCGGCCGGCGCGATGATCTCAAGACGGTCGAGCGCTTCGGGCTCGGCGTCCGAGGCCGGGTCCTCACTGCTACCGCATGCGCTGAGGGCAAGGACAGCGGCCGCAGTTGTGGCGGCGGTGCGGGTGATCTTCATGGAAGCTTCCTTGTCTCTCCGGCAGGTGCCTGGAGAACCGGAATGTATACATACGGAGGTGAGCCCACAAGAGTTCACGCGCATTTCGCACTCACTCGTAACCATGGTGTATACACTGCATCCATGTTGACCACTCCCCCCACAGCCGCAGGACGCGCCTACGCGCAACTGCGGTCGGAGATCCTTGACGGCGTTCTGCCACCGGGCGCCCACCTCCTGGAGGTGGAACAGTCCGAGCGCCTGGGGGTCTCCCGCACACCGGTGCGCGAAGCCCTGAGCCGCCTTGCCGCAGAGGGTCTCGCCGAGCCGTCGGGGAAACGGGGCCTCGTGATCACGCAGGTCGACGACCGGTACGTGCGCAGCCTCTTCGAGCAGCGTTCCTGCCTTGAGTCCCAGGCCGCCCAGCTCGCCGCCTTACGCGGTGAGCCCGCGGTCTTCGCGGAGTTCGGGGACCACTTCACGCAGTGGCATGACCTCTTCCGGGGTGCCGCGGTCTCCGACGGGCAGGTGAGCGACTACTTCGCACTCATCCGGCGCTTCGACGAGGCCGTCAACGAGGCGACGGACAACTCCTTCCTGGTCGACGCGATGGAGAACCTGCGGACCCACGTCGCCCGTGTGCGCCGTATGGCCGGCCACTCCCGGAGCAGGCTCGAAGCGTCCGCCTCGGAGCACGCGCTCATCGCGCGGGCCATCTCCCGCCGCGATGCCGCGCTCTCCGTCCACGCCACGCGTGTTCATCTGCACAACAGCGTCGAACACTTCCGCCGGTCCTGGCGTCCCGCCGAGACGGAACCGACCGAAGGGCAACTCCCCACCACAGCAACGGAGACGCCCGGATGAAGAACCGTCCCGTCCGGTCCCACCAGGCCATCGGCCAGGCACCGCACACCGATTACCACAGCCCGGGAGTCCCGCGAGGGCGGGATCTCCTCATGGAAGGCGTACGCGCCCGGGTTCGCCGGCAGGCTCGCGGTCGCGCGCGACAACTGGTGGACACGTGCGCACCCTGGACGAATTCTCCCGGGTACGTGCCGCGATCGCTGTACCGCCCCTCGTCAGCATGACCGAGTTCGTCGTACGGCGTGACTCCCGTGAATCCACGGACCGGGTGACGCCGTGCGGCCGGGGGTCCGCTGCCAGGCCCCGCACGTCACCGCCCGGCTGAAGCCGTCCGGCGTCCGATGGTCACCGCGCCGCCGAAGCCGTCCGGCGAGATGGCCGACATGGTGTCGAGCGACGGATCGGGGACGGGCAGCAGATGGGCGTCGACCCAGGTGTCCCCCTTCGCCGCGTCGGCCCACGGGTCGTCGACCACGACGGCGCCGGGCACGACGCCATGGCAGAGCACCCAGTGCGGCACGTCGAAGCCCTGCATCGCGGCGAGCGAGACCAGGAGCAGCACATGCTCGCGTCGGCCGATCGCGCTCCGGATGCCGGTCGTGGAGAGGCGGCGCGGGTCGACCGGGACGCCGATCCGTCCGGCGTCCTCACGTGACATGCGCTGGAGGTGGGCACGCCACTCCCGCTCGCTCTCCGGGAGGTGGCCGAGCATGACGGGCCGGTCCGTGTCGAGGTGGACCGTGACGGGGGACGACGGCCACGCGCGGCGGACGGCGACGCCCAGTCCCACGGGCTCGCACGCGGGGAAGTTGGTCGCGTCGCGCCACAGCGTCAGCTCCGCCCGGCGGTCGAGCCCGTCCCCCGGCAGCGCCCCCGCGTGTGCCTGCGCGACCAGGGCGGTGACGGCGCCGCAGGTGAAGTGCGTGGTCTGCCCGTAGTACGGAGGTGCGGTCACCACGCCGTCGCGCAGCCAGCGGAAGTATCCGGCGGCAGGCCCTTCGGCGCCCTCGGAGCGCGCGAGCGGAGGACCCAGGGGGGCGAATCCCGCGGCGACGGCTTCCTCGGAAGTCGCCGTCCAGCCTTCCCACTTGACCTGCGCGAGCCCCCGGGCGCGCGCGTGGGCGACGACCGCCGCGACGGCCGCCGGCACGTCACCGACGGCGTCGACGATCTTCAGATACGCCGTGTGCGGGCGGGCCGTCACGAGCGCGGCGGCGGTCCAGTCCTCCCCGTCCGCGCCCCGGACACCCACGAGGTGCGGGGCATGGCCGGAGCGGTCGACCGCGCGCCAGCGTTCCAGCACTCCGTGGTGTCCGAGCCCCCTCAGCGGGGCAGGCGGCTCACCGGCCTCGAACGGGACGACGACGGACCTCACGGACGCTTCCTGCGGGGACGGCATCGCGGTACTCCTGGCGGGACGGGACGGAGCGGGACGGAGCGGGACTGGATTGGGCGGGACCGGGCGGGTCGGGGACGGGTCAGGGCGGGCCGGGGCGCGGGTACGGTGCGTCAGGTGTCATGCGCGGGACCGCCGGAGCACCCAGACGAAGTACGGCGCGCCGACCAGCGCGATCATGAGGCCCGCCGGTACCTGGGCGGGCGCGACGAGCGTGCGGCCGAGGGCGTCGGCCACGCACACCAGCAACGCGCCGAGCAGCATCGCGACCGGGATCGCGCGGCCGTGCCGGGCGCCCACCAGGGACCGGGCGAGATGCGGGGCGACCAGCCCCACGAAGCCGACGACACCGACGGCGATCACGCTGAGCGCCGCGAGCACCGCGGCGATCGCCAGCGCGGCGAAGCGGGTGCGCTCCACCTTGACACCGACGATGCGCGGGGTGTCCTCGTCGACGGCGAGCAGGTCGAGCCGGCCGCGCATGGCGAACAGCACGGGAAGCGCGAGCGCGAGGGCCACCGCGACCGGTACGACGTCGGGCAGCGTGCGGCCGTAGGTCGTACCGGAGAGCCAGGTGAAGATCTGCGGCGTGTTGTACGGGTCGGCACGCAGCAGCAGGAAGGTGGTGACCGAGCTGAGGCCGTATCCGCAGCCGATGCCGATCAGTACGAACCGGTCGGGCAGGAAACCGCCGCGCCAGGCCAGCAGGGCGACCAGCCCGAACGTGGCGAGCCCGGCGGCGACCGCGACCGCGACGAGCACGGGCCGGCCGCCCGACAGCCCGGACGTGGCCACGCTCGCCGCGCCCAGCCCGGCGCCCGCCGTGATGCCGAGCACTCCCGGCTCCGCCAGCGGGTTGCGCACCGCGCCCTGCACGACGCACCCGGCCAGTCCGAGCGCGGCGCCGGCGAGGACCGCGGCGGCCACCCGGGGGACGCGGTCGTCGAGCGCCTGGCCGATCAGGTCCGGGGCGCCGCCGCGGAACCACAGCGCGAGGTCCCCCGTCCGCAGCCAGAGGCTCCCCGCCAGGACCGCCACGAGGACCGCCACGGCCAGCAGGGCCAGTGCACCGGACACGACGAGGAGGAACGCGCGGCGGGACCGTGCGGCGACCCGTGAGTGCGGTGGCTGACGGAGGCGGCCCGTGTCACGCAGGCGCAGCGCGAGGACCACGATCACGACGGAGCCGAGCAGCGCCGTCGGCACGCCGGTGGGGATGGATGCCGCGCCGTCCGCGCCCTGCACCGCGCGCAGGGAGGCGTCCGCGAGCAGGATGAGCAGCGCGCCGATCAGCCCGGCCGCGGGCACCAGCAGGAGGTGCCGCCGCAATGCCCGGACCCGCCCGGCGATCAGCCGGGCCAGGACGGGGGCGCCGAGGCCGACGAAGGAGATCGGGCCCGCGAGGGTCACCGCCGTACCGGCCAGGAGCACCGCGCAGATCACGGCGGTCACGCGGGTGCTCCGGATCGGCACACCGAGGGTGGACGCGGCGTCGTCGCCGAGGTTCATCACGTCCAGTCGCCGGGACAGCAGCAGGGCGGCGCACAGCACCACGGCCACGACCGGCAGGGCGCGTACCGAGGCGTCGATGTTCATCTGGGCGAGCGAACCGCTGCCCCAGGCGAAGAGGCCGGTCGTGTTCTGGTCGAACAGGATGAGGAGCATCCCGGTCGCCGCGTCCAGGGCGAGCGCGATCGCCGATCCGGCGAGGATGAGCCGGGTGCCCGCGGTGCCCGAGGCCCGGCCGGAGAGCAGCAGGACGAGCGCCGCCGCGGCCAGGCCACCGGCGAAGGCGACCGCGCCCGACGCCCACAGCGGGACGGTGAGACCGAGGGCCGCGACGAGCGTGAGGGTGAAGTAGGACCCGGCCGTGACCGCGAGGGTGTCGGGCGAGGCGAGCGTGTTGTGCGTGACGGACTGGAGGAGCGCGCCGGCGACACCGAGGGCGAAGCCCACCGCGACGCCCGCGAGCAGGCGCGGCAGGCGCGAGCCGGTGATGATCTCGCCGACCGGCGCCCCGCCGGTGGCCTCCCGGTCCCCGGTCAGATGGCGCACCAGGTCGCCGACGCCGACGCCCGAGGTCCCCTGCGTCAGGTGCCACAGGCCCACCAGGACGGTCGCGACGAGCAGGACGGCCAGGACTGCCACCCCGAGGGGACCGCCACCGCGCTCGGCGCGCGGCGACGGTCCCGCTACGGGCTTCGACATCAGCGGTGTGTTCACTTCTTGTCGAGCACGTCTACGTACGCGTCGATCGCCTGTGCGCAGGAGCGCGGACCGCCCGCGCCCCACACCCGGGACGGGAACGCGTGCGCGCGGTCCTCCTTGACGGCCGGGAGGGTCTTCCAGATCGGGTTCTTGGCGAGCGCGTCGACGAAGCCGCCGGCCGCGTCGTCGTTGGCGTAGAAGAGGTTGGCGTCGCCCACCCCGGTGAGTCCCTCGACGTCGGTCTGCGCGAGGCCGTAGGCGGCGTCGACGCCGCCGTCACCGTGCGCCTTGTTGACGTCCTTGGTCCACGCGGGGGTCATCCCGAGTTCCTTGCCTATCTCGGTGAACAGGGCGCCGTCGCTGTAGGGGCGGATCGTGAGGTTGCCGCCCTGGAGCCAGCCGTCGAAGTACAGGAAGTCCTTGGTCGGCAGATCGGCGTCGGTGACCCGCTTCTTCGCGGTGGCCAGGTGCTGGTCGAACTCCTTGAGGACCTGGTCGGCCCGCTCGGTGCGGCCCGTCGCCTCGCCGATCATGCTGAACACCTCCCGCATGTTCCCGATCGGGTCCTCGGGGTTGGCGCCCCGGGTGGCCATCACGGGGATGCCCCGCTTCTCCAGCTTCGCGATGGTCTCGTCGTCGGCCTTGAACGCCTCCACGACGATGAGGTCGGGCTTGGCCGCGTACAGGGTGTCGAGGTCGGGCTCCTCACGGGCGCCGATGTCCGTCACCCCGCCGGGCAGCTTCTCCGCGCTGGTCCAGGCGCGGTACCCCTTCGCGTCGGAGACGACGGTGGGGGTGACGCACAGGGTCAGCGCGTCCTCGACCTGCTGCCATTCCAGGACCGCGATCCGCTTGGCGGGCTTGTCGAGCTTCACCTGCCGGCCGACGCCGTCCTTGAAGGAGACCGGCTTCGTGGAGGTGGTCGTGGTGTCGTCGGCACAGCTCTTCGACGCGGGCGGCGCGCTGGTGCCGCCGCCCGCCTCGCTCTTGTCGACATCGGTCGTGCCGCAGGCCGTCGCGGCGAGGAGGGCGAGCCCCGTGGAGGCTGACGCCGCCAGGCGATGGGCACGGTTCATGAAGGGTCCTCTTTCTTGCGGTTCGTCTGGGGTTCGTGGGAGGGGGCGGGTGTCCCGCCTCGGGGCGTGCCGCCGCGGCCGGTCAGGACCCGCTCCGGGCGGAGGGCCGCCCGAGCGGGTCGGGCTGGTCCGTTCCGGAGGAGGGCCGCCCGAGCGGGGGGCGGATGTCCTGGTTCAGCGGGGCGGACGCCCTGCGGTCCAGCGGGGGCGGACGTCCCGCGTCAGGAGGAGTGCCGCCCGAGCGGGTCGATACGGAGACGGCCGGTGCGGGGATCGGTACCGACCTCGACCCGGACCTCGTAGACCTCGCCGATGTTCTCGGCGGTGAGGACATCGGCGGGCGCGCCCGCCGCGTGCACCCGGCCGGAGCGCATCAGGACCAGGGTGTCCGCGACCCGGGACGCCTGGTCCAGGTCGTGCAGCACGACCCCGACCGCGATGCCGTGCTCCTCGACGAGATCGCGTATCAGGTCGAGCGTCTCGATCTGGTAGCGCAGGTCCAGGTGGTTGGTCGGTTCGTCCAGCAGCACGACGCCGGTGTCCTGGGCCAGGCAGGCCGCGAGCCAGACCCGCTGCATCTCGCCGCCGGAGAGTTCCCCGACCGGCCGGCCCGCCATGTCCCGTACGCCGGTGATACCCATGGCGCGGTCGACGGCGGTCCGGTCCTCGGAGGTCGTTCCGCCGAAGCCGTGCCGGTAGGGATGGCGTCCGAACGACACGACCTCCGTGACCGTCAGCCCTTGGGGCGCGGGCCTCGACTGGGAGAACAGCGTGACCTCGCGGGCGAACCGGCGGGAGCTGAGCAGGGCCGCGTCACGCTCGGACGGCCCGCCGAGAGGGCCGAGCGTGACCCGGCCGCCGTCCACCCGGTGCAGCCGGGAGAGCGCGCGCAGCAGCGTGGACTTCCCGCTGCCGTTCGGCCCCACCAGCGCGGTCGCGCGGCCGGGTTCCAGGGTGATCGAGACACCGTGGACCACGGGCTCACCGCCGTACCGCAGCACCAGGTCGTGCCCGTGGAGGGCGGCGGCCGGCGCGGTGGGGTCGACCGCGGGGCGGTCGGCGCGCCGGAAGGGGCTTGTGAACATCGAGGGTCCGGACGGTCGGAGGGGCAAGGACTGCGGCACCCTCCGTCCGGCCTGCACCGGCCGGGCCGCGACTCCCCGTGTACGGCAGGGAGCACCGTTCACGGCGAGCACCAACTAAGGGTCACCTAACTCCGTGAAGGTTATATTCCGCTTGCCGAGTCGACAATCAGGAGTCCGGGACACCCGATACGGGATTTCGGACATCGCCGGGGTCACCGGCGGTCGTGTCGAAGAACGCGCCGGGCGTGGTTCCCATGACCCGCCGGAACGCCGCGATGAAGGAACTGGGCTGCGCGTAGCCGAGCGTGTCCGAAACCGTCATCACGTCGAAGCCGTCGGAGAGGAGCATCAGCGCCCGGTGCACCCGCAGCATCTGCCGCCACCGGGCGAAGGAGAGCCCTGTCGTGTGACGGAAAGCACGGGTGATCGTGCGGTCGCTGATCCCCAGCGACCGGGCCCACTCCTCCAGCGAACGGCTGTCGCCGGGATCGTCCAGCAGGGCTTCGGCGATCGCGTCGATCCGGGTGTCCCCCGGCAGCCGCAACGCGACTTGGCGCTCCGACGGCTGGATCACGTCGAACACGACCGACTCCGCGCGCGCCCTGGCCTCCGTGTCGAGATCCCCACGGGACAGATGGGTCAGCAGCGACTGGAGCAACGGCGTCATCTCGATCGCCTTCGGCTCCCCGAACGCGAACGGCGTGCGGTCGGGGGCGAAGAAGGCGTCATGGAACTTCGCACCCGCCGTCGCCCGGCCCCCGTGCACCACTCCGGCGGGCATCCACAGCCCGCACCCCTCGAACACGGTGAAGACACGGTCCCCCACCCGGGACGTCAGCGTTCCGCCGCGTACCCAGACGAGTTCGTGCATGGCGTGCGCGTGCGGCGCCCACTCCGTGGGGACGGGGGGAACATGGAACCCGGCGACGATGGCGAACGGGGCCGCCGTCCCCTCCGGCAGCGCCGGGGCCCGGCGCATCGCGGTGCCCGCCTCGCGCCGCCACATCCCGGGGGTCGCCTCACCGCAGGACGATCGAACCATGGCGACGAGTCTATCCGCGGCCCGCACCGGCGCCCCCGCCCCGGACCGCGATGCACCGGCGAGCGGTTCCGGGCGGCTCCCCGGTGAGCGACGGAGCCGCGCCGCGCCGCCGTCGTCCGCGGGAAGGGGGACGGAGCCACGCCGCGCCGCCGTCCCCCTTCCCGCTGCCGCCGCGAACCCGTCCACACAGCTGCGAACCTTTCCACGCGCGCGAACCCTTCCGGCCAGTACCCGTACGGATGCCCCCTCCTCGCGGCCCGGGTCACCCGGGAAGCGTGCGACCACCTCCGGACAGGTGCGGCTCCCACGCCGCCCGTCCCGCGCCACGAGTGGGATACGGCCAAGCCTCCGGTGCCCCTTCTGGCGCACGGCTCCCAGCGGTGTCACGCTTCCCGCCGTACCGATCTCCTCCCGACCCGGTGGTCCCCCGAGCCGGAGCGCGTCACTCGCGCACCACGGGGCCACCCGGACTCCGAGCCCTTCGGAAGGGAGCCGACGGCACACCGCACCGGAATCTCTGCCCGTCCGGCACACCCCGTCGGCGGGTCCTGTCCCGGCCGTGACAGACGGCCGGCGCGCAAGGAGTTCGATATGAGACGGTTTCCCCGCAGGGCCTCGGCCGCTGGAGCCCTGCTCGCAGGTGTCGCGCTGATCGCCGTGGCCGTGCCCTCCGGTACGGCCGGGGCCGCGCCCGCCCGGCCCGGCTCGCCGGGGCCCCAGCCGCGTGCCGGCGCCCTGCCGGTGAAGCTCGCACCCGAGCGGCAGACGGAACTGCTCGCGCGGGCCACGGCCGACCGCGCCGGGACGGCGACCGCACTCGGTCTGGGCCCCAAGGAGAGGCTGCTGCCGCGCAGTGTGCTCCAGGACGCCGACGGCTCGGTGCACACCCGCTACGAGCGCACCTACGACGGCTTACCCGTCCTGGGCGGTGACCTGGTCGTCCACACCACGGCGTCCGGCGCGACCAAGGGCGTGACCAGGGCGACCAAGGCCCGGGTCACCGTTCCCCGCACGACCCCCGCCCGTAGCGCCGCCACGGCCACCAGGTCCTCCCTGGCGAAGGCCGAGGGGGAGGGCACCAAGGACGCCGTCCTCGACAAGAAGCCACGCGCCGTGGTCTGGGCCGCCTCCGGCCGACCCGTCCTCGCCTGGGAGACGGTCGTGCGGGGCACCCTGCCCGACAACGGACCCAGCGAACTGCATGTGATCACCGACGCCACCACGGGTGCCGAGCTGTACAGCCACGACGCGGTGAACAGGTACACCGGCGTCGGCCACAGCAGGCACAGCGGTCAGGTCGCCCTCGGCACCTCCAAGTTCGGCACGCTCCACAACATGACCGACACGGAACGCGGCAGTCATCGGACCTACGACGTCACGGGTGTGTGGTCCGGCGACGGCCCCGGCAAACTCCTCACCGACACCGATGGCGTATGGGGCGACGGCACCTCGGCGAGCCAGCAGACCGACGCCGTGGACGCCGCCTACGGCGCCCAGGTCAACTGGGACTACTTCGCCCAGGTGCACGAAAGGTACGGCGTACGCAACGACGGCGACGGGGCGAGCTCCCGGGTCCACCGGACGGGCATCCGCGGGGCCTCCTGGCAGGACTCCTGCTTCTGTGTGACCCACGGGCACGACGGCACGACGCCCTACACCTCCATCGACGTCACGGCCCATGAATTCGCGCACGGCCTCATCAACAACACCGCCAGGCTCAGCTACTACGGCGAGTCCGGCGGGCTGGCCGAGGCGACCGCTGACATCTTCGGCGCCGCCGTGGAGTTCCACGCGGGCAACAGCCAGGACGTGGGCGACTACCTGACCGGCGAGAAGGTCGACGTCGGCGGTCTCAACCGTCATGTGCGCCAGATGGACCGGCCGTCCGCACCGGGATGGACCGCCGACTACTGGCACCCGCGCCTCGCGTCCAGCACGAACGGGCGGTACATGGCGGGCCCGGCCGTCCACTGGTTCTATCTGGCCTCCGAGGGCAGCGGCGCCAAGACGATCAACGGGGTCTCCTACGACAGCCCCACCCATGACGCCCTGCCGGTCACCCCGATCGGCCGGGCTGCCGCCGAGCGCATCTGGTACCGCGCCCTGACCGTTTACATGACCTCCACCACCGACTACGCCGGCGCCCGGGCCGCCACCCTGTCCGCCGCGGCGGACCTCTACGGGGCGAACTCGGCCGTCCACCTCAATGTGCGGGACGCCTGGGGCGCCGTCAACGTCGGCACCCGCCCCAGCAACCCCACCCCCCGGCCGCCCGGCCCGGCCTTCACCAACTCCGCCGATGTCCCCATGCCCACGCCGCCCGCCGTCGCCGAGTCACCGATCACCGTCACCGGTGTCCCCGGCAACGCGCCCAGCATCCTCCTGATCGATGTGCACACCATCGGGAACCCGAACGCACAGCTCGAACTGGTGGCCCCGGACGGAACCGCCTACCCACTGGCGAGCGGCGGCGGGTTGGAGGGCAACCCCTACATCGCCACAGTCGCCGTGGACGCGTCCTCAGAGACCGCCAACGGCACCTGGAAGCTGCGTGCGCGCGGCTGGGAGTACGCCTACCCCGGCGGGTACATCAACAGCTGGACACTGCACTTCTGACCCAGCGGCCCCGCCTGTCCGCACCTGACCCGGCAAGGCGGTCCCGAGGAGAGTCCTCCTCGGGACCGCCTTCCCCCATGACCTCGCCGCCGACGGCATCGTGGGGCCACCTCACCAGGAGCCGCGGCAGCGGACGGTCACATATAGCGGCGGGAGCGGGCGGGCGCCACGGCGTGGGCCACCGCCCCGGCGAGGGACGGCATGTCGTCGACGGTCAGCGACGAGACGGTGATCCGTACGCCCTGCGGTGAGCGCGCGCGGAAGCGCGCCCCGGGGGCGACCGCCCAGCCGGACTGCAACAGCCGCGCGACCGCGCCCGTCTCGTCCGGGACGGGCACCCATACGTTCATCCCGCTGTGCCCGCCCGCGCCGACGCCCCGCCGGGCGAGCGCGTCGATCAGCGCGGTACGCCGCGCCCCGTACGAGGCGGCGACCTCGCGCGCGTCCACCGCGCCGGCGCGCAGCAGACCGACGACGGCCCGCTGCTGGAGCAGGCTCACCCAGCCCGGCCCGAGACTCTGGCGGCCCTGCACCCGGCCCAGGGTGACCGGGTCACCGGTGAGCACGGCGACCCGCAGATCGGGGCCGTACGCCTTCGCGGTGGACCGCAGGAACGCCCAGTGCGTGGTGACCCCGGCCAGCGGGCTCAGCGGCTGGTCCACGATCCCGTGCCCGTGGTCGTCCTCGATCAGCAGTACGTCGGGGTGGGCGGCGAGGATCCCGCGCAGGGCACGCGCGCGCGTGGGGGTGACGACGGCACCGGTGGGGTTCTGCGCGCGGTCCGTGACGATCAGGGCACGGGCGCCCTCGGCGAGTGCCCGTGCCGTCTCCTCGGGGAGCGGCCCCTCACCGTCCACGGCGACGGGGACCGTGCGCAGTCCGAGCGCGGGGACGAGATCGAGCAGGCTGCCCCAGCCGGGGTCCTCGACGGCCACGGTGTCGCCCGGTCTCAGATGCGCGGCGAGCACCCGCTCGACGGCGTCGAGCGAGCCGGAGGTGACGGCCACCGGCCCCGCCGGTACCCCGTCCCGGTCGAAGGCCGCGCGGGTGAGCGCGCCGAGGTCGGGGTCGACCGGGTCGGCGCCGTACAGCACCGGCCGGGCGTCGGCGTGGGAGGCGGCGGCCGTGAACGCGGCGGTGAGCGGGGGCAGCAGCGCGGGATCGGGGTTGCCGTCGGACAGATCGCGCACCCCGGCGGGTACGTCGGCGTGGATCATCTCGCGCGCGGTGACCGCGGGTCTGGCGCGGACCTTGCTGCCGCGGCGCCCGTCCGTCTCGATCACCCCGCGCTCCCGGAGGGTGCGGTAGGCGGCGGCGACGGTGTTGGGGTTCACCCCGAGCTCCGCGGCCAGCGCGCGCAGGGGCGGGAGGTGCTGACCGGGCTCCAGGCCACCCCCGGTGACCGCCCGTTCGACGCTGCGGGCGATGTCGGCGGCGCTCCGGCCCACGATGGGATATTCTCCTAGCACAAAAAGCATTATGCACTAGTGCAATAACGACGGCAAGTGACCGGAGCGGCCGGACGGGCCCCCGGGTCAGCACCAGCACGAGGGAGACGGCCATGCCGGAACAGACCGCCTACACCCCCACGGGACGCACGGTCCCGACCCGTTCCCGCGAGCGGGCGTCCTACGACCGTGCCGTGGTGCACTCGATACTCGACGCCGCCTATGTCTGCCATCTGGGATTCATCCGTGACGGCGCCCCGGTCGTGCTTCCCACGCTCTACGCGCGCGTGGGCGAGCACCTCTATGTGCACGGCTCCACGGGATCGCGCCCCTTGCGGATGGCGGGCCAGGGCGACCCGGGGCTCGCCGTCTGTGTCACCGTCACCCATGTCGACGGGCTGGTCCTCGCGCGGTCCGCGTTCCACCACTCGATCAACTACCGCTCGGTGGTCGTCCAGGGCATCGCCCACCCGGTGACCGACCCGGAGGAGAAGCGCGTGTCGCTCGACGCGCTGGTCGACCATGTCGTACCCGGCCGCTCCGCCGACTCCCGGCCCGCGAACGCCAAGGAACTGGCGTCCACCGCCGTGCTCAGGCTCGACCTGGCCGAGGTCTCGGCGAAGTGCCGCGCGGGCGGACCGGGCGACGAGCCCGAGGACCTCGGACTGCCGCACTGGACGGGCGTGGTGCCCGTACGGCAGGCGTACGGTGCCCTCGTCCCGGCCGACGACCTCGCGGACGGGATCGCCGTACCGGAGTACCTGGCCCGCTTCCCTGGGCCCGACGGCGCCTGACCGACCGCTTCCTGACACGGCGGTTCCTGACGCACCCACTCCCCGAGCACCGGTTCCGGGCCCACCGGTACCACCCGTCCCTGGGCACCGGTTCCGGGCCCACCGGTTCCTTGACGCACCCGTCCCTGAGAACCGGTTCCGGACCGGTCCCACCCCGTTCCGGACCACCGGGTGCCGAGGACGGCCGCGCCACGCGCGCCCAGTTCCCCCGGCACCGGGCAGATGCCCCGCCTCCGCCCCGTCCCCGGCGCCCGGGGGTTCAGACCCGTACGGCCTCGGCCGCCTTCCGTGCCCCGGCGGCGTCCCGGGTCTCCGCGACCGCCAGCCCCGTCACGGCGACCAGCATCAGCAGGGTGCCCGCGACCGTGGCGGGCGTCAGGGTCTCCCCCAGCACGGCCACCGCGATGACCGCGGCGCCGACCGGTTCCAGCAGCATGATCACCGACACGGTCGCGGACCGGACGACCGCGGCACCCGCGAAGTACAGCGCGTACGCGAGGGCGGTCGGCACCGCCGCGACGTACACCAGCAGGCCCAGGACGCGAAGGGGTTCGGCCGTGTGCGGGGCCAGCCCTTCGAGCACGGCGAACGGCAGCAGGCAGACGGCCGTGACGGCGAACGCGCCCACGGTCGTGCCCACCGGGTCGCCGCCACCGCGGCCCCACCAGCGGGTCAGTACGGTCATGGCCGCGTAACCGCCCGCCGAGGCGACCGCGAGCAGCACCCCGAGCGGGCGGACACTCGTGGCGCCCCCGCCGAGCACGAGCACCGCCAGACCGGCGAGCGCCCCGCCGACCGCGAGCGTCCCGGTGCGCCCGAGGCGCTCCCCCAGGAGGACACGGGCACCGCAGGCGATCAGTACGGGACCGGCGCCCATGGTCACCACGGTCGCCACCGCGAGACCGGTGGCCTGGACGGCCGCGAAGTAGCAGGTCTGGAAGACCGCGAGGGCCACACCGGTGGCGGTGACCCGGAGCGCCGTACGGCGCCGGGACCCGGGCGCGGCGGCGACGCGTACGCGCGGCCTCAGCAACCGGACGGCGAGCAGCAGGACGAGTCCGCCGGCGCAGCGCCAGAAGGACAGGGCGACGGGCCCCATGTCGCTGACGCGGTAGAGCAGGGACGCCGCGGCCCCCGCGGTGCCCCAGGCGGCACCGGCGATGATCAGACAGAGGAGGCCTCGCCCTACGGGCAGGCCGGTGGCAGTGTTCGACACGTGATCTCTCCGCGGATTCGCAGAAGTTCGGAACGGGACCGTGGAGGGTCCCCGGACTTCTTCTGCGGGCAGCACCGCGCCGCCCGGCGACCGCCGGGCGGGACTACCGCAGGGCCCGCGTCAGCGGGTCGGGGGCGGAAGGACGAGAGCGCGTGCGTGCATGATCGTGAGCGTACGCGGGTCCGCCGGGGTGGGACAAGACCGGGTCGGGCCGGTCGGGCCGCCTGTCAGTCGGACCCGGACCGGGCGGCCGAATCCCCTTCCGGGGCCACGGAGGACACAGCGCCGACCGGTGCTTCGCCGGCCGCTGCGTCGGCGGCCAACGCGGCCGTGGTCGCGACCCCGCCACCGGCGGCGACCGGTTCGGCGGAACCCTTCACCGGCGTGGCGGACTGCGCGATGAACGCGCCGACGACGACCACCAGTCCGCCGACGATCTGGGGGGTCGACAGCGCCTCGCCGAGCAGCACCCAGGCGAGGACCGTGGCGACGACCGCTTCCAGACAGGCCACCACCCCGGCGACCTGCGGTGAGAGCCGCCGCACCGACAGCACGCCGGTCATGTACGCGAGCACGGTCGCGATCAGGACGACCCAGCCGAGCAGCAGATAGGCCGCCACGGGGACGCCGTTCATGTCGGCGGTCCCGGCGAGCACCGACCAGTCCATGCCCCAGGGGCGGGAGACGACCGTCAGCACGGCAGCGCCGATGAGCAGTCCGAAGGCGATGACCCCGAGCGGGTCCGGCGCGTCGGCGCCCGCGTCGCTGCCCTGGTCGGAGAGGAGGAAGTAGCAGGCCTGGCAGCAGGCGGCGCCGAAGGCGAGCAGCAGTCCGAGGGCGTCGAAGCTGAGGCCGGACCAGATCTCGACCACACAGGCGAGACCGCCGACGGCGAGCACGACCCCGACGGCGGCGGCACGTGTCACGGGGCGCCGCTGGACGAACCGCACATAGCCGAGCAGCAACGCCGGTCCCAGGTACTCGACGAGCAGCGCGACCCCGACCGGGATACGGGAGATGGACGCGAAGTAGAACGCCTGGACGCCCGCGACGGCGAGCAGTCCGAAGCCCGCCAGCAACGCGGGCCGCCGGCGCAGCAGATCCCGGTGGCGCCAGGCGAGGGGCAGCATCAGGAGTGCGGCCCCCGCGACCCTCAGCCACACCACGTGGAGCGGGTCGAGTCCGGCCTCGATCAGGGGCTTGGCCGCGACTCCGGAACCGCCGAAGGCGAGCGCCGACACAAGGGCGATGCCCAGACCCACACCGCGGTTCCGGCCGCTCTGATCCAGCTGAGAGGTACGCACCGGCACATGATGCCAGCCGCGACCGGGCATGTCATGAGCGTGTACCGAGTTGACACCTGTCCCGGAGCGACCGCCGGCCGAACCCCGTACGCGGCAGGCCGCCCGCCCCGTACGGATCTCCGCCGGGACGGCCACCGCTCGACGGGCGGAGCGGTCAGCGGGCGGAGAACCGGGTCGGCGGGGATCAGGGGGCAGGGATCAGGGCGTGGGCCAGGCGGTCCCGTCGCCGCTCCCCCACTCCTCGCGTCCGGCGTCGGCGAGTCCGGCCGCCGCCCGCGCGCCCACCTCCGCGGGCTCCACCCCGGAGTGCAGCAGCACCTCGACGGCACGGCACTCACGGTCGGCGAGCAGCGCGACGAAGAGGTCCAGCCCCCGCGCCCGGTGCTCACCACGCCGCCGGGCGCGCGCCACGGCACGCTCCAGGGCCGCCGCGGCGGACGGCGACCAGCGGATGTCACGTGAGGTGTCCCGAACGGCGGTGGCGGCGCCGACGACGGGAACCGCGCCGGAGTCCTCCACCGAGGACTGCCACTGGAGGCCGTAGCCGATGCTCCGCTGGACGAGATAGCCGAGGACCCGGACGGTCTGCGGCCCCTCGCCAAACGCGGTCCGCACGGCGGGGTCGCTCTCCAGGAGCGAGTGCAGGAGGTGGGCGGTGTCGATCTGGCGGTCCCCGTCGCGCATGGCCCGCCGTCTGGCGCCCGCGACCACCGAGATCACCTCGGCTCGGAGCCGGTCGTCGGATTCGGGTCGTACGGCTCCGCCGCTGTCGGCGGACTGTTGCGGGATACGGGGTTGCACAACTCCTACCCCATCACCCCAACCAGGCGAAAACATCACCGGAGGGGAGCATTCCCGCATCCGACAGAGGTTGGGCATGGGCGTTCCGGTTGTCCTCCTCAGGAAGGAGATCGCGCGCTTTCTCGTCCGCGCCGTGCGCGCCCCCTTGCCTCCGGAGCGCACCCCTGCGCACCACCCGGAGCGCGGACCCGCGCCATCCGGCCCGTCCGGACCCCGGAGCCAATCGGAATATGTGGTTCCGATCAGCAACCGGCGGGTTTTCCCGTACGTCCTTCAGGAGCATGGAGGACGAGTGCTGGCTCGTGACCTTGCCGTCCATCGACGGCAGGGATTACGTGTACCGGGTCTACGCCCCCGACGACGCCCTGCTCGCGGACCTGTTCTGGGAAGCCTGGCACTGTCATGACGAGGGTCCCCACCCCAGGGCGTTCGACCTGTTCGACGCGGCGGAGATCCGGCGCGTGCGCTGACCCCCGCCCCGCGCACACCGTTCCCCGCGCGCCGTCCCGTCCAGCGCGCCACCCCCAGCACTCCGGCCCGGGCCCGCCTCACCCCTGACAGCCCGACCCGGCCGACCCGGCGTCCGTCGCCCCGGCATCGGCCGAACTCGACCCCCGGCTCGACCCCCAGCGACTCAGCCTCCGCCGGCTCAACCCTCGTCGGCGAGGATCAGATACAGCTTCTTGCGGGCCTCGTTGATCACGGCGACCGCTTTGTCGCGCTGCTCCTTGTCGCCGGTCCTCCAGACCTGGCCGAACGCGTCCATCAGCCCGGTCCCGGCCTGCCGGATCTCGTTCAGCGCCTCCCGGTCGGCCCCGCGCCCGGCGTCCTCCCAGGGCGCGTCCGGGCCGTCCGCCGCGGCCTGCCTGCCGGGCTCGGTGAGCGAGAACAGCTTCTTGCCGCCGTCCGTGGCGCTGCTGATCAGACCCTCGTCCTCCAGCAGCTGCAAGGTCGGGTACACCGAGCCCGGACTGGGCTTCCACACCCCGCCGCTGCGCTCGGCGATCTCCTGGATCATCTCGTAGCCGTGCATCGCACGGTCCTTCAGCAGGACCAGGATCGACGCGCGCACGTCCCCGCGCCGCGCCCGCCCCCTCGGTCCGCCACGGCCGCGCCCGCCCCACGGCCCGCCGCCCGGACCGAAGCCCGGCCCGAAGGGACCGAAGGCGGCCCGCCTGCCCTCGAAGCCGCCCCGACCGTGATGTCCGGGGCCGCACGAGCCCTGCCCGTCGTATTCGTGTCCATGGGGACGCATAGCGATCACTCCTTAGTTCATTGATCGGTCGCGATACGTCAACGATATATCGAAACAACGGTCGGAGCAAGACCCCCGAAGACGACCGGGCCGATCTGTCGGGGGCTCCGCATCCCGCCGCCGCGGACACCCGGGTCGGGCACGGCCCGGACGGCGGGCCATGCGGCGGCGTCCTTGCCGACCAGGAACAACGGAACATCCGCACCAGGGAAGAAAAAGTTCGGACGCCGATGTCGAGAACCCGTGTCCGGCTCCGTCCCAGGGTCGAACGCGGCCACCATGGGTCGCACCAGTACCGAGGAGAAGACGATGGCCAAGTACCTGCTGCTCAAGCACTACCGTGGCGCCCCGGCCGCGGTGAACGACGTACCGATGGACCGGTGGACACCCGAGGAGATCTCCGCCCACATCCAGTACATGAACGACTTCGCGGCCCGTCTGGAGAAGACCGGCGAGTTCGTCGACGGTCAGGCGCTCGCACCCGAGGGGACGTTCGTCCGGTACGACGGCGAGGGCCGTCCGCCGGTCACCGACGGCCCGTTCCCCGAGACCAAGGACCTCATCGCCGGCTGGATGGTGATCGACGTCGACACCTATGACCGCGCCGTCGCACTGGCCGGTGAGCTGTCGGCCGCCCCCGGGGCGGGCGGGAAGCCGATCCACGAATGGCTGGAGCTCCGCCCGTTCCTGACCGCGCCGCCCACCGTCACCGAGTGACCTCCGAGGTGGACGCGGAGCTGCTCCGCCGCCTCACGCCGAGCGTGATCGGTGTCCTCGTCCGCCGCGGAGCCGACTTCGCGGCGGCCGAGGACGCGGTGCAGGACGCACTGGTCGAGGCGGTCCGCCACTGGTCGGCCGATCCCCCTCGGGACCCGAAGGGCTGGCTGGTCACCGCGGCCTGGCGCAAGTTCCTCGACGCGACCCGCGCGGAGACCGCCCGCCGCCGGCGTGAGGACCTCGCCGACGAGGAACCCGCGCCCGGGCCCGCGTCCGCGGCGGACGACACCCTCCAGCTCTACTTCCTGTGCGCCCACCCGTCGCTGACCCCGTCGTCCGCCGTCGCGCTCACGCTGCGCGCCGTCGGCGGACTGACCACCCGCCAGATCGCCCGCGCCTATCTGGTGCCCGAGGCGACCATGGCGCAGCGGATCAGCCGGGCCAAGCGCACCGTCTCCGGTGTGCGGTTCGACCGGCCCGGCGATGTCGCCACCGTGCTGCGCGTGCTCTACCTGGTCTTCAACGAGGGCTACTCCGGCGATGTCGACCTGGCCGCCGAGGCCATCCGGCTCACCCGGCTGCTCGCGGCCCGGGTCGACCACCCGGAGGCGGCGGGACTGCTCGCCCTGATGCTGCTCCACCACGCCCGGCGCGCGGCCCGGACCACACCCGACGGCGGTCTGGTGCCGCTCGCCGAGCAGGACCGCGGCAGGTGGGACACCGCGCTGATCTCCGAGGGCGTCGGAATCCTCCAGGCGGCCCTCGCCCGCGACCGGCTGGGCGAGTTCCAGGCCCAGGCCGCCGTCGCGGCGCTCCACGCCGACGCGCCCACCGCCGAGGAGACCGACTGGACGCAGATCGTCGAGTGGTACGACGAGCTCGTACGGCTGACGGACAGCCCCGTCGTCCGGCTCAACCGCGCGGTGGCCGTCGGCGAGGCCGAGGGACCGCGCGCGGGGCTCGCGGCCCTCGCGGAGCTGGACGTGTCGCTCCCGCGCCATACCGCGGTGACGGCGTACCTCCATGAGCGCGACGGCGACCTGGCGACGGCCGCCCGGCTGTACGCCGAAGCGGCCCGCAAGGCGTCCAACCTCCCCGAGCGCGACCATCTGAACCGCCAGGCCGCCAGGCTCAACACCCGCGAGCCGCGCTGAGCGGTCCCGCTCGGGCCGGGCCGACCGTGAGCCGGGCCGACCGTGAGCGGGACACAGGCCGGACCAGGACCTCGCGCCCCGGTGCGGACCGCCGTGCTCCGGTCCGCACCGGGAGGCCCCGGTCTGACGCGCCCTGGCTCAGGCCATCTCGGGCTGCGGTTCCAGTCGCTGCGCCGGGGTGATCTGCGGCTGGTCCCACAGCTTGGCGATCCGCGCGTAGGCGTACACCACGGAGCACATCGCCAGGATGAGAAGGGGTCCGAACACCCACGGGTACTCGGCCATCTCCATCGACAGATAGCGATAGGACACCAGGAACGCGACGAAGACCGCTGTGCCGTAGGCGACCAGCTGGATTCCCTTGCGGTCCCAGCCGCGGTCGAGCTGGCGCATGCCTGCCTCGATCGTGACCGCGAACACCACACCGGCGACGAGGTCCACGCCGTAGTGGTAGCCGAACCCGAGCGTCGCGGCGAGCGTGGCGATCAGCCAGAACGCCCCGGCGTACCGCAGGAGCCGCGGGCCCTTGCGGGAGTGGATGAAGATCACGGTGGCCCACGCCGTGTGCAGGCTGGGCATGCAGTTGCGCGGGGTGATCTCGTCGAAGGGCATCTGTTCCGGGGCACTGATCTGCGGCAGCGTGTTGGGCCACAGATCTGCCACCGCCCACTGCCCGCCGTCGGCGCCGTAGGCGAAGATCGGTCCGACCACCGGGAAGATCATGTAGATGCCCGGCCCGAGCAGGCCGACCATCAGGAAGGTGCGGACCAGATGATGGCCCGGGAAGCGGCGCTCGGCGGACACGTGGCGCAGCTGGTACAGCGCGACGACGACCGCGGCCACCGCGAGCTGCACATATATCCAGTCGAGGAACGTGTGACCCATCGGGCCGGTGGCCTCGACGACCCGGCCCACCAGCCACGAGGGGTCACCCAGCGCCTGGTCGGCGGCGGCCAGATACGGGTCGAGCACCTGTGGCCGGGCCTTCGACGTGATCAGCAGCCAGGTGTCGCCGGTCTTACGTCCGGCCACCAGCAGCAGACCCAGCCCGACGCCCTTCAGCAGCAGTATCCGGTCCTCGCCCGTGCGGCGCGTGAAGGCGATGACCGCACAGCCCAGGATCACCCACAACGCGCCGTTGCCGTAGGCGAACTTGGCGTCGACCGCCCACCGCACCAGCGCGAAGACGATGTCGATGCCCACCGCGGTACCGGCCGCGATGAACCGCTCCCGCCGGGTGAGCACCACCAGCATCAACGCCATGCTGGCGTACAGCAGCGGTCCCGACGCGGGCGCGAACACCACTTCTCGCGCCTGGTGGACGATCGGCCCCGGCAGGCCGTAGTGGCGCGCGGCGATTTCCAGCGCGATGAGGAATCCGAGGGCCACCACACCCGCCGTGGCCCACATCACCACCCGTGGCTGACGCCACTCGGTGGACGCAAGTCTGCATTTTATTCGCGAAAACACCCGCGATGCTATGGATATCAATTGTTTGGCCGATTTGTTAGATTTTAAGTAATAGGTCACCCTTCATGCCGGACCGTAATGATTTTCCGGTGAAGGACGGCGAAGAGGCGATCGCCATGAGCTCGAACATGCTAGCGGAGCTGTGCGGGTGGGTTTCCCTGGTCACGGGTGGTACGAAAGCCGGTCGGTCCCGTGCCCGGCGGTCCGGCGGCCCTGGGGCGGCCATGAACTCCCGTCGCCCCGCCCGACGGAGCCGCTGACCGGGACGGCCGTTCCGGCCTCCTCCCGCACCCCGTCCGACCGCGAGCGACGCAGGCCGGCCCGCCGGACCGCGCGACGGGGAACCGGTCCACACGCATCGGATTGGCCTTGGCGGCGCCGTGACCGGCCCTCTACGGTCGGCGCATGCGCCTACGAATCGTCGATGCGTTCACCGACCGCCCCTTCTCCGGGAACCCCGCCGGGGTCGTCCTCCTCGAACCGTCGGAAGGGGCCGCGACCGGCACGGGCCGGTTCCCCGACGACACCTGGCTCGGGCTCGTCGCCCGCGAGGTCAACCACCCCGAGACGGCCTTCGCGCACCGGCTGCCGCCCGGCGAGGACGCCGACTGGGCGCTGCGCTGGTTCACGCCGACCACCGAGGTCGACATGTGCGGGCACGCCACCCTGGCCACCGCCCATGTCCTGCGGACCGCCGGCCTCATCGACGGTCCGGTCCGCTTCCGGACCCGCTCCGGTGTACTGACCGCCGCTCCGAACCCGGACGGCACCCTCACCCTGGACTTCCCGACCGCGCCGCTCGGTCCGGTCACCGCGCCCGAGGACCTCAGCGCCGCGCTGGGCGCCGAACCGCTCTCCGTACTGGACACGGGGCAGCTCGGTGATCTGCTGGCCGAGTTCGCGGACGAGGCGGCCGTCCGCGCCCTGGCCCCCGACCTCCGGGCGCTCGCCCTGGTCTCCGAACGAGGTGTCATCGCCACCGCGCCCGCGCAGGACCCTTCCGCGGGCCATGACTTCGTGTCGCGGTGCTTCTTCCCCCGGTTCGGGATCGACGAGGACCCGGTGACGGGCAGCGCGCACACCGCCCTGGCACCCTTCTGGTCGGCCCGGCTGGGCCGCACGGAACTGACCGGACGTCAGGTGTCGCCGCGTTCCGGCGTCGTACACACCCGCCTCATGGGCGACCGCACCCTGCTCACCGGCAGCGCGGTGACCGTCATCGACGGCGAACTGCTCGCCTGACGAACCTCAGGCGATCGGGGCGGCGGACGGTCCGGGATGCGGGAAGCCTGGAGGCGGACGGCCCGGGGGGGGCAGAGCGGCAGTCCCCCCGGGCAGTGGGGCCGACCCCTTGAAGGAGTGGCCGACCGCCCCCGGCAACGGCCGCCCGGCTCAGGGAGTCGGCAGCCAGTCGACCCGCCCCGCCAGCAGCGCGTACCCGACGAACGCCCCGATGTCGAGCAGGGTGTGCGCGACGACGAGCGGGCCGACCCGCCCCCACCGCCGGTACAGATACACGAAGACGACGCCCATCACCAGATTCCCGATGAAGCCGCCGATCCCCTGGTACAGGTGGTACGACCCACGGAGCAGCGAACTGGCGCCCAGCGAGGCCCACGGGGACCAGCCGAGCTGGTCGAGCCGGCGCAGCAGATAGCCGACGACGACGACCTCCTCCAGCACGGAGTTCTGCACCGCCGACAGGATCAGCACCGGGTACTTCCACCACACCTCGGGCAGCGCCTCGGGCACCACGGTGAGATTGAAGCCCAGGCCACGGGCCAGCAGATAGAAGGCGATCCCGGTGCTGCCGATCACCGCCGCGAGCGCCGCCCCGCGCCCCAGGTCGAACCACGGGCGCGTCCGGTCGAAGCCGATGGCACGCAGCCCGGCGCCCTCCCGGATCAGCAGATGCGCGACCAGCGCGACGGGGACGAGCGCGGTGCTGATCCCGAACAGCTGCCAGGCCAGGTCGAGCCAGGGGCGGCCGGGAGCGGCCGAGGCGTTCATGGTCGCGGCCTGGTCCTTGAGACCGCCCGGCTCGGTGACCGAGCCGATGAAGCTGATCAGCGCGGACACCCCGCTCGCGCCCAGACAGAGCGCGAGGACGAGCAGTGTCTCGTCCCGCAGTGTCCGCCGTGAGAGCCGTTCCACCGGACGCACCGGATCCGCCCCGGCCACCGCTCCCGCTTCCGTCCGCACCCGTGCCTCCATCGAGTAGTCCCGCCGCGCCCCGGCCCCTGCCGGTGGCGCCGCCCGCCCATCCTCCCCCGCCGGTCGCCCCCACGGGTACGACGATGGTGCCCGACCGGCCCCCGGACGTACGAAGGCGGGCCGGACTGCTCCGGCCCCCGGACGTACGAAGGCGGGCCGGAGAAGTCCGGCCCGCCCGGTACGGGTCGCGTCCGCCGGGGCCCGGCGCCGCCGTTCAGCCCAGGGGCAGCGCGGGCTGCGGGAGCCCGACCGGCCAGGTGTGCACGGGGTCACCGGCGTGCATCAGCTCGCAGTAGCGGCGGGTGGTCGCCGCGAGCGCCGCGTGCCGGTCCAGTCCGCTCTCGCGCGCCCGGTGGAAGGTGGCCGCCTGCCAGGAGGCTCCGTTGACGCGCCGGCGGCACCGCTCCTCGATCACCCCGAGGTAGAGGTCGCGGTCGGCGGGCTCCACCCCCCAGGCGTCGAGTCCGGCGGCGGCGAGCGGCAGCAGTTCCTCCAGGACGAGGGTGACCGCCGGGATCCTCGCCGTCCCGCCGTACCGTCCCGGACGGGGCCATTCCAGCTCGGCGTCGATGCCGTGTCTGCACGCGGTGTCGAAGTTCGCGGCGGCGGCCTCGAACGGCAGCAGTGACCACACCGGCACGGTGTCCTCGGCCAGTGCGCGGACCACTCCGTAGTAGAAGGCCGTGTTCGCGACGACGTCGATCACGGTCGGCCCGGCGGGCAGGACCCGGTTCTCCACCCGCAGGTGCGGCACCCCGTCGGCGATGCCGTAGACCGGGCGGTTCCAGCGGTAGACGGTGCCGTTGTGCAGGACGAGCTCGGCGAGTGAGGGCACCCCTCCGTCGTCCAGCACCCGCGCGGGGTCCTCCTCGTCGCACAGGGGCAGCAGCGGGGGGAAGAACCTCAGGTTCTCCTCGAAGAGGTCGTACGCCGACCCGATCCAGCGCTCCCCGAACCAGGTGCGCGGGCGCACGCCCTGGGCCACCAGCTCCGGCGGCCGGGTGTCCGTGGACTGCTGGAACAGCGGGGGCCGCGACTCCCGCCACAGCTCCCGTCCGAACAGGAACGGCGAGTTGGCGCCCAGCGCGATCTGCACGGCCGCCACGGCCTGCGCCGCGTTCCACACATCGGGGAACCGCTCGGGGGTCACTTGGAGGTGCAGCTGGACCGAGGTGCACGCGGCTTCCGGGACGATCGACTGCGAGGTGCACGTCAGCCGCTCGACCCCCTCGATGTCCAGCAGGAAGTCCTCGCCCCGGGCGGCGACGATCTGGTCGTTCAGCAGGGTGTAGCGATCGACCTCGGAGAGATTCGCCGACACGAGGTCGTCCTGGGTGAGGGTCGGCAGAATGCCGATCATCACGATTCCGGCATCGACCTCGTTCGCTTTCCGGTGCGCGTAGGAGAGCCCGGTGCGAAGTTCCTCGGCGAGCCGGTCGAGAACCCGGCCGCCCAGCCGGTGAGGCGCGATATTCACCTCCAGGTTGAACATCGCGAGTTCGGTCTGGAAATCCCGGCTCGCGATCCGCTCCAGTACCTGGCCGTTCATCATGCGGGGCAGACCGTCGGGCCCGGCGAGATTGAGCTCGATCTCCAGACCCATCAGGTTCTTGGGGCGGTCGAACCGCTCCTCCGCCAGCAGCCTTCCGAGCCCCGCCAGACACTGCCGGAGCTTCTCGCGGTACTGCTGCCGACCGGACAGGTCCACGGCGCCCGCCGCCACCTTCTCGCCCATCGCAGCATCCCTCCTCGAAGCGGGCAGCCGCCGTACCGGCCGCTCTGTCCTGGGGGATGATGCCCAGACCACGCGATCGATAACGCCCCGCACCGGCCACCTGGACCGCTACTGTGGGCCGGGTCTCAGCTCGGTATTTTCAGGGAGCAATGACCGGTAGTTCCACGGAACGGACGCCGGACGGGCCAACTGTTTGCCGAAGCATGGTGAAAAATGCCGATGAGAATCGGCCGTCCGCCCCGGGAAATCACCCGAGGTCACGCCCTCGGAGTCATCAGATATCGGGAGAAATAGTCCCGATTCAGCGACCGGAACGCCCCTTGTTGCCGGTATCCCTATAGGCTAGACGAATCACCAGGCGAACACGTGTCGTATAAACTTCGTTACCGAGGCAGAGAGTTGGCGCTCGCGGAGCTCGCCCCCACCGCCCTCGCCCCCTCTGACCCCGTGCTGACAGCGCCGTCCGCAAGCACCTTTCCCTGGTTCCGCCTGCCTGTGAATGAGAGGCGACCCACCATGCCGCTGCTCTTTCCCCTTGCTCCCGCGCCTGCCTTGCGCAGCGTCGTCGCGGCACTCGGCTCCCCCACGGCCGTCCGTGAAGCCCGTACCCCGTCCCTGCGCGCCGCACAGGGAACCACCTCGGTGGAACTGCCGCTGCCCGTACATGTGCTCGACCACCTCGTACCCGCGTCGCCCACCCGGCTCGCGGGCTGGCGTTTCGTCATCCGCTGCGGCGACCAGTCCGTGGCTGCGGCCGACACCACCCCCACCCCGGACGGCTGGAAGTTCTCGCACTTCTTCGAGGGCCCCTACATCGCCTCCACCGAACGCGCCGTGCTCCAGGCCGAGTCCCTCGGCACGTCGTACCAGGCCCGGCTGCTGTCGGTGCCGGAGCTGTACATGCTGACGCTGTGGCTGCACGGCGACCACACGGCCGATCCCGCCGAGGGGTCCCTGGACCCCACCGACCTGCTCATCCCGCTGGCGCCCGCCCCGCCGGGCGTCGCCGCGCACCGGCCCCACCAGGTGGGCGAGCTGCTGCCCGCGCTGGGCCATCGGCTGACCCGCCCCGCCTCGCTCACCACCACGACGGCCTCGCTCGTCACACCGGCCTCACTCACGGCCCCGGCCCCGACCTCGCTCACGACCCCGGCCTGATCCGGGTCCGCGCCACCACCGGCGGGTCTGCCCGGACGACGCGGGGAGCGTCCCGGACACCCCGCCGGCGGGAGCGCGCGGCGCCACCCGTCCGCCCCCGCCGGACCACGCGACCCGGCGCGCCCGCTCTCCGGCACCACCCCGGAACACACCCTGCAATACGCCGAGCCCGGCGCTCACCGAGAGCGCCGGGCTCACTCGTCTCCGCTAACAGCCCGAAAGGACTAGCCCTTTCCGACCACCCCGAACCCCCCGATCGGACAACCCGTTTGGGCTGAACCATCCGAGCGGGTGATACGTCTCTGACGAGTAAGAACCTGCTGCCGCGAAATCCCTGCGGAATCACTTCCGTGGGGCAACACTGGGGTAACCGGACCGAGGATACGGGGGGCGGCCATGAGCAACGAGTCGAGCCGCAGGACAGACTTCACATCGCAGCGAAAGAACTCATCCACCATGTGCCAGCATCAGCCAGCGTGCCCGTCAGCAGAATCCGCCGACCGTGAGGCCGCGCTCCTCACCGCGCACCACCCGGAACAGGGATGGAGCCTGCTCTGCAACGGCGTCCTCGTCTTCGAGGACACCGGTGAACTGCTGCCGAACGGCGAGATCATCGCCCCGCACCGCCCGATGGGGGCGATGACCGCCGCCTGAGGGCCGCCCGAGCTCCGACGGCGGCCCGGCGCAACAGCATCCGGTCCACCGTCCGGTTCCCCACGCGCCCGTCACCCGTTCCCAGGTCGCGGAACAGGTGACACGTACCAGCACGGCGACCGGACGGGGCCGCTCCGGACACCTCCGGAACGGCCCCGGTGACAACGGTTCCGCGACGCCTCCCGTGGAGGATCAGTCCTCGTACGCGTCCAGCGGCGGGCAGGAGCAGACGAGATTGCGGTCGCCGTACGCCTGGTCGATCCGGCGCACCGGCGGCCAGTACTTGTCCGCGGGAGAGACACCGGCGGGGAAGACCGCCTCCTCCCGGGTGTACGCGTGCTCCCAGTCGCCCGACAGTGCGCGCGCGGTGTGCGGCGCGCCCCTCAGCGGGTTGTCCTCGGCGGGCCACTCGCCCGAGCCGACCTTCTCGATCTCCGCGCGAATCGCGATCATCGCCTCACAGAAACGATCCAGCTCGCGCAGGTCCTCGCTCTCCGTCGGCTCGATCATCAGCGTGCCGGCCACCGGGAACGACATGGTCGGCGCGTGGAAGCCGTAGTCGACAAGGCGCTTGGCGACATCGTCGACGCTCACCCCGGTCGCCTTGGTCAGCGGACGCAGATCGATGATGCACTCGTGCGCGACGAGACCGCCCGGGCCCGTGTAGAGCACGGGGTAGTGCGGCTCCAGCCGCTTGGCCACGTAGTTCGCGGACAGCACGGCGACCTGGGTGGCCCGCTTGAGCCCCTCACCGCCCATGAGCCGGACGTACGCCCAGGAGATCGGCAGGATGCCCGCGGAACCCCACGGGGCGGCGGAGACCGGGCCGACGCCCGTCTCGGGACCTGCCTCGGGCTGGAGCGGGTGGTTCGGCAGATACGGCGCCAGATGCGAACGGACGGCGACCGGGCCCACCCCGGGACCGCCACCGCCGTGCGGGATGCAGAAGGTCTTGTGCAGGTTCAGATGCGAGACATCGCCGCCGAACCGGCCCGGCTTGGCGAGCCCGACCAGGGCGTTGAGGTTGGCGCCGTCCACATAGACCTGGCCACCGGCGTCGTGCACCTGCGCGCAGATGTCGGCGACATGCTCCTCGAACACCCCGTGCGTGGACGGATAGGTGATCATCAGGACGGCCAGCTCGTCACGGTGCCGCTCGATCTTGGCCCGCAGGTCCTCGACGTCGACCTCACCGTCGTCGGCGGTCCGCACGACGACGACCTTCATCCCGGCCATCACGGCGCTCGCCGCGTTGGTGCCGTGCGCCGAGGACGGGATGAGGCAGACCGTACGCTGTTCGTCGCCGTTCGCCCGGTGGTAGCCGCGGACCGCGAGCAGTCCGGCCAGCTCGCCCTGGGAGCCCGCGTTCGGCTGGAGGGACACCTTGTCGTAGCCGGTGACCTCGGCGAGCCGGTCCTCCAGCTCATGGATCAGGGTGAGATAGCCCTGTGCCTGCTCGGCGGGCGCGAACGGGTGCAGCTGACCGAACTCCGGCCAGGTCACCGGCTCCATCTCGGTGGTCGCGTTCAGCTTCATCGTGCAGGAACCGAGCGGAATCATGCCGCGGTCCAGCGCGTAGTCACGGTCCGACAGCTTGCGCAGATAGCGCAGCATCGACGTCTCGGAGCGGTACTGCTGGAAGACGGGGTGCGCGAGATAGTCGTCGGAGCGCAGCAGTGTGCCGGGCAGGGTGTCGGCGGTCGACGCGTCGAGCGCCTCGATGTCCGCCTCCGCGCCGAACGCGCTCCACACGACGCCGAGCTGGGCGCGGGTCGTCGTCTCGTCGCAGGCGATGCCGATGTGGTCGGCGTCGACGAGACGCAGATTGACACCGTCCTCGCGGGCGGCGGCCACGATCCGCTCCGCCTCGCCCGGCACCCGCGCGGTGAGGGTGTCGAAGTAGGCGCCGTGCACGATCTCGACCCCGGCGTGCCGCAGACCGGCGGCGAGGATCGCGGCGTAGCGGTGGGTGCGCCGGGCGATGGTCCGCAGCCCCTCGGGGCCGTGGTAGACGGCGTACATCCCGGCCATCACCGCGAGCAGCACCTGCGCGGTGCAGATGTTGCTGGTGGCCTTCTCCCGGCGGATGTGCTGCTCACGGGTCTGGAGCGCGAGCCGGAGCGCCTGGTGGCCGTCGCTGTCGACGGAGACGCCGACGAGCCTGCCGGGCAGATTGCGGGCGAACTTCTCCTGGACGGCCATGAAGCCCGCGTGCGGTCCGCCGAAGCCCATCGGCACACCGAAGCGCTGGGTGGTGCCGACGGCGATGTCGGCGCCCAGCTCACCGGGCGGGGTGAGCAGGGTGAGCGCCAGGAGGTCGGCGGCGACGGTGACGATCGCGCCCAGCTCATGGGCCTGCTCGATGACGGTCCGCAGATCACGGACCGCGCCGGAGGCGCCCGGGTACTGGAGGAGGACCCCGGTGACCCCGCGTTCGGCGACCTCGTCCGGGATCCCGGCGGACAGATCGGCGACGACGACCTCGACCCCGGTGGGTTCGGCACGGGTCCGGATGACGGCGGTGGTCTGCGGCAGGGTGTCGGCGTCGATCAGGAAGACACCGTCCTTCACCTTGCCGACCCGCCGGGACAGGGCCATGGCCTCGGCGGCGGCGGTCCCCTCGTCCAGCAGGGACGCCCCGGAGGTGGGCAGCCCGGTCAGTTCGGCGACCACGGTCTGGAAGTTCAGCAGCGCCTCCAGCCGGCCCTGCGAGATCTCCGGCTGGTACGGGGTGTAGGCGGTGTACCAGGCCGGGTTCTCCATGACGTTGCGGAGGATGACCGGCGGGGTGAACGTACCGTGGTAGCCGAGCCCGATCATGGAACCGAGCACCTGGTTGCGGTCCGCGAGGGAGCGCAGCTCGGCGAGGACCTCGGCCTCGGTACGGGCCCCGGGGAGGGCCAGCGCCTCGGCGTTCTTGATCACATCCGGTACGGCGGCGGCCGTCAGTTCGTCCAGCGAGCCGTACCCGACCTGCGCGAGCATCTTGGCACGGGCCTCCACGTCGGGGCCGATGTGCCGCCGCTCGAAGGGAATGCCCTGTTCGAGACGGGAGAGCGTGGGACGGTTGGCTGTCATGGCGGAGGCCTCCTGGTCTGCGCGACCTGCGAGGGCACCACGGCGCGGGTGCCCGACGGCCTCCCCCTCTGTCATCTCGACCTGAGAGCTTCACCGGGCCAGGACCCGGCTTTCACCGTCGGTGAGGGCGGGGGTCGTGGAACTCCCGCCCTGCTTTCCAGAGTGACCTCACCCGTGCGGTACTGGGGGCCTGAGAGATTCCGGGGAGGATTTGCTCCTTCGGCGCCCCCGGCCGTCAGCCGGGGAACTCTCCCGCACAGGGTCGACAGCCGCCTGCCAGCCTACCAGCGGGACCCTCGCACGGGCCTTCGAGTGGCCGCGACCGTGATTCTGCTCTTTCGTAGTGCTTACGGATGATTTGCGACGAGCGGGAGGGCACGTGCAGACCGATATCGATCCGCGCAACCTGATCGGCCGCAAGGCGTTCGACCTCCACGGCACGAAGCTCGGCACGGTCGACGAGGTGTACCTGGACGATGCCACCGGCGTACCGGAGTGGGCCGCGATACGGACCGGGCTGTTCAGCCGGGACGCCTTCGTCCCGCTGGAGCCCAGCGAGCTGGTGGCGGGCACGCTGCGGGTGCCCTTCGAGCGCGGCCTGATCAGGGACGCGCCGGACTTCGGGGTGGGCCGCCATCTGTCACCGGAGCAGGAGCTCCAGCTCTACCACCACTACGGACTGAACATCGCGGCCTCCGGCTCCGGCACACCCCCCGACCGGGACTTCGGCCGGATCGCGGGCACAGCCGAGGAAGACCGACCGTCCGACGACGGCTAGCCCGGCGCGGCACCGCCCACGACACCCGCCCCCTGTCACCCGCCCCCGGGCGAAGCGGCCGAGGCCGACGAATCCGCTACGGACGACCCCGCCCCGGGTCCGGACTCCGCCCCGGGTCCGGACTCCGCCCCAGGCCCCCGTTCCGCCTCCGGCTCCGCCCCACGGCCCTGCCCCCGTTCCGCCTCCGGTTGCTGCCCCTCCCCCGGCCCCGCCCCCGGTTCCGGTTCCGGCTCGACCGCCAGCGGTACCTGCTCAAGCACCAGCGCCACCGGCTCGGACAGCTCCAGGTCGCGGTCGTCGACGGCGAACGTCCGTACCCGGCCGGGCGCCGACTGCGGGGTCTCGAAACGCACGGTCACCCTGCCCACCCCGCTCCCCTGCACCCACCCGGGCCCGTGCACGGCATGCCGTACGTCGTGCCCGGCCGGCCACCGCCGCTCCACCGGCGCCACCGGCGGCTCACCGAACCCCCGCTCCGCCGCTACGCCCTCCCCGGCCGCCGCCCCGGCGGGCCCGCCGGCGCCCTGCTCACCCTTCTCACCCGCCTCATGGATCAGCGACCCGTCCGGCCCGGCCCCCCTGGCCTGGCCCTCGTCCGCCGACTCCGCCCTCGCCGCCGCGTCCGCCCTGCCGGTCCGCTCCGCCGCCTCGGCGGCGGCCCGCGCACCCGCCGCCTGCGCGAAGAGGTCTTCCTGGGTGTAGTCCGCGAGACCGCTGACCCCCACCCCCAGCAGTCGCACCCCGCCCGTGGTGTCGACCGACTCCAGCAGCCGCGCGGCGGCCTCCTGGACGACCGACGGGTCGTCGGTGGGGCCCCGGAGCGTCTCGGAGCGGGTCAGGGTGGAGAAGTCGTAGCGGCGGACCTTGAGGACCACGGTGCGTCCCGAGTGGCCGGAGGCCCGCAGCCGCCCCACACAGCGGGCGGCGAGCCGCTGGACCTCCAGGCGGACCCGGGTGCGGTCATGGATGTCCACGTCGTAGGTGTCCTCGACGGAGACCGACTTCGTCTCCCGCTCCGCCACCACCGGCCGGTCGTCGCGGGCGAGCGCCATCGCGTACAGCCCCGCCCCGTGGGACTTCCCCAGCATCCGGACCAGCTCGTCCTCGCCCGCCTCCGCCAGCTCACCGACCGTGGTGATGCCCGCCCGGCGCAGATGGTCCCCGGTGGCGGGCCCGACCCCGGGCAGCACCCGGACCGCCATCGGCGCGAGCAGCGCCCGCTCGGTGCCCGCGTGTATCAGCACCAGCCCGTCCGGCTTGGCCTCCTCCGACGCGATCTTGGCGAGCATCTTGGAGGCGGCGATCCCCACCGAGCCCGTCAGCCCCGTGACGGCGCGGATATCGGCACGCAGCCGCTCCCCCACGGCCCGCGCGGACACCTCGTCCGAGGCGACCCCGCCCGCCTTCAGGTCCACGAAGGCCTCGTCCAGGCTGAGCGGCTCCACCAGCGGCGACAACTCCCGCAGCAGCCCCATGACCCGCTCGCTGATGTCACGGTAGAAACCGAAGCGCGGCACGAGGTAGGCGGCGTTGGGCGCGAGCCTGCGTGCCTGGGCGGTCGGCATCGCCGAGTGCACCCCGAACCGCCGCGCCTCGTACGAGGCGGTGGCCACCACTCCCCGGGGGCCGAGACCTCCCACCACCACGGCCTTGCCGCGCAGACTGGGCTTGGACGCCTGCTCCGCCGAAGCGTAGAAGGCGTCCATGTCCAGATGCAGGATGGTGGGCTCGTTCCTCACCCTTCCGATGCTGCCCTACGGCACTGACAATGCCGCGCCGGCCGCGGACGGCACGCCGGGCGGGGCCGGGGCCCCGCCCGTGGTTCAGACCGCGCGGTTGCGACGGCGGGCCAGCTCGTCGCCCGGATTGTGTCCGACCAGCGTCTCGCCGGTGTCGACGCGCTCGCCGTGCAGCTGGGACAGCGCGGTGTCGACGTCCTGCCACACCACGCCCACCGCGATCCCGAAGATCCCCTGGCCGCCCTGGAGCAGCTTGTGGACCTCGTCGGGCGAGGTGCACTCGTAGACCGTGGCGCCGTCGCTCATGAGCGTCATGCGCTCCAGGTCGCGCAGTCCGCGCTCCCGTAGATGGCGCACGGCGGCGCGGATGTTCTGGAGGGACACGCCCGTGTCGAGGAAGCGCTTGACCACCTTGAGGACGACCACGTCCCGGAAGCTGTAGAGCCGCTGGGTCCCCGACCCGTAGGCGGGCCGCACACTGGGCTCCACGAGTCCCGTACGGGCCCAGTAGTCGAGCTGCCGATAGGTGATGCCCGCCGCCGCGCACGCCGTGGGCCCCCGGTATCCGACCTGTTCCGCCGTACCGCCCTCGTCACCGGGCACGGCCGTCGGCCGAACGGCCGTATGACCTGTCGGACCACTGTCGAGCGCGTACGGACCACCCTCCCCCAGGAACCGCCCGGGGGCACCCCCGGCCGTACCGTCGCCGCTGCTTCTCACGCCGACCTCCGTCCTTGACCTGCCCTCCCGACGGTAGGCAGTCACTCGGGGTGCGTCAACGATCGCCACACTCGCCACGCCGAGTGATAATCACCCTACGAGTGGTTTCCCGTGTCCGGCTGTGGGGAAAGGCTAGCCGAATGTGCCGAGAGGGTCGGCCCGTCACCGGATCGACCCTCGGGAACCGGCCGGTCGTGTGGATCACCGACGCGGGTTCCTGCCGTCACTGGCTGTTGGTACCGAAGTCCTCCGGCGAGATCTGGTCGAGGAACTCACGGAACTTCTCGACCTCGTCCTCCTGCTCGTCCGGGATCGCGATCCCGGCGTCGTCCAGGACACCGTCGCTGCCGTAGATCGGCGTACCGGTACGCAGCGCCAGCGCTATGGCGTCGGACGGACGGGCACTGACCTCGACGCCGCTCGCGAAGACCAGCTCCGCGTAGAAGACGCCTTCGCGGAGGTCCGTGATGCGCACTTCACTGAGCTCCTGGCCGACGGCCTCCAGCACGTCCTTGAACAGGTCGTGGGTCAGCGGCCGTGCGGGGGCCATGCCCTGCTGGGCGAAGGCGATCGCCGTCGCCTCCCCAGGCCCGATCCAGATGGGGAGGTAGCGGTCGCCTCCCACTTCACGCAGAAGCACGATCGGTTGGTTGGAGGGCATTTCGACCCGGACACCTACGACGTCGAGCTCGTTCACACAGCAACCCTAGGCCGTGCCCGGCACCTTTGGGTAGTCGGGCACTCCGGCCACCGGCCCCACGCACCCCCGGATCAGGGGTCATGTCAGGGCAAACGCACCCCGAGGGCCGTCTGCACAAGGGCCGAATGAAGCCGTACGGTGAGCTCCGCCAGCTCCCTGGTACGGGCCTGGGCGTGGACCCTGGTCTGGGGGTTGCGATGCCGCCGCAAGGGGGCCACGACCTGGTCCACCAGGCCGGCGTCCCGGTCGGCGGACGCCTTCATGGCCCGCAGATGACGGGGTTCGATACCGAATCTGCCGAGTTCGAGCACCAGGGTCGCCACGGTGACGGCCTCGGCGTCGTACCCACCGTCCGGCAAGGGCGCCACCAGGCCGTACGACTCCCATTCGGCCAGCTCGGACTCACCGACCCCGGCGGCGGCCAGCAGCTCGTCCCGGCCGACCCGTGCGGCCGTCGGGGCCGGTGCGCCCGGCAGACCCGGGGAACGGCTCTCGTCGGCCGGCTCACCCGCCGCGGGGCCGGGCGACGGCAGCGGCAGGGCCTCACCGCGCTCCACGGCGTCCAGATGCTCACGGATCACCCTGAGCGGCAGATAGTGGTCCCGCTGCATCCGCAGGACCTGTGCGAGCCGCTCGACGTCCCGCGGACCGAACTTCCGGTACCCCGAGGCGGTGCGCTGCGGCTCGACGAGCCCCTCGGCCTCCAGGAAACGGATCTTGGAGATGGTGACCTCGGGGAACTCGTCCCGCAGGGTGTTCAGCACGGTGCCGATACTCATCAGACGACCGTCCGCGGCGGCGGCGCCGTGCCCGGCACCGCCGCTCGGTGTGTGAAGCATGGGGCCTTCCCCGGGGGTCAGATACCCCGCTGGCTCGCGTAGAAGACCAGCCGGTACTTGCCGATCTGGACCTCGTCACCGTTGGAGAGCCGGACCTCGTCGATCCGCTCACGGTTGACGTAGGTGCCGTTGAGGCTGCCGACGTCGGAGACCGTGAACAGACCGTCCGTCCCGCGACGGAACTCCACATGGCGGCGCGACACCGTCACATCGTCCAGGAAGATGTCGCTCTGCGGGTGACGCCCCGCGGTCGTCAGCTCACCGTCCAGCAGGAAGCGGCTGCCGGAGTTCGGCCCCCGCCGCACCACCAGGAGCGCCGAACCGAGCGGCAGCGCGTCCACCGCGGCCTGGGCCTCGGGCGACAGGGAAGGCGACGGGGTCTGGCCCGTGACCTCCGCGTCGTACGCCTCCAGACCCGAGATCGAGATGGTCGAGGTCGTCTCCGAGGGACGCTCGGCGCCCCCGCGCAGCGGCGCGCCGCAGTTGGAGCAGAAACGGCTCGCCTCCGCGTTCCGGTTGCCGCACCTCGTACACACCAGGGGCATGGACTGACCCTCCTGCCGCTGCCCGCCAGGGGACCCGTACGGGTCCGGAGCGAACCCGCCACCCGCACCCGGGGCCGAAGAATCCCCGAAACCTATGCGGCCGGCCGAGGCCGGGTCGCCGGACGACGCGCCCGGTCCACCCGGGATGTCACCACCTGGCGCACCGACCTGATCACGGAACAGCGGGCGCTCGCCCGACTGCCCCTCGTCACCGGAGCGCGGCGCACGATGCCGGGCCGTGGCATTGCCACGGTCCTGGCGTGCGCTCTTGCCGAACAACTTCGCAAACAACTTCACGGGCGATTCCCCTTGACCGAAACAGACCCGCCCGTGGGGCAGGACGAACCCTGATTGCACACACCTGCCGACCCGGACATCTTCACAACGTCCGTACCCACCGGACAGTTTCCACCACGCACCGTCCTTCCGGTGCGCCGACCCCCCGCAACCACATGCCCTCGGGGAGTGACCTTCACGCTCACCGGTTCACTCCGAGGACGACCGAGCGTAGTCAGGCCGCTTCGCCGGTCGCAAGGCGTCAACGATGATCTTCTCCGCGCGTGTCACCGTCACGCCGGCCTGCTCCTTCTCCAGAGTCTGCACCACACCCCCGGGAATGTTGAGCGCCGGCTCCAGATCCTGCGGGCGCCCGATCACCTTGAACCGGTACGGCGGGCGGATGTCGGTGCCGTCCACGCTCACCCCTTCGCCGCCGCCGTCCGAGAGATAGGTGCCGGCCACCACGCGCACCCCGTTGACCTGGATGGCCTCGGCTCCCGCCGCGCGCAGTTCCTGGACGGCGTCGAGGAGCATACGCGCCTCCACGGCCCCGCGTGCGTCGGTGACAGCCATGGTGATACCCGGGCCCTCGGCCCCCACCGTGCCCGCGAGGACGCCCAGTTGCTTCTCCCTCTCGACCGTCTGCTTACGCGCCTCCTCGGCCTGGTCCGAGCTGGTCTCCAGCTCGGTCCGCTGGCCTTCCAGGCGACGCTTCTCATCATCTAGACGTTGAGTTCGGTCATCCAGTTCATCGAGGATGCGCACGAGATCCTCCTGTCTGGCGCCACGCAGCACATTGCTGTCGCTGGTGGACGCGACCTGGACCGCGAGTCCGAACCCGAGCCCCGCGAGCAGCAGGGCCACGATGAGCTGGGCCCGGCTGAAGCGCGGCGGCCAGAGGCCCTTCGCGAGGCGCTGTCGGCCCGTCAGGCCCTTTTCCCCGGCGCCGGGGGCGCCGGAGGCCGCCGGATCGCTCCCGGCGGGCGGCGCGGGCACCTCGGCGGGCAGTTCCCTGCTCAGCCGGTGGTCGGGGTTCTCTTCGCTGTTCATCGGCCTCACGCCCGGAACACATGCCGCCGGATCGCGGCGGCGTTGGAGAAGATACGGATGCCGAGCACCACGACCACACCGGTGGACAGCTGGGCACCCACACCCAACTCGTCCCCCAGGAACACGATCAGAGCCGCCACGACCACGTTCGACAGGAACGAGACCACGAACACCTTGTCGTCGAAGATACCGTCGAGCATCGCCCGCAGGCCCCCGAACACGGCGTCCAGCGCCGCGACCACGGCGATCGGAAGATACGGCTCGACCACCGCCGGGACTTCGGGCCGGACCAGCAGTCCGGCAACGACTCCCAGGACGAGGCCCAGTACGGCGATCACTGTGTGCCCTTCTCTGTTCTCGGCTGTGCTGTACGGACGATCACGCTCGGCGCCGCGGGCAGCCGAAGCTCCTTGTGCGTGGAGATCCCGGTCCGCACCCCGAAGTTCTCCTGGAGAGCGTTCAGGTAGAGACCGTCGGGGCTGTTCTGGAACCGGGTGCTCAGCCGTTCTCCGTCGCCCACGGCGAGGATGGTGTAAGGCGGCACCAGGGGCCGGTTGTCGACGAGTATGGCGTCGCCCGCCGCCCGGATCGCGGACAGGGCCGTGAGCCGCTGCCCGTTGATCGAGACGGCCTCCGCCCCGGACTGCCACAGTCCGTTGACGACGCGTTGCAGGTCGCGGTCCTTGACCCGGCCCGTGTCGGAGAAACCGGACGTCCCGCGGGGACCGTCGCCGTTGCCGTCCGCCTCCTTGGCGTCGTCCACCGACAGTTTGACGCCGGGTCCGTGCACGGCCGCGGAGCCCGCGAGCACACCGATGAGGTCGTCGGCGCCTTCCTCGTGCCGGAGCGCCTCGCGCCTGCGGTCGTCGACGTCGTCACGGAGGGTGTCGACGTTCTTCTCCAGCTTGTCCGCGGCGGCGGTCTCGTCCTCGATCCGGTCGATCAGTTCCTCGCGCTCCTTGGCGATCACCGGCGCCGTGACCCGGGCCTGCGCGGCCCCCACCGTGACGACGAGCGCCGCGAGCACGAGTCCCGCCCCGAGCCCGAGCCGGGCCCGCAGCGTCTTCGGCAGCCCTCCGCCGCCGCCCTGCGCCCGCTTCCTCGCCGCCGCCTCCGCGTAGCCGTCGTCCAGGCTGTGGTCCATGACATTGGTGAGCAGCGACATGGACGCGTCCGGGCGCCGGGGACGCGAAGAACTGCTCCGAACGGGGGGCGGCTGCGGCATGCCGCACATCGTCGCACGTCGGCGCCCATTCCTCCGAATGGCCCTGGGACACCGCCGGACAGCGCCCAGGAGGGGCACTGTCCGGCACACGAAAGACGTACGTTTGATGCGTTACGGGCTACTCGCGCGGGTGATCCCCGCGCTCACTCGCCGGCGCTCTCCACCACCGCCGACCACTCGTCGAGCAGTGCCTGCGCGGAGGCGTCGTCCGGTCCCTCGGCCCACAGATGGGTGACCGCCTCGGCCCGGTCCGGCAGGACCAGCACCCAGCGGCCGTCCGTCTCGACCACCCGGACACCGTCGGTCGTGTCCACCGACCGGTCCCCGGCCTCCTCGACCACCCGGCGCATGACGAGGCCCTTCACGGCCCACGGGGTCGCCACATCGCGCTTGAGCACATGGGCCCGCGGGATCCGCGCGTCGATCTGACTCAGCGTGAGCTGGGTGCGCGCGACCAGACCGATCAGTCGGACGAAGGCCGCAGCGCCGTCGAAGACGCTGCTGAACTCCGGCACGATGAAGCCACCGCGGCCGTCACCACCGAAGATCGTGGACTCCTCACGGCCCACCCGGGTCAGATCGTCGGGGGACGTCGTCGTCCAGTCGACCTGCGTGCCGTGATAGGCCGCGACCTGCTCCGCGATCCGGGTCGTCGTCACCGGCAACGCCACCCGGCCGCTGCGGCGCTCCGCCGCCACCAGGTCGAGCATCACCAGCAGCGCCCGGTCGTCCTCGACGATCCGGCCCTTCTCGTCCACCAGCGACACCCGCTCGCCGACCGGGTCGAAACGCACCCCGAACGCCGCGCGCGCCGATGCCACGATCTCCCCGAGCCGCACCAGACCCGATCGCCTGGCGTCCGCCGTCTCGGTGGGCCGCGCCTCGTCCAGGCCGGGGTTGATCACGAGCGAGTCCACGCCCAGTTTCCCGAGGAGGCTCGGCAGGACCAGTCCCGCGCTGCCGTTCGACGCGTCGACCACGACCTTCAGTCCGGCCTCGGCGATCCCGCTGGTGTCGACGTTCCGCAGGAGCGAGCCCGTGTAGGAGTCGAAGACGCTGGCAGGGAAGTGCAGATCGCCGATCTCACCGGGGAACGCGCGACGATATTCCTGGCGCGCGTACACCCGGTCGAGTTTGCGCTGGCTCGCCTGGGAGAGATCCGCCCCGCGGCCGTCGAAGAACATGATGTCCACGGAGTCCGGCACCCCGGGTGACGTACGGATCATGATGCCGCCGGCGCTTCCCCGCGCGGTCTGCTGACGTGCCACGGGCAGCGGGACGTTCTCCAGGTCCCGGACGTCGATGGCGCTAGCCTGCAACGCGGAGATGACCGCCCGTTTGAGCGCACGGGCACCTCGGGAGTGGTCCCGGGCCGTGGTGACCGTCGAGCCCTTCTTCAGGGTCGTGGCATAGGCACCCGCGAGCCGTACGGCCAGCTCCGGAGTGATCTCGACATTCAGGATGCCGCTCACTCCGCGCGCGCCGAAGAGATGCGCCTGCCCCCGGGACTCCCAGATGACCGAGGTGTTGACGAACGCGCCCGCCTCGATCGTCTTGAACGGGTACACCCGCACATTGCCCTGGACAATCGATTCTTCACCGACGAGGCACTCGTCACCGATGACGGCGCCGTCCTCGATCCGCGCGGCCCGCATGATGTCGGTGTTCTTGCCGATGACACAGCCACGCAGATTGCTGTGCTGCCCGATGTAGACGTTGTCGTGGAGCACGGCCTTGTGCAGGAACGCACCGGTCTTCACGACCACGTTCGAACCCACGACGGTGTGCTCGCGGATCTCGACGTCCGCTTCGACCTTGGCGTAGTCACCGATGTACAGCGGCCCCCGCAGCACGGCGTCGGGGTGCACCTCCGCACCCTCCGCGACCCAGACCCCGGGCGAGATCTCGAATCCGTCGAGTTCGACGTCGACCTTGCGTTCCAGTACGTCGGCCTGGGCCTTCACATAGCTTTCGTGGGTGCCGACGTCCTCCCAGTAGCCCTCGGCGATGAAGCCGTAGATGGGCTTGCCTTCCTTCATCAGCTGCGGGAAGACATCACCCGACCAGTCGACGGAGGTGTCGGCCTCGACATAGTCGAAGACCTCCGGCTCCATCACATAGATGCCGGTGTTCACGGTGTCGGAGAAGACCTGGCCCCAGGTCGGCTTCTCCAGGAACCGCTCGACCTTGCCTTCCTCGTCGACGATGGTGATGCCGAACTCCAGCGGATTGGGCACACGCGTCAGACAGACCGTGACGAGGGCACCCTTCTCCTTGTGGAAGTTGATCAGTTCGGTCAGGTCGAAATCGGTGAGGGCGTCACCGGAGATGACCAGAAACGCGTCGTCTTTGAGCGCTTCTTCCGCGTTCTTCACACTGCCGGCGGTACCGAGTGGCTTCTCCTCGTTGGCATAGGTCAAGTCCATGCCGAGTTCTTCGCCGTCGCCGAAGTAGTTCTTGACGAGTGAGGCGAGGAACTGGACAGTGACGACAGTCTCGGTGAGCCCATGCCTTTTCAGCAGCCGCAGCACATGCTCCATGATCGGCCGGTTGACCACCGGCAGGAGCGGCTTGGGCATGCTTGAGGTCATCGGGCGAAGGCGCGTGCCTTCGCCACCGGCCATCACGACGGCCTTCATGTCGGAAGCGTCCTCCTTGAGAGACGACGGTAAGCCGACTGCACCCGTCCAATTGTCCCGCACAAATCCACTGCGGGCCATCAGGCCAACACCGTCGCACCATTCGGAGGGCTCAGCCGGCCATGGTGTCCGCCCGGACAAGCCGACGGACCTGCACCATGTACAGGACTCCTGCCCACCAATACAGGGTTGTACCCCATCCTGCGAACGCCCATCCGAAAACTGCGGCGAGTGACGCGATCCAGCCGTTTCCGTCACCCAGCAGCAGCAGGGGGAACGCACACATCAGGTTGAAGGTGGCCGCCTTGCCCAGGAAGTTGACCTGGGGCGGCGGATACCCGTGGCGTCTGAGGATGCCGACCATCACGAGCAGCACGAGTTCACGAGCGAGCAGTACGGCTGTCAACCAGAGCGGCAGGATCTCACGCCAGGTCAGGCCGACCAGTGTAGACAGAATGTAGAGCCGGTCGGCCGCGGGGTCCAGCAGTCTGCCGAGCTTGCTGACCTGGTTCCAGCGGCGGGCGAGTTTTCCGTCGAGATAGTCGCTGATGCCGCTGAGCATCAGGACGAGCAGCGCCCAGCCGTCGCTCTTGGGCCCCCCGAACTCCGGCCGCAGGATCAACCACAGGAAGAGCGGTACACCGAGAAGGCGCGCCATGCTGAGGATGTTGGGGATGGTGAGGACCCGGTCCGTCTGGACACGCGTCTCCTGGACCTCCACCCGGGGGCCTCCTGTGAGAACGAGTCAACGATAACCTCCTGACCATACAGTCCTGAGGCTGCGTTCCGACACGGAGGGGTCGACGCCGCCCTGGCCGGCATCGGAAGGCGGAGTGGAACAAGTCCGAAAGCGAAGAATTATCCGGGAACGCAAAGAAGGCCGTGGTCTTCAAGAGAAACAAGTTCTCTTGAAGACCACGGCCTTCATATAAAGTTAGTTCGGCGGTGTCCTACTCTCCCACAGGGTCCCCCCTGCAGTACCATCGGCGCTGTAAGGCTTAGCTTCCGGGTTCGGAATGTAACCGGGCGTTTCCCTCACGCTATGACCACCGAAACACTACGAAACACACCCCGCACACCCCCACCGGCCCACACAACCCAAGATTTGGGTCGGGGCAGGGGGGTGTTGGTTGTTCGTGGTTTCAGAACCAACACAGTGGACGCGAGCAACTGAGGACAAGCCCTCGGCCTATTAGTACCAGTCAACTCCACCGGTCACCCGGCTTCCATATCTGGCCTATCAACCCAGTCGTCTACTGGGAGCCTTACCCCATCAAGTGGGTGGGAGTCCTCATCTCGAAGCAGGCTTCCCGCTTAGATGCTTTCAGCGGTTATCCCTCCCGAACGTAGCCAACCAGCCATGCCCTTGGCAGGACAACTGGCACACCAGAGGTTCGTCCGTCCCGGTCCTCTCGTACTAGGGACAGCCCTTCTCAAGACTCCTGCGCGCGCAGCGGATAGGGACCGAACTGTCTCACGACGTTCTAAACCCAGCTCGCGTACCGCTTTAATGGGCGAACAGCCCAACCCTTGGGACCGACTCCAGCCCCAGGATGCGACGAGCCGACATCGAGGTGCCAAACCATCCCGTCGATATGGACTCTTGGGGAAGATCAGCCTGTTATCCCCGGGGTACCTTTTATCCGTTGAGCGACGGCGCTTCCACAAGCCACCGCCGGATCACTAGTCCCGACTTTCGTCCCTGCTCGACCCGTCGGTCTCACAGTCAAGCTCCCTTGTGCACTTACACTCAACACCTGATTACCAACCAGGCTGAGGGAACCTTTGGGCGCCTCCGTTACTCTTTAGGAGGCAACCGCCCCAGTTAAACTACCCATCAGACACTGTCCCTGATCCGGATCACGGACCCAGGTTAGACATCCAGCACGACCAGAGTGGTATTTCAACAGCGACTCCACAACCACTGGCGTGGCCGCTTCAAAGTCTCCCACCTATCCTACACAAGCCGAACCGAACACCAATATCAAACTATAGTAAAGGTCCCGGGGTCTTTCCGTCCTGCTGCGCGAAACGAGCATCTTTACTCGTAGTGCAATTTCACCGGGCCTATGGTTGAGACAGTCGAGAAGTCGTTACGCCATTCGTGCAGGTCGGAACTTACCCGACAAGGAATTTCGCTACCTTAGGATGGTTATAGTTACCACCGCCGTTTACTGGCGCTTAAGTTCTCAGCCTCGCCCACCCGAAAGTGAGCTAACCGGTCCCCTTAACGTTCCAGCACCGGGCAGGCGTCAGTCCGTATACATCGCCTTACGGCTTCGCACGGACCTGTGTTTTTAGTAAACAGTCGCTTCTCGCTGGTCTCTGCGGCCACCCCCAGCTCAAGCAGCAAGTGCTATCACCAGAAATGGCCCCCCTTCTCCCGAAGTTACGGGGGCATTTTGCCGAGTTCCTTAACCATAGTTCACCCGAACGCCTCGGTATTCTCTACCTGACCACCTGAGTCGGTTTAGGGTACGGGCCGCCATGAAACTCGCTAGAGGCTTTTCTCGACAGCATAGGATCATCCACTTCACCACAATCGGCTCGGCATCAGGTCTCAGCCTTGATGAGCGGCGGATTTACCTGCCACTCGGCCTACACCCTTACCCCGGGACAACCACCGCCCGGGATGGACTACCTTCCTGCGTCACCCCATCACTCACCTACTACAAGTCCGGGTCACCGGCTCCACCACTTTCCTTTCCCCGAAGGGTCCGGAACGGCTTCACGGGCTTAGCATCGCCTGATTCGATGTTTGACGCTTCACAGCGGGTACCGGAATATCAACCGGTTATCCATCGACTACGCCTGTCGGCCTCGCCTTAGGTCCCGACTTACCCTGGGCAGATCAGCTTGACCCAGGAACCCTTAGTCAATCGGCGCACACGTTTCCCACGTGTGTATCGCTACTCATGCCTGCATTCTCACTCGTGAACCGTCCACCACTGCCTTACGGCGCGGCTTCACCCGGCACACGACGCTCCCCTACCCATCACAGCGGGCGTTGGCCCTCATGCTGCAATGACACGACTTCGGCGGTACGCTTGAGCCCCGCTACATTGTCGGCGCGGAATCACTAGACCAGTGAGCTATTACGCACTCTTTCAAGGGTGGCTGCTTCTAAGCCAACCTCCTGGTTGTCTGTGCGACTCCACATCCTTTCCCACTTAGCGTACGCTTAGGGGCCTTAGTCGATGCTCTGGGCTGTTTCCCTCTCGACCATGGAGCTTATCCCCCACAGTCTCACTGCCGCGCTCTCACTTACCGGCATTCGGAGTTTGGCTAAGGTCAGTAACCCGGTAGGGCCCATCGCCTATCCAGTGCTCTACCTCCGGCAAGAAACACACGACGCTGCACCTAAATGCATTTCGGGGAGAACCAGCTATCACGGAGTTTGATTGGCCTTTCACCCCTAACCACAGGTCATCCCCCAGGTTTTCAACCCTGGTGGGTTCGGTCCTCCACGACCTCTTACAGCCGCTTCAACCTGCCCATGGCTAGATCACTCCGCTTCGGGTCTTGAGCGCGCTACTATATCGCCCTGTTCGGACTCGCTTTCGCTACGGCTTCCCCACACGGGTTAACCTCGCAACACACCGCAAACTCGCAGGCTCATTCTTCAAAAGGCACGCAGTCACGACATGCAAGCAAGCTTGCATGCGACGCTCCCACGGCTTGTAGGCACACGGTTTCAGGTACTATTTCACTCCCCTCCCGGGGTACTTTTCACCATTCCCTCACGGTACTATCCGCTATCGGTCACCAGGGAATATTTAGGCTTAGCGGGTGGTCCCGCCAGATTCACACGGGATTTCTCGGGCCCCGTGCTACTTGGGTGTCTCTTCCAACGAGCCGTTGACGTTTCAGCTACGGGGGTCTTACCCTCTACGCCGGGCCTTTCGCATGCCCTTCGCCTACACCAACGGTTTATAACTCGCCGACCGGCCGGCAGACCGATCCAAAGAGATCCCACAACCCCCTGCATGCAACCCCTGCCGGGTCTCACACATACAGGGTTTAGCCTCATCCGGTTTCGCTCGCCACTACTCCCGGAATCACGGTTGTTTTCTCTTCCTGCGGGTACTGAGATGTTTCACTTCCCCGCGTTCCCTCCACATGCCCTATGTGTTCAGGCATGGGTGACAGCCCATGACGACTGCCGGGTTTCCCCATTCGGAAACCCCCGGATCAAAGCCTGGTTGACGGCTCCCCGGGGACTATCGTGGCCTCCCACGTCCTTCATCGGTTCCTGGTACCAAGGCATCCACCGTGCGCCCTTAAAAACTTGGCCACAGATGCTCGCGTCCACTGTGCAGTTCTCAAACAACGACCAACCACCCGTCACAGCCCGCCGAAGCAGACTTTCACCGGGGCCGGCAACCGAAGACACAAACCAGTACGGCCGTGCCCTCAGACACCCAACAGCGCGCCCGACCCGACCCCGCCCGGAGATCATGCTTTCCACGCCCTCCACAAGTGAAGGACAGTACTTGCAAGCCTCCGACCCGGAAACCGGACCGAATAGTCAACGTTCCACCCATGAGCAACCAGCACCGGACATTCGCCGATGAACTGGCCTCTGGACCACCAGGCAAGCCCGGCAGCCGAGAAGTGCTCCTTAGAAAGGAGGTGATCCAGCCGCACCTTCCGGTACGGCTACCTTGTTACGACTTCGTCCTAATCGCCAGTCCCACCTTCGACAGCTCCCTCCCCACAAGGGGGTTGGGCCACCGGCTTCGGGTGTTACCGACTTTCATGACGTGACGGGCGGTGTGTACAAGGCCCGGGAACGTATTCACCGCAGCAATGCTGATCTGCGATTACTAGCGACTCCGACTTCATGGGGTCGAGTTGCAGACCCCAATCCGAACTGAGACCGGCTTTTTGAGATTCGCTCCACCTCGCGGTATCGCAGCTCATTGTACCGGCCATTGTAGCACGTGTGCAGCCCAAGACATAAGGGGCATGATGACTTGACGTCGTCCCCACCTTCCTCCGAGTTGACCCCGGCGGTCTCCCGTGAGTCCCCAACCGGCCGAAACCGTTGCTGGCAACACGGGACAAGGGTTGCGCTCGTTGCGGGACTTAACCCAACATCTCACGACACGAGCTGACGACAGCCATGCACCACCTGTACACCGACCACAAGGGGGGCACCATCTCTGATGCTTTCCGGTGTATGTCAAGCCTTGGTAAGGTTCTTCGCGTTGCGTCGAATTAAGCCACATGCTCCGCCGCTTGTGCGGGCCCCCGTCAATTCCTTTGAGTTTTAGCCTTGCGGCCGTACTCCCCAGGCGGGGCACTTAATGCGTTAGCTGCGGCACGGACAACGTGGAATGTTGCCCACACCTAGTGCCCACCGTTTACGGCGTGGACTACCAGGGTATCTAATCCTGTTCGCTCCCCACGCTTTCGCTCCTCAGCGTCAGTATCGGCCCAGAGATCCGCCTTCGCCACCGGTGTTCCTCCTGATATCTGCGCATTTCACCGCTACACCAGGAATTCCGATCTCCCCTACCGAACTCTAGCCTGCCCGTATCGCCTGCAGACCCGGGGTTAAGCCCCGGGCTTTCACAATCGACGTGACAAGCCGCCTACGAGCTCTTTACGCCCAATAATTCCGGACAACGCTCGCGCCCTACGTATTACCGCGGCTGCTGGCACGTAGTTAGCCGGCGCTTCTTCTGCAGGTACCGTCACTTTCGCTTCTTCCCTGCTGAAAGAGGTTTACAACCCGAAGGCCGTCATCCCTCACGCGGCGTCGCTGCATCAGGCTTTCGCCCATTGTGCAATATTCCCCACTGCTGCCTCCCGTAGGAGTCTGGGCCGTGTCTCAGTCCCAGTGTGGCCGGTCGCCCTCTCAGGCCGGCTACCCGTCGTCGCCTTGGTGAGCCACTACCTCACCAACAAGCTGATAGGCCGCGGGCTCATCCTGCACCGCCGGAGCTTTCCACCCACCCCCATGCGAGGGCAGGTCGTATCCGGTATTAGACCCCGTTTCCAGGGCTTGTCCCAGAGTGCAGGGCAGATTGCCCACGTGTTACTCACCCGTTCGCCACTAATCCCCACCGAAGTGGTTCATCGTTCGACTTGCATGTGTTAAGCACGCCGCCAGCGTTCGTCCTGAGCCAGGATCAAACTCTCCGTGAATGTGTACCCGTAATCGGGTCAACCACCACGGGAGCGGAACAAGCCGGGAGGAATAGTCCCGAACTCGTCCACAGCATCCTCGCTGTGTTGTATTTCAAAGGAACCTCGCCCCCACCGGAACAAGTCCGGCAAGGAACGGGGTAATCAACATATCTGGCGTTGACTTTTGGCACGCTGTTGAGTTCTCAAGGAACGGACGCTTCCTTCGTACTCACCCCAGCCATTCGGCTCAGGCTTTCCTCCGGGCGCTTCCCTTCGGTGTTTCAAACTCTACCAGGTCTTTTTCCGCTCCCCGACCCGCATCTCGCAGACATGCGAAAGGGAATCCGAAGAAAGGGAATCGAACTCTCATAGAGACTGCCCTGACACAAGCGCCTGAAGAGGCGGTCGGCTGCGGGCAGGAGTACGACTGTACAGGGGGCTTGACAGCAGGCGCAAATCAGCAGTGCACCGGCCTCCAGCTCCGCCAACCGGGAGCTCTCATGCGGAACCCGGACTTTTCATGACTTACCCTGCTGAACAGTGCGCCGTTCCTGGACAGACAGTGACGGCCCGGTGATTCCCAGCCTGGGAGGCTTGCCCATGACCAGCGTGACAGCCCCTGTGTCCGGCCGTGCCATCGGACTGACCGAGGTGCCGGACCCCGTCTTCTCCGGCGCGATGGTGGGGCCGGGGACGGCGATCGATCCCGACCGTGTCCCCGCCGAGGCGGTGTCCCCCGTCTCCGGTGTCGTCGTGTCCCTGCATCCGCACGCGTTCGTGGTGGTCGACGGCGACGGGCACGGTGTGCTCACCCATCTCGGTATCGACACCGTGCAGCTCAACGGTCAGGGTTTCGAGCTGCTGGTGAACAAGGGGGACACCGTGCAGCGCGGGCAGGCCGTGATCCGCTGGGACCCCGTAGCGGTCGAGGCCGCCGGGAAGTCACCGATCTGTCCGGTGGTGGCGCTGGAGGCGACGGTGGACTCGCTGTCGGACATCACGGAGAGCGGGGACGTCAAGGTGGGCGACGTGCTCTTCGACTGGCAGTAGCACAGGGTGCCGTCAGACCGACGGCAGGCAATCATCCCGGCGGGAGGGCCCGCCGCACCTAGCGGAGACGGTGAGATGGAGACAACGCTGCGAGGCGTCGGCGTGAGCCACGGTGTGGCGATCGGCGAGGTACGGCACATGGGGACGGCGGTCCTCGAACCGCCCGCGAAGCAGATCCCCGCCGAGGAGGCGGAGCGCGAGCAGGGGCGGGCCCGTCAGGCCGTGGAAGCGGTGGCCGCCGATCTGATCGCACGCGGCAACCTCGCCGGCGGGGAGGCCCAGGCGGTGCTCGAAGCACAGGCCCTCATGGCGCAGGACCCGGAGCTGATCGCCGATGTGGAACGGCGGATCGTGGTCGGCAGCAGCGCCGAACGCGCGGTGTACGACGCGTTCGCCTCGTACCGCGCGCTGCTCGCCGGGGCCGGTGAGTATCTGGCCGGGCGGGTCGCGGACCTGGACGATGTGCGCAACCGTATCGTCGCGCGGCTGCTGGGGGTGCCGATGCCGGGCGTGCCGGACAGCGACGAGCCGTATGTGCTCATCGCGCGGGATCTCGCACCGGCGGACACCGCCCTGCTCGATCCGTCCCTGGTGCTCGGCTTCGTGACCGAGGAGGGCGGGCCGACCAGCCACAGCGCGATCCTGGCACGGGCGCTCGGGGTCCCCGCCGTGGTGGCGCTGCCCGGGGCGGGCGAGATCACCGAGGGCACCGTGGTCGCGGTGGACGGCAGCACGGGTGAGGTCTTCGTGGACCCCGGTGCCGAGAAGCGGGCCGTGATGGAGGCCGCGGCGGCCGAGCGGCGGGCGGCGCTGTCGGCCTCCACCGGTCCGGGGGCCACGTCCGACGGTCACAAGGTGCCGCTGCTGGCCAATATCGGGGGTCCGGCGGATGTCCCGGCCGCGGTCGAGGCCGGTGCGGAAGGGGTGGGGCTGTTCCGTACGGAGTTCCTGTTCCTCGACGACAGCGCCGAGGCGCCGTCGCAGGAGAAGCAGATCGTGGCGTACCGGCAGGTGCTGGAGGCGTTTCCGGAGGGTCGGGTCGTCGTCCGGGTGCTGGACGCGGGGGCCGACAAGCCGCTGGCCTTCCTGACGCCGGCCGATGAGCCGAACCCCGCGCTGGGTGTGCGGGGGCTGCGGTCCTTGCTGGAGCATCCGGAGGTGCTGCGGACCCAGCTGACCGCGCTGGCGAAGGCCGCGGAGGGGCTTCCGGTGTATCTGGAGGTGATGGCGCCGATGGTGGCGGACCGCGTCGACGCCAAGGCGTTCGCGGACGCGTGCCGTGCGGCGGGGCTGCGGGCGAAGTTCGGGGCGATGGTGGAGATCCCGTCGGCGGCCCTGCGGGCGCGTTCGATCCTTCAGGAGGTGGAGTTCCTTTCGCTGGGGACGAACGATCTGGCGCAGTACACCTTCGCGGCGGACCGCCAGGTGGGGGCGGTGGCCCGGTTGCAGGACCCCTGGCAGCCCGCGTTGCTCGACCTGGTCGCGCTGTCGGCCGAGGGGGCGAAGGCGGAGGGCAAGAGTTGCGGGGTGTGCGGTGAGGCGGCGTCCGATCCGTTGCTGGCGTGTGTGCTGACGGGGCTGGGGGTCACGTCCTTGTCGATGGGTGCGGCGTCGATCCCGTATGTGCGGGCGGCGCTGGCCACATACACGCTGGCGCAGTGCGAGCGCGCGGCGTCGGCGGCCCGTGCCGCGGACACGGCCGAGGACGCGCGGAGCGCCGCGCGGGCGGTGTTGTCCGGCGAGTAGTCGTGCGGGAGCCGGGCCCGGGGCGCTCCGCCGCGGCGGGGCGCCCCTTGGGCTGTCGTGCCTTGTCGGGGCGACGGCCCGGCCGGTCAGTGGTGGTGTTCGTCGGTGCCGGGGGCGATTCCGTCGATGTCGGGCGGGGCGCAGTAGTCGACGCCCGACTCGGGTGAGACGAGTTCGCCGGTGAGGGCGTCGGTGCAGTAGGCGTCGAAGACCTCGGCCGCGGTGAGGGGTGCGAGGCCGTCGCCGCTGAGGCGCCAGCCGTGCACCCGGTCGTCGTGGTCGAGGGTGGTGGTGCGCATGACGAGGCCGCCGGGGCTGCCGGCCGCGAGACCGGCGGCGAGGACCGTGGCGAGTTCGACGGCCTCGGTCTCGTCGATCTCGGTGATGCCGGTTTCGTCGCTGTGGGCGGTGAGGGTGCCGAGGAGGGGTTCGGCGGGGGTGTCGACGCTGCACACCAGGTGGTGGGAGCCGGGGCGGGCGGCGCGCAGGATGCGCAGGAGCAGGTCGGACGCGCGGACGAAGGAGGCCCGGCCGATGTCCTCGCCGCAGGAGGCGCACTCCCCCGCCCGGGCGAGCACATGGGTGGCGTACTCCCAGGTGGCCTGGCGGGCGGCCTCGTCGACGAGGTCGGGGAGCAGTTCGGCGAGGGGCTGTCCCTCGTAGGGGACGGTGGGGCCGGTGGCGGCGAGTTCGGCGGTGAAGCGGGTGCGGGAGGCGCGGGCGTCGGGTTCGATCCCGTGGCGGGTGCAGTAGGCGGCGTACTGGTCGGGGTCGAAGAGGGTGAGGGTGGTGTGCCGGCCCTGGTCGGTGCGGGTACGCAGGACGGCTTCGATCTGATCGAGGTAGGTGTCGTGGTCGTCGAAGGTGAAGGTGCGGTAGCGGCGCATGGCCGTGAAGTCCGCTTCGTCGGCGAGCAGGCCGATGGTGCCCGCGATCTCGTGGTGGAGCTGGTCGCGGACGGTCCGGTGGTGCTGGGTGTGCGTCATCGTTCCCCCTGTTGCACAGTCATCGATGCTCACTCACCGTAACCGGGGGCACTGACAACGGGGCCCGGGGACGGGCGGCGGGGGGGGTGCGGTCGGTGGGGCGGCCGGAGCTCCGGGCCGGGTGGTCCGGAGCTCCCGGGCCGGTGGGGTCAGGTCCGTCGGCGGGCGAGGTCGACGTAGAACTGGAGGAGTTCGATCCGGTCGACGGAGCCGGGGTTGACCGCTTTGTCGAGCGGGGTGCCCTGGAGGAGTCGTTTGACGGGGACCTCCAGGCGTTTGCCGGTCAGGGTGTGGGGCACGGCGGGTACGTCGAGGATCTCGTCGGGGACATGACGGGGTGAGAGGTTCTCGCGGATGGTCCGCCGGATGCGGGTGCGCAGCTCGTCGTCGAGGGTGGCGCCGGCGGTGAGGTGGACGAAGAGCGGCATCCAGTACCCGCCGTCGGGCTGTTCGACGCCGAGGACGAGGGATTCGCGGATCTCGGGGAGGCGTTCGACGGCCTCGTAGATGTCGGCGGAGCCCATCCGGACGCCCTGGCGGTTCAGGGTGGAGTCGGAGCGGCCGTGGATGACGACGGAGCCGTGGGAGGTGACGGTGATCCAGTCGCCGTGCCGCCAGATCCCCGGGTAGGTGTCGAAGTAGCTGTCGTGGTAGCGGTGGCCGTCGGGGTCGTTCCAGAAGCGGGTGGGCATGGAGGGCATGGGCTGGGTGACGACGAGTTCGCCGACCTCGCCGGTGAGGGGTGCGCCCTGGGGGTCCCAGGCCTGGAGGTCGGTGCCGAGGCAGGCGGCCTGGAGTTCTCCGATGTGGACCGGCAGGGTGCGGACGGCGCCGGCGAAGCAGGAGCAGACGTCCGTGCCGCCGCTGACGGAGGCGATCCACAGGCCGCCGGGGCGGTCGGTGAACTGGTCGCGCAGCCAGCGGAATCCGTCGGGGGGCAGGGGGGAGCCGGTGGTGGCGACGCAGTGGACCCGGCTGAGGTCGAAGTCGCGGGCGGGGTGGATGTCCGCCTTGTGGCAGGCCATGACGTAGGCGGCGGAGGTGCCGAAGAGGGTGGCTCCGGTACGTTCGGCCACCCGCCACTGGGCGCCGGTGTCGGGGTACCCGGGGCTGCCGTCGTAGAGGACGATCGTGGTGCCGGTGAGCAGGCCGGAGACGAGGAAGTTCCACATCATCCAGCCGGTGGACGTGTACCAGAAGAAGCGGTCCTCGGGGCCCAGGTCGCAATGGAGCGCGAGCTGTTTGCAGTGTTCCAGGAGGATGCCGCCCTGGGACTGGACGATCGCCTTGGGCAGTCCCGTGGTGCCGGAGGAGTAGAGCACCCACAGGGGGTGGCCGAAGGGGACCTGCTCGAAAACCGGCTCGGTGTCGCCGGCGGTGAGCGCGGACCATTCCAGGGTGCCCTCGGGGGCGGGGGTGCCGAGGAGGGGGACGTGGACCACGGCGCGCACGGTGGGCAGGGCGGCGCGGAGTTCGGCGACGGTGCCGGTGCGGTCGTGCTCCTTGCCTCCGTAGCGGTAGCCGTCGACGGTGAACAGGACGACGGGTTCGACCTGCTGGAAGCGGTCGAGGACGCCGCGTGCGCCGAAGTCCGGGGCGCAGGAGGTCCAGACGGCGCCGACGGCGGCGGTGGCGAGGAAGGCGACGACGGCCTCGGGGATGTTGGGCAGGTAGCCGCTGACGCGGTCGCCGGGGCGGACGCCGAGGTCACGGAGCGCGGCGGCGAGGGAGCCGACCTGGCGGCGCAGTTCGGCCCAGGTGACGGGGGTGGGGTCGTGGGTCTCGTCGACGTGGAGCAGTGCCGGTTCGCCGGGTCGGTCGGCGGCGGCGCGCAGGGCGTGTTCGGCGTAGTTGAGGGTGGCGCCGGGGAACCATTCGGCGCCGGGCATGTGGCGGTCGCCGAGCACGCGCGCGTAGGGCGTCGAGAAGCGGATGTCGAACCACTCGGCGACGGCCTGCCAGAACGTGTCGAGTTCGTCGACGGACCACTGGTGCAGGGCCGGGTAGCCGCCGTCCCGTGGGGCGCCGTGGTGTTCGGCGGCCCAGGTCTGGAAGCGGGTCACGCGCGCGTGGTCGATGGTGTGCTGGTCGGGTCGCCAGAGCGGCTCGGGGTTCGCTGAGGACATGGAGGGTGCTCCCCTGGTGGGTGCGTCGTGGGCGTCTTCGACGCACGGGGGGGTGCTGCGCGCGTCGGCGGCTGAGGGGGACGATGCCATGTGATCGACTCCGGCACCAGGGTCGTGCGGTCGGGTGTGGCCGGGTCGTGGGGAACTGCCGGTGCCGGGGGTGAACGACAGTTGAACGCGGCGCGTGGCCCGGGGCGGCGGTGGCAGGCTGATCGGTATGGATGGTCGTGACCTGTGGCGTTCGGTGAAGACGGTCGGTTCGGTGGGTCCGGCGCGGGGGTTGCGGGCGCTGCGGGCGGCGCTGCGCAGGCAGCGGACGGACGCGGTGGGGCTGACGGTCCGGGGGGCCGAGCGGGCCCGGGTGCCGGGTGGGGTGACGGGGGTCGAGTCGGGGCCGGGCGGTGGGGTGATCCGGTTCGCGCGGTCGGATCTGCGCATCCTGGTGACGACGACGGGGGCGGTGTTCTGGGGGTGGGACGGGGTGGGGCCGCAGCCGTCGTACGCGCTGTCGGGGGCGGCTCCGGAGGCCGATCCCCGGGCGATGCTGGAGCCGGACAAGGACGGTGGCTGGCGGGTCGTGTCGGAGCGGGTCACGCTCGCGGTATCGCGGAGCGGCGCGGTCGAGGTGCGTACCCCGGGCGGGGTGGTGCTGCGGCGGGATCTGCCGCCGCGCTGGTGGGAGCCGGTGGCGGGCGAGGGCGGGGCGCGGTGGGTGCAGCGCTCGGAGGTGGCCGCGGACGCGCGGTTCTTCGGGCTCGGGGGGCGGGCCGGCGGGCCGCGGCTGAGGGGTGGTGTGTACCGGCTGTGGAACAGCGATCCGGGGGGTTCGTCCGGTCCGGGTGACGATCCGCCGCATCTGACGATGCCGGTGCAGTGGGTGGTGGCCGACGCGGGTACCCATCTCGTCTTCCATGACACGACATGGGACGGGACCGTGCGTCTGCGGGAGGGCGAGGAGGGCGCGGGGTCGGGGCACGACCGGGCGGGGGCGTCGGAGCTGCGGGCCGACGGGGGGCCGCTGCGGTGCTGGGTGGTGGTGGGGTCCCCCGCGCGCGTGCTGCACGCGTGGGTGTCGTTGACGGGTGCTCCGGCGGTGCCTCCGTCGTGGGCGCTGGGGCATCATCACGCGACTCCGGGGTCCGGCGGCGCCGAGGAGGTGCGGCGGGTGGTGGCGGGGTACCGGAGCCGGGGGCTTCCGCTGGACGCGGTGCATCTCGGCGTCGACCATCTGGACGGGCGTCGGGTCTTCACCGTGGACGAGGCGCGGTTCCCCGATGTGGAGGGGCTGGCGCGGGATCTGGCGGACGACGGGGTGCGGCTGGTGTCGATCGTCGATCCGGCGGTGAAGGCGGAGCCCGGGAACGCGGTCCATGAGTCGGGGCGGGCGGCGGACGTGTTCGTGCGGGACGGTGCGGGGCGTCCGGTGACGGGCACGGGGTGGGCGGGTGAGTCGGTGTACCCGGACTTCACGGACGCGCGGGTGCGCGCGTGGTGGGGCGGGTGGTACGGGGAACGGCCGGCCCGGGGGTTCGCGGGGTTCTGGCACGACAGGAACGAGCCGGTCGCGTTCGTGGCGTTCGGGGAGGCGACGCTGCCGCGTTCGGCGCGGCACGCGCTGGAGGGCCGTGGCGGTGACCACCGGGAGGCCCACAACGTGTACGCGTTGGGCATGGCGCGGGCGGGGTACGAGGGGCTGCTGCGGTCGCGGCCGGGCGAGCGGCCGTTCCTGTTCTCGCGGTCGGGGTGGGCGGGGCTCCAGCGCTACGGGGGGACCTGGTCGGGGGATGTGGCGACAGGGTGGGCGGGGCTGCGGGCGTCCCTGTCGCTGGTGATCGGGACGGGGTTGTGCGGGGTGCCGTACTCGGGTCCCGATGTGGGCGGGTCGACGGGTGATCCGTCGCCGGAGCTGTATCTGCGGTGGCTCCAGCTGGGTGCGTACATGCCGTTGTTCCGGACGCGTTCGGCGTCGTGGGCGGGCCGCCGGGAGCCGTGGGAGTTCGGGCCCCAGGTGCTGGGGCACGCGCGGGAGGCGTTGCTGGAGCGGCGGCGGCTGTCGCCGTACTTCGTGACGCTGGCGCGGCTGGCGTCACGTACGGGGGCGCCCTATGTGCGTCCCTTGTGGTGGGGTGCTCCGGAGGACCGGGCGGCGCGGGAGTGCGAGGACGCGTTCCTGCTGGGTGACGCGTTGCTGGTGGCGCCGGTGCTGGAGCCGGGTGCCGACCGGCGGGCGGTGCGGCTGCCGAAGGGGCTCTGGTACGACGCGGTCACCGGTGCGGGGTTCTCGGGGCCGGGGCAGGCGCTGGTGGACGCGCCGTTGTCCCGGGTGCCGGTGCTGGTGCGTGCGGGGGCCGTGCTGCCGGTCCGGGGCGCGGACGGGGGTGTGGAGTTGGAGGTGTGGCCTCCCGCGCGCGGGCGCGCGGGAGGGGGGCTCGTGGTGGCCGACCCGGGTGACGGCTGGGACGTGCCGGAGGTGCAGCGGTTCACCACCCGGGTGCGGGACGGCCGGGTGGTGGTGGAGCGGGAGGGCGGTGGGCCGGTGGGGTACCCGGTGCGGCTGCGTGAGGTGTGACGCGGGGCCGGGGCGGGTCGCCGTGCCGGTGGCCCGGACGCCGTCGTCCGGGCCGGTGGGTGCGGCCGGGGGTCAGTGGTAGCGGCCCTCGAACCAGGCGTGGACGGCCAAGGTGTGCAGGGGGAAGGCCATCTCCTGGGGGCGGCGCAGGAGTTCCCAGCCCTCCGTCTCGTCGGTGGCGGTCGAGGGGGGCAGCTCGGCCACGGGGCGGTCCGGAAGGGCCCCGAGGAGGAGCAGGTATCCGTCGGCCGAGCTCAGGGCGTCGACGATCCGCACGTCACGGCTGGCGGCGTCGATGCCGGTCTCTTCCTTGAGCTCGCGGACGAGGGCGTTCCGCCAGTCCTCGTTGTGGTCGACGTGGCCGCCGGGCAGGGCGAGGCCACCGCGCGCGGGTGGCACGGTCCGGGTGATGACGATCAGGGCGGAGCCCGAGGCGTCGTAGACCGGCTGGAGGACGATCGCCACGGGCAGCGGGTTCCCGTAGGCGGTGCCGCCGCACGGGACGCAGGTTCGGGGCCAGCCGGTGTTTCCGGCGTCGTAGGGAGCTCCGCAGTGCGAACAGTGGGAGTTCCGTACGGGGTTGGTGGTCGGGGTTTGCGATTCGGGCACGCGCGGACTGTATCCGATCAGCGGATGGTCGGACCGCCATGATCGCCGGGTCCGGGCGGGGAAAGGGCGGTTACGTGCCTTTCGCGTCCGTTCCAAGGGGCGTCGCGGGGTGCGACGGGGCGGCGGGCCGGGGCCGGCCGGGGGGCGGGGCCGCAGGGTGAGGGTGGCCGGAACCACCCCCGTCGGCCCCGGCCACCCTCACCGAATAGACCTGACGCAATTCACCCCTGTGCGGTTCTCCTGTGGCCCGGCCGTCTGCCCGGGGACGCTGTCGCGCAGGGGCCGCCGACGGTCGTGGCGTGGCGTGCCGCGGCCCGGCCGGGACGCCGTGCCGCGGGGGTTCACGTCCGGGCGTCCGCGGTGCCCGGTGCGGCCGTACGGGGCGCGCTGCGCCCCTCGTGGACGACTGTGCGGCCCAAGGGGCGTTCAAGCCGGGAAGGGTGCCGTGACGCGCGTGGGCGGGCCCGGGGGGCCGTGCGCGGGCGTGGGGGATCAGGTGGCCGTGGCGGCCGCCCGCCGGGAGGCCGCGAGCTTCATCGCGTGCTCGACCACGTCGATGAGGACGTCCTTCACGGATTCACGGTCCCGCGCGTCGCACAGGACGACCGGGACGGCGCTGTCGAGGTCGAGTGCCTGGCGTACCGAGTCGGCGGGGTAACGGGCCGCGCCCTCGAAACAGTTGACGCCGACCACGAAGGGTATGTGCCGTCGTTCGAAGTAGTCGACGGCCGCGAAGCAGTCCTCCAGGCGGCGGGTGTCGGCGAGGACGACGGCGCCCAGTGCCCCGGTGGCCAACTCGTCCCACAGGAACCAGAACCGGTCCTGTCCGGGGGTGCCGAACAGATACAGCACCAGGTCCTCGCGGACGGTGATGCGGCCGAAGTCCATCGCCACGGTGGTGGTGGTCTTGCCCTCGACGCCACTGATGTCGTCGATCGGACGACCCGCCTCGCTCAGGGTCTCCTCGGTGCGCAGTGGCTTGATCTCGCTGACCGCGCCGACCAGGGTCGTCTTGCCCACACCGAAGCCGCCCGCCACGAGGATCTTGAGCGTGACGGGTTCTATGGGGGCCTTGCCGCGCTCAGTACGCCCCAGGATCATCGCTTTCTTCTCCTGCCTCGGTGGAATTGAGCGTCGGTGGACCATACCCGCCGCCGCCCGGTGTCTCGACGACGAGTACGTCGCCTGGGCCGACCGTCACCGAATCGCTGCCGTCGAGCGGCTGCACGGTGCCGTCGGCCCGTTCGACGCGGGAGGTGCCGAGCGCGCCCGGCGCGCCGCCCGCGAGGCCGTAGGGCGCGATCCTGCGGTGCTGCGCCAGGAGGGACACGGTCATGGGCTCCAGGAACCTGATGCGCCGCAGCGCGCCGTCACCGCCGTGCCAGCGGCCCGCTCCCCCGCTGCCGTGCCGGACGGAGAACTCCTCCAGGAGGACGGGCAGCCGCCACTCCAGGACCTCGGGGTCGGTGAGCCGTGAGTTGGTCATATGGGTCTGCACGACGGACGCGCCGTGGAAGCCGTCCCCCGCGCCGGAGCCCGAGGCCACCGTCTCGTAGTACTGGTGGCGGTCGTTGCCGAACGTCACGTTGTTCATGGTGCCGGAGCCCTCCGCCTGGACGCCGAGTGCCCCGTACAGGGCGCCGGTGATGGCCTGTGAGGTCTCGACGTTGCCCGCGACGACCGCGGCGGGCGGTCGTGGGGCGAGGAGACTGCCGGGTGGGACGACGATGCGCAGCGGGCGCAGACAGCCGTCGTTCAGCGGGATGTCGTCGGCGACGAGGGTGCGGAACACGTACAGGACCGCGGCGTTGACGACCGCGTAGGGGGCGTTGAAGTTGGTGGCGAGCTGGGGTGAGGTGCCGGTGAAGTCGACCGTCGCGGAGCGGTCCGCGCGGTCGACGGTGACCCGTACGTGGATGACGGCGCCGGAGTCGGTCTCGTAGCCGTACTCGCCGTCGTCCAGGGCGTCGATGACACGGCGTACGGATTCCTCGGCGTTGTCCTGGACGTGTCGCATGTACGCCTGGACGACATCGATGCCGAAGTCGTCGATCATGCGCCGGACCTCGTCGACGCCCTTCTGGTTGGCGGCGATCTGGGCGCGCAGGTCGGCCAGGTTGGTGCGCGGGTCACGTGAGGGGTGGGGGGCCTCGGTGAGCAGGCGCAGGGTCTCGTCCTCGCGGAGGCGTCCGTCCTCGGTGAGGAGCCAGTTGTCGAGGAGGACGCCTTCCTCGTCGAGGGTGCGGCTGTCGGCGGGCATCGAGCCGGGGGCGATGCCGCCGATCTCGGCGTGGTGGCCGCGTGAGGCGACGTGGAAGAGGAGGTGTTCCCCCGCCGGGTCGAACACGGGGGTGATGACGGTGACATCGGGCAGGTGGGTGCCCCCGTGGTAGGGGTCGTTCACCGCGTAGGTGTCGCCGGGACGCATGGTGGTGCCGCGTCTGCCGATGACCTCCTGGACGCTGGTGCCCATCGAGCCGAGGTGCACGGGGATGTGCGGGGCGTTGGCGACGAGGTTGCCCTCGGGGTCGAACAGCGCGCAGGAGAAGTCCAGGCGTTCCTTGATGTTGACGGACTGGGCGGTGGACTCCAGCCGGGCGCCCATCTGTTCGGCGATGGACATGAACAGGTTGTTGAAGAGTTCGAGGAGCACCGGGTCGGCCTCGGTCCCCGGCCGGGAACTCCCGGGCGGGACGGCCCGTTCCAGGATCAGGTGGCCCAGGGGGTGCGGGGTCGCCCGCCAGCCGTCGTCGACGACGGTGGTCGCGCCGTCCTCGGTGATGACCGCCGGTCCGGTGACGGTGCGGCCGGGCGGCAGCTGCGCACGGCGCAGCAGGGGTACGTCGTGCCAGGTGCCGCCGGTGTGCAGGGCCGCGGTGTGCGGGGGGCCGGGTGCGGTGGGGTGCTCGGTGAGGGTGGACAGATCGGGGGGTTCGGTGAGGCCGGTGGCTTCCACGGAGAGGGATTCGACGACGACGGGGCGGTCGAGGGCGAAGGAGTACATGTCGCGATGGCGGTCCTCGAACGCCTGGGCCATCGGGCCGGGTTCGGTGAGATCGACGGTGAGGGCGGTGTCCGTGCCGTCGTAGCGGAGCTGGGCGCGCCGGGTGACCCGGACGCGGTCGTCGGGTACTCCTTCGGCGCGCAGCCGGCCGCGGGCGGCCTGTTCCAGTTCGTCGGCGGTCGCGAGGACGCGGGGCATGGCGCGGGGTCCGAGTTCCGTCTCGACGGAGCGTTCACGCATGGCGGTGGTGTCCGCGAGCCCGATGCCCAGGGCGGAGAGCACTCCGGCCAGGGGTGGGACGAGCACCGTGCGGATGCCCAGCGAGTCCGCGACCATGCAGGCGTGCTGGCCGCCGGCTCCGCCGAAGGTCGTCAGGGCGTAGCGGGTGACGTCGTGGCCCTTCTGCACGGAGATGCGTTTGACGGCGCCCGCGATATTGGCGACGGCGATCCTGAGGTAGCCCTCGGCGACCTGTTCGGGGGTGCGGTCGTCGCCGGTGCGGCGGGTGATGTCGGCGGCGAGCGCGGTGAAGCGGTCGCGGACGAGGGCCGCGTCGAGGGGCTGGTCGCGGCCGGAGCCGAAGACGTGCGGGAAGTGCGCGGTCTGGATGCGGCCGAGGGCGACGTTGGCGTCGGTGACGGTGAGCGGTCCCCCGGCGCGGTAGCAGGCGGGGCCGGGTACGGCTCCGGCGGAGTCGGGGCCCACGCGGTAGCGGCTGCCGTCGAAGCGCAGTACGGAGCCGCCGCCCGCGGCGACGGTGTGGATGTCGAGCATCGGCGCCCGCAGCCGGACCCCGGCGACGGTGGTCGTGAAGACGCGTTCGTAGGCGCCCGCGTAGTGGGAGACATCGGTGGAGGTGCCGCCCATGTCGAAGCCGATGACCCGGTCGTAGCCCGCGAGCTGCGACATCCGGGCCATCCCGACGATGCCGCCGGCCGGTCCGGACAGTACGGCGTCCTTGCCGCGGAACTGTCCGGCGTCGGTGAGTCCGCCGTTGGACTGCATGAACATCAGTCGCGGGCCGCCGGGGGCGTCCGGATCGCCGGTCGCGTCGAGGTCGTGCGCCAGCCCCCGTACATAGCGGCGCAGCACGGGCGAGAGATAGGCGTCGGCGACCGCGGTGTCCCCGCGCGGGACGAGCTTCATCAGTGGGCTGACCTCGCTGGACAGTGAGATCTGCGGGAAGCCGATCCGGGCGGCCAGTTCGCCCACCCGCTGTTCGTGGGCGGGGTGCTGGTGGCTGTGCGCGCAGACGACGGCGAGCGCGCGGATGCCGTCGGCGTGGGCGGCGCGCAGGGGGCCTTCGAGGGCGTCGAGGTCGGGCGGGCGCAGGACCTCGCCCTGGGCGGTGACGCGTTCGTCGACCTCGATGACCCGTTCGTACAGCGGTGGCGGCAGGACGATCTCACGGTCGAAGATCCGCGGCCGGTTCTGGTAGGCGATGCGCAGGGCGTCGTGGAAGCCACGGGTGATGACCAGGGCGGTGCGTTCCCCGGTGCGTTCGAGGAGGGCGTTGGTGGCGACGGTGGTGCCCATGCGGACGGATTCGACGGCGGCATCGGCGTCGGAGGGGTGGTCGCGCAGGATGCGGCGGATGCCCTCGACGGCTGCGTCGGCGCCGGGGGCGGCGGGCGCCGCGGCGGCCGACGGTGGGTCGTCGGTGGCCGGGGCGGGGTCCTGGGCCGCTTCGGGGTGGGCGGACAGGAGTTTACGGGTGAGGAGGCGGCCGTCGGGGCGACGCGCGACGATATCGGTGAAGGTGCCACCGCGGTCGACCCAGAACTGCCAGCCCGTCATGTCGTTCTCCCCGCTGCCGCGCTGTTCAGAGCGCCCGGAGGCCGTTGATCACGTCGCGCAGAATACTCTCGTCCGGCAGTTCGGCGGGCGGTACGGGACGGGTCACATGGACGAGTTCGTCGTCGACGAGGTCCCCGATGAGGACGCGTACCACGCCGATCGGGAGGTCGAGTTCCGCCGCGAGTTCGGCGACGGACTGGGGCGTGTCGCGGCACAGCTCGACGATGTCGACATGTTCCGGGGAGAGGGTCTGGTCGGCCTCCGGGTCGGCGGTGTGAGGTTCGGTGACGACCACCGCGATGAGATCGAGGCGGTGCTGTGCGGCGCTGGTGGTACGGCCCCGGGTCATGGCGTACGGGCGTACCACGGGGCCGGCGTCGTCGTCGAACCAGTGGGGGGGTCCCTGACCGTCTGGTCTCATGTCATCCCACTACCCTCCCGCGGGCAGACCGGTGCGCGGAGCGGCCCCCAGATGCACGCCGACCCGCTTGACGAGCAGGGTCATCTCGTAGGCGACCTGTCCCACGTCGGAGTCCGCGTCGGACAGCACGGCGAGACAGCTGCCGTCCCCGGCGGCGGTGACGAAGAGGAACGCGTCGTCGAGTTCCACCACGGTCTGGCGGACGCTGCCCGCGTCGAAGTGGCGTCCCACACCCTTGGCGAGGCTGTGGAAGCCGGACGCGACGGCGGCCAGGTGTTCGCTGTCCTCCCGGGTGAGGCCCTGCGAGACCCCGGTGGGCAGGCCGTCGCCGGACAGGACGAGTGCCTTGCGGATGCTGGCGACGCGTTCGACGAGTTCGTCGAGCAGCCAGTTCAGATCGTTGTTCCCCCCGGGGCTGTCGAGCCCGTCGGCCTTCGGTGCGGTCATCGACCGTCCCCCTCAGATGTCGTTCCCTGTGCTGTGCCGTCCGGGGCGGTGTCGCCCTCGGCGTTCTCCTCACGGCCGCGTGCCCACCCGCGCTGGAGCGAGGCCATACGGCTGCGTACTTCGTCGGCGTCCCGCTCCTCGGCGGGACGGACCGGCCCGCCGCCGCCTCGGCGGGTGGGGGCCTTCTTGAGCTGGGGGGCGAGATTGGCCTGGCGGACCCGGCGGGGCAGTGCTCCGTCGGCGGGTTCGGCCGGGCCGTCACCGGCGCGGGGGACCCGTTCGCCGGTGACCCGGTCGAGCCGGGCCAGGCCGGGTGCGCCGCGGTCGGGTGCGGCGCCGCGTGGGGAGGCGCTGGGGGGTGCGGCGTCACCGCCGCGCGCGGGGGTGCTCGTGGTGGCCTCCGGGAAACGGCGGCGGCGCGGCAGGACCGGCGCGGTGGTGGGGGTCTCGGGGGTGGGGCGGTCCGCGGCGGGGTCGGGTACGCGGTGCTCGGGGTCCACGACGGGCCGACCGTGGGAGCTCACGAGTTTGGGGGTGTGCCGACGGGGCAGCGGGACCGCGCCACCGAGGCGTTCGTCGTCGGAGCCCCGCGTGGCGCCGTCGGGGTCCTCGGCGGGCTGCTGGTCGTCCGGGAGCGCGGTGACGGTGCGGCGCGGGCCGAGCAGCGCGTGTTCGCGTTCGTTGTCCCTGCGGCGGGCGGGGAACATCTCGATGTCGTCCGCGGAGCCGACGGGTGCTTCCAGTTCGACGGGGACGTCGAGCAGGGAGGGGGGCAGTCCGGGGAGCTTCGCGGCGGACCTGCCGAGCGCGGGGCGGCTCCCCGCCTCGGCGAGGGACCGTCCGGTGCGCAGACCCGCGTCCTCGGCGTCGGCGGCGGTGATGCCGCCGGCGTCGGTGAGCAGGGTCTCGGGCAGGAACACGACGGCGGTCGTGCCTCCGTACGGCGACGGCTGGAGCGAGACGCGGACGTTCTGGCGCTGGGCGAGACGGCTCACCACGAAGAGGCCGAGCCGGTCGGTGTCGGAGAGTTCGAACTCGGGGGTCTCGGAGAGCCGGAGGTTCGCGTCGAGGAGCGCGTCGCTCGCCATGCCGAGGCCCCGGTCGTGGATCTCCAGGGTGAAGCCGTTGGCGACGTAGTCGCCGTGGACCTGGACCGCGGTGTGCGGCGGTGAGTAGAGGGTCGCGTTCTCCAGGAGTTCCGCGACGAGATGGGTGAGGTCGGCGACGGCGGGACCGGTCACGGCGATCCTCGGCAGCCGGCGGACCTCGATGCGCTCGTAGTCCTCGACCTCGCCGACGGACGCGCGGACGACGTCCATGAGCTGGACGGGCTTGCGCCACTGCCGGGACGGGGCGGCGCCGGAGAGGATGACGAGGCCCTCGGCGTGGCGGCGCATCCGGGTGGTGAGGTGGTCGAGGCGGAAGAGGTCCGCCAGTTCGTCGGTGTCCTCGGTGCGGCGTTCCATCGTGTCGAGGAGAGTGAGCTGCTTGTGCAGCAGGACCTGGCTGCGGCGGGCGAGGTTCACGAAGACGTCGGAGACACCGTGCCGCAATTCGGCCTGTTTGACGGTGGCTTCGACGGCGGCGCGCTGAAGGGTGTTCAGGGCGAGTCCGACCTGGCCTATCTCGTCCTTGCCGAACTCCAGCCGGGGTGCTTCCGTCTCGACGTCGACCTGTTCGCCGGCCGCGAGGCGCCGCATGACGCCGGGCAGCCGCACGCCGGACGCCTCATGGGCGTCCAGGCGCAGGGTGCGCAGGTCGCGGATGAGACCGCGGCCCACCCGTACGGAGAGGAAGACGGAGAACAGCAGGGCGATGAGGCCGAGGATGCCGGCGATGACCGCGCGGGCGATGACCCCGACGGCGATGGGGTGGACGCGGTCCTGGTAGCGGTCGTTGGCGGCGGCGTTGCGGGTGGCCAGCTCGTCGAGGACGGCATCGGTGGCGCGGTTCCAGCTCGCCGCGGTGAACATGCTCGCCGCGCCCGGGGACGCGGCGGAGACGGACTCCTCGGCGACCCGCAGCGGGGTGGCGTCGGCGCTGCGCCAGAAGCGCTCGTAGCGGACGCGTTCCGCCTCGGGCAGCAGGGTCAGGTTCACCTCGTAGAGGAGGGTCCGCTGCGCCACGAGGTCGGAGATGTCACGGATCTCGTGCCGGGTCAGGCGTCGGGCGGCGAGGGCCGAGCCGAGCAGGGCGTCCTCACGGGAGAGCAGTTCACGGGCGCGGGCGAGACCGACGAGGGCGCGGCCCTGCTTGTCCATCTCGGGGTCGTCGAGACCGTGGACGGTCATCAGCAGGGCGTAGCTCGGGTCGATCAGCCGGTTGTAGAGGTCGAGCGCGGTGCTGCGGCTGACGGTTCCCTCCTCGACCGCGTGGCGCAGCGATTCGAGGCCGTCGAGCGCGTCGAGGAGTGCGCTGAGCCGGCCGCGGGACTCGGTGTCCAGGTCCTCGGCGACACCGGAGTCGGTCGCGTTGCCGCGGATCTTCGCCACGAGCTTGTCGGTACGTCCGCGCAACAGCCGCAGGTCGGACAGGGCTTCGGAGGCCCGGGGGTCGGCGAGGTAGGTCAGGGACTGGCGCCGTTCCTCCTGCACCGCCTGGACCATGTCCTCGATGGGGTAGCCGATCTTGTCGACCACCTCGGCGACCGTGAGCAGACGGACCGCCTCACGGCTGGTGATGATCGTGGAGAAGCTCCACAGGGCGGTCAGGGAGACAAGCGGCACGAGCAACAATGCCACGATCTTCCGACGGATCGACTTCCCGCGAAAGCGCATGGCCTCCCCCACATCGAGCCCCCGCTCAGGGGGGATACACAGGTGCGTCAAGAAACGGCGTGAGCCTACTACTCACGTGGGAACAACTCGAAGACGTGTCCGGATGCTTTTGCGTCGCGACCAGCGGTCCTGATCATGAGTTGTCCGGGTATGAGGGCAGATTTCTGCCCGGTTCGGACGGCCAGGAAGCGGGGCCGACGCACACATTATTCACGATCACTTGGCTGAAAACGTTCGCCCCCAGGGAATCTTCGCGGCCGTTCGTTCGTCTACCTCACAGGAGTTGGGTCACGGGGCGGGATCACCGAGGGACGAGTGGGGCGGACGCCGGGGGGAACAAGGCGTGGAGGTCCGCAGGTCTCCAATGGATCACATCCGCCCCATGCCGCTCCCAGGTGGCGTAAAACAGAGCAAGACGGGCAGCCACTTGGGTGTCGATGCCTGTGGCACCAGGGGGTTGGCCGGTGAACGGTGGGGAGTGACGAGGTCATGAACACGGCAGAGCGGCAGCCGTCGGCCGTCCGGGGGGCCGCGGCCGTCCGTCCCGGCGCGGGGGGCGGGGCCGAGGGAGCCCGGGGGGCTCGCCGTGCGGGCGGCGCGGGGGACGGCCGTGCGGCGCCCTCCGCGAGGGCGCTGTGGGTCGAGGAGCCCGCGAACAGGTTCCGGATGGCGGACCCGGTGCGTACGGCGGCGGTGCGGGCGGTGATCATCGTGTCGCTGACGCTGATTCAGGCGATGGTCGCCTTCTTCTGCACCCTCGCGGGGTCGTGGCTCGCGTTCCCGATGGTGCTGAGCAGCGTGGCCAGCACGGTGGTCGCGACCTGGGGCGTGCTCGACGTCTGGGTGACGCGGCAGGTGTGGAAGCAGCGGCACGGCGTGGTGTCCATACCCAGCAGCACCGCGCGGGCGCTGCGGCGTGAGCGGCGTCGGGCACGGCGGCGCGCCAGGTCGGCGGAGCGCGCGCGAATACGCGGCGAGCGGCGCGGTGGACAGCAGTTGTCCCACTCGTAGGTGACGCCCGGACGGTGCGGCCGTGGCCGTGCGTCCGGACTATGGGTTGTGGGCTGCGGGCCGGTGCACCGGGAGCGGGTCGGCCGTGGCCGTGCGGCGAGACGGTCGGCCGTGGTCGTTCGGCGGGCGGACCGGCATCCGGACGGGCGGACGGGCGGACGGGCGGACGGGCGGACGGGGCATGGTCGTCCGTCGCGCGGGTGGGGTTTCGCCGTACGCGGGTGAGCCGCCTCAGGAAGGCCCGGGAGCGCCGGGGACTGCCCCGGGGCGGCCGGAGCCGCCCCGGAAGGGCTGAGGGCCGCCCGCCGGATGGGGTGGGAGCGCGGCGCCGCCCTGGGATGCCGCCCACCGAGGCGGGGGCTTTGAACTCAGATCGCTCCGGTGGGCCGCTTGTACATCCGGGTCGCGGTGATCTCGCCATGGACGCCCTCGTCGGAGGCCGTCCGGTTCGGCAGACCGGGGCGCAGATGTTCCTCGACGCTGATGTACTTCAGACCGGCCCGCAGGTCGGCGTCATTGCGCAGCCGGATCACCAGGGGGAACTCCGCCAGCGCGGTCGTGTCGAAGAGACCGGTCGTGTAGAGCAGCTGCACACCGAGCGCGTCCGACACCGCGCGCTGGAGCTCCAGCAGATAGGTGGCGTTGGCGCGGCCGATGGGGTTGTCCAGGAACAGGGTGCCCGCGTGCCGGTGCTTGTCGCGGCCCCGGTCGTTGGAGCGGAGCGCGGCCATCGTGCAGTACAGCGCGATGGCGGCGGTCAGCAGCTGACCGCCGGAGAAGACGTCGCCCATCTGTCCGACGGGCACCCGCTCCGCGCGCAGCACGGCGTCGGGCTTGAGGATCTCGACGGAGATCCCGCGTGGCTGGAGCGCGGCCTGCACCCCGCGCAGCAGCAGGGACATCCCGTCCCGCCGCAGATCGGAGTTCTTGCGGAGGGCCGCGCGGGTGGCCTCGTCGATGACCTCGCCGAGCCGTTCCACGAGGGTGGTCTGGTCGGGCTCCTCGAAGCGGATACGCAGGAACTCCTGGCCCGACCACTCGCCCAGCCCTTCCGGGAGCCGGGAGAGCCGCTGCGCGGACCGCAGGGTGGCCAGCGCGGACTCCACGAGACCGCGCAGCCGGTCCACGATCGAGTCGCGGTTGCGTTCCAGCTGGGCCAGTTCGTCGGTGAGGACGCGCAGCCGGGGTGCGAAGGCGTCGGCCCACTTCTGCGCGTGGTCGGGCAGCGCGGCGGCGGGCAGTTCACGGATCTGCTGCCGGGCCGGGGTGCGGACCTGCTCGTAGCGGGTGGAGTTGGCGTGCCGTACGAGGGTGTCGCTCGCCTCGCGCACCGTGCCGTCGGCGGTGGACAGGTCGGTCGCGCAGCCGCGCAGTGCCCGCCGGGTCTCGGCGGCGGCCCGGCGGGCCTCGTCGAGGGTGCCCGGGTAGGGCTCGGCGGTGTCCGCGGCGCTCTCGTCGTCCTGGTGGTCGCGCAGCAGGTCCCGCAGCAGGGCGGCGGTCTCGTCGAAGCCCCCGGCGGCGTCCTCGGCGGCGCGGTGCGCCTCCAGCAGGGTGGTGTGTGCTTCCCGGGCGGAGGCGACCGCCCCGGTACGGGTGGCGAGTTCGCCGGTCGCGGTCCGCAGCAGGGCCTGGGCGTGCTCGGCGTCCTTGGGTGTGAGCTCGTCGGGCAGCTCGGTGTGGGAGCCGCCGTCGTCGGGGGCGTGGCGCTCGGCTTCGCCGCGCAGCCGTCCGAGCTGCTCGCTGGCGAGCGAGGTGCGGTTCTCCAGGAGTTGGACGAGCTCGTCCGCGCGGGCGGCGGCGGCCTGCCGGGACGGGCCGTCGGACCCGTCGGGTGACTGGAGGAGCTGTGCGGCACGGGTGCGGACCTTGTTGCTGAGACGGTCCAGTTCGGCGAGCGCGGCGCTCTCGTCGCTCTCGGCACGGGCCTGTTCGGCCCGCAGGTCGGCGCCGACGCCGACCTTCTCGTAGAGCTGTGAGGCGGCGCGGTACGCCTCGCGCAGCGCCGGGAGCGACGCCTTCGGGGCCTCGTCGTCCGGGGCGGTCCGCGCCGACAGGTCGTCGGGGGCGCCCGCGATCTCGGCGCGTTCGGCGCGCAGGGCGCGGGCGGTGCGCCGGGCGTCGTCGGCGCCGCGCTGCGCGGCGCGGCGGTCCTCGTCGGCGGCGCGGGCGCGGTCCAGACAGGTCTGGGCGCGGGCCTCCGACTCGACGGCGTCGTCGGCGAGTTCCCGCAGTCTGACCTGCCAGCCCGCGCGTTCCCGCAGCCGGAAGGCGAGGCCCGCGAGGGCGTCGGCGGCGCGGCGGGCGCGCTGGGCGGTCTCCTGGCGGGCCTCGCGGAGCCGGGCGGCCTCGGTGGCGGTCTCCTCGGCCTCGGCGCGCGCGGTGCGGGCCTCGGCCAGTTCGCCCTCGGCCTCCTCGGCGAAGGTGTGCGCCTGGCGGGCCGCCGTGGCGAGTTCGGTGAGGCGCCCGGCGGGGCATCCCGCGCGCCAGGAGGTGAGCCGGGAGGCCAGCTCGCGGTCGCCTGCGAGCCGGGCGGCGAGTGCGCGGATCTCCTCGTCGCGGGCGGTGGCGCGGGTGCGCAGGGCCTGGCGTTCCTCGTCGGCGGCGTGCTCGTCGTGCATGGCCGGGTTCGGCGGGACGAGGAACACCCCGGAGTCGTCGCCGGTCCCGCTGGCCGGGGTGGGCGCGAGGAGGGCGGCGGCGGTGCCCACGGCGACGGCGGAGCGCGGGAGCAGGGCGGCGCTGGCGAGGGTCTCGCGGGCCCGGGTGTGGGTGTCGGGGTCGGTGATGACGACGCCGTCGACGAGTTCGGGGCGCGCGGCGAGCACCCGCGCGTGGTCGGCGGGGTCGACGGCCTGGGCGAGGTAGCGCCAGCCGGGCAGGGCGGGGATGCCGTGCTCGCCGAGGTACTCGACGGTCGCGAGGACGTCGGGGCCGGGGGGCAGGAGCCCGCCGTCACCGAGGGCGCCGAGGATGCGGGAGTCGTCGGCGGCGGCGGTGCGCAGGTCGAACAGCTGGCGTTCGGCGCCGGCCACGCCGTCGTCGAGGAGGCGCCGCAGCTCGTCGGCGACCCGGTCGAGTTCCTCGGGTGACAGGGGCAGGTCCGGGGCGGAGCCGTCGTCGTGGCCCGGACGGCCTCCCTGGGTGGCGGGACCTGTGGCGGTGTCCGGGCGGGCGCCCGCCGGTGTGCCCGTGCGGGGCTCGCCCGCCTTGCGGGGCTGCGGGACGGCGGCGCCGTCCGGGGTGCGGACGGGGGCCCCGGGGAGGCTGAGGAGTTCGGCGAGGCGTTCCTCCGCGGCGAGGGCCTCGGCGGTCAGCCGCTCGGCGTCGTAGGCGCGTTGGGAGGCGCTCGCGGCGTCGGCCGCGCGGGCGGCGGTGAGTTCGGCGCGGGCTTCGGCGGACGCCGTGCCGCGGGCCTCCTCGGTGGCGCGGTGGGCGGTCTCACGGGCGGCGTCCCAGGCGGCGACGGCGGTCTTCTCGGCGTCGCTGGCGGCGAGCGCGGCCCGCGCGGGGTCGGCGTCGGGGGCGGCGTCGTCGAGCCAGCCTGCGCGGACGGCCTCGGTGGTCTCCTGCTCGACCTCGTCGAGCCGCTGGCGCAGATGTCCGGCCTCGCTGCGGGCGCGCTGGGCCTCGGTGGCGGCGGCGGTCGCGTCGCGGTGGGCGGCCTCCCCGGTCTCCTGGAGGACGGCGGAGCGTTCCTCGCCCTCGTTGGCCAGGTTCTCGGCGCCCTCGGCGGCGGAGTGCAGGGCGCGGACGAGGTCGGCGGCGGCCCTCGCGCGGGCGGCGAGCGCGGGGGCCGCGTCCCGCTCGGCCTCCAGGATGGCGGCGGCGACCCGGCCGGAGCGGTCGGCCGCGGCACGGTGCCTGAGCACGTTCTCGGCGGCCTGCCACGCGGCGTGCAGCGTACGGGCGTCCGCCAGCTCGCGCTTCTGCGCGGCGGCGGTCCTCTCGGTGGCGGCCAGGGCGAGCGAGGCGTGCCGGTAGGCGAGTTCGGCGGCGATCAGCTCCGTACGGCCGCGCTCCCGGTCGGCCTCGGTGACGGTGTGCGCGGCGGCGGTGACCCGCTGGGCCAGTTCGGCGGTGCGGTGGCGTTCGCCCGCGCCCCGGGCGGACAGCGCGCGGGCGAGGGTCCGGGTGCGGCGTTCGGCGGCGCTGTGGACGTCCCGCGCGCGGGCGCGGGTGGCCGCGGCGTCCACGATCCGGCCGAGGAGGTCGACGGACCCCGCGGTGAAGTCGCGTTCGGCGATGAGCTCGTCGCGGCGGCCGAGCTTGTTCCCGAAGCCGCTGACGAGGTCGGCGAGGCCGTCGGTGTCGCGGGTGTCGGTGACGGCCCGCAGCAGCAGATCGGTGAAGTCGGAGTCCTTCTTGACGGCGAAGAGCCCCGCGGCCTCGCCCTCGTCGGCGTTCATCTCCCGCTGGTAGCGGAAGAGTTCCGGGTCGAGGCCGAGTTCACCGAGGTGCTCGGTCCAGCGCTCGTGGATCTCCTCCCAGTGCACATCGAGGTGCGGGTATGCCTTGCCCGCCTCGGTCAGGGCGTCGCGGAAGCCCTTCATGGTGCGGCGGCGGCCCTGTGCGCCGGAGGCGCCCTCCACCGGCGGGCGGACGGCGGTGGACTCGGCGACCGGCAGATTGTCCAGACCGAGGCCGGGACCGGGGCGCAGGGAGTACCACGCCTCGGCGAACTTGCGGGGGTCGCCCGAGACCTGGCGGCCCCGCCATTCGCTGACCTTGCCGACGACCACGCACTCCCCGGTCAGGGTGTGCTGCCACTCCAGGGCGACATGGCCGCAGTCGTCCGCGAGCAGGAACTTGCGGAGCACCCCGGAGCTGGCACCGCCGAGGGTGTTGCGGTGGCCGGGGAGCATCACCGAGAAGATCAGCTTGAGCAGGACGGACTTGCCGCCGCCGTTCTCCAGGAACAGCACGCCCGCGGGCGCGGGGCGGCGGGGCGGACCGACGGGCTCCGCCGCGAAGAACTCCGCCTGGGTGGGGGCGGGGTCGGGCACGGGGGCGCCGACACCGCGCAGGTCCAGCACGGTGTCGGCGTAGCGCGCACCGGCCGGCCCGATGGAGTAGAGGCGGACCCGGGACAGCTCGTACATGGCGGCGGACTCTCGTCGAGGACCCGGACACAGGGGGGCGTCCGGCGGATGGGGCGGGGGCGGTCGGGGCGGCGGAGGCGGTCGGTCAGGGCGGTGGGATCGGGCGGGTACCGGGGACGGGGCGTTGACGTTGGCGTCGGGGGCGGGGTACCGGACAGGCGGGGCGGGGCGTCAGGAGTGGAACGGGAGGCCCGCCCCGGCGACCAGCTCCAGGTCGTCGGCCTCGTCGGCGGGCAGCAGCGTCGCCGTGCCGTCCGACACGGGGACCACCCCCAGCTCCAGCAGCTCGCCCAGCGCGGCACTGCCCGCCAGGTCACGGACCTGGAGCTGATAGCGCGCGGTGGTGCGGTACGTGCCCCCGGAGTCGTCGCCGGTGCGCTGGAGGAATCCCGACTCGGTGAGGAACGCGACGGCCTTGGCGACGATCCCGGTGGTCGAACCGGCGAGTCTGCGGGCGTCCTTGGTGGCACCGGTCGAGCTGCGGCGGGCCCAGATCCGCCAGGCGGCCTCCAGTCCGGGGGCGTCGGTCGCGGGGTCGGTGTTCTCCCCCTGTGCCTCGGCGCGCTCCTCCAGCCGGTGGCACGCCTGCCGGACGAACGCGTCGACGCCGTTGACGGTGACACGGCCGATGTACGCGTCGTCGGCGAGGTCCTCGGGGCGGGGGAAGGCGAGCGCGGCGACGGCGAGATGGGCGAGGCCGTGCAGGAAGCGGTCGGCGGAGTCGGCGGCGGTGCGCCGGGCGTAGTCGCCCATCCGGACGGCGAACACCGAGTCCTCGGCGGCGGTGACGGCCATCCCCGCGCGCGGGGAGACCTCCAGGACGATCAGTCCGAGCCCGGTGGCGACGGCGTCCGCGAGGCGCGCGAACGGCGGGTCCTCCCGGTAGCGGCGCAGCAGTTCGGCGTACTCCTGGTCGCGGGCGGGCTGGAGCTTGGGCTGAAGGCCGAAGGCGACGAGCCGGGCCGCGTCCGCGGTGTCGGCGGGGGTGACGGGCGCGGCGGCCGTGGGCTGCTGCCGCTCCTCCGGCTCGCTCCACGCGGCGGTGTCTGCGTGGTGGTCGCTCACGGCTGGTGCTCCTCGGTGCGGTGGTGTGACGGAGTGCGGGGTAGGGCGACGGCAGGGCGGCGGCCGGCGGCCGGACCGGCGGCAGGTGCCCGACCGGCGGCGGGTGCCCGACCGGCGGCCCGACCAAGGGCGGGTGCCCGACCAGGGACGGCCGTCGGACCTGGTGCGGGTGCCGGGTGGAGGGGCTTCCTCATGCCGCCTCCTTGCGGTCGGCGGCCATGCCCGCCGCGTCCAGCAGCGCGGTGCCGACGATGAGGTCGGCGCCGCCGAACTCGATGTCGTCCAGCTCGGTGCCGTCGTCGACGGCGAACACCAGCTTCTCCTCGCCCTGCCGGTAGGCCGTACCGACCGGGGGGCTCGCCGCGTGCACCGCGAGGAGGGCCACGAGGTAGGGCAGCTCGGGGTCGCCGCGCCGGGCCTCGGCGAGCAGCCCGGACAGCCGCCTGGGGGCGTCGGCGGGCAGGTCGAGCAGCCGGCGCGCGCTCGCGAACTGTTCCTCGCTGAACCGGCTGTCGTCGGGGGTCGCGATCAGATCGGGCTCGGGCATCTCGGCGCCGAGATGCTCCCGCTCCTGGGGCGGGGTGAGCAGGATGTCGACCAGATCGGTCACCCGTACGGACACGGGGGTGCGCAGGCCGGTGCCCCGGGCGAAGAACGCGTCGGTGACCCGCTTCGCCTGCTCGACGGGCAGCGGCAGGGTGGGGGCCACGAGCTGGCCGTACAGATCGAGTCCCGCGCGCGCGGTGGGCGCGGCGAACGCCTGGCGGTCCTGCTCGGCGCGGAACAGGGGGCCCGCTTCGAGGAGACGGGACTGGAGCTGGGTGTGCCTGCGGATGCAGTCCTTGACGATGTCGACGAGCTCGGCGGCGCGGCGCTTTTGCTCCGGCTCCTCGGACTCGTCCCGCGCCTTGCGGATGTTGGTGAGGATGGCGTTCTCGTGGCGGTAGCGGTCGGCGACATGGTCGAGGGCTTCGTCGATCATGTCGGGGACGCCGTGGAGCCAGTCGACCGCGCGGACGTTGCGCCGGGTGGCGTCGAGGGCCCTGCGGAGCGTCTCGGAGTACTGCACCGTGCGGTACCGGGCCTGCTCGGCGGCGAGTTGGGCGTCGGCGAGGCGGCCCCTGCGGATCAGGACCTCCAGCTTGACCTCGGCGGCGATCTGCGCGCTGGTGACGTCGGTGTCGAGGGCGCCGACGAGGACGTTCACCGCCTCGTCGGTGGTGCGCAGGAAGACCCCGCCGCCGTAGCCGGGGACCTCCTCGACGAGCTTGAAGTCGTAGTCCCGGCGCACATAGGTGCCGTCCGGCGCGAAGGTGCCGTACACGGCGCGGAAGCCGCGGTCGACACTGCCGACGTTGATCAGGTTCTCCAGGACCCAGCGGGCGACCCGCTCGTGCTCCTCGCCGGGGCGGGCCGGGGCCTGGGCCGCGATCCGGGGGACGAGCCGGGCGACGATCTGTTCGTGGTCGGCGCCGGTGTCGAAGTCCATGTTCAGGGTGACCAGGTCGATGGCGGCGAGCGCCACCTCCGCCATGCCGTACCCGGAGTACTCGCCCGCGAGGTTGGCCTTGCGGGCGTCCAGGTCGTGCAGCGGGGCCGTGCACGCGAGCGCGCGCAGCCGCCGCGCCAGGCCCTCGTCGGCGGCCGGGCCCAGGGCGGGCCGCGCCGCCGCGCTGAGCTGGGGCGGAACGGATTCCGTCGAGGCAGGCGAAGTCACGTGGCACAGCCTAGGTCCTCGGTCTGACATCGACCCAAACGACGCAGAAGCCACGGGCGACGCCACGGGAGCGCGGCGCGAGGCGGGGCGGGCCGCGGGTGCCGACGAGCGCGGGGGAACGCCGGCCGCCACCGGGTCCGCGGCCCGCCTCCGTCGGGGATTGAGGGATCGTCGAACGATCCTCTACCGTGCTCGACAGGACACCGCCCGCTCCCCCACTCACCCGCGCCCCGTCCCCGGCACGCGGCGACCGGCACTCGGCTCCCCTCATCCCCACTCCCGTCACCCAGCACCCAGCACCCCGCCGCCTCACCCCAGCCCGCAACCCAGCGCCCCGCGCCCCAACCCCGCCACCACGCCCCACCCCGCCGCACCCAGGTCGAGAGAGGTCCCATGAGCACCGTCGACGACCGCACGCGCGCGGGACGGCACAGCGAGGCACACACGGGGGTCATCGACCTCAACGCCGATCTCGGTGAGGGCTTCGGCCGCTGGACGCTGACCGACGACGAACAGCTGCTGTCCGTCGTCACCAGCGCCAACGTGGCCTGCGGCTTCCACGCCGGGGACGCCGTGACGATGCGGCGGGTGTGCGAGCTGGCGGCGGCCCGGGGGGTGCGGATCGGCGCCCAGGTGTCGTACCGCGACCTGGCGGGGTTCGGGCGCCGCGCGATGGACGTGCCGTCCGACGAGCTGACGGCCGAGGTCGCCTACCAGATAGGCGCGCTCGGGGTGTTCGCGCGCGCGGCGGGCACGCGCGTGGCGTACGTGAAGCCGCACGGGGCGCTGTACAACCGGGTCGTCGGGGACGGGGAACAGGCCCGTGCCGTGGTCGACGGGGTGCTCCTCACCGGGGAGCCGCTGCCGGTCCTGGGGCTGCCCGGTTCACGGTTGCTGGAGGCCGCCGCGGGGGCCGGACTGCCGGTCGTCGCCGAGGCGTTCGGGGACCGTGCCTACACCGACGAGGGCACCCTCGTCCCGCGCGGCCTCGACGGTGCCGTCGTCACGGACCCGGACGCCGTCGTGACCCGGTCGGTGGGGCTCGCGCGCGAGGGCGCGGTCGTCGCGCACAGCGGACGCGAGATCGAGGTACGGGCACGGTCGCTGTGCCTGCACGGCGACACCCCCGGGGCGGTGCTCCTGGCCCGCCGGGTGCGCGCGGAGCTGGAGCGGTCCGGGGTGCGGGTCGAGGCGTTCGTATGAGGCCGCTGGAGGTCGGGGCGCACGCGCTGCTGGTGGAGCTGGACAGCGGTGAGGAGGCGCGGGCCCTGCACGCCGAACTGCTGCGCCGCCGCGCCGCCGGGGAGCTGCGGGTCCGGGAGATCGTCCCCGCGGCCCGAACGGTGCTGCTGGACGGTCTGGACGATCCGAGGGGGCTGGCGGCCCGGCTCCCGGCCTGGTCGGTCCCGCCGCCCCGGTCCCGCGCGCGGGACGTCGTGGAGTTGGCGGTGCGCTACGACGGACCGGACCTCGCGGAGGTCGCGGCACTATGGGGTGTCAGCCCCGGTGAGGTGGCCGCGATCCACTCCGGGACGGAGTTCCGGGTCGCCTTCTGCGGGTTCGCGCCGGGCTTCGGCTATCTGACGGGCCTGCCGGACCGCTACGGGGTGCCGCGCCGCGCCACCCCCCGTACGGCGGTGCCCGCGGGGGCGGTGGCCCTCGCGGGGCCGTACACGGGGGTGTATCCGCGGGCGTCGCCGGGCGGCTGGCAGCTCATCGGCACGACCGACGCGGTGCTGTGGGACCACGCGCGCGTGCCCGCGGCGCTGCTCGCCCCGGGCACCTCCGTACGGTTCGTGCCCCAGGAGCGGCCGTGAGCGGCCACCCGGGCGGGGTGGGGTGTTGACGACCGGCCGCGCGGTGGTCGTCGTACGGGCGGGCGCGCTGACCACCGTGCAGGACCTGGGGCGCCCGGGGTACGCGCATCTCGGGGTGCCGCGGTCCGGGGCGCTCGACGCGCCGGCCGCCGCCCTGGGCAACCGGCTGGTCGGCAACGCGCCGCCGGCCGCCGTTCTGGAGACGACCGTGAACGGCTGCGCGGTGCGTACCCGCCAAGGCGTCACGGCGGCCGTCACGGGGGCGCCCTGCCGGGTGACCGTGGACGGTCGCCCCGCCCCCTTCGGCGCGCCCTTGTGGGTGCCCGCCGGGGCGGTGCTGGACGTGGGGTCGGCGGTGGCCGGGGTGCGGACCTGTCTGGCGCTGTCCGGCGGGGTCGCCGTCGAGCCGGTGCTGGGGAGCCGGTCGGCGGATCTGCTGTCAGGGCTCGGGCCCGCGCCGCTCACCGACGGGTGCGTACTGCCGCTGGGGCCGGAGAACGCGCCCCACGCGCGCGTGGACGTCGCCCCGCAGCCGGGACCGCCCGCCGAGCTGGTGCTGCGGGTGCGGCTCGGGCCGCGCGCCGACTGGTTCACGGCCGACGCGCTGCGGACGTTCGGCACCCGCGTGTACCGGGTCTCCTCGGCGAGCAACCGGGTCGGGCTGCGTACCGAGGGGCCGCCGCTGGAGCGGGCGGTGAGCGGGGAGCTGCCCAGTGAGGGCATGGTGCTGGGCGCGGTGCAGGTTCCGCCGGACGGGCGCCCGGTGGTGTTCCTCGCCGACCATCCGACGACCGGCGGCTATCCGGTGGTCGCCGTGGTCCACGAGGACGGTCTCGCGGCGGCGGCCCAGGCACCTCCGGGCACACCGGTGCGCTTCGTCCCGGTCGGCCCGGGCGCGATCGGCTCCCGCCCGGTCGGTTCCGTTCCGGCCGCGCGCCGCCCCTGACCGGGCCGTCCTGACCGGGCATCCTGACCCGAGCCGTCCTGATCCGGCGCCCCTGATCCGGCGCCCCTGATCCGTCCGGTCCCGGCGGACGGCAGCCGCGAGGTCGCCGCGGCGGGCCTGCCCGCGAGGGTGCGACGGGCGGTTCGCGGGGGTATGTCAGCCGATCGCCCGGCGACGCGGCGGGCCGCCGTGCGCGGCGGCCGCGAGCGTCTGCGTCTGCGGGTGCGTCCGCAGGTGCGTCCGCGGGTGGATGTACCCGTCGGCGGACTCGCACGTGGGTGGGTGTACCCGTGGTGGCGGTACCCGTGGTGGAGGTACGGCCGGGCCCGGCGGCGCTTCGGGGGCGCGGCGGGGTCAGGCGGCCTCCGGTCCGATCCGGCTGCGCACGGCGGTCTGGACCTCGTCCTCCTCGGCGGGGTCGGCCGCGAGCCTGCGCAGCTGCTCCACCACGCGCGCGTCGCCGGTCTCCGCGTGCCGTGCGGCGATCTCGCGGGTGGTCTCCTCGCAGTCCCAGAGGCATTCGACGGCGAACCCGGCCGGGAACGAGCCGTCGGTGGCGGCGAGCGCGCGGGCGGCGCGTCCCCGCAGCTGGGAGGAGGCGGTCTCCCGGTACACATGGCGCAGTACGGGTGCCGCGCAGACGATGCCGAGGCGGCCGGCCCCGTCGACCAGGGTCCACAGGGTGGGTGCGTCGGGGCCCTCGGCGCGCACCGCCTCGCGGAGGGCGTCGAGCACGAGCATGGTGTCCTGGGTGCCGCCCCGGCAGGCGAGCACGCGTCCCGCGGCGGCGCCGAGCGTGTCGGGCCGCTGGACCCAGGCGCGGGCCCGGTCGACGGCGGCGGGCCCGCGCATCCGCTCGAAGGACTCGACGGCCGCTTCCGCCACGGTCGCCGAGGGGGAGGCGACCGCGATTTCGATCAGGTCGAGGGCGAAGGGGTCGTGGGTGTCGGCGAGATAGCGCAGGGCGGTGCAGCGGGCGCCGTCGGCGCCGTCGCGGGCGGCCCGCACGATCTCGGCGTGGTCGTCGGGTCCGGCGACCGCCGTCAGGCAGCGGGCGGCGGGCACATGCAGGGGGGTGCCGCGTTCGGCGCCGCGTTCGGCCCAGTCGAGGACGGCCCGCACGCTCCAGTCGGGGCGTGGCCCCGTGGAGTCGAGCTGGCGCTGCCAGCGGTCGAAGGAGCCCTGTTCGCGGGCGGCCCGCACCCGGGCCGCGACGGATTCGCGCGGGTCGTCGGCCCACAGCCGCCAGGGCCGTGGCTCGAAGGCGTCCCGGACGGTCGCGGCGAGCGCGGCCTCGCCCTCGGTGTCACGGGCGAAGCGGGCGAGGACGGGGGCGGCCAGCGAGCGCAGCCCGGCGTCGTCGTCGCGCAGCGCCAGTTCGTCGAGGGCCCAGGCCCAGTTGCTGCCGACGGTGGCGTACCGGCGGAGCAGCTCCAGGGCGTCGCGCCGGCCGTAGGCGGCGAGGTGGCCGAGGACCGCGAGGGCGAGTCCGGTGCGGGACTCGTCCGGGTCGAGGACGTCATCCGGGTGGAAGAGGTGGGCCTCGACCGCGTCGAGCTCGCCGTCCAGGTCGAGGTAGAGGCGGGCGTAGTAGAGGGAGCGGTTCTCCGCCTGCCAGTCGTGGCGGGGATCGTGGAGGACGCAGTTGTTGAGTGCCGCGAGCGCGTCGGCCCGCGGGGCGGTGAGCGCGTGCAGTGTGCCGTCGCCGCGGCCTCTCTGAAGGAGACCTAGCAGCGTGCCACTGGGCGCTATGACCGAATCGAACATGGGAAACAGCCTCACATCAAGCGTCGACGTGACCAGGGACTCGCGACTACCAGGTCTCGCGGCAACACGTCGGGGCGCCCGTCGTCTCATGCTTGTGGTAGACCATCTCTTCCTCTGCCTCTCGTCGGTGGCCCGTGCCGGGCCGTTCAGGGCCCGCGCGGTGCGGCAACACCTGCCCCGCCGTCGCGTCCGTGAATCACCTCGTCATGATGACCCAGGCGTTCACAATGCCGCGACCGATTTCCCGGACCGGCGTTCCGCCTGGTCAGGGGGCGGTGCTCAGCCTGTACCGAAGAGTGCCAGCAGGTGTGTCCGGCCGAACATGCGGGCCGTGTCGACGGCGGAGGGCGTACCCGCGGTGGGGTCCGCGCCGCCCTCGACGAGGGCCTGGACGACGGCGTCCTCGCTCTTGAAGACGGCGCCCGCGAGCGGGGTCTGGCCCCGGTCGTTGACCCGGTCGGGGTCGGCGCCGCGCTCCAGCAGGGCGCGGACCGTGGCGACGTGGCCGTGGTAGGCGGCGAGCATCACCAGGGTGTGGCCCTGGTCGTTGGTGAGGTTCGCCGGGACCCCGGCGTCCACGTACGCGGCGAGCCGCTCGGTGTCGCCCTGCCGGGCCAGGCCGAAGAGCTTCGTCGCCAGCTCCACGACCTCGGCGTCGGGGGTGGGGGCGGCCTCGGGCTCGGAGGCTTCGCTCATCGGTCGGACCTTCTTTCGGGCAGCGGGCAGGGGCGGGGGGCCGTGCGGGTGAAACGTCAGGGTACTGCCCGTCGGGGCATATGACGGGCCGAGTTCTCGGTTCGGTGCCGGGCGGCCCGGGGCGTGGCCGTGGGGATGTCCGGACGGGGTGACCGGGAGGGTCCGGACGGGGGTCGGCTCCCCGCCGTCCGGGTGAGCGGATGTCCGCTGTTCAGGCGAAACGTCCAGCAATTCACCCAGTTGCACCTTTTATCGTATGGATACCTCCTGTGAGCCTGGAACAACTCATGGTGTCTGTCCCCACCGACCAGGAGAAACCTCATGATCCTCTCCATCTCGGGCGTCGTGCTGCTCGGAATCATCGTGTTCCTGTTCTTCCGGAAGGACGGCCTCAAGGGCTCGCACGCCGTGGTGTGCGCGCTCTTCGGCTTCTATCTGGCGAGTACCGCCATCGCGCCGAGCATCAAGGCGGGCGGGGCGAGCCTCGCCAGCCTGCTCGGCGGGATCAAGTTCTGACCCAGTCCCCCGCACCCCCTCCGCACGCACCTTCAGGAGACCGATGTGGCCCGGCGCCCCCTTGCCCGCGTCCTGCGTAACGGCAGCGCACAGATCGCCCGAAGCCGGGAGCTGGCCCGGTCGGCGGCCGACAGCGCCACCGATGTCCTCCATCCGCTGATCACGATCACTCGCGGACTGCACCGCCTGGCCGGGGCCGGGCGGCGCAGATGGACCGACACCCCGGCCGACCGCCGGGGCGGACTGCTGTTCCTGGCGGCCTCCGTCGTCCTGGTCGTGGCACTGCTGCCGTACGGACCGCTGCTGGCCGTCATCACCCTGATGGCGGCGGCGGCCTGGTACGGCCGGGACCGGGCACCCGCGACCCCGGCGGGCCCCGACGAGTCCCAGGTCCAGCGGCTCACCTCGCTGTACGAGGCGCTGGTCCCGTACTTCTCCGTCGCCGAGGACCCCAGCCCGCTGTACGCGCACGGCGGTGACTGGGAGAAGGCCTTCGACGCCTTCGAGTTCGACGGCGACGGGCGGATCAGCCGTCTCCTGGTGCGCTACCCGGCGTACTTCACGGACGGCGAGCCCGCCGCGCGCGCCCGGATCGAGCATCTGCTGCACGCGAAGTCCGGGCGCGGGCGCGAGTACCGGTTCGACTGGGACGAGGAGGGCAACGAACTGACGGTCGCCGTACTGCCGCCGCTGCCCACCGACATCACGGCCCAGCCGTTCGTCACGGCCCCCGGCGAGATCGTGCTCGGCTTCACCGACCCCACCGGTGTGCGGCGCACCCTCCCCGTCCGGCACGGCGACGGACACCGGGACGAACCGCCCGTCGTCTGGCGCACCGGGTACCGGTCCACCGAACCGCATCTGCTGGTGGTCGGCGCGCCGGGCAGCGGTACGTCGACCCTGCTGCGCTCGATCGCCCTCCAGGCGCTCCGGCACGGTGACGTCCTGATCGTCGAGGGCACGGGCACCGGCGAGTTCGCGTGTCTGGCCGGACGGGCCGGGGTACTGGCCGTCGCCTGCGGGCCGGCGGGCGCGCTCACCGCGTTCCAGTGGGCGGCGGACGAGACGGAGCGGCGGCTGGTCGCCGCCAACCAGGCCCGCCAGGCGGGGCATCCCCCGCCCGAGGACGTCACCCGCCCGCTGTACGTGCTGGCCGACCGGCCCTCCGCGCTCGGGCGGCTCGCGGCGGACGGGCAGGGCGAGGGGGAGCGCGATCCGCTGTCCCTCCTCCAGGTCCCGCTGCGGCACGGCCGGGCGGCGGGTGTCACGGTCGTCGTCGCCGATCAGTACGACAGCTACGACGGCACGATCACCGTCCCGGACAGCGTGCTCCCCTGCACGCGCGCGCGGGTCGTGCTCGGCCCCGTGGCCGACCGGCTCGCCGGGGTGCTGGGCGCGGCGCCGTCCACCACGCCCGCCCCGCGGATGCCACCGGGCCGGGGGCACGCCCGGCTCGGCGACGGACCCGTGCTGCGCTTGCAGGTGCCCGCCACCCCCGACCCGTGCGACGACGCCACGAGCGACGCGCACCGGCAGGCCGTGCTGGCGCTGCTGCCGCCCCGGGCCGCCGCGCCGGGCGGCGAGGGCGCCGCGGACGTCGAGGGCCCGCCGACCCAGGAGGTACGGACGGCCCGCGCGGACAGGGTCCCGATCGAGACGGCGGCCGCGGAGGGCTGACCGCCCCGGCGACCGTCCCGCAGCCGTCGCCCACCCCCACCGGCCCCGCGCGTTCCCGACACCGCGCGTTCCTGGTGGGCGGTGGACGGTGCGCGGTGCGCGGTGCGCGGTGGCGGCTCGGACCACGAACGGCAACCAAAGGCCACAGCGACGTACGCCCAGGCCACGAACGTACGCCCAGGCCGCGAACCCGCGCTCAGGCCACGAACGTGCGCGGGGGCTCGGCGCCGTGCGCCCCGCCCGCACCGCCGCGCACCAGCCGCGCCGCCGCCGCGAGTCGGGACGCCGCCTCCTCCGCGACCGGGCCGCCGACCGTGAACGGCAGTCGTACATAGCCCTCGAAGGCGCCGTCCACCCCGAACCGCGGCCCGGAGGGAACCCGTACCCCGACCCGCTCCCCCACCTCGGCCAGCCGCGATCCGGACAGACCGCCGGTGCGCACCCACAGGGTCAGACCGCCGTGCGGCACCTCGAACTCCCAGTCCGGCAGCTCCCGGCGCACGGCCGCCACCAGGGCGTCCCGGTTCTCCCGGGCCTGGGTACGGCGCAGGGCGACCGCCTGCTCCCAGCCGTCGCCGCGCAGCAGCCAGTTGACGGCGAGCTGTTCCAGTACGGGGGTGCCGAGGTCGGCGAAGGCGCGGGCCGCGACCAGACTGCGGATCACATCGGGGGCCGCGCGGACCCAGCCGATACGCATACCCGCCCAGAACGCCTTGCTCGCCGAGCCGACGGTGATCACCGTGGAGCCCGCGGGGTCGAAGCCGCACACGGGCCGCGGCATCGGCAGATCCGGGTCCAGCCGGACCTCGCTCATCGTCTCGTCCACGATCAGGACGGTCCCCGCCGCGCGGGCCGCCTCGACCAGGGCGCGCCGCTGGTCCTCGGGGATCAGCGCCCCGGTGGGGTTGTGGAAGTCCGCGACGACGTACGCGAGGCGGGGCGCCGCGTCCCGCAGGACCTGGCGCCAGCGGTCCAGGTCCCAGCCGCCGAGCCGTTCGGCCATGGCGACGGGGACCAGCCGGGCGCCGGCCTCCCGCATCAGCTGGAGGATGTTGGCGTAGCTGGGCGACTCGACCGCGATGCGTTCGCCGCGCCCGGCGAAGAGATGGCAGATCGCGTCGGTCGCGCCCATCGCCCCGGTGGTGACCATGATCTGCTCGGGCATGGTGGGGATGCCGCGCGCGGTGTAGCGGGCGGCGATCATCTCCCGCAGGGCGGGCAGCCCGGCCGGGTAGTCGCCGTGGGTGTGGGCGTACGGCGGCAGTTCCTCCAGCGCGCCGTGCACGGCGCGGGTCAGCCAGGGCTCGGGGGCGGGGAGCGCCGCGCAGCCGAGGTCGATCATCGACCCCAGGGCCTCGGGGGGCAGCGGTTCGAGGCCGCGCGCGGGGAGGGGGTTCCCGGCGGGGACGGAGGTCCAGCTGCCGGCGCCGCGCCGGGACTCCAGGAAGCCCTCGGAGCGCAGTTCCTCGTAGGCGGCGGCGACGGTGGTGCGGCTGACGGCGAGGGAGAGGGCGAGTTCGCGTTCGGCGGGGAGGCGGGCGCCCACCGGGACCCGGCCCTCCAGCACGAGCAGCCGGACGCCGTCGGCGAGCGCCCGGTAGGCGGGGGGCTTGCGGCTGCCGGGGCCGGCGGGGCGGTCCTGCTGGGAGCTGAGCAGCCGGGCGAGCTGTGCCGCTCCGACCGTGGAGGTCCACTGCACCATGCTTTTCAGTCCACCTTTATCGGATTGGCCATGGATCGATGGTTCCTGCAAGCCACAGAGTGACATGAGCCAGGCCACCATCACCACAGAGGGGCACTGCTTTGCCGATCACACGCTTCACCCGGAGTCCCCGCGACCCGCAGGCCGCCCCCGCCCGTCTCCCCCGCCGCCTCACCCAGCTCTACGGCGGCCTCACGCTGTACGGGGTGAGCTGTGCGCTGATGGTGGAGGCGGGGCTCGGTCTCGAACCGTGGGGTGTGCTGCACCAGGGCCTCGCCGAGCTGACGGGCCTGACGATCGGCGTGGTCACGATCGTCGTGGGCGCACTGGTGCTGCTGCTGTGGATACCCCTGCGCCAGCGCCCCGGTCTCGGCACCGTCTCGAACGTGATCGTGGTCGGCGTCGCCATGGACGCGACGCTCCTCCTGTTCCCGGACACGCGAACGCTGGCCGTCCGGGTTCCGCTGATGGTGCTGGCCGTCCTGCTGAACGGCGCCGCGACCGGCCTCTACATCGCGGCGAACTTCGGTCCGGGCCCGCGTGACGGGCTGATGACCGGACTGCACCGCCGCACCGGGCGGTCCATCAGACTGGTGCGCACCGCCCTGGAGGTCGCGATCGTGGCCACCGGCTTCGCGCTCGGCGGCACCGTCGGCGCGGGAACGGTCCTGTACGCCCTGGCGATCGGACCGCTCGCCCAGCTCTTCCTGCGGATGTTCGCCGTCGCACCGGCCTCCGGCCTCGCCGATCCCCCCGCGGACCGGACTCCCGTCACCGGGGTGTCGCCCGGACACGCGATAATCCGGCCGTGACCTCCCGTACCCGGCACCCCTATCTGGACCATCCCGCGCCGCTCGCGTTCGCCCATCGCGGCGGCGCGGCGGACGGCCTGGAGAACACCGTGGCCGCGTTCCGGCGGTCGGTGGCCGCGGGCTACCGCTACATCGAGACGGACGCGCGCGTCACCGCGGACGGCAGACCGGTCGCGTTCCATGACGCGACGCTGGACCGGGTGACGGACGGTGCCGGGCGTATCGCGGACCTGCCCTGGTCGCGGGTGCGGCGCGCGCGCGTGGGCGGCACCGAACCCGTGCCGCTCTTCGAGGAGCTGCTGGAGGAGTTCCCCGAGGTCCGCTGGAACATCGACGTCAAGGCGGACGCGGCCCTCACCCCCCTGCTGGCGCTGATCGGCCGCACCGGCGCGTGGGACCGGGTATGTGTGGGCTCGTTCTCCGAGGCCAGGGCCGCCCGCGCCCAGCGGCTGGCGGGCCCCCGCCTCGCCACCTCCCACGGGATGCGCGGGGTGCTCGGGCTGAGGCTGCGCGGGTACGGCGTGCCCATGGCCCCGCGCGGCTCTGCGGTGTGCGCGCAGGTGCCGGAGAGCTGGGCGGGGGTGCGGGTGGTGGACCGGCGCTTCGTCCGGACGGCCCACGCGCGCGGGCTGCCCGTGCATGTGTGGACGGTGAACGACCCCGCGCGGATGCACGCCCTCCTCGATCTCGGCGTGGATGGCATCATGACCGATCACATCGACACACTGCGGTCGGTCCTTCAGGACCGGGGCGTCTGGGTCTGAGCGCGTGCCCGGCCGGGCACCGCGCCGGGCCCACCAGGGGGAGGCGAGGGGCCGGTGGGTGCGAAGACCGTGCGGGCGGAACCGGACGACGGACCCGGGGACCGGCGGCGCGAACAACACGGGTGGTACGTCTACGACTGGGCGTGCTCGGTCTACTCGACGACGGTCCTCACGGTGTTCCTGGGCCCCTATCTGACAGAGATCGCCAAGGCCGCCGCCGACAGCGACGGCTATGTGCATCCGCTGGGCATCCCGGTGCGCGCGGGATCGTTCTTCGCCTACTCCGTGTCCCTGTCCGTGGTCGCCGCGATCCTCGTGATGCCGCTCGCGGGAGCCGCCGCCGACCGCTCGGGACGCCGCAAGCCCCTGCTCGCGGTGTCCGCCTATGTGGGGGCAGCTGCCACGACCTGCATGTTCTTCCTCGAAGGCGACCGCTATCTCCTCGGCGGACTCCTGCTGATCGTGGCCAACGCCGCGCTCGCCGTGTCGATGGTCCTGTACAACTCGTACCTCCCGGTGATCGCCGGGCCCGAGGAGCGCGACACGGTCTCCTCACGCGGCTGGGCCTTCGGCTACGCCTCCGGCGCGCTGGTCCTGGTGGCCGATCTGATCCTGTTCACCCAGCACGACCGGTTCGGGGTGACGGAGAGCACGGCGGTGCGGATCTGTCTGGCGACGGCGGGTCTGTGGTGGGGCGCCTTCACCCTCGTCCCGCTGCGCCGTCTGCGTGACCGGCGGCGGCCCGCCGCCGGCGCGGGAACCGCCCTCAAGGGCTGGCGGCAGCTGGCGGCGACGATCCGGGACATGCGCCGCTATCCGCTCACCCTGGCGTTCCTGCTGGCGTACCTCGTCTACAACGACGGGGTGCAGACCGTGATCACCCAGGCGTCGGTGTACGGCTCCGAGGAACTCGGACTCGAACAGTCGACGCTGATCGTCGCGGTCCTGCTGGTCCAGGTGCTCGCGGTGGCGGGCGCGCTCGGGATGGGCCGGCTGGCCCGTACGCACGGGGCGCGCCGCACGATCCTCGGGTCCCTGGTCGTCTGGACGCTGCTGCTGGCGGCGGGGTACTTCCTGCCCGCCGGGCGGGCCGTGTGGTTCTTCGCCCTGGCCGCCGGGATCGGCCTGGTCCTGGGCGGCACCCAGGCCCTGTCCCGGTCACTGTTCTCGCATCTGGTGCCGCCGGGCAAGGAGGCCGAGTACTTCTCGGCGTACGAGCTGAGCGACCGGGGGATGTCCTGGCTGGGGCCGCTGCTGTTCGGTCTGACGTATCAGCTGACCGGGAGCTACCGGGACGCGATCCTGTCGCTCGTGGCGTTCTTCGCGCTCGGTTTCGTCCTGCTCGCCCGGGTGCCCGTACGGCGCGCGATCCAGGACGCGGGCAATCCCGTACCGGAACGGATTTAGCGCCTGCGGGCAAAGGGCGGTAGTGTACGCCTTTGGCCTGCCAGGCGTACCGTTACTGCGCGCGAAACCAGCCTCAACGCTGGGTGACATCTCACGCCAGGTGTGACAAACCGGGCGTCGGTGGGTATTGCATTGGTCAACAAGGCTGCGGCTACGACGGCGACGCAGGACCCGGAACGGGAATCTTTACCGCCGACCGGACGTTGACCGGATGACGACGACAGCGACACCTGTCCTGTGGGCGACAAGCCCGGGAGGCACGATTCATGAGTGAGCGAGCTCTTCGCGGCACGCGCCTCGTGGTGACCAGCTACGAGACGGACCGCGGCATCGACTTGGCTCCGCGCCAGGCCGTGGAGTACGCATGCGAGAAGGGCCATCGATTCGAGATGCCCTTCTCGGTAGAGGCGGAGATCCCGCCGGAGTGGGAGTGCAAGGTCTGCGGGGCCCAGGCACTCCTCGTGGACGGCGACGGCCCTGAGGAGAAGAAGGCGAAGCCCGCGCGCACGCATTGGGACATGCTGATGGAGAGGCGCACCCGAGAGGAACTCGAAGAGGTCCTTGAGGAGCGGCTCGCCGTCCTTCGCTCCGGGGCGATGAACATCGCCGTACATCCGCGGGACAGCCGCAAGTCCGCCTGACCCTTACGGGGAAGGTCGGCAGAGAGCTTCAAGAGCCGCGGGCGGGTGCCATATCAGGTGTGGCACCCGCCCGCGGCTCTTGAGCTGTCTCCGGGCACCCCTTCGGCGGCCCATCTGTGCAGATACGGGTACTGCCCCGTGCCGTTCAGCGGCACGGGGCAGTACCCGTATCTGCACAGAGGCGTGAAGCCGGTGTCAGGGGCCCGCGGTCACGGCGTCAGCGGAGGGTTCTGACCCGGGTTCGGGTCCCTGCGGGGGTCGGCCTTGTCGTGGATGACCTCGCCCGGGACGACCTTGCCGTCCGGACGGCGCATCCGGGCCTGCTGGAAGGCGTCCCCCAGGGTGCCCGGGGAAGCGGCCCGCATCCTGCGCTCCAGCGCCCGCTCACCGCGGCGGCTCACCGCCTTGCGGACCGGGGGCACGAGCAGCAGCAGCCCCAGCGCGTCCGTGACGAGCCCGGGGATGATCAGCAGCAGACCGGCGAGCATCACCAGTCCGTTGCCCTCGCCGGAACGGCCGCCTTCCGGCGGCATCACACCGCTCTGGGCCTGCTGGACCGCCTCGCTCAGATTCTTGAAGGCCCGGCGGCCGGCGGCCTTGATCACCACGCCGCCGAGCACGATCGCGCCGACGAGCAGCAGGAAGACGGTGAACCCGCCCGCCGCGTCCGCGACCAGGGTCAGCAGCCAGATCTCCAGCACGAGCCAGGCCACCAGGGCCAGCGGAAGAAACCTCCGGACCTTGGAGGGCCGGGGGCGGGTCGGGTACGGCGGGTTCGGTGCACCGGTCGTCATGCGTCCAGTGTGCCTGGCCGCACATCGGTGCGGGATAAAGCGATGCGGTCAACAATCCTGCGCGGGGCGGACTCAGGGTCCGACGCACCGCCGTACGGACGGCGGGGCGGCCCGCCTCAGCGGTCCTGGGCGCCCGAGGAGTGCCGCTCGGCCGGGGCGGAGGCGGCGGACGAGGAAGAGGCGTCCTCGGAGCTCTTCGCGGCGGACGGGGCACCGGAGGGGCCTGCCGGGGCGGATCCGTCGGACGCTCCGGCGGGGCCGTGGGACCTCAGCTTGCCGAAGCGCTCCGCGACCCCCCAGGAGGTGACCCGCCACAGGGCCTCGACCAGGATGTCCTTGCTCATCTTGGAGTCGCCGTGCACCCGCTCCACGAAGGTGATCGGGACCTCGACCACATGGAAGCCCGCCTTGACGGCACGCCGGGCCAGGTCGACCTGGAAGCAGTAGCCCTGCGAGGCGACCTCGGCCAGTCCGAGCCCTTCGAGGGTCTCGCGCCGGAACGCGCGGTAACCGCCGGTCACATCGCGGATCGGGACGTCCAGCAGCAGCCGGGAGTACGTGCTGCCGCCCCGGGAGATGAACTCACGGGACTTGGGCCAGTTCACGACGCGCCCGCCCGGCACCCAGCGGGAGCCGAGGACGAGGTCGGCGCCCTTCAGCGCGGTAAGCAGCCGGGGCAGTTCCTCGGGCTGGTGGGAGCCGTCGGCGTCCATCTCGACGAGGACCCCGTAGCCGTTCTCGATGCCCCAGCGGAAGCCCGCGAGATAGGCGGCGCCGAGCCCTTCCTTGCCCTTGCGGTGCAGGACCTGGACGTGGTCGTCCTGGGCGGCCAGCTCGTCGGCGAGCTTGCCGGTGCCGTCAGGGCTGTTGTCGTCGGCGACGAGGACGTGCGCCTCGGGCACCGACTCCCGGACCCGGCCGACGATCGACTTGATGTTCTCGGCCTCGTTGTAGGTCGGGATGATCACCAAGGCCGTACCGAGCGGGCCGAACCGCCGCTCTTCGGCACCGGCCGAGGAGATCTCGTCGCCGTCGTTCACAGGAGCCCCTTCGTGCAGGTCGTACGCAGATGACCACCATAGTGGGCGCGGCCTGCGTGGCAGCGCCGCGACGGGCCCGTACGGGCACACGCTTGGTGACGGTGCCGTGGGGCTGCGGATCGGGCCCGGCGCCCTTCGGTCCGGCCCGGGACCCGCTGGCTGCGGATCGACCGGGGCCGTTGTCTACTGAGCTGCCGGGCCCACCCGGGTCACAACCGGCCCCGGGCTCCAGTGGAGCAAGGGGGGACCCCCGACCGGCCGGAACGTTCCCTCGCCCCCGAGGCGCGGGAACTGGGCCTGGCTCCCAGCGGTGCGGCACCGGTCGTGGCGCCGTACCCCTGACCCAGCGGCGTTCGACGACTGCGTGGACGTTCGCCGGTCGGACGTCCTGTGGTGGACCCGGCCGAACCTACCCGGCATCGGCGGCTCCGTGTCAACAGCCCTCCCACCTGGGTCGTTTCCAGGAACCAGCAGGTCAGCGAGGAGACCCGCAGGTCGGGTGCGGCGGTACGGCACCCCCGGCCGGGTGCGCGCCACCCCGGCACATCACTCGTTAGGCCGCACGAAGACCGTGCGGCCGCCGACCACGGTGCGCAGACAGACGGGGAGTTCGGCGCCCGGGGAGAGGTCGGGCAGTCCCGGGGTGCCGGAGCGCGGGTCGGTGGACCAGCGGGCCACCCGGTCGTCGGGCGCCTGGACGAGCAGGGCCCCGGTACGCCACAGAGCGTAATCGGCGGGGGCGCCGGGGACGAGGATCCCGGCGTCATCCCGCCCGACGGCCCGCCAGCCGCCCCGGGTGTGGGCGGCGAACGCGGCCCGTACGGAGACCCCGTGCCCGGGGGTGCGGTGGAAGGCCGCCGCGCGGACGGCCGCCCAGGGGCCGAGCGGGGTGACCGGGCTGTCGGAGCCGAAGGCCAGCGGGACACCGGTGCGCAGCAGCGCGGCGAACGGATTGAGGGTGCGGGCCCGTTCGGTGCCGAGGCGGCGCGCGTACATGCCCTCGTCGCCGCCCCACAGGGTGTCGAAGAGCGGCTGGACGGAGGCGGTGAGGCCGAGTTCGGCGAAGGCGGCGATCGTCTCGGGGGTGAGCATCTCCGCGTGCTCGACCCGGTGGCGGGCGGCGCGGATCCGGGCGAGCCCGAGCTTCTCGGAGGCGGCGCGTACCCCCTCGACGACGGCGGTGACGGCGGCGTCGCCGATGGCGTGGAATCCGGCCTGGAGGCCCGCCTCGGTGCAGACGACGACATGGGTGGTGATGTCGGCGGCGTCGAGGTACGCGGCGCCGGTGTGCGGGGCGTCGGCGTACGGCTCACGCAGACACGCCGTGTGGGAGCCGAGGGAGCCGTCCACGAAGAGGTCGCCCGCGGCGCCGACGGCGCCGAGCGCGCGCACCCGTTCGGCGTCCTTGGGGCCGGTGAGGCGTTCGCCCCAGTAGCCGACGACCCGGGGGCCGGGTTCCGTTTCCGCGAGGCGCAGCAGGTCCGTCAGGTCGTCCTCGCCGGAGATGTCCGGGCCCGCGCACTCGTGGACGGAGCCGATCCCGAGGGAGGCCGCGTGGCGCAGGGCGGCGCGCTGGGCCTCGGCGCGCTGGGCGGGGGTCACGGCGCCGTAGGCGGCGGCGCGCACCGCGTGGTGGGCGTCGCGGGTCAGCGGGGCGTCGGCGTCGTAGCCGTCGCGGGCGGTGACACCGGGGACGAGGTCGAGCAGGGCGGTGGTGGCCGCGGCGGAGTGGACGTCGATCCGGGAGAGGTAGAGGGGGCGGCCACCGGTGGCGGTGTCCAGTTCGGTGCGGGACGGGGGCCGGGTGTCGGGCCAGCGGGAGGCGTCCCAGCCGTGTCCGAGCAGGACCGGGTCGCGGGGGCGGGCCGCGGCGTGCGCGCGGACCTGTTCCAGGGCGGCCTCCCTGGTGGCGGCGCCGCTCAGGTCGAGTCCGGTGCGGGTCAGCCCGGTGGACGTGGTGTGGACATGCGCGTCGGTGAAGGCCGGGGTGACGAGGGCGCCCGCCAGATCGACGGTCTCGTCGGCGGTCGCGGCGAAGGCGTCGGCCGCGCCCTCGGAGCCGACCCAGGCGATCCGGCCGTGGGAGACCACCATGGCGGTGGCGAAGGGGTCGGCGGGTGAGTGGATCTCTCCCCCGCGCAGAAGGACGGTTCCCTGGTCCTGGCCCTGGTCCGTCCCGGGGGCTGTGCGCTGGCTCATGCCCCCAGTGTCCTCGCCCCCCGGGTCCGTCCTCGTCCCGGGGTTCGCGCGGCGGGCGGTACCGGCCGGCGGCCCGGGATCAGATGACGCGGGGCGGGCGGGACTCGTAGGGGGTCGACAAGACGACGGTGGTGCGGGTGGAGACCCCGGCGAGGCCGCGGAGCCTGCTGAGGAGGTGTTCGAGTTCCCTCGGGGTGGCCACCCGGACCTTGAGGATGTAGTTCTCGTCGCCCGCGACGCTGTGGCACGCCTCGATCTCCGGAACGCCCGCGAGGCGCTCCGCGATGTCGTCCGGCGCGCTGGGATCGAAGGGTTTCACCGAGATGAACGCGGTGAGCGGCAGACCGACGGCCTCCGGGTCGACGACCGCCGCGTAGCCGCGGATCACTCCGCGCTGCTCCAGTCGGCGTACCCGCTGATGCACGGCCGAGGTGGACAGGCCCGTGGCCTTGCCCAGGTCGGTGTAGCTCATGCGCCCGTCCTTGACGAGCAGCTCGACGATCTGACGATCCAGCTCCTCCATGGCGGAAACCTACAGCTCCGATGATCGCCCGGGGGACCGGAACGGCATTCGGCTCCGTTCCGAGACCATTCGGTGACGCGCGGGGCGCACACGACCCTTCGCACGCCCCGCCGGACACCATCTATGTGACGAACGCCACAGCCCTATGGGGGGGTCCAGGACCTTGGGGTGATTATCGCCCTGACCGGACGGGAAATGCTTGCTGTGGCCGAGGACACAGCGCCCGGCCCACCCATCGAGGGGGAGAGTTCCCAATATGCAGAGTGTGAAGCGTCCAGGCCGCCCCGCGCGTGCCAAGCAGCAGCCCGTCGTCGAGTCCGCGCCGGAGGGCGTCGAACCCGGTGACGACGAGTTCGACGAGTACGACACGTTCGAGATGTACCGGGTGATCTGCCCGGACTGCGCCCAGCCCATCGCGCTGCTGGCCGACGAGGACACCCTCCCGGAGCACGCGCGGTGCCCCACCCCGTGGAACCCGTTCGGCCTCCAGGTCTGCGCCGGTACGGGCCGGCTCGCCACCGGTACCCGGCCCGCCGACGAGACCCGTGAGGTCCAGGAGCAGGACACCGCCCTGCTGCTGACACTCCCCCAGGGCCTCGACTGGCGCACCCAGCCCTTCTCGCACGTCGGCGGCCCCGGGTCGCGGCCGATGCGGGTCCCCCAGATGCGGCGCGACGCGGCCTGAGCGCCCCGCACCCCGTACCCCCGCACCACCCCCACCCCGTATCTCCCGCGCGCCGGTCGTCACCCGGCGTCCGTGTCCCGGACGCCCGGTCAGCCGTCCCGCGCGCGACCCCCCTTCACCGAGCCGCCGCCGCGTCGGCGGTGTCCTGACCGTGCCGCAGCGCGGCACGGCACGGCCCTCGCCCGCCCGGTGGTGACAGCGCGTCAGGTCCGTCAGGGCCGGTGGCCGACCGGCCGGCCACCGGTCGGCCGCGGCGGAACCCGGGGTGAAGGCCGCGCTCAGGCGCCGTCGAACTCCCGGACCTCACGGACCTCCGCGGTGATCGTGAGGTGGTCGTCATGGGCCGCGAGGAACCGCCGGACCCACTCGACGGCCTCGGCCCGGTCCCTGGCCTGAATCATCGAGTAGCCGAGGATGGCGTCGCCGCCGCCGAAGGGGCCTTCGGTGTCGGTGAGTCCACCGCCGGACCAGACGACCCGCACGCCCTCGGCGGTCGGGGCGAGACCGGCGGTGTCGAGCATCACGCCCGCCTTGGAGATCTCTTCGAACAGCGTGCCCATCCGCTCCGCGAAGGCGGGTGAGCGGGGTGCGGCGGCGGCGGTCTCGTCGAGCTGGATCAGGGTCAGGAATCGGGGCATGGAAAGGCTCCTCCACGAAAGGGCGGGAATCTCCCGCCTCTGCCTCTACGTCGAACGGAGAGTGCCCGGATCGACAGACCGGGGGAAAGTCGTCCCGTTCCGGCAGGAGGGCGTGTGTCCGTTCACGGGGATCGAACTCACGCGCACCCGGGCCCGAGGGTGACCCGCGCGGGGGTCGCCGCGTTCGCCGGGTATGACCTCGACCCTTCCCGGTCCGGGCAGGCTGCGCCGCGTCCTGTTCTCCGCGCCCGAAGAATCGGTTCCGCTGTCGGCGCCCCGGCAGCGGGGACCCGAGCAGTCCGGCCCCCCGCCACGGCACCCGTATCCGGTGCGCGCCACGCCCGCGCCGCCGGGACCGGCCCCGGAGCCGGAGCCGTCGCCCCGGCCCGATCCGCCCCTCTACCGCGAGCTGCTGGCCCAGTGGACGGAGCGGGGACGGGCGCTGCCCGGCCACCCGGACCCGGAGTGGGACCGGCTGACGGCCCCGCTGGTGCGGCCCGGTGAGTTCGGCGGGACGGGGGCCGCGGGGGCACCGCGCGGCGGCGGCCGGTGAAGGGCTCCGCGGACGGCTTCGGTGGTGGGTGCGGGGTTCCGGGCGCCGCGTCGGCGGCCGGTGCGGGTGTTCCTCGGAGCGTGTCGGTGGCCGGTAGGGGCGTTCCGCGGCACGCCGGGGTGTTCCGGGGGCCGTATCCGGCCGCCGGTGGTGGAGCAGCGGCGCTCAGCGGCTCTCCGGGCCCGCCAGGTGCCGGGCGATGACCATCCGCTGGATCTGGTTGGTGCCCTCGACGATCTGGAGGACCTTCGCCTCCCGCATGTACCGCTCCACGGGGAAGTCGGCGGTGTAGCCGTAGCCGCCGAGCACCTGGACCGCGTCGGTGGTGACCTTCATCGCGGTGTCGGTGCACATCAGTTTGGCCATCGCGGCCTCCTTGGCGAACGGCAGCCCCGCGTCACGCAGCCGGGCCGCCGCGAGGTAGAGCGCCCGGCCCGCCGCGATCTGGGTCGCCATGTCCGCGAGCAGGAAGCGCAGTCCCTGGAAGTCGGCGACGGGACGGCCGAACTGGCGCCGTCCGGTGGCGTACTCCACCGCCCCGTCCAGCGCCGCCTGGGCCACCCCGATCGCGCAGGCGGCGATGCCGAGCCGGCCGGAGTCCAGGGCGGCGAGGGCGATCGTGAAGCCCTGGCCCTCCTCGCCGAGACGGCGGGAGTCGGGGACCCGGACCCCGTCGAAGTGGACCTGCGCGGTCGGGGAGCCCTTCATCCCCATCTTCCGCTCGGGCACCGCGGCGCTCAGGCCCGGCGCGTCCCCGGGCACCAGATACGCGGTGATGCCCCGGGCGCCCGGACCGCCGGAGCGGGCGAGCACGGTGTAGAAGTCGGCGATCCCGCCATGGGTGATCCACGCCTTGGTGCCGGTGAGCACCCAGTCGTCACCGTCCCGCACGGCCTTGGTCCGCAGGGAGGCCGCGTCCGAGCCCGCGGCGGGCTCCGAGAGGCAGTAGGCGCCCAGCAGGCCCCCGCCCAGCATCGCGGGCAGCAGTTCGGCGCGCTGCTCCTTGGTCCCGAAGCCCGCGAGGGCGTGACAGGCGAGGGTGTGGACGCTGGCCCCGAGACCGACGGTCAGCCGGACGGCGGCGAGTTCCTCCAGGACCTGGAGATAGACCTCGTAGGGCTGGTCACCGCCGCCGTACGCGGAGTCGTAGGGCAGTGCGAGCAGTCCTGACCGGGAGAGCAGGGTGAAGACCTCACGGGGGAAGCGGCCCGCCTCCTCCTCGTCGGCCGCCGTCGGGGCGATCTCACGCCGGGCGAGTTCGCGGACGAGCGCGAACAGCTCCCGGGCCTCGTCCGTGGGGGCGATCCGGTCCACGGGCTGCGGGGCGTGGTCGGGCATCTGCGGTCCTCCCTGTCGGGCTGATCGGGGACGACCGCACTAGGGTGTGGCGGCGCCTCCGGTGGGTCCGCGGCATCGTTCCGGCGCCAGGCGCACGGTCCGTCCCCGGAGATACGGCACTGCCCGGCCGATGGTGCCCTTCCGGATCACGGAGGGGCGCTGACCAGCGACTGTGGCGCGTCGAGTATGCCCGATCGGAGGCAGTTCGTCACGGGTGCGCGATCACCTGGCACCACCACGGAAATTGGTCCGCACCATTGACCCCACTGGTCTAGTCCTCCTACTGTTCCCTGCGAACGCCCCACGCGTTCATGCCAAGAGGAACAACCGCGTTGTCCCACAAGGCCATTGTGGTGCTCCGCGCGGCCTCCACGGCTTGCCCCCCACCGTTCTCCTCCCCCACGAGGTGACCACCGCATGTCCGCACCACACCGTCCCCGAGGCCGCTTCCGGGCGCTCGTCTCCACCGTCTGCTGCGCCGTGCTCGGCGCCGGACTGCTCGCCGGGGCCACGACCGGCGCCAGCGCGAGCGCCGAGGACACCACCGCCACGACCCAGGCCGCGGCGGGCTCGAAGGTCATCGGCTACTTCCCCGAATGGGGCGTGTACGGCCGGAACTACCACGTCAAGAACATCCAGACGTCCGGCTCCGCCGCGAAGCTGACCCACATCAACTACGGATTCGGCAATGTCCAGGGCGGCCGCTGCACCATGGGTGACGCGTACGCCGCGACGGACAAGGCGTACCCCGCCGCCGGTTCCGTGGACGGCGTCGCCGACACCTGGGACCAGCCGCTGCGCGGCAACTTCAACCAGCTCAAGAAGCTGAAGGCGAAGAACCCGAACCTCAAGGTGCTGTGGTCCTTCGGCGGCTGGACCTGGTCCGCCGGGTTCACCCAGGCCGCGCAGAACCCGGCCGCGTTCGCCCAGTCCTGCTACGACCTGCTCAACGACCCGCGCTGGACAGGGGTCTTCGACGGGATCGACATCGACTGGGAGTACCCCAACGCCTGCGGTGCCGGCTGTGACACCAGCGGACACGCCGCGTACCGGAACCTGATGCAGGCGCTGCGCGCCAAGTTCGGCTCCACCAAGCTGATCTCCTCCGCGATCCCGGCCGACGCGTCGGCGGGCGGCAAGATCGACGCCGCCGACTACGCGGGCGCCGCGCAGTACGTCGACTGGTACAACCCGATGACGTACGACTACTTCGGCACCTGGTCCGCCAAGGGCCCGACCGCCCCGCACTCGCCGCTGAAGAGCTACCCGGGCATCCCGAAGGCCGAGTTCCACTCGGACGCGACGATCAAGAAGCTGAAGAACCTCGGCATCCCGTCGAACAAGCTGCTCCTGGGCGTCGGCTTCTACGGCCGCGGCTGGACCGGCGTCACCCAGTCCGCGCCCGGCGGCACCGCCACCGGCCCGGCCCCGGGCACGTACGAGCAGGGCATCGACGACTACAAGGTGCTCAAGACGAAGTGCCCGGCCACCGGTACGGTCGGCGGCACCGCGTACGCCAAGTGCGGCAACGAGTGGTGGAGTTACGACACCCCCGCCACCCTCGCCACCAAGATGGCCTACAAGAACGAGCAGGCTCTCGCCGGCACGTTCATCTGGGACCTGAGCGGTGACACCGCGAACGGTGAGCTGATCAAGGCGATCAACTAGCCTTCGCGGAACCCGGGGCGGCGGCCCCGGCGCACGAACCAGCATCACAACGGTGGAGGGGCGGGACCCGGTCGCGGGTCCCGCCCCTCCACCGTGTGCGTGGACTTCTCCGGTACGTGGACCGCTCCGGTACGTGGAACCTACGCGGGCCGCACGCGCGGGGGCGCCGGGCAGGACGGTTCCAGCTCCTCGATGGTGCGCAGGGTGCTGCCGAGCAGTCTGACCAGCAGTTCACGGACGGTGTCGCGGGGCGGTCCGTCCCGGCCGATCCAGTCGAGGGTGACGCCCTCCACGCTCCACTGCCAGCCCAGGATCGCGAGCCGGGCGAGCCGCGGGATGTCCCGGCGGCCGTAGGCGCCCTCCGCGATGGTGTCGACGATCGCCTCGCGCACCCCGTCCCGGATCGCCTGCACCTCGGCGTCGAAGCCGACCCCGCCGCTGACGATGGTGCGGTACGCGGCCTGGTTCTGCTCCGCGTAGCGCAGATAGCCGTCGATGGTCCGCTCGACACGGGCCCGGCCCGGCAGTTCGGTGCCGCTCGCCGCCCGGGAGACCAGCTCGGCGACGGCGTCCTCCACGATGGCCAGGTAATAGCCGCGCTTGGACGTGAAGTAGTAGTAGATCAGCCCCTTGGCGACATGGGCCTGACGTGCGATGTCGTCCATCGACAGGGCGTCGTAGGACGTGTCGGCGAACAACTTCCGCCCGATCTCGATGAGTTCGGCCCGGCGGGCGTGGGAACGGGCCGTGCCGCGCGGGCGGGGCCGCTCGGGGTCGGGAGACCGGGAACCGCTGACGCCCTGCTGCTGGCTGGTATCCAAATGGGGCCTTTGTCTGCTGGCTGGCGACGAAACACCGGCAGTATGGCAGAACGGAACGCTCCGCAACGGGCGTCCGGGAGACCTCCCCCCGCCACACCGGACAGCACCGGCCACATCGGTCCCACGCGACGGCATCCGTCCCACCCGGCCCGGCCGCATCGGTCACGGCGCCCGGCCCGGAGGGACCGGGCCCGGCTCACATCAGGCCGAGGCGGGTGACGAGCATCGCGATCACCACGACCAGGGTCCAGCCGAGGACGTGTTCGAGGACGCGGGGGCCGTCGGTGCGCGGGCCACCCGTGCGGGCGGCGGCGCGGCGGGTCTGGAATGCGGTCGCGTTCATGGGGTCTCGCTTCGTCGAGCGGAGGGAAATGTCCCCGAATGGTCGCGCCACTGTGCCACCCGCACCGGGGATCGCGATAGGACGCCGGTCACGTCCCCGCCGGGCCCCGGTGCCGGAGGGCGCGCGGGGCGCGTCGGGCGCCCGGGGGCGTGCGACCGGCGCGCGTGGGCGCCGGTTCACTCCCACGGGTGGTACCTGGCCGGTTCCCGGGCCAACGATCTCCACGCGCCGGTCGTCCTCCTCCCAGGGGGATGGACCGGCCCGGCCGACCACCGGGCGCCGCCGTTCCCGCGACCACCGACGACAGCGTGCACGGAGGGGATCCCGATGAGCTCGCACCACACGTCCCGCCGCCGACCCCGGCTCGCCCTGGCCACCGCGATCACCGCGCTGGCGGCCCTGGCCGGGCCCGCCGCCCAGGCCGACCCCGCGGGCCGTCCGACCTCGCCCCAGGCAGCGCCCCCGGCGACGGCTCCCACGCCGGGCGCCCCGGGAGCGGGCGATCCGCTGTTCCCGCTCGACGGGAACGGCGGCTACCGGATCAGCCGCTACTCCCTGGACTTCGACTGGCAGGCCCCGCGGACCGCGTTCCCGGCGAGCGCCACGATCACCGCCCGCACCACCCAGGCCCTGTCCCGCTTCAACCTCGACTTCGCCGGGAACACGCTGCGCTCGGTCACGGTGGACGGCGCCGAGGCCCGGACCACCCGCGACGGCGACGAGCTGGTCATCACCCCGGCCCGCCCCCTCGACAAGGGCAGCCGCTTCACGGTGGTGGTCCACTGGACCGCCGACCCGACCCAGATACGCCACCGGACCGACGCCATCGAGGACTACGGCTGGATCCCCACCCCGGACGGCACGGTGGTGTACCCGCAGCCCAACGGCGCCCGCATGCTCTTCCCCGCCGACGACCACCCGAGCCGCCGCGCGCCCGTCACCTTCCGGATCACCACCCCGCCGGGGATCCACGCCGTCGCGGGCGGCCGGCTCACCGAACGCGCCGAGCGGCCCGACGGCCGGGTCCGGTGGACCTACGACTCCGGGCAGCCGGTCGCCGCGCAGCTCGTCCAGCTCGCGATCGGCCGGTTCACCTTCGTGGAGAGCGAGGGGCCGCGCGGGCTGCCGATCCGGGACGTGGTCCCCGACGCGCTGGTCGCGCCCACCGAGCGCTACCGGGCCCTGACGCCCACGCATCTGGCCTGGCTGGAGGAGCGCCTCGGCCCCTATCCGTTCGACCGGTACGGAATCCTCGTCGGTGACACCGGTCTCGGGGTCGCCCTGGAGACCCAGACCCTGTCCCTGGTGCCCAAGGCCGATCTGCTCGGGAACCAGGTCGACGCCGAGCGCAATCTGGTGCACGAACTGGCGCATCAGTGGCTGGGAAACAGCAACGGCATCCGCGAGTGGTCCGATCTGTGGCTGAGCGAGGGGCACGCCCGCTTCTACGAGCGGCTGTACTCCGAGGAGCACGGCGGGACCTCGCTGGAGGCGTCGATGAGGACGGCGTACGAGCAGCACGACCAGTGGCGGCGCGACTTCGGCGCGCCCACCGAGCCGACCGAACCGAACCTCTTCAAGCGGATGCGCTACGACGGCTCCGCGCTGGTCTTCTACGCGCTGCGCCAGGAGGTCGGTGACCGGATGTTCCGGAAGATCGAGAAGGAGTGGGCCAAGCGCTACCAGGGCAAGGTGACCGGGAGCCGCGAGTACTTCGCGCTGGCCTCCGAGGTGACCGGGCGGGACATGGACGCGTTCCTGCGGCCGTGGGCGTACGGGCCGAAGACTCCGCCGATGCCGGGGCACCCGGACTGGGTGGTCCGGCCGGCCATCCGGTGACCGCGCGGGCGTCGGCTCAGCCGATCCCGGCGGCGGCCAGGGCCCGGCGCTGCCGCTCGTCCGGTTCGGCCGGGAAGTACAGGTAGCACACCCCGCCGGAACCGCCGACGGCCTTGCCCGCCGCGTTGTACCGCCGGGTCCGCAGCCAGACGTTCTCCCATTCGCGTCGGCGGTAGACCCGGCGGACCTCGGCGTTCGACGGGGAGGACGGGTCGTTGGCGATCACATCGCCGTCCGCGGTGAAGCCGACGACCGTCATCAGATGCCCGGCGGTGCCGTACCCGGCGCCGGTCAGCTCCTCGGCCCGGAAGGACTGCGAGGTGATCACCGGGAGCCCGGCCGCGACCAGGCCCTCCAGCTCGGTGAGCGTGGCCAGCCGGGTGACGACCGCCTGGAGACCGGGGTGACTCGCCGCGTAGGCCGCGTTGAACGGCCAGTTCCCGCAGCCCCGGTACGTGTGGTCGTACGTGGCGCGCGCCGCGTGGCACACCTGCGGATCGGCGTACGCGGGATCCACCCAGGCCAGGTCCTCCGGCGCCGGGCGGTGCCCCCAGTACTCGACCACCATCTGCGAGGACGTGGGGCTGCACCAGGCCTCGCCCCCGTTGTCGTACTCCGGGTACTGACCGATGTGGGTGTTCTGCGAGTAGCGGGGCACCGCGAGTTCCCGCGCGGTCACCGGGACGGAGGCGGGCACGGTGAAACGGTCCGGGATGTCGGAGCCCATCAGATGCAGCCGGTGCACCCTCGGGGTGAGCGCCGTACCGGCCCGCCGGTGCAGGGTGAGCCGCGCGCGGCAGGCGGTCAGCCGCAGTCCCGAGGCGGGATCACCGATCGCGAGGGTGTCGGTCAGGACCGCGCTGCGGCCGTCGCCCTGGCCGTCGGCCGAGGCCCGCCGGATGTCCTGGTCGCCCGAGGCCCAGTCGCCGAGCGAGTACCAGGGGGTCCGGGTGCCGTCGGAGTAGGTGCCGCGTACCTCGGTCCGCAGCCAGGTCCCGGCCGGGGTGTGCGCGTTCCAGGAGACGACGGCCTCCGTCGAGGGCACGGCGAGCGGCTGCTCGGGGCCGGTCCACACCGCGTGTTCCCAGGTCACCGACCGCCCGGAGACCGGGTCGGCACGCTGGACGCGGCCCGCCGCGGCGGCGATCGCCAGATACGGGCGGGCCCCGGCGACGGTACGGGTGCCCTCGGCGGCGCCCTGTTCCCAGTCGGCGTACGAGGCCCAGGCGTGATTGGCGACCCCCCGGCCGCCGGCCCGGCCCGACGGGAGGGCGGAGCCGCTGGCGGGACCCGCCGAGCCGCCCGCGGTGACGGCGACGGCCGCCGAGCAGACGGCCGTCAGCAGTGCGCGGCGGGAGGTCCCCGCTGATCCGGTCATGGACGGCTGCTCCCGGTCGGCGGGCCCGCGGTGGAGCGGCGGGCGGGGCGATGGCGACCGGCATCCGCCGGTCCGCCGTGGGGACACTATGTCCGCCGGACCGGCCCCGGCCAGCACCTCCGCCCCCGCCACGCCCACCGGCCCCCGCCCGGACCAGCCGTACGAGCCGCACGGGAGACCCCGCCCGGACCGCCGCACGAGCCGCGCGCGACTTCGCCCCCGACCAGCCGCACGTGAGGCCCGGGGGCGGCCCCCTACCCTGGGAAGGGTGACCGGAACCACCCCGCCCGCACCGCACGCCCCAGCCGCCCCAGCCGCCCCGCCGCCGGGGCTTGCCGGGGAACTCGCCCTGCTGCCGCCGTCCTGCGGGCCGGTCCGGCTGATCGCGGTCGACGGCCACGCGGGCTCGGGCAAGACGACCTTCGCCGCCGCCCTCGCCGCCGCGCTGGGCGGTGCTCCCGTGCTGCACCTGGACGACATCGCCACCCACGAGGAACTCTTCGGCTGGACGGACCGGCTGCTGAGCCAGGTCGTGGCACCGCTGCGGGACGGGCGGCCCGCGCGCTACACACCGTACGACTGGACCGCCCGCGAGTTCGGTCCGCCGCGGCTGCTGCCCCCGGCCCCGGTGGTGCTGGTCGAGGGGGTCGGCGCGGGACGGCTGGCGCTGCGCCCGTATCTGGCCCGGGTGCTGTGGATGGAGTTCGAGCCGGACGCGGCCTGGGAACGGGGACGGCTGCGGGACGGTCCCGCCCAGCGCGCGTTCTGGCGCGGGTGGGTAGCGGCCGAGCGACGGCACTTCGCACAGGACCCTTCGCGCCCCTACGCCACCCAGCTGATCCAGCAGGGACAGAAGGGGTACGTGGTGTCCCCTGGGCCCGCCGCGCCGCGTGGGACGCCGGGAATCGCCCGTTCCGTGACCGAGGGTGAAGTCCGGCAGGGAGGCTGAGAAGCGCCCGGAAAGTGGTTTTCGTCAGTGCTTCAACTCCGCTTGACCAGTGGGCCGTACACGTCCTACGTTCTCAATGTGCGGCCTTTCGGGCCGCCCGCAGTCGCGAGGCCCCCGGTTGTTCCCCCGTGACCGGGGGCCTCGTTCTGCCCGTCACGCCCCGCTTCGCCCCTTCGGTCCGTCCCGGTACGGCGTCGCCCGCTCACCCTCGGTCACCGTCGGGTATCCGTTCGGTCCCCGTGCCGGATACCGGACTTCGCGGAACCGGCATTGCGGGCACCCGTAGGCCCAGCCTGATCGCGCGGGTACGATGCGTGCGGTGCGGCCAACGGACACTGCTCACCGCACCGCGTCAACTCCCGTGCCCGGCTATGCGGTTCCGAGGGGCGGGACGGGGGGAGAACACGGACTGAACCGACGAGCAGCGGCAGGGCACACCATCGGGGGCAGGGCTTGTGGGGGACGTGATGGACTTCGGCACCCAGGGCACACCGGCCCCGGCGGATCTCGCCTGGCTGCGCGGGGTGGACGCCTACACCATGGGCGCGTATCCGCAGGCGGAGGAGGAGTTCCGGGCCTCCGTGCGGATGGACCCCGGCATGTCCGACGGCTGGCTGGGGCTGCACGCGCTGCGGGTGGACACCACGACCGCGCTGCTGCGTATGTACCAGCACCGCGACCGCTTCGGTGAACAGCGCTCCCGCCACCGGCGGACCCTCAACTCCTGGTACTGGCTCGGCTGGTGGGTCCAGCCGGTCCTGGAACGGCCCCGCGATCTGCTGCTCGCGCACGCGTCGCACTGGCTCGACGGACGCCATGTCCCCGAACTGGACCGGGCGTTGGCGGGGCTGCCGCCCGTGGACACCGACCCCCAGGTCCGCTTCCTGCACGCCTGCCGTTCCTATCTCGTCAAGGACTGGGAGCAGCTGGTCCGCCACACGGACTCGCTGCTGGAGGACCAGCTGCTGGGGATCGAGGCGGGGCTCTTCGGCGGTATGGCCCGCGTCCGGCTGGAGATGTTCGGCCACGCGGAACCCCTGCTGGCGGCGGCCTTGATGCGATGTCGCAGCGAACAGCCGCAGCGCAAGGAACTGCGGTACTGGCTGGCCCGCGCGCACGAGGGCACCGGGCGCAGCGCGGCGGCGCTCCCCCTGTACCGGGCGGTGCACCGGGTCGATCCCGCGTTCATGGACACCTCCGCCCGGCTGGCCGCGATCTCCGAGGGCGACGGGTACGACGAGGCGATGGACCTCGGCGCGGTGGCGCTGCCCGGTTTCGGGCCGGACGCCACGGACGGGGTGGACCCGCTGTTCGACGCCGAGGGACGTGACCTCAAGGTCAGCGAACCGGCGCCGCCGGGTGGCGGGGCGCCCGGTCCGGGGGACATCGTCCGTGAGAAGGCAGCCGGTCCCACGCAGCACCGGCAGCCGGCCGGACCGGCCGGCCCCCCGGTGACCGCCGATCCGGCGCTGCTCGCCGACGCGCTCGCGGAGCTGGAGCGGATGGTCGGGCTGGAGCCGGTGAAACGCCAGGTCAAGGCGCTGTCCGCACAGCTCAACATGGCGCGGCTGCGGGCGGGTCAGGGCCTGCCCGTGCAGCCCCCGAAGCGGCACTTCGTCTTCTCCGGCCCCTCCGGCACCGGCAAGACGACGGTCGCCCGAATACTGGGCCGGGTCTTCTACGCCCTCGGGCTGCTCGGCGGTGACCATCTGGTCGAGGCGCAGCGCGCGGACCTGGTCGGCGAGTATCTGGGCCAGACGGCGGTGAAGGCGAACGAGCTGATCGACTCCGCCATCGGCGGGGTGCTGTTCCTGGACGAGGCGTACGCGCTGTCCAACTCGGGGTACGGCAAGGGGGACGCGTACGGGGACGAGGCCCTCCAGGTGCTGCTGAAGCGCGCCGAGGACAATCGCGACCATCTGGTGGTGATCCTCGCGGGCTATCCCGAGGGCATGGACCGGCTGCTCGCCGCCAACCCCGGACTGTCGTCACGTTTCACCACGCGGGTGGACTTCCCGTCGTACCGGCCGCTCGAACTCACCGCGATCGGTGAGGTGCTCGCCGCGGAGAACGGGGACGCGTGGGACGAGGAGGCCGTGGACGAGCTGCGCTCGATCAGCGGCCATGTGGTGGACCAGGGGTGGATCGACGAACTGGGCAACGGCCGGTTCCTGCGGACGCTGTACGAGAAGAGCTGTGCGTACCGGGATCTGCGGTTGTCCGGCTACACGAGTACGCCGGGCCGGGACGATCTGGCGACCCTGCGGCTGCCGGATCTGATGCAGGCGTACGGCGAGGTGCTGTCGGGCCGCAGCCCCACCGACCCCCGCGCCACCTAGGCCGGGGGCGGCGGAGCGGGGACCGGGGACCGGGCCGACAGCCGGGCCAGAACCGGAAGCGACGGCACCGGTCCCGTGTCGGCATCCGGGGCCCCGAGGTCCCGGGCCCCGGCATCCGGGCCACCGGCCACCGGCCACCGGCCACCGGCCACCGGGGAGGGTGTCAACCGCCGCGGAGGTGTGCCGGGTCCCGGGACTCGCCGACCAGGAGGGCGAGGACGTCCTCCAGGGCGATCACCCCCAGCGCCCGGCCCGACGCGTCCGCCACCTCCGCGAGATGCGCGGACGCGCGTCTCAGCGCGGCGAGTGCCTCGTCCAGCGGCAGTCCGGCCGGCAGGGTCGTCATCGGACGCCACAGCCGCCGGGGCAGGGGCCGTTCCCTCTCCGCCGGTCCCATCAGGTCCAGGACGTCCTTCACATGGACGTAGCCCAGGAGGGGACCGTCCCCGGCGCAGACCGGGAAGCGGGAGTAGCCGGTCCGCCCGGTCAGCTCCACGATCCGCGCGGGGGTGACCCGCGGACCGACCGTGACCAGCGAGGACCGGCGCAGCAGGACGTCGGTCACCGGGCGGGAGCCCAGCGACAGCGCGTCCCCGAGGCGTTGGCGTTCCCGGGGGCCGAGCAGTCCGGCGCGGCCCGCGTCACCGACCAGCCGTCCCAGTTGCTCGCTGGTGAAGACCGCCTCGATCTCGTCCCGGGGCTCGACCCGGAAGACGGCGAGGACCAGCCGGGCGCACACCCCGAGCGCACCGGTCACCGGTCCGCACAGCCGGGCGAAGGCGACCAGGGCGGGACCGAGCCGCAGCGCGGTCCGTTCGGGGTCCGCGAGCGCCAGGTTCTTCGGCACCATCTCCCCGATGACGAGATGGAGGACGACCACGAGGGCCAGCGCGATGGCGTAGCCGAGCGGATGGACCAGGCCCTCGGGGACCCGGGCCCCGGCGAAGACGGGTTCCAGCAGCCGGGCGACGGTGGGTTCGGCGATCGCGCCGAGGGTCAGCGAGCAGACGGTGATGCCGAGTTGGGCGGCGGCCAGTATCTCCGGCAGATGCGCGAGCCCGTACAGGACCTGGCGGGCCCGCGCGGTACGCAGCGGCTCGATCTGGCTGCGGCGGACCGACACCAGTGCGAACTCGGCGCCCACGAAGAAGCCGTTGGCGAGGACCAGCAGTGCGGCGAAGAGCAGATGCAGCAGGCTCATCGGGCCGCCTCCGGGGTCCACGCGGCGGTGCCGGTCGCGGTCGCCGGGCGTCCGGCGGCCACGCGCGCGCGGCGGTCCCGGGCGGTCGGGAGGTCCTGGGCCGCCGGGTGGTCCGGAACTGCCGGTATACGGATGAGGCGTACCCGGTCCGCCCGGTTGCGGGTGACCTGGCGCACCGACAGCCGCCAGCCGGGGAGTTCGGCGTGGTCGCCCGGTACGGGGACCCGGCCGAGCAGCCCGGCGACCAGTCCGGCGACCGTCTCGTAGGGGCCGTCGGGGGCGTCGAGCCCGATCGGGCGCAGGGCGCCCACCCGGCAGCGGCCGTCGGCGTCCCACGCGGGGCGGCCCTCGTCGGGGGCGGCGGCGGTGAGCCGGGGCGGCGGGGGGCCGTCGTGCTCGTCGCGGACCTCTCCGACGAGTTCCTCGACGATGTCCTCCAGGGTGACGACCCCGGCGGTGCCCCCGTACTCGTCCACGACGACCGCCAGCGACCGGCCGTCGCGCAGGATCTCCAGCAGCGACTGGACCCCGGCGGTGCCAGGGACCAGCAGGGGCGGTCCGGCGATCCGGCCGACGGGGGTGCGCAGCCGGTCGGCGGCGGACAGCGCGAGGGCGTCCTTCAGCTGGACCACACCGGCGATCTCGTCGATACGGTCGCGGTAGACGGGGAACCGGGAGAGTCCGGTGGCCCGGGTCAGATTGACGACGTCCTCGGCGGTCGCGGTCACATGCAGCGCGCTGACATGGACCCGGGGCGTCATGATGTGCTGCGCGGTGAGGGAGCCGAGCGCGACCGAGCGGACGAAGAGCTCGGCCGTGTCCTGTTCGAGGGCGCCGGCGCGGGCGGAGTGCCGGGCGAGGAAGACCAGCTCACCGGGGGTGCGGGCGGAGGCGAGCACTTCGGCGGGCTCGACACCGACGAGCCGGACGAGCCGGTTGGCGACGGCGTTCAGCGCGGCGATCACCGGGCGGAAGAGCCGGGCGAACGCGTGCTGGGGGCCGGCGGCGAACCGGGCGACCTGGAGGGGCCGGGAGACCGCCCAGTTCTTGGGGACGAGTTCCCCGATCACCATCTGGGTGACGGTGGCGAGAAGCATCCCGACGACGACGGAGATCCCGGAGACGGCGGGGCCGGACAGCCCGAGCGCGGTGAGCGGTGCGGTGAGCAGCCGGGCGAGCGCGGGTTCGGCGAGCATGCCGACGACCAGCGAGGTGAGGGTGATGCCGAGCTGGGTGCCGGAGAGCTGGAAGGACAGCTCCCCCAGGGACCGCACGACGGTACGGGCGCGGCGGTCACCGGCGGCGGCGGCCCGTTCGGCGTCGGGGCGGTCGACGGTGACAAGGCCGAACTCGGCGGCGACGAAGAAGCCGTTGGCGAGGATCAGCAGGAACGCGGCTCCGAGGAGCAGCAGCGGGACGTTCATGCCACCGCCTCCGCGGGGACACGGAGCGGGTCCGGGTCCGGGGAGGGGGTGGCGCAGGTACTACAGGACGGTCCGTCCATCGCCGGAGGGGGTCACTCCTCGGGTGGGGGGAGCCCCGGCGCGGTCCGGGCGGGCCGGCGCGGGGGCGGGGTCCCGGAAGGGGCACCCCGCCCACAGCGTAGTCACGGTCCGGTCACCCTGCGTAGACCTTGTCAGCCTCGCGCGGCGGTGCCGTGCGTCTGGACGAGGGCGCGCAGGGCGCGGGCGTCCGTGATGGCGCGTTCCCGGGAGACGCCGGGCTGGATGCCCATCGCGGCGAGGCTGGTGCCGTCACTGAGGTCGAGGAAGACCCAGGGGTCACCGGGGCGCAGATTGACCTGGAGGATCTGTGCCCACTCCAGCCGCCGGGAGGAGGCGACGTTGACGACGGTGAGGCCGGTGTCGTCGGCGACGATCTTCGGCCGGCCGAGCAGGACCAGTCCGGCGAGGCAGAGCGCTCCGGTGAAGATGAAGCTGCTGCGCTCCCCCGGGCTCAGCTGCGGCAGAACGAACGAGATCACCGTGAGCAGGACGAGGATCGCCACGCCCGCGGTGATCAGGATGATCCGGACGAGGGAGGGCCGGAAGGTCACCGGGAGCGCGGGCGGCGGGGGCGTGCCCTGTGCGGCCGGGGAGGGGGTGCCGGGCGCCGGGGTGTCGGACATGGTGTGGGGCCTCTCAGAGACGGCAGGCGTGGATGGCCGTGGTGAGGATGGCCCGCGCCCCGATGTCGTAGAGGTCGTCCATGATCCGCTGGGCTTCCTTGGCGGGGACCATCGCGCGGACGGCGACCCAGCCCTCGTTGTGCAGCGGCGACACGGTCGGGGACTCCAGACCGGGGGTGAGGGCGACGGCCTGCTCCAGGTGTTCGGCGCGGCAGTCGTAGTCCATCATCACGTAGGTGCGGGCCACCAGGACGCCCTGGAGGCGGCGGAGGAACTGGCCCGCCTTGGCCTCGTCGGCGGCGGCCCCGGTGCGGCGGATCACGATGGCCTCGGAGGTCATGATCGGCTCGCCGAAGACCTCCAGGCCCGCGTTGCGCAGCGAGGTGCCGGTCTCCACGACATCGGCGATGACCTGGGCGACCCCGAGTTCGATCGCGGTCTCGACGGCGCCGTCGAGGTGGACGACGGACGCGTCGACCCCGTGGTCCGCGAGGTGCTTGGCGACGATGCCCTCGTAGGAGGTGGCGACGGTGAGTCCGGAGAGGTCCTCGATGGCGCTCGCGGTGCCGGGCTTGCCGGCGAAGCGGAAGGTGGAGCGGGCGAAGCCGAGCGGCAGGATCTCCTCGGCGTCGGCGCCGGAGTCGATCAGCAGATCGCGGCCGGTGATCCCGATGTCGAGCCGCCCGGAGGAGACGTAGATCGCGATGTCCCGGGGGCGCAGATAGAAGAACTCGACCTCGTTGTCCGGGTCGACGATGACGAGTTCCTTGGACTCGCGCCGCTGCTGGTAGCCGGCCTCATGGAGCATCGCCGACGCAGGTCCGGACAGTGAACCCTTGTTGGGGACGGCGATGCGCAGCATGAGGCCAGTTCCTTCGCGTGAGGCACGCGGATGATCGCGTGCGGGTGAATCCGAAAGGCGCGGACGTGCGGGTACGGGGCCCGGCGAAAGGGCCGGTCACCACCGGCCGCGGGGTCGCGGGCGGTGGTGCGCGGGGTGGTGGAGCGCAGGCGCGGTCGCGGCGTGCGCTCTACAGATGGGCGTACACGTCGTCGAGGGAGATCCCGCGCGCGACCATCATCACCTGGACGTGGTACAGCAGCTGCGAGATCTCCTCGGCGGCGGCTTCCTTGCCCTCGTACTCGGCTGCCATCCACACCTCGGCGGCCTCCTCGACGACCTTCTTGCCGATGGCGTGGACGCCCTTGTCGACCAGTTCGGCGGTGCGTGAGGTGGCGGGGTCGCCGTGGGCGGCCTTCTGCTGGAGCTCCGTGAAGAGCTCCTCGAACGTCTTCTTGGACATGGTGCGGAACATTCTACGGGACCGGGGGGTGCCCCCGGCCCGGCAGGGTCACCGCCAGGGTTCGGCGACGGTACGCAGGGTGGTGGCCGTCGCGACGGCGGCGGTGACCGCCTCGTGTCCCTTGTCCTCGCGGGAGCCCTCGATCCCCGCGCGGTCGAGTGCCTGCTCCTCGGTGTCGCAGGTCAGGACGCCGAAGCCGATGGGGACCCCGGAGTCGACGGCGACCTGGGTGAGGCCCTGGGTGACGCCCTGGCACACGTACTCGAAGTGGGGGGTGCCGCCGCGGATGACGACGCCGAGGGCGACGATCGCGTCGTAGCCGCGGCCCGCGAGGACCTTGGCGACGACGGGCAGTTCGAAGCTGCCGGGCACCCGCAGCAGGGTCGGCTCGTCGATGCCGAGTTCACGCAGGGCGCGCAGGGCGCCGTCGACCAGCCCGTCCATGACCTTGTCGTGCCACTGGGCCGCGATCACGGCGACCCGCAGGTCCCCGCAGTTCTTCACGGTCAGTTCGGGTGCGCCCTTGCCGCTCACGTGCTGCTCCTGGTGCTGGGTTGCGGACGGCCGGCCGGGTGGGTCCGGGGGCCGGTGGTGCGGTGGTGCGGGTGACCGCCGGGGTCACTGGTTGCCGCAGGCGGTGGTGACGGGGGTGTCCAGCCCTGGCAGGTCGTGGCCCATGCGGTCGCGCTTGGTGCGCAGATAGCGCAGGTTGTGCTCCCCGGCGGTGACGGGCATCGGTTCCCGGCCGTGGACGGTGAGGCCGTGGCGGACCAGGGCGTCGGTCTTCTCGGGGTTGTTGGTGAGCAGCCGCAGACCGCGGACGCCGAGGTCCTTCAGGATGCGGGCGCCCGCGCCGTAGTCGCGGGCGTCGGCGGGCAGTCCGAGTTCGAGGTTGGCGTCGAGGGTGTCGTGGCCGCGCTCCTGGAGTTCGTAGGCGCGCAGTTTGGACATCAGACCGATGCCGCGGCCCTCGTGGCCGCGCAGATAGACGACGACGCCGCGGCCCTCGGCGGCGACCCGGGCCAGGGACGCCTGGAGCTGGGGGCCGCAGTCGCAGCGCAGCGAGTGGAAGACGTCACCGGTGAGGCACTCGGAGTGGACGCGGACCAGGATGTCCTCGCCGTCGCCGAGGTCGCCGTGGACGAGGGCGACATGTTCGACGCCGTCGGTGGTGGAGCGGTAGCCGTACGCGGTGAACTCGCCGTACTCGGTGGGCAGCCGTACCCGGGCCTCGCGGCGGACGGCGGGTTCCTGGGCGGCACGGCGGTAGGCGATCAGGTCCTCGATGGAGATGATCGTGAGGCCGTGCTTGCGGGCGAAGGGGACGAGTTCGGGCAGCCGCAGCATCCGGCCGTCCTCGCCCGCGATCTCGACGATGGCTCCGGCGGGCCGCAGTCCGGCGAGCCGGGCGAGGTCGACGGCGGCCTCGGTGTGGCCGTTACGGGTGAGCACTCCGCCGGGGCGGGCGCGCAGCGGGAAGACATGACCGGGGCGGACGAGGTCGCCGGCCGTGGTGGTGCCCTCGGCGAGCAGCCGCAGGGTGGTGGCGCGGTCGGCGGCGGAGATGCCGGTGGTGACGCCGTGGGCGGCGCTCGCGTCGACGGAGACGGTGAACGCGGTCCGCAGGGACTCGGTGTTGTGGTCGACCATCTGCGGGAGCTGGAGGCGGTCGAGCTCGGGGCCTTCCATGGGCGCGCAGATCAGACCGCGGCACTCGCTCATCATGAAGGCGACGATCTCGGGGGTCGCCTTCTCGGCGGCCATGACGAGGTCGCCCTCGTTCTCGCGGTCCTCGTCGTCCACGACGACGACCGGACGGCCGGCCGCGATGTCACGGATGGCCCGCTCGACGGGGTCGAGGAGGGGACGCGGGGCGTCGTCGGCCCCGGGGTCCGTGGGCCAGGGGGACGGCGGAAGGCCGGTCGGGTCCTGGTCCGGGGTGACACCGGGGGCCGGGCGGGTCGTCATGCGGGGGCTCCATTCAGGGTGGGCGGCGTCGCCGCGCGGGAGCGCAGCCACCAGTCGCGCATGCCCCACAGGACGAGGGCGAGATAGATGACGTAGACGAGGCCCGAGAAGGCGAGGCCGCTGCTGAACGCCAGGGGGACGCCGACGAGGTCGACGAGGAGCCAGGCGAACCAGAACTCGATCAGACCGCGGGCCTGGGCGACCATCGCGGCGAGGGTGCCGACGAAGATGTACGCGTCGGGCCACGGGTTCCACGACAGGCTGGGCACGGCGGTGAAGAGCAGTCCTACGGCGGCGGTGCCGAGAACGGTGCCGCCGAGCAGCAGTCCGCGTTCGCGCCAGGTGGCGAAGCGCACGGCGATGGAGCCGTCCTGGGCCTGCTGCCGTCCGTTGGTCCACTGGCGCCAGCCCCAGACGGCGACCCCGATGACAAGGAGCTGCTTGCCGACACCGCCCGCGAGTTCGGCGGAGGCGTAGGCGGCGACCAGGATCACCCCGGACACCAGCTGGGCGGGCCAGGTCCAGATGGAGCGGCGCCAGCCGAGCGCGAGGGCGATCAGCCCGATGGTGTTGCCGATCATGTCGGACCAGATGACGCGCTGGCCGAGGACGGCGAACGCCTCGCTCTGGAGCCAGTCGAGCGCGCTCATCCGGCACCCCCTCGGGCGCCGAGCAGCCGCTCGACGTACTTGGCGATCACGTCGACCTCCAGGTTGACCGGGTCGCCGGGCTGCTTGAGGCCGAGCGTGGTCAGGGCGAGGGTGGTGGGGATGAGGCTGATGGTGAAGCGGTCGGTGCCCGCGTCGACGACGGTGAGGCTCACTCCGTCGACGGTGATGGAGCCCTTCTCCACGACGTAGCGGGAGAGGGTGTCCGGGAGGGAGACGGTGACGATCTCCCAGTGCTCCGAGGGCTCGCGGGCGATGATCCGGCCGGTGCCGTCGACATGGCCCTGCACGATGTGGCCGCCGAGCCGGTCGCCGACGGCGGTGGGCCGTTCCAGGTTGACCCGGGAGCCGACGGTCAGGTCGCCGAGGCTGGAGCGGCTCAGGGTCTCCGCCATCACGTCGGCGGTGAACTCGTCACCGGTGAGCTCCACGACGGTCAGACAGACCCCGTTCACCGCGATGGAGTCGCCGTGCCCGGCGTCCTGGGTGACGACGGCGCCACGCAGCCGGAAGCGGGAGGCGTCACCGAGCTCCTCGATCGCGGTGACGTGTCCCAGCTCTTCGACGATTCCGGTGAACACTCAGATCTCCTTCGTGGAGGTGGGACGGCCCGCGGTCCCGGACCCGGACCCGGTCCGGGGGACCGCGGTGATCCGGAGGTCGGCTCCGATACGGACTGCCTCCGTCATGTCGAGCCGCAACGCTTCGGGGAGGGTGGTGATTCCTGCGCCGTCCAGGGCGGCCGGTCCGGCGCCGAGCAGGACGGGCGCCAGATAGCCGATGACACGGTCCACCGCCCCGGCGGCGACGAAGGCCCCGGCGAGGGCCGCCCCGCCCTCCAGCAGCACGGACCGCACGCCCCGGGCGTGCAGCTCGGCGAGCAGCGCGGGGACGGCGAGCCCGCCGCCGGGGGCGCGCGGCAGCCGTACGGTCCCGGGCCGTGCGCCGGGGTCGGCCGGGCGGTGGGGGTAGGCGGGGGCGGGGGCGTCCTCGGCGATGGCGACGAGGGTGGGCGCGGCGTCGTCCAGGACCCGGGCGCCCGGCCGTACGGCGGTGGCGGAGGTGTCGACGACGACCCGCAGCGGCTGGACGGCGCCCTCGACGCCGCGGACCGCGAGATGCGGGTCGTCGGCGCGGGCGGTGCCGGAGCCGACGACCACGGCGTCGGACTCGGCGCGCAGCCGGTGGACGTCGGCGCGGGACTCGGCGGAGCTGATCCAGCGGCTGGTGCCGTCGGCGGCGGCGGTGCGGCCGTCGAGGGTGGCGGCGTACTTCCAGGTCACATGGGGGCGGCCACGGCGTACGGAGGTGAGCCAGGCGGCGTTCCCGGCGGCGGCCTCGGCGGCGAGGACGCCCGTCTCGACGTCGACACCGGCCGCGCGGAGGGTCGCGCCGCCGCCGGTGGCGGCCGGGTCTGGGTCGCCGACGGCGTAGACCACGCGGGTGACCCCGGCGGCGACGAGGGCCTGTGAGCAGGGGCCGGTGCGGCCGGTGTGGTCGCAGGGTTCGAGGGTGACGACGGCGGTGGCGCCCCGGGCGCGTTCCCCGGCGGCGCGCAGGGCGTGGATCTCGGCGTGCGGTCCGCCCGCGCGCTGGTGGTGGCCCTCGCCGACGACCTCGCCCCGGGCGTCGAGGAGTACACAGCCGACGACGGGATTGGGGCTCGTGGCGCCGAGTGCGCGCGCGGCGAGCGCGATCGCGTGCCGCATGGCGGCTGTTTCGGCTGGGGTGGCCACCGGATGCTCCTGCCTCTTGGGGCACGGACTCCGGGGCCTGTCACGAGGACAGTGGACACGGACGGGAACACACCGGGAACGCCTGCTCGCGGACCGTCCCCACAGGGAACGGAACCGACGGCGGCGCACACTGGTGCATGCCTGCCCGCCGCGCACTGCCTCCCATCCGGACTTTAACCGTCGGTCCAGGAATTTCACCTGGTCAACCGGCCACTGGACGTGGCCGGGTCGCGGACTGTAACCGCCGGTTCGGACTTTCACCGACCCCGGAGTGCGCTGCTACTGGTACCCAACCAGTTTGCCACGGTCGCCGCGCGGCCATGCGGGCGAGCTGTTGTGTGCTGGCTCACAGGGCGGCGCAGAGGGGCGTACGGCACCCGTCCCGGGCATCAACTCCGCTTCCGGACAACTGGCTTGGAGCAGGTACATACCTATTGACGGGGTCGCGGCGGGCTCCCTACTGTCTGCGTGACCCCCGAGGGGAGTCCTGCCCGAGGGCGCGTCCCGCGTCCGGCGGAACGCCCGGCGGCGGACTCTCGGCCCTTGCCCGCCGCCGGGTCCAGGGCCTGCTGAAGACGGCCCCTGAGCCCCTGCCGATCCACGTCGCGACCTCTGGGCACGCCCGGCCGGTGACCAGCGCGCGCCGCCCGGGAGGCGGGTACAGCAGTGCCCGGTTGCCGGACGGCGGCGGATGCCCCCAGGGCCGGGTCACGAGCCCGTACACGGTGCCGAACCCCGGCAGGCTCATCCGTCCGGCGCCGGGCACCGAACCGGGGACCGGCAAGCGGCCGTGCGGGGCCGATCGGGTGCGCCGTGGCGGGGGGTTGTCACAAAAGCGGGGGCCCGCCGGTTCTCCGTGGTGAGCGGTGTCCCGGCCGGGGCACCGGCACCGGGTGGCGAAGGGCGGACGGACGATGACGACGATGCTGGTGACCGGGGGGACGGGCACGCTCGGCAGGCTGGTGGTGGAGCGGCTGCGGGGCGCGGGGCACGAGGTCCGGGTGCTGAGCCGGTCCTCGCAGCCGTACGCGGTCGACCTGGTCAAGGGCACCGGGCCGCTGGACGACGCGGTCACCGGGGTGGAGGTGGTCGTGCACTGCGCGAGCGGGCGGCGCGGGGACGAGGCGGCGGCGTGGAACCTGATCGAGGCGGCCCGCCGGGCCGGGGTGCGGCATCTGGTGTACATCTCGATCGTCGGCGTCGACCGGGTGCCGTTCGGGTACTACCGCGCGAAGCACGCGGTGGAGGGGCGGATCGCGTCGTCGGGGCTCGGCTGGACCGTGCTGCGCGCGACCCAGTTCCACGATCTGGTGCTGACCCTGCTGACGGCGCTCGCCAGGCCGCCGGTGATGTTCGTGCCGGCGGGTGTCGCGGACCAGCCGGTCGAGGTGCGGGAGGTCGCGGACCGGCTGGCTCAGCTGGCGGCCGGGGAGCCCGCCGGGCGGGTGCCCGACCTGGGCGGGCCGCAGGTGCTGGAGTTCCGGGAGCTGGCGGCGGCGTATCAGGCGGCCGGTGGGCGACGGCGGCGGATCGTGCCGGTACGGCTGCCGGGGAAGCTGGTGGGGGCGCTGCGCTCAGGTGCTCATCTGGCCCCGGAACGCGCGGTCGGGCGGGTGACGTTCGCGGATTTCCTGACCAGCGTCCGCGGGCCGTCGAAGGGGGCGGGCGGGGAGAACAGCTCGTCCTGAGCGGCGTCCCGGGCGGTGAACAGGGCGCCCCGCAGCACACCCGAGCCGCCCAGCTCCCCCGCTCTCACCTCGGTGGGCAGGGGTGACATCGCGGCGAGGCGGGCGCCGACCCGGGCGGCGAGTCCGGCTCCCCCGGCATGGCCGACCTCGCCGCCGAGCACCACGCAGCCGGGGTCGAGGACGGCGGTGACGGACGCGGCGGCGAGCGCGATCCGTCCGGCGAGTTCGTCCAGGAACGCGTCCGCGTCCGGGGCACCCGCGTCCGTGGCCGCCGCGGCCACCGCCGCGCGGACCACGGCGGCGGCGGGCGGCTCGTGCGGCTGCGGCTCGGCCGTCAGCCCGTGGCGGGCGGCGAGCGCGACGACGGCCGCCGACCCGGCGAGGGTGTGGAACCCGCCGTCGCAGGAGGTGGCGGAGGGCAGACCGCCGGTGCCCGGCACCGGCAGGAAACCGATCTCGCCGGTGCCACCGGAGGCTCCCCGGCGCAGGACGCCGTCCAGGACGACGGCCGCGCCCACGCCGTGGTCCAGCCAGAGCAGGACGAAGGTGTCGCGGTCCCGGGCCGCTCCGGCGCGCTGTTCGGCGAGGGCCGCGAGATTGGTCTCGTTCTCCACGAGGACCGAGGCGGGCACGCGTTCCTGGAGGGCGGCCATCAGTCCCCGGTGCCAGGCGGGCAGTCCCGAGGCACCGCGCAGCACCCCGGTCACCGGATCGATCAGACCGGGCGCGCCGATGCCGACGCTGTGCAGGGCCGGGGCCCCGGCCCTGCGGACGGCCCGCTCGACCAGGGCGACGGCCCGGTCCACGGCCTCCTCGGTGGCCGTCCCGGCGGGGACGGGTGCCGCCGCCTCGGCGCGGACCCGCCCGAGCAGATCGGCGACGACGACGGCGACGCTGTGGGTGCGCACGTCGAGCGCGCCCAGGTACGCGTACTCGGCGACGATCCCGTAGAGCCGGGCGTTGGGGCCGCGCCGCTCGGCGCCGGCCTCCCCGACGACGGTGATCAGACCGCTGTCCTGGAGTCGTTCGACGAGGTCGGAGACGCTCGGCCGGGACAGTCCGGTGAGCTGTTTGAGCTGGGCCGCGGTCAGCGGGCCCTCGCTCTGGAGCAGCCGCAGCGCGAGCCGGTCGTTGATGGCGCGGGCCGTACTCGGGGATGCGGGCATGCGGCGATCCTTCCAGATCCGTGCGATCCCCGGCCTGCGACCCGGGGTCTATTTATCAGGCAGGGTTCCTGATAGTTTACGCGGCGGCCGTTCCTCCTGGACCGGTCCGGGTACGGGAAACCAGGGCCGGCAGGCCGGGGAGAGCGGGAGGGCGGTACCTGATGGGCAGCACGGGGAGCGGGAAGACGCACGACATCACGGAGGTGCGCCGGGCGAGGTTCGCCGTGGCGGCGGTGTTCTGTGTGCACGGCGCGGTGACGGGTTCGTTCGCCACCCGGGTGCCGTGGATCGCGGACCACGCGTCCGTGAGCGCGGGCCAGTTGGGGGTGGCGCTCGCCTTCCCGGCGATCGGCGCGGCACTGGCGATGCCGCTCGCGGGCCGGATCAGCCACCGGTTCGGCGCGCGGGCCGCGCTGCGCGGGCTGCTGGCCCTGTGGACCCTGGCGCTGGTACTGCCCGCGCTCGCGCCGAACCTGCTGACGCTGTGCGCCGCGCTCCTGGTCTACGGGGCCAGCGCGGGGATGTCGGACGTGGCGATGAACGCGCTGGGCATCGACATCGAGAACCGGCTCGGCAAGTCGATCATGTCCGGGCTGCACGGCTGGTGGAGCGTGGGCGCCCTGGTCGGCTCGGCGGGCGGCACCCTCGCCGCCCATCTGGGCACCGACGCACGTATCCATCACGCCCTGGCCGCCCTGGTGCTGACCGCGCTCGGGCTGCTCGCCTGCCGCCACGTACTGGATCTGCGGGCGCGGGCGGACGAGGAGCCGCCGCCGCGGTTCTCGCTGCCGCCGCGTTCGGCGCTGCTGATCGGCATGGTCGGCTTCTGCGCGGTGTTCGCGGAGGGCGCGAGCCTCGACTGGTCGGCGGTGTACCTGCGGGACGTGCTCGGCTCCTCGGCCGGTCTCGCGGCGGCGTCGACCACGGGCTTCACCCTGACGATGGCGGTGGCGCGGATCGCGGGCGACCGGATCGTGGACCGGTTCGGCGCGGTACGCACGGTACGGGTGAGCGGCGCGCTCGCCACCCTCGGCGGGCTGCTGGTCGTGACGGGGAACAACGCGGCGGTGGTCATGAGCGGGTTCGCGCTGCTGGGCCTCGGGGTCGCGGTCGTCGTGCCGCTGGCGTTCGCGGCGGCCGGGCGCAGCGGCCCGAACGCGAGTCAGGCCATCGCGGGGGTCGCGACCGTCACCTACACCTCGGGGCTCATCGCGCCGTCGGCGATCGGGACGCTCGCGGATCTGACGAGCCTGGTGGTGTCGTTCGGGGTGGTGACGGTGCTGGCGTTCGGGCTGATCGCCTTCGCGGGGGTGCTGCGGTCGGCGGAACGGACCACGGCCCCCGCGGGGATCACCCCCGCGGAGACGGCGGTTCCCGACCCGCGGGCCTGAAGCGCTCGTTCCGGCGGACGGGGACGGGGACGGCGACGGGGCGCGGGTGAGAGCGGGGCGCGGGCGGGTCCCCGGGTGAGAGCGAGGCCACGGGCGGGGCCTCGGGCGAGGGTACGGGCGAGGGCGTCCGTCGCGGGCGGCCCAGGGTGCGCGGGCGGCGGAGGGTGCGCGGCGGAGGGTGCCGGGCTCGCCGGACATCCGAGCCGGACCGTACCCGTCCGCACCCGGCCCGCTACCCGGCCGCACCGGTTCTGACCTGGCCGGTGCCGTCCGACGGGGAGCGATCGGCGGACGCTTAACATGTCCACGATCATCCCCGGCGTACAGAAAGTGACCTCTTCCATGGATCTCGGTGTGCGCTGGAAGCTGCACGGTGACGGACGGACCCCCGCCCCGGGCGCCGTCGTCCGGCCGGACGAGCGGCTTTCGTGGCCGCGGACGTTCGGTCTGGGCGCGCAGCATGTGGTGGCGATGTTCGGGGCGTCGTTCGTCGCACCCGTGCTGATGGGTCTGGACCCCAACCTCGCGATCATGATGTCCGGGGTCGCGACGGCCATCTTCCTGCTCGCCACCAAGGGCCGGGTGCCCAGCTATCTGGGCTGTTCGCTGTCCTTCGTGGGCGTCGCCGCGGTGATCCGGGCGCAGGGCGGTACCAGCGCGACGGTGACCGGCGCGGTGTTCGTGGTCGGCGTGGCGCTGTTCCTGGTCGGCGTCGCGGTGCAGCGGTTCGGGGCGCGGATCATCCACGCGGCGATGCCGCCGATCGTGACGGGCGCGGTCGTCATGCTGATCGGCTTCAACCTCGCACCGGTCACGGCCGCCACGTACTGGCCGCAGGACCAGTGGACGGCCCTGCTGACGATGCTGTTCACGGGCCTGGCCGTGGTGTGTCTGCGGGGCTTCTGGTCACGGATCGCGATCTTCCTCGGGCTGATCTTCGGGTACGCCGTCTCCTGGCTGTTCGACCTGGTCTTCGGGCGTATCCACTCCAACGACGGCTCAGGCAAGGTGGTCGACCACTGGCGGCTGGACCTGTCGGCGGTGGGCCCGGCGGACTGGGTCGGGCTGCCGTCCTTCCACGGCCCGTCGTTCGAGTGGTCCGCGATCCTGGTCGCGCTTCCTGTCGTCATCGCGCTGGTCGCGGAGAACGCGGGCCATGTGAAGGCGGTCGGCGAGATGACCGGTGACCCGCTGGACGACAAGCTGGGTACCGCGATCTCGGCCGACGGCGCCGCGTCGATGCTGTCCACCGCGGTCGGCGGGCCGCCCAACACCACGTACTCCGAGAACATCGGGGTGATGGCCGCGACCCGGGTCTACTCGACGGCCGCGTACTGGGCGGCGGCCGCCTTCGCGCTGCTGTTCGGGCTCTGCCCCAAGTTCGGCGCGGTGGTGGCCGCGATCCCCGGCGGGGTGCTCGGCGGGATCACCGTGATCCTCTACGGGATGATCGGGCTGCTCGGCGCGCAGATCTGGATCAACGCGGGGGTCGATCTGCGCAATCCGCTGAATCTGGTGCCCGCCGCGGCCGGCATCATCATCGGCGTCGGCAACGTCACCCTGGAGTTCACCGACACCTTCTCCCTGAGCGGTATCGCGCTGGGCACCATCGTCGTGATCACCGGCTACCACGTGCTGCGCGCGCTGGCCCCCGCCCATCTCAAGACCCAGGAGCCGTTGCTGGACTCGGGCACGTCCGCGTACGACACCCCGCCCGGCGGCGGTCCGAAGGACGGGGAGAGCGGCACCGGGAAGTAGCCGTCACGCCCCCGTGGTCCCCCGGCGTCAGGAGCCGCCCGTGGCCAGGTCGTAGGCGTAGCCGGGGACGAACGTCCCCGGGCGGCCCCGGCAGCCGTCGGACTCGCCGGGGAGCTTGACCCACAGGAACGCGTCGATCCGGGCCTGACCGGTGGTCAGGGTGGGCGGAGCGCCCAGTTCGCGGCCCCCCGGGTCGCACCACGCCCCGTCCGGCGGCGCGCCGTTGCCGTTGCGGCTGGTGTCGACGACGGCGCCGAGTCCGGGGGCCCCGCCGAGGGCGTCCAGGACCTGGCGGGCGAACGCCACCTCGTCGGCGGTGCGGTGGAAGTTGGACACATTGGTGAAGACGCCGTCCGACGCGTCCGCGGCACCCGCGCCCACCGCGCGCAGCCGTTCCGCGATCGTCGCGGGCGCGTGCCAGGCGGAGTGCCCGGCGTCGAAGTAGACCCGGGCGTTCGGGTTGGCGGCCTTGAGCACCCGTCCGGCGCGGGCCAGCGACCGGTAGCGGCGGTCCCTGTCGTTGCCGGACAGGCATTCGGCCAGGGCGATCGAGTCGGGCTCCAGCACGACGACGACCTCGTCGTCACCGAGTCCGGCGGCGAACAGATCGATCCACCCGTCGTACGCGGCCAGGTCCGGCGCCCCGCCCTGGGAGGCGCCGCCGCAGTCCCGGTCCGGGACGGTGTACGGGACGAGCACCGGGACCTGGCCGTTCGCGGCCCCGCCGGAGGTGACGTCACGGACCCGGGCGGTGATGTTCTCCGGGGTGTAGTCCGCGAACCACACGGCGGCGGGCCGGTCCGCGATCCGGTCCCGGATCACGGCGGCGCGGGGGTCACCGGGGTTGGCCCGCACCCAGTCGAGCACCTGGGACCCGGGGTGCCGGTAGAGCCCGGCGGACGAGGGCTGGGCCCGGGTCGTGGGCGCGGCCGTCGTACGGGACGGGGCAGGGCGGGTCGGCGGCGGGGCCGGGGCCGTGGTGCGGGTCGGCGCGGGCGCCGGGGTCGGTGAGCCGGTGCTCGCGGACGGGGAGGGCGACGCGGAGGGTGAGGGGGTGGGCGTGGGGGTCGGCGGCCCGGACGTCCGGACGGGCGGCGGCAGCGGGGCGGGTACGTCGGTGACCACCGGCCTCGCCTCCTCCCGGGGGCGCCGGCCGTCGTCGTCCAGCGCCTCCAGCGTCCCGGCGACCGTGCCGAGCAGGGCGACCACCGAGGCGGCCACCACCATCACGTTCCGGCCCCGTCCGGGTACCCCGCCCCCCGGCCGCCGGTATGTCCGGCCCCTCGGCTTCCCGTGCTTCCTCGCGTGCGTGCCGGGCACGACGCCTCCCCTCCCCCGGCGCCGCACCGGACCGTTCCCCCGTGCTGGGGACAGCCCCCGGCCCCGCGGCACCGGCGCCAGCCTAGAGCCGCGACGCCGCCCCCACGACACGCTCGGACGAGTTCCCGCCTCCGGTACGTCCACGGCGGGTCAACGGCCGTGTGACCTGGGGGACTCAGGACCAGTAGTGGGTCCCGTGGTCGAGAACGGTCCCGAGGTGCCCGTCCCGGGGGTCGTGCCCCGGCTCACGGGCGCACAGCACGACGAGGTTCGACAGTTCCCGTCCGGTGATGTGCCGGTGCGACACCAGCATCTCGTCCGGCAGATACGTCAGCGCCCCGCACACGTCGTCAAGGACGCCGTCCGACTCCTCCGACTCCTCCGGCGGCTCCGCGTCCTCGACCGTCCCGTCCCGTCCCGTCCCGTCCCGTCCCGTCCCGTCCCGTCCACGGGGATCATCCGCCACACCGACGTGGCGACCCCGTTGTACGCGGTGTGCGACGGATGGTGGCCCGTATGGTCCATGGCCCATTCCTCCGCCTCGGTCCGGTCCTCCCGGTCGACGGCTGCGGAGCGCGCGCCGCACGGCGAACAGACAGCCCGCACCTCGGGCGACGGCGGAACCGTGACGAGCCGCCACCGGACGTACCGGAACACGGAGCGGGCCATCGGACCGCCCCCGTGGACCGCGCGTTGACGAGTGCGACCTTCGCCGCCAGCACTTCCGCCTCCGTCGCGGGCCGTACGTGACCCGGGTCGACGGTCCACTCCCGGCCTCCGCCCAAAGGGCGGAGGTGGATTCGGCCATCCACGGTGTCCATGACCTGGCCCATGCGTTCGCGTGCTGTGTCGATCACGAGGCCGCCCGGTGTGGGACGCTCCATCGCGCACCGCCTCTCCTCAGTTGACTGGCATGGTCCACCGGTGGACTAGTCAGGTCAAGAGGTGCGGAAAAACGACCCCTGCCGGGACAGGGGCCGTTGAGGGAGCGTCAGCAGTCAGTTCCCCATGGGGTATTCCTCGGTCCGGGACCAACGTCCGGCGGGGGCCACACCCACTTCGTAGGCCAGTGGCAGGCCGTCCGCGTCGTACGCGATGTGCCGCACCTCGCCCACCGCCTGGGGACCCTCAAGCTCCAGAATCCGCAGTTCATCGGCCGTCGCCAGGCGCGCGGTCCACCAGTCCCGACCCGTGTGAGGGGTCCGGCCGGTCTGCATCTCGACGTAGCGGGTCGTACCTTCACGCACGCGCTCCGCCTGAAGCAGCCGAGGAGCCGCCCCGGCAACCTCGGCGGTGAACCAGGAGAACGATGTCGCCGTGGCCGTTTCACCCTCCCGGGTGACGCGATGCCTGCGGGCCACCTGATCACCGGCAGCCACCCCGAGAGCGGTCGCGACATCCTCCGGGGCGGGAACCATCTCGGCGGAGAGGATGTCCGCGTGCTCTCCCGCGGTGTAGATGAAGCCGGTCGCCCGAGCGGTCCGGTAGCGCTCGCCCGCCGTACGGGCAAGCGGCAGCCGCTCGCGGACCAGGGTGCCGACGCCCTGGCGGGTCTCCACCAACTCCTCCTGCCGCAGCACCTGGATCGCCCTGACGACCGTGGCCCGCGCCACCTTCCAGCGTTCGGTCAACTCCCGCTCCGACGGCAGCACGTCCCCGGGCTTCAGATCACCACGAACGATCTGACCGCGAAGGTCAGCAGCGATCTGGTCGTACTTCGGCAGCGCCATTTCGCGTCTCCCCTGACTAGTGGACTGGTCCAGTAGTCATGTTGGTCATCCCACGCCGCGCGGTCAAGGGTGATTCCCGACGCCGACGGACCACCGAGACCTCGTCCCTCCGGGCGAGTTGAGCGCGGTACGGAGCGGATGGCGGCGGGCAGAACCAGAGGTGACATCGGAACGGCTCGTCCAGCGATGCGAGGCGGAACAGTGATGAACGAGAATCCGGGCTTCGCCGGCCTCAGCCCCTCCGTGCGGATCTCCGGTGACGGGCACGGCGGTCATGATCTGGCGCCGTCGGCCGACGGCGTGGCCCCCGCCGCCTCGCCGCGCGCCGAGCCGGTCGCCCCGCACGGCCAGTACTCCGGGGTGTGGCTGAGCCGCTACGAGTACTTCTCCAGTGGCCGTGAGGGGACGTTCACCGGGCTCCATCACGTCGTCGTGCTCCAGCACGGGAACCGGCTGACGGTACGCAGCCTCCCCGGGTCCTCCGACAGTCCTCTCACCATGGATCTGGAGCTCGACGGAGCCGTCGTCACGGGCACCTGGACCGAGCAGACCGCCCGGGAGGGCTACTACTCGGGTGCGCGGTACCACGGCGCGATCCAGCTGCTCGTCGAGCCGACGGGACGCCGTATCGCGGGCAAGTGGGTCGGTTTCGGGAAGGACTTCGACGTCAACACCGGCCCTTGGGAGCTGGTGTTCCAGGACACCTCGACCAACAAGGCGACGCTCAACCGGTACAACCGGCGCCCGGAGGCCCCCTGACGGCACCCGCTCCCCCGACCGGCGTACCCCCGTTCCGGCGAAGCGGCGGCCCTTCGGCGCCCGCGCGGGCACGACGGCTGCGACGCTGCGTCCATGACGCGGTTGGAGGAGTTCCCCGCCCCGGCGCACGGGATCGACGGGGTGGTGCGCAGGATGCGCGCGCTGGGCGACGGGTGGCGGCCGGACGACGGGGTCGCGGTGTTCAACCGGCTGTATCTGACCGTCACCGAGGCCATCGGCCGGGACATCGACGGCGGCGGCTTCGCCGACCGGCGGGCCGCCGTGACGCTGGACGTCCGGTTCGCGGAGCGGTACCTGGCGGCGGTGGACACGGTGGCGGGCGGCGGACGGGCGCCCGCGTGCTGGCGGCCGTTGTTCCAGCTCCGGGGTCATCCGGGGGTACGGTCCGTCCAGTTCGCCCTCGCGGGCGTGAACGCCCATATCGGGCACGACCTGGCGCTCGCCGTGGTCGACACCTGCCATACGCTGGGCTGCGAACCGGCCGACCTGGAGGACGAGTTCGAGCGGGTGGGCGAACTGCTCGCCCTGCTGGAGGAACGGGTCCGCGAGGAACTGATGCCCGGACCCGATGTACTCGAACTCGCCGATCCGCTGACCCATCTCATGGCCTCCTGGAGCCTGGACCGGGCCCGGGACGCGGCCTGGGCGGCGGCCCGGGGCCTGTGGGCCCTGCGCGGGCTGCCCTCGCTCGCCGCGGAGACGGCCGTCCGTCTCGACTCCGCGGTGGGCCTCGTGTCCCGATTCCTGCTGACCCCGGCCCGCTGAGCCGCCCTCCCGGGCCCCGCTCCCCCGCCCCCCGCGTCGGCGCACCCCGCTCCCGCCCGCCACCTGGGAGAATGGCGGGACGCGACATGGATGAGTGCGTACACACACGGAGGAGGCACGAGGGATGGCGCGGACGAATGCCGACGCGATGTCCCGGCCGTTCAAGGTCGGGGTCTGGCGCACGCTCATGGAGGTCCACAACGAGGTCCTGCGGGAGATCGAGCGGGAGCTCGCGGACCGCCACCGGCTGTCCGTCAGCGAGTTCGACGCGCTGGTGAACATCCCCCTGGCGGGGACCCGGATGAAGGACCTCAAGCACCGGATCGTACTGACGGCGAGTGCCGTGAGCAGGCTGTGCGACCGGCTGTCGCAACGGGGCCTGGTGACCCGTACGCCCGTCGAGGAGGACCAGCGCGGGGCGCTGATCCAGCTCACCGACGAGGGCCGGAAGCTGCTGCGGGCGGCCGTGCGGACCAATGCCGAGGTGGTGGAGCGGATGTTCGCGGACCGGCTCACCCCCGATGAGCTGCGGATGCTCGGCGGTGTCCTGGGCCGGCTGAGGAGCGGCGAGGGCCCGGAGGCATGCGACACCGAGGTGTGACCCGGATCACCTGACCTTCCCGCCGGAAGGCGGAAATAGGAACGGCACTGTCTCGGTTAAGGTGATTGCGCAAGCAACAAACGGGGCTTGCGGAACCCCATCGACAGGGAGCCTCGCGGAGCACCCGCCCGGAGCCCGAGGGAGACACGACGACATGAGCGGCAACAGCTACGTGACGAACCGGCTGACACCCGAGAACACGGGCATCCTGCTGGTCGACCACCAGAGCGGACTCCTCCTCGGCGTCCAGGACCACGACCAGAACGAGGTCCGCCGCAACGCCCAGGCGCTGGCCCGTACCGCGAAGGTCTTCGGCCTGCCGATCGTGGCCACCACCTCCGCGCCGCAGGGCCCCAACGGCCCGCTGCTGCCGGAACTGGCCGCCGAGCTGCCGGCCGGGGCGCCGGTCATCCACCGCTCCGGTGAGGTCGACGCCTTCGACGACCCGGCGTTCGAGGCCGCCGTACGCGCCATGGACCGGCCGAACCTGGTCATCGCCGGTGTCATCACCGACGTCTGCTTGATGTTCGCCTCGCTGTCCGCCCTGGGTCACGGCTACCACGTGCACTCCGTGACGGACGCCTCCGGCACCACCAACAAGCTGGCCCGCGAGACCTCCCTGCTCCGCCTCCAGAACGCGGGCGCCACCCTCAACAGCACGGTCGGCGTGATATCCGAGCTGCTGCGGGACTGGAAGAACCCCGGCGGTCCGGGTACGGCCGACATCTTCGCCAACCTGGCCATGCCGTTCTACGGCGCGGTCATCGCCAGCCACTCGGCGGCGAGCGGCAACAACAACGGCTGACGCCACCCGAAGCCCCCGGTGCCGCCGAAGGGACAGCGGTCATGGCACCGGGCACAACACGGCGCCGTCCGGCACCGGCCCCACGCGGGCCGGACCGGACGGCGCCGCGCGTCCACCCCGGCGAACGCGGCACGGGCCCGGGGGCGGGGGCGGGGGCGGCGCGGACCCGGGTGCGGGTACGGGTGCGGCGCGGACCCGGGTGCGGGTGCGGGGGCGGCGCGGGGGCGGGTGCGGGGGCGGCGCGGGCCCGGCGCCGCCCGTTCGCTCCGGGCCCGGCACCTCCCCGTTCGCTCCCGGCCCGCGACCGGGAACTCCGGGGCGCAACCATTCACCCCGGGCCCGCCCGGCACGCGCCACCAGCACCGGGGCGGGCCCGCACGCACGCCCCGCCCCGGACACACCGCCCGTACCGCCCGCCCCGCCCCGCCCCGGGGCCTACGCGTTGCTGCCCGCGTCGACCGTCAGCGCCGCGCCCGTGATGTTGCGGCCTCCGGGACCCGCCAGATGCGCGATGGTCGCCGCGACGTCGTCGGGGTCCATGAAGCGTCCGAGTGCCGCCAGCGCCCGCTGTTCGTCGGCGCCTTCGGCGTCCACCGGGTTCATTTCGGTGTCCGTGGACCCGGGGTGGACGACGTTCACGGTGATCCCCCGGGGGCCGAACTCCCGGGCCAGCGCCCGGGTCAGACCGCTCAGGGCCGCCTTGGTCATCGAGTACAGCGCGATCCCGCCGAACGGCGCGCGCTCCACCAGGCTGCTGCCGACGCTGATGATCCGGCCGCCCTCCGGCAGATACCGCGACGCCGCCTGGGCCGCGAGGAACGCGGCGCGCGCGTGCACCGCCAGCGCCCGGTCCAGCTCGTCGAGCGTCACGTCCTCGACCGGTCCGAACGGGAAGATGCCCGCGTTGTTGACGAGGATGTCCAGCCCGCCCAGCTCCGCCACCGCGCGTTCCACCGACGCCACGACCGCCGCCGCGTCGGCCGAGTCCGCCTCCAGCATCACCGCGCGCCGGCCCATCGCCTCGACCTCGGCCACCACGTCCTTGGCCCGCTCCGCACCGAGCGGACTGACGTACGTGAACGCGACATCCGCGCCGTCCCGGGCGAGCCGCCGCACCACCGCCGCCCCGATCCCCCGGCTGCCACCCGTCACCAGCGCGACCTTGCCCCGCAGCGCGTCCATATGTCCCACTCCCCTGTTCCCCTGATCGTTCCCACGACCTCGGACACTATTTCTGTGTCGGTCGACACAGAATATATTCACGCGCCACCCCGGCACGTCAAGGCATATATTTGTCACTCGACACAGAAAGACAGCCGACCGGTACGCGCGACGGCGGACCGGACACGGCGAGCAGCGGAGGAGGAGCGCCATGCCCCCGGCACGCGGACGCCCCCGGGCCTTCGACCGGGACATCGCCCTGGCCCGCGCCATGGAGACCTTCTGGGAGTACGGCTACGAGGCCACCTCGATGACCGACCTCACCGCCGCGATGGGCATCAGCTCGCCCAGCCTCTACGCGGCGTTCGGCTCCAAGGAGCGGCTGTTCCGGGAGGCCGTCGAGCTGTACGAGCGGACGGCGGGCGAGCCGGTGAGCCGCGCCCTGGTCGAGGAGCCCACCGCGTACGACGCCGTGGCCGCCATGCTGCGGACCAACGCCCGGGACTACACCGGGCCCGGGCATCCGACCGGCTGCATGATCGTGCTCTCGGCGCTGAACTGCTCGGAGTCCGGCGCGGGCGCCCGCGACCATCTCGCCGGTATCCGCCGGGACGGGGCCGACGCCCTGCGCGCACGGCTCGACCAGGGGGTGCGCGAGGGCGAACTGGCGCCCGGTACCGACACCGGCAGCGCCGCCGCCTTCTACACGGCCGTCCTCCAGGGCATGTCGGTGCAGGCCAGGGACGGCGCCGGACGGGCGGAGCTGGAGCGGATCGCGGACCGCGCGCTGGCCGCCTGGGACGCGGTGACGGCGCCCACCGGCTGAGCGGGGGCGCCGTCGGGAACGGGCGGGGAAACGGTCCGGGTCCAGTTTCGCGTCCGGGTCCGGCTCCGGCTCCGGGTCCGGGTCCGGGTCCGGGTCCGGGTCCGCGGGGAGGGTCAGTCGTCGGGGAGTTCCACCGGGGCGATCTCGTCGTACCGGTCGCCCGGGCCCGGGTTGGTCGCGTCGGTGGCGCCGCCGAACTGGCGCATCACACCCCATACGGCGTTGAGCGCGGTCTGCACGGCGCCCTCGGCCCAGCCCGCGGTCCAGGAGATGTCGTCGCCCGCGAGGTAGATGCCCCGCTTGTCCTCGGGCAGCCGGTCCTGCATGAAGTGGGTGAACAGCCGCCGCTGGTAGCGGTAGTGGCCGGGCAGGTTGGCCTTGAACGCGCCCATGAAGTAGGGCTCGTTCTCCCAGGACACGGTGACCGGGTTGCCGATGATGTGCTTGCGGATGTCGACGTTCGGATAGATCTCGCCGAGCGACTTCAGCATGACCTCCATCCGCTCGTGGGCCGACAGCGGGAGCCACTTGAGGCTGTCGTCGCACCAGGTGTAGGAGAGGCAGATCACGGCGGGCCTGTCCGGGCCGTCGTCGAGCAGGTACGTACCCCGGGTCATCCGGTCGGTGAGCGTCATCGACATCACGTCCCGGCCGGTCTCCTCGTCCTTGTCCAGCCAGAACGGCCGGTCGACGGGGACGAACAGCTTGCTGGACTCCATGTAGTGGGTGCGCTCGATGGCGGTCCAGTGGTCGATGGGGAACAGCTCGTCGTCGCACTCGATCTTCGACAGCAGCATCCAGGACTGCGCGGTGAAGACGACCGCGGGGAAGGTCCGGATGTCACCGGAGGAGTCGGTGACCGTGATCCGGTTGCCCGCCGTACGGTGCAGCCGGGTCACCGCCGGACGCGGGGTGCCGCCGTGCAGCGAGGACAGCGAGGTGCCCTGCGCCCAGTGGACGATCTTGCCCGGCTCGCGCTCCCACAGCCGCAGCGGAAGCTGCTGGCTGCCGCCGACGATGCCCCGGTGGTGGTCGTCGGCCTCGGTGTAGACGACACGGAGGATCTCCAGGATGGAGTTGGGGAAGTCGGTGTCCCAGCCACCGGTCCCGAAGCCCACCTGGCCGAAGATCTCCCGGTGCCGGAAGGACTTGAACGCCTCCGAGTCGCAGAGGAAGCCGTAGAAGGTCTGGTTGTCCAGCTTCTCCACGAGCTTCGCCCAGATCTCGCGGATACGCGGGACGTCGCGCTCACGCATCGCCTGGTTCATGTCGGAGAAGTCGGCGCCCTCCTCCAGACAGGCGCTCCACGCCTCGGCGACCTGGCGGTACACCCCGGGCAGGTCGTCCAGGGTGCGCGCGTAGTGCGACTCGCCCTTGAGGTCGACCACCGTGGACGGGGTGACCTCGGCCAGCGGGTTCGGGAACGGGCGGGTCGTGAGGCCCACCAGGTCGATGTAGTGCTGGAGCGCGGTGGACGACGGCGGGAACCGCATCGCGCCCATCTCGGCGGTGAGCTCCGGGTCGCAGCCGTCGAAGCCGACGGTCCGCAGCCGCCCGCCGATCATGTCCGCCTCGTAGACGACGGGCCGCAGCCCCATCTTCATCAGCTCGTACGCGGTGACGATCCCGGACAGCCCGCCGCCGATCACGGCCACCTCACGGCCGTGCTCCGTCGCCGGGATCTGCCCGAGCCCGGCCGGGTGCGCGAGGAAGTCGTCGTACGCGTACGGGAAGTCCGGGCCGAACATCGTGATCGGCGGCTGCGCGTCGGTGTGCTGGACGGCGGTGGGCACCGTGGACGTCATGGGGCGGGGACTCCTTGCACGGGAAAGCCGCGCGGGGCGCGAGGGGGCGGGACGGCCCCGGCCGGGCGCGGGGGGATCGCTGAACGGCGCGGGGACGACATCGACGGTACGTTCCGGCGTTCCACCGGGACAAGACGCGTCCGTTGCGCTCCACCTGGTGATTCATTGCGTACGGCGACGCCCGTGCGGCGATTCGTTGCGTGGCGGGGAAAGAACGGGGAAAGGGTGACGGCGGCCACACCCGTGCCAGCCCCTACGGGGGTGTCACCGCAGGTCGGCGGCGGTGGGCCCCGGCGCTCAGCCCGGGGTGCCGGAGGCGAAGCGGCGCAGCAGCGGGGACAGCACGAGCACCGACTTGGTGCGCTCCACGAAGGGCTCCGCCGCGATCCGTTCCAGGACCCGCTCGAAGTGCCGCATGTCGGAGGCGAGGACCTGCACGATCGCGTCGGCGGCCCCGGTCACCGTGGAGGCGGCCATGACCTCCGCGTACGGTTCGAGGCCCCGGTGGATCTCGTCCGCCGAGGTGTTGCCGCGGCAGTAGATCTCGATGAACCCCTCGGTCTCCCAGCCCATCGCCGCCGGGTCGACGCGCACCGTGAACCCGGTGATCGCACCCGTCGCCCTGAGCCGGTCGACACGGCGTTTCACCGCGGGCGCCGAGAGGCCCACCTGCTGGCCGATGTCGGCGTAGGAGCGGCGGGCGTCCTGGGCGAGGGCGTGCACGATGGCTTCGTCGAGGTCGTTCAGTCGCACGGGGGTCGTTCGCTTCTCTTCGCTGGCCCCGGGGACACGGGGACGGCGGTGGGCCGTACCCGCAGTAGAACACGGCCGCCGGAAAGCGCCTGCCGGGCCGGCCCGGTGTCGTCCGGCGCCTGCCGCGGGACGGCCGGCTACCGCCCGGGAGCCGCCCAGGGACGGCGGGTGCCGGCGCGGGACGGCTCCCGGACGACATCCGAACAGCTCCGGACGGCTCCCCGAACGCGGCGGGGAGCCGTCCGGACGGGCCGTCGGCCCGGGATCAGTTCCAGCTCGCGTGCAGCGGCTTGCCCTCGGCGTACCCGGCGGCGCTCTGCACCCCGACGATCGCCCGCTCGGCGAACTCCTCCAGGGAGCCCGCGCCCGCGTAGGTGCAGGACGAACGGACGCCCGCGATGATCGAGTCGATCAGGTCCTCGACACCGGGCCGGGCCGGGTCGAGGAACATCCGCGAGGTGGAGATGCCCTCCTCGAACAGGGCCTTGCGGGCCCGGTCGTACGCGGACTCCTCGCTGGTGCGGTTGCGGACCGCGCGGGCGGACGCCATGCCGAAGGACTCCTTGTAGAGCCGTCCGTCGGCGGCCTGCTGAAGGTCGCCCGGAGACTCGTACGTACCGGCGAACCAGGAGCCGATCATCACGTTCGACGCCCCGGCGGCCAGCGCCATCGCCACATCGCGGGGGTGCCGGACCCCGCCGTCGGCCCAGACGTGCTTGCCGTACTTCTTGGCCTCGGCGGCGCACTCCAGCACCGCGGAGAACTGCGGGCGGCCCACTCCGGTCATCATCCGGGTGGTGCACATCGCGCCGGGGCCCACCCCGACCTTGATGATGTCGGCGCCCGCCTCGATCAGGTCACGCACCCCTTCGGCGGCCACGATGTTGCCCGCGACGACCGGGACCGCGGGGCCGAGGGCCCGTACGGCGCGGACCGCGGCGATCATCGACTCCTGGTGGCCGTGCGCGGTGTCCACGACGAGGGTGTCGACCCCCGCGTCGAGGAGCTGCTTCGCCTTGCCCGCGACATCGCCGTTGATCCCGACGGCCGCGGCGATCCGGAGCCTGCCCCGGTCGTCGGTCGCCGGGGTGTACAGCGTGGCGCGCAGGGCTCCGCGGCGGGTGAGGATGCCGACCAGCCGGCCCTCGGCGTCCACGGCGGGCGCGTAGCGGCGGTTGGCGGTGTCGAGCTGGTGGAACGCCTCACGGGGGTCTATGTCCGCGGCGAGGAGCAGCAGGTCCCGGGACATGACCTCGGTGAGCTGGGTGAACCGGTCGACCCCGGTGAGGTCCGTGTCGGTGACCACACCGACGGGCCGGTGGTGCTCGTCGACGACGACACCGGCGTTGTGGGCCCGCTTCGGCAGCAGCGCCAGCGCGTCGGCGACGGTCTGGTGCGGGGCCAGCACGATGGGGGTGTCCAGGACGTGATGACGGCTCTTGACCCAGCCGACGACCTCGGTGACGACCTCGATCGGGATGTCCTGGGGGATCACGACGAGCCCGCCGCGCCGGGCCACGGTCTCCGCCATCCGGCGGCCCGCGATCGCGGTCATGTTGGCGACCACGAGCGGGATGGTGGTGCCCGTACCGTCCGGCGACGCCAGGTCCACGGCCTGCCGGGAGCCGACGGCGGACCGCCTCGGCACCATGAAGACGTCGTCGTAGGTCAGGTCGTACGGGGGCTGGAGATCATTGAGGAAACGCACGTGCTGCTCATCCCAGTCGATCAGAGGTGGCCCCCGGACAGGTCAGCCGGGGGGAAGAGCACGTACTTCAGTGTCCCATGACGGGGGTCCCGTCCGACCTGGGACGATCATCCAGGGCCCTCGACGCCCCCTTCGTCACTTCCTCCAGCCCGGACCTCCCCCAGGCCAGGACTCCGCTGCCGACTTGCACCTTCCCCGGCCCGGACTCCCTCAAGCCCGGATTCCCGCAAGCCCCTGCTTCCGCGGTTCACGGTTCACATCCCGGCCGCCCGGCTTTGCCCGGTCCGGTCCGGTTCCGTTCCGATCCGTTCCGGTGCCCCGGCCCCGGCACGTCGTCGTGCCCGGAGCGGTCCGGCACGGAATCGTGTGCCGTGCGGCGCATCCGGTGCGCCGCCGCGGCCGGAATGGTCGGCGGACGGGCCGGACGGGGATCACCGTGAGCGGCAGGCACGCCGTGGCCTGGGCGGCGGCCCGGGACCCCGGGGCGAGCGGAAGGGGAGGCGGGTCGGGATGTCCCGTACGGACGTGGTGATCGTGGGGGCGGGCGCCGCCGGGCTCTCCCTGGCGCACTGGCTGACCGCGCCGGGAACGCCGGGCAGCGGCCCGGGTACGGGGACGGGGACGGGTTCCGGTACGGATCGCGGTACGGGGACGGATCGCGGGCCGCTCGATGTGACCCTGGTCGAGGCCCCCGGGGGTCCGCTGCGGCCCGCGCCCCGGACCTGGTGCTACTGGGAGCCGCCCGGCGGTCCCTACGACCATCTGCTCACCGCGTCCTGGGACCGGCTGCGGGTCCGGGCGCCGGACGGGAGCGGCGAGGTCCGGCGGACGGACCCGCTGCGGTACAAGATGCTGCGGTCCACCGACTTCGAGGCGGCGGTCGGCGCCCGGCTCGCACAGGTGCCCTGGGTACGCCGGGTGACGGCCACCGTCGACACCGTCGTGGACTCGCCCGGCGGCGCGGAGGTGGTGGGCACCCGCGCGGACGGCTCCCCGCTGCGGCTGCGGGCCCGCTGGGTCCTCGACTCCCGCCCGCCGCGCGTCCTGCCCCCGGCCCGTACCGTGCTGCTCCAGCACTTCCGGGGCTGGTTCGTGACGACGGACGACCCGGTGTTCCGCCCCGGTACCGCCGACCTGATGGACTTCCGGACCCCGCAGCCCGACCGGGGCCTGTCCTTCGGGTACGTCCTGCCCACCGGCCCCCGGACCGCGCTGGTCGAGTACACGGAGTTCTCCCCCGGGGTGATCGGCGACGCGGCGTACGACCGGGCGCTGCGGCACTACCTCGGCACGGTCCTGGGGGTCGGGCGCTACACGGTCACCGGGACCGAGCACGGGGTGATCCCGATGACGGACGCGCGGCTGCCGCGCCGCACCGGCGCCTCGGTGTTCCCGATCGGGGCCGCGGGCGGCGCGACCCGGCCCGCGACCGGGTACACCTTCGCCGGGACCCAGCGCCAGACCCGCGCGGTCGCCGCCGCGCTGCGCTCCGGCCGCACGCCCCTGCCGCCGCCCGCGCACGGCGCCCGTTCCCGGGCCATGGACGCCGTGCTGCTGCGCGCCCTGGACACCGGACGGGTCGGGGGCGCCGACTTCTTCGCCCGGCTGTTCCGCACCGTCCCCACCCCGGTCCTGCTGCGGTTCCTCGACGGGGGGACCGGGCCCGTACGGGATGTGTCGATCGGGCTGCGCACCCCCGTCCTGCCGATGCTGCGCACCGCCCTGGAACTCCCGCTGCTGCGGCGCCGCCCCCATCCCGGGGCACCCGCCGCACCGGCGTCCCCGCCCCCTCCCACCCCCCACCGTGAAGGGTCACCGTGATGACACTGCTGCGCGACGACGACCTGTCGGACGCGTTCGACCACGCGTCCCGCACCTACGACCGGCTGGTCGCCGTCAACCCCGGCTACCACGCCCAGCTGCGGCGCTCCGCGCGGCGCCTCGGGCTGCCCCACGGGGGCGCCGGGCTGCGCGTACTGGACCTGGGATGCGGCACCGGCGCGTCCACCGCCGCGCTGCTGAGCGTGGCGCCCCGGGCCCGGATCACCGCCGTCGACGTGTCGGAGGGCATGCTGGACCGGGCCCGCGCGAAACGCTGGCCGCCGTCGGTGTCGTTCGTCCGCTCACCGGCCGAGGCGCTCTGCGACCACCAGGTCGGAGGGCCCTTCGACGCGGTGTTCGCGGCCTATCTGTTCCGCAATCTCACCGACCCCGACCGGGTACTGACCTCGCTGCGCGCCCTGCTGGCGCCCGGCGGGCGCTTCGCGGCGCACGAGTACACGCTGAGCGGCCGTCCCGCGCACCGCGCCGTGTGGCGGGCGGTGTGCGCCGGGGTGGTCCTGCCCGCGGGCACCCTCACCGGCGACCGGGTGCTGTACAAGCATCTGCTGAGCAGTGTCACCCGCTTCGACACGGCGCCCGCGTTCGGTGAGCGGGTGGGGCGGGCCGGGTTCGAGCGGGTGCGGGTGCTGCCCGTGTCCGGCTGGCAGACCGGTGTCGTCCACACGGTCGTCGCGGCGGCCCCGGGCGGAGGAGCGGCGTGAACACGTATCTCACCGGCGCCGGCGGCATCCGCCGTCCGGCGCCGCGCCGGGGCCGCGACCGCCGGGCCGTGGTCGTCCGCGCCGCCGCCGGGCGGCCCCGGGTCGAGGGGCCCGCGCCCCGGGCGGCCGTGGTCGGCGGGGGGATCGCGGGGCTCGCCGCGGCGACCGCGCTCGCCGAGCGGGGGGTCCGCGTCACCCTGTACGAGCGCGAGCCCGTCCTCGGCGGACGGCTCGCGGGCTGGCCGGTCCGGCTGGCCGACGGGTCCACCGCGACCATGAGCCGCGGCTTCCACGCGTTCTTCCGGCAGTACTACAACCTGCGGGGGCTGCTGCGGCGGGTCGACCCGGGACTGGACGTGCTGCGCCCGCTCCCCGACTACCCGCTGCTGCACAGCGACGGACAGACCGACGGGTTCGCCCGGGTCCCGCGCACCCCGCCGTTCAGCGCGCTCGGCTTCGTCGCGCTGAGTCCGTCGTTCGGCTGGCGGGACCTGGCCCGGATGAACCCCCGGGCCGCGCTGCCGCTGCTGGACGTGGGGGTGCCCGGGGTGTACGACCGGCTGGACGGGATCAGCGCCTGGGACTTCCTGGAGCAGGTGCGGTTCCCGGCGGCGGCCCGGCATCTGGCGTTCGAGGTGTTCTCCCGCAGCTTCTTCGCCGACCCCCGGCAGCTGTCCGCGGCGGAGCTGGCCCTGATGTTCCACATCTACTTCCTCGGCTCCAGCGAGGGCCTGCTGTTCGACGTGCCCGCCGAGCCGTTCCCGGCGGCGCTGTGGGACCCGCTCGCCGGATATCTGACCGGGCACGGCACCGAGGTGCGCACCGGGTCGGGCGTCGACGAGGTGACGCCCCTGGACGACGGCGGGGTGTCCGTCACGGGCGACGGCCGGAGCACCCGGTACGACGCGGTGGTGCTGGCGCTGGACCCCGCGGGGCTCACCCGGCTCGTCGCCGCCTCGCCGCGCCTCGGTGACGGCCCCTGGCGGGAACGGGTCCTCGCGCTGCGGACCGCGCCGCCGTTCCTGGTCTCCCGGCTGTGGCTGGACCGGCCGGTCGCCGCGGACCGGCCCGGGTTCCTGGGCACCAGCGGGTTCGGCTCGCTGGACAACATCAGTGTGCTGGACCGCTGGGAGGGCGAGGCCGCGCGGTGGGCCGCCCGGCGGGGCGGGGCGGTGGTGGAGCTGCACGCGTACGCCCTCGATCCGGGGGCCGACCGGGCGACGGAGGAACGCGCGCTGATCAGGCAGTTGCACCGGGTCTACCCGGAGACCTCAAAAGCCCGGGTCGTCGACCAGCGGCATGAATGGCGGGCGGACTGTCCGCTGTTCCCCGTCGGGGGGTACCGGGAGCGGCCCGCGGTGCGGACGCCGGACCCTGCGGTGAGCCTGGCGGGGGATCATGTGCGGACGGGGCTGCCGGTGGCGCTGATGGAGCGGGCCGCGACCAGTGGGTTCCTGGCGGCGAACTTGCAGTTGGCTCGGTGGGGGGTCGGGGGGCAGCACCTCTGGTCCGTCCCCACCCAAGGCCGCACCCCGGCCCTACGCGCCCTGACCCGAGCGTTTTCCGCGTAGGCGTTCGCTGGTGCGTTCGGGGTCCGTCCGGCTGGGCGTACTTGCTTTCCTGTGCCGTCGCTCGTGGGTTTCGCGCAGTTCCCCGCGGGTCGCCTTCGCTTGCGCTTCCCAGGTCCGTCCGGCGGGGCGTACTTCGTCCCTGTGCCGTCGCTCGTGGGTTTCGCGCAGTTCCCCGCGGGTCGCCTTCGCTTGCGCTTCCCAGGTCCGTCCGGCGGGGCGTACTTCGTCCCTGTGCCGTCGCTCGGTGGTCTCGCGCAGTTCCCCGCGCCCCTTTGGGGGCGCTGCCTGCCTGGTGCTGTCGGTCGGGTGCGGGCCTGTTCTCGTTTTCGCGCAGTTCCCCGCGCCCCTTTGGGGCGCCTTCTGCCGGTTCTTCGGGTCGGTGCCGGTCGGGATTCTCCGTCCTCGCTCCAACGCGCTCGGTAGGGACGGGAAGGTGACCCCACTGGTGGCGTCGGAGTCTGCGGGCAGAGATTCCCGCCCACCCCCTCCCGCAGCAGCGCGACCGCGCGAGGAGGGGGGCCCGCACCCGAAAGACAACGGGAATGGGGCGCCCCGTCAGGGGCGCGGGGAACTGCGCGAGCAACCAAGAGCTATCCGCAGCCGAGCAGGTACCGGAAGGGGCGCGACCTCAGGGGCGCGGGGAACTGCGCGAAGACGAGGGCAGACCCGCACCCGACGAACAAGCCCGAAGGGGCAGCATCCAGGGGCGCGGGGAACTGCGCGAGCAACCACGGGCCATCCGCAGCCGAACGGGAACCGGAAGGGGCGCGACCTCAGGGGCGCGGGGAACTGCGCACCCCACGAGCGACGGCACAGGAACAAGTGCGCCCGGCACAGGAAACCCAGGGGCGCGGGGAACTGCGCACCCACGGACGACCCGGACAGGGACAAGTACGTCCAGCACAGGAAACCCAGGGGCGCGGGGAACTGTGCACCCACGGACGACCTGGACAGTGACAAGTACGTCCAGCACAGGAGACCCAGGGGCGGGGGGAGGACACCCGTGGGGGGCGGGGTCAGCCCGGGAAGCGGCCCGCCGCTCTCAGGCGCCAGCGGCGCTCCGCATACGCCAGGTCGTCCCGCCAGAGCCGCCCCGCGGCCCTCCGCACCAGCGGCCGCAGCACCGGCGCCACGGCCCGCGCCACCCCGAACCCGGCCCGGTCGGACGCCGCGATCACCGCCTCCACCACCGCCGTACGCGGCACCCCCGCCGCGTCCGCCCCGAGCGGTGTCGCGTGGGACTCCACGACCGACCCCAGCCCCTCCCCCCGCACGATGCGCATGACGACGGTCCGCGGCTCGGGCGCGGTGAACTCCGCCCGCACCGGGACGACGGCCCGCCCGGCGACCTTGAACGAGACGTCCACCACGAACGCGTCGTCGTCCTCCGCCGCCCCGTCGGTCGGCGCGCTCACCACCGTGAGGTCCACGAAGGAGTACGGATGGAACCAGGCACCGTGCCAGGGGTCGAGCCGGTTGGCGACGATGTCCTCGGGTTCGCAGCGGCCGACGGCGGTGTACACCGCGTCCACCACGCCCCGCGCCAGGTCCGGCCGAGGGGGCACCACGGGGCGTTCGGTGGCGGGCTCGCCGCCCACCTGGTCGAGCCGGACCCAGACAAGGACCCCGTCGTCGTGCGCGGGATACGGTTCCCAGCCCGCGAACGGCCGCCCGTCGAGGGCCATCCCGTGCCAGTGGCACACCAGCGTGCCGCACCGCACCGGACTGTCCTTGAGGGGTGCCCCGAGATGGGGACACGCGCCCGGCCCGGCCCGCAGCCCGCCCGTCGCGTCCCGCCAGACGACGATCTCCGTGCCTTCCACGGTCCGGCCGAGCGGCCGGTCCCGGGGCACGTCACGGGAGGCACCGACGACGTACCAGTTGCCGGAGGGGCGGGCCTGGGCCCGTTCGAGGGCCTGGGCGATCAGCGCGGGCCGCGCGTCCCGCCAGGTGGGACGCATGTGTTCCCAGGGCACGACCGTACGGCGCAGCCGCAGCGGGACCCGGGGCCGCCGGGGGGAGGACGGATCCGTCACGCGGCACCCCTCCCGGAGCCTGCCGAAGCGGAGGGCATCGGGGCGGGCGACGGGGATGGCGCCGTCCGGAAGCGGGCGCGGCCCCGGGCGAACAGGGCGCCCGTGAATCCCCGGAGCGCGACGGCGGCCCGCCGCCGGTCGCTCACCACGGCCCTGCGGTGCAGTACCGCGTACCCGTCGGCCGCGATGGCGTCGAGGATCTCCCCGTACAGCACGAACGCCGTCCGCACGCATGGCCGGGACACCGGGTCGAGGAGGTCGACGCCGGGCGCGGCGGCGGTGTAGACCCGGCGGGTCAGCGCCTCCGCGTCGGTGAGGGCGGCGGTGATCCGCGGGTCGCGGTGCCCGGTGGTCCTGCTCCAGCCCAGCAGGTCCCGGTCGACGCCGTGCGCGGCGAGCAGATCGGCGGGGAGGTACACACGGCCCCGGTCCAGGTCCTCCCCCACGTCCCGCAGGAAGTTGGTGAGCTGGAAGGCGACCCCGAGGTCGGCGGCGTACGGCTCGGCCGTGGCGCGGGGGACGACGGTCCCGAGGACGGGCAGCATCTGGAGGCCGATCACCGCGGCGGACCCGTGCATGTAGCGGCGCAGCTCGGCGTAGGTGGCGTAGTCGGTGACGGTGAGGTCGCTGCGCATCGACGTCATGAAGTCGCTGAACAGGCCGGGGTCGATGGCGTACCGGGCGGCGGTGTCGGCGAGGGCGGTGACGACCGGTTCCCCGGTGCGTGCGCCGCGCAGCCCGGCCAGCAGCCGCTGGTGCAGGGCGTCGAGGGCGTCGGCCCGTTCACCGGGGGTGGCGGTGGCGCCGAGGTCGTCGACGATGTCGTCGGCCCGGCGGGCGAAGCCGTACAGGGCGTGCACGGCGGGCCGGCGCGCGGCGGGCAGCAGCCGGGTCGCGAGGAAGTACGTCCTGCCGTGGCGGGCGTTGAGCGTGCGGCAGCGGGTGTAGGCGGCGCGCAGGGCGGGGTCGGTGATCCCGGCGGCGTCCAGTTCACGGTCCGTCATGCGCGGTGGCCTTCCTTGGCGGACGGGGAGCGGGGGGCCGTGACGGTCGAGGGGCGGCCGGGACGGACCGGACGGGGGCCGGTGACCCGGGCGGCGGCGAGCTTGCCGGAGAGCAGCACCGTCGGTACGCCTACCCCGGGGGTGGTGCCGCAGCCCGCGAGTACGGCGTTGGCGGTGCCGTTCACCAGGTTCCGGGGGCGGAACGGGCCGGTCTGCGCGAAGGTGTGCGCCACCGCGAACGGGGTGCCCGCCGCGTGTCCTTCGGCCGTCCAGTCGACGGGGGTGACCAGGCACTCCTCCTCGATCGCGGCGGCCAGGCCGGGCATCCCCCGCCCCTCCAGCTCGGTGAGCAGGGCGTCCCGGTAGCGGGGTCCGAGCCGCCGCCACTCGTCGGTGCCCGGTCCGATGTCGGTGTTGGGGCAGGGCGCCAGCACATAGTGGAGATGGCGGCCGGGCGGGGCGAGGGAGGGGTCGGTGGCGGTGGGCCGGGTGATGAGCAGGGACGGGTCGCTCATCAGACGCCCGGTGCGGGTCAGTTCACGGAACGTCTCCTTCCAGGCGCCGCCGAAGGAGATCGTGTGGTGCCCGAGGTCCGGCCAGGTGCGGTCCGTCCCGGCGTGCAGCACCACGGCGGACGGGGCGTGCCGCAGCGGGCGGATACGCCGTGGGGCGCGGCCGAGCAGCCGGTAGCTGACGGGCAGGTCCGGGGTGAGGACGACGGCGTCGCAGGCGATCCGGCCGTCCTCGGTGTGCACGGCGGTGATCCGCTCGCCGCGCCGCTCCAGCCGGGTCACCGTGCTCCCGTACCGGAGGTCGGCGCCCGCGTCGGCCGCCGCGTCGGCCATGGCCCGGGGCAGCGCGTGCACCCCGCCGCGCGGGAAGTACACCCCGGCGACGGTGTCCATGTACGCGATGACGGCGTACGCGGCGAGCGCGCGGGCCGGTGCGACACCCGCGTACAGGGACTGGAAGGAGAAGACCCTGCGCAGCCGTTCGTCGGAGAGGAACCGTCCGATCCGGGCGTCGAGGCGGCCGAATCCGCCGAGGGCCGCGAGCCGTACGAGGTCGGGGTGCAGCAGACCGAGCGGCGAGTCGAAGTTGGTGTCGATGAACCGGGCCTTCTGCGCCCGGTAGACCGCCTCCAGCCAGCTCCGCAGCCGCCGGTATCCGAGGGCTTCGCGGGCTCCGGCGAACCGGTGGATCTCGGCCTCCATCGCCGCCGCTCCGGTGTGCACGTCGAGGGCGGAGCCGTCGGCGAAGCGGGCCCGGTAGGCGGGGTGGAGCGGGATCAGGTCGAGCCGGTCGCGCAGGTTCTCCCCGACGGCCTCGAACGGCTCCGCCATCAGGTCGGGCATCGTGAGGACGGTCGGCCCGGTGTCCATCCGGTACCCGGACCGGGTCATCGTCCCGGCCCGGCCGCCGGGCCCGGTGTGCCGTTCCACGACGGTCACCCGCCGTCCGGCGCCGAGCAGATGCAGGGCGGCGGCCAGCCCGCCGAGTCCGGCACCGACCACGACGACATGGTCGGTGGGTCCCTTCAGGGCTCTCATCGGGATGCTCCTTCGTGGGGTGCGGTGCGGGGGCGCCCGGCGACGGACGCGGGACGCGCCGGGGGGCGGGGCGGGTCCGACGGGCCGCCGCGGGGGGCGGGCTCGTCCGGGGCGGGGGCGGGCTCGTTCGAGACGGGTGGGGGAAGCGGGTCGGGGGCCGGGGGGCGGTCGGGCGGGGGGTCGCCGCGGGCGATCGTGGCGAGCAGGTGCCCCAGGCGTTCGGCGGCCCGGGGCGAGCCGCCCGTCACGGCCGCCAGATGGCGGCCCGCGAGCGTGACGAGGTGGTCGATCCGGGCCTCGACGACCTCCCGCGCCCCGGTCATCACGAGCGTGGCGCGGACCCGGTCGAGGTCGTCGGCCGAGAGCTGCGGGTCCCCGAGTGCCGCGTCGAGGACGGCCACCGCCGCCCGGTCCCCGGACGACTGCGCGCGAGCCCGGCCCACCGCCGTCAAATAGGTCAGCTTCCCCTCCCGGATGTCCTCACCGGACGGTTTGCCGGTGGCCTCCGGGTCCCCGAACACCCCGAGCAGATCGTCGCGGAGCTGGAAGGCGATCCCGGCGCAGCGGCCCGCCGCGCCGAGGGACCGCGCGGTGCGTTCGTCGGCCCCGGCGAGCGCCGCGCCCAGCGCGAGGGGCCGTTCCACCGTGTAGAGGGCGCTCTTGAGCCGGGCGACCCGCAGTGCCTGGGCGCGGGATCGGGCGCCCGTCACCTGGCCGTGCAGATCGAGGTACTGCCCGGCGACCATCTCGGTGCGCAGCGCCCGCCATTCGGCACGGACCCGGGCACGTACGGCGTCCGGCAGGTCGGTGTCGGCGACGGTGTCATCGGCCCAGGCCAGTGCGAGGTCCCCGGCGAGGACGGCGGCCGAGCTGGCGAAGTCGGTGCCGCCGGGGCGCCGCGCGCCGGAGCCGTACTGCTCGCGCAGGGCGGTGTGGAGGGCGGGACGGCCCCGGCGCAGCGGTGAGCCGTCCATCACGTCGTCATGGACGAGGGCACAGGTCTGGATGAGTTCGAGGCCCGCCGCGAACCGCAGCGCGGGGGCGACGGTGCCGGGGTGGGCCCCGCAGGTACGCAGGGCCCACCACAGGAACTGGGACCGCAGCCGTTTCCCGCCGTCCAGGGTGAAGCGGGCGACCCGTTCCGCGAGGTCGCGGGCGAAGAGCGGGTCGAGGTGCGCGGCTTCCCGGCGCCGCTCGCCGAGCACGGCGGCGAGGGTGCGTCCGACGGCGGCGGGCACGTCCGAGTCGATCAGCCGTGCCTCGCTCTCCGGGGACGGTACGCGGCGGTGGCCGGGCGGGGGTTCGCGCAGCGACGCGGGGCCCGTGGGCGGGCGGGGGGCGGCGGCGGGGTGGTCCTGCGCTGCGGTGCGACGCATCGCGCATCCTCTCGTCGCGTGGTTCGGCTGTCTCCCGGGACCTGTTCGGGACGAGGGCCTCGTTTGGATGCGGGGTGCCGTGCGGCAAGCTGTTCGGGTGCCACGCGTCTGGCCTACCAGCGCGGTGCGGTGGGCGGCCCGAAACCCACCGGGGGTGGGCCACGTTCCACACCACCGGCCCATCGGGGGTGCGCTCGCAGGTCGCCTTCGCTTGCGCTTCTGAGGTTTCCTGGGCTGGGCGTACTTGTTTCCTGTGCCGTCGCTCGTGGGGTGCGCGGTTCCTCGCGCCCCTGGGTACGCGGTGCTGGGCGTACTCCGTTCCTGTGCCGTCGTTCGTGGGTTTCGCGCAGTTCCCCGCGCCCCTTTGGGGCGCGTTCTGCCGTCTTTCGGGTCGGTGCCGGTCGGGATTCTCCGTCCTCGATCCGACACGCTCGGTACGACGTGTCGTTACCCGACTGAAGAGCATCGGAGTCTGCGAGCAGAGATTCCCGCCCACCCCCTCCCGCAGCAGCGCGACTGCGGGAGGAGGGGGGCCGCACCCGAAAGACAGCAGCAATGAGGCGCCCCGTCAGGGGCGCGGGGAACTGCGCAATAACGAGGACAGCCCCGCACCCGAAGAACAAGCCCGAAGGGGCAGCATCCAGGGGCGCGAGGAACTGCGCACCCACGGACGGCTCGCACGGGCACAAGTACGCCCAGGGGTGGAACCCCAGAAGCGCGAGCGAAGGCGACCTGCGGGGAACTGCGCACCCACCGAGTGACGGGGCCGGGACAAGTACGCCCGGCACCGGAGACCTGGGGAGCGCAAGACGGTCAGACGCGGGTCAGGGACCCGGGGCGAGCTCCGTCAGACGCCGCCGCTGGTCCGCGTCCAGGGTCAGCCCGGCCGCGGCCACGTTCTCCTCAAGATGCGTGATCCGGGACGTGCCCGGGATCGGGAGGACCACGGGCGAGCGGTCCAGGAGCCACGCGAGGGCGACCTGGGTGGCGGTGGCGCCGAGCTCCGCGGCCACCGCGGCGACCTCCTCCCGCTCCCCCGCGCCACCCCAGACGATCGGCCGCCACGGCAGGAACGCGATGCCCGCGGCCGTGCACGCGTCGAGCACGGCGTCATGCTCACGGTCGAGCAGGTTGTAGCGGTTCTGGACACTCGCGATGTCGACGATCTCCCGTGCGCGCGCGAGTTCCGCGACGGTGACCTCGGACAGTCCGACCCGGCCGATCTTCCCCTCGGTACGGAGGTCGGCCAGGGTGCCGAGCTGATCGGCGAAGGGGACCTCCGGGTCGACGCGGTGCAGCTGGAGCAGCTCGATCCGGTCGGTACGCAGTCGCCGCAGGGCCAGGTCGACCTGGTCGCGCAGCACGGCCGGGCGGCCGTCCAGGCCCCACTCCCCCGAGTCGGCCGAACGCGCGAGCCCGACCTTCGTGGTGACGAGCAGTCCGTCCGGGTAGGGGTGCAGGGCCTCGGCGACGAGTTCCTCGTTGGCGCCGCCGCCGTACATATGGGCGGTGTCGATCAGGGTGACGCCGAGGTCGACGGCCCGCCGGAGGACCGCGAGGGACGTGGCCCGGTCGGCGGCGGGTTCGGTCGGCAGCTGCATCGCGCCGAAGCCGAGCCTGCGCACGGTCAGGTCCCCGCCGATGCGGAATGTGGTCGGATTCATGTGCGGTGCTGCTCCCTTTTCGCTCAAGCGGCCACGCTAACAGCGGCTTCGAGAGCGGCGAACCCCCGTTCGGGGGGTTCCGCGCTCACCCGGGCAGGTCCCGCCCGTACAGTGCGCCGAGCATCCGCAGCGCCTCGCCGAGGCTCGTCGGCTGTACGGCGCCCTCGACCGGGGCACCCGCCCAGCCGGGCCCGGCGGCCATCACCGTCGCCCGGGTGCGGGCGCCCCGTACGCCCCAGGTCATACCGCCGACGCGCCGGACCAGCGCGCGGCCGGCGGTCGCACGGGACTGCGACCACAGCACCACCGCGGCCGGACCCGCCCGCCGGACCGCCTCGTCGAGGGCGTCCGCGGGCACCGCCGCGCCGAACATCCTTACCGGCACGCCCCGTTCGGCCAGGCCCGCCGTGAGCGCCTCCAGCGGCAGGGTGTGCAGCTCGCCCGGCGCGCACGCGACCACGACGGGCGGACCGGGCTGCGGCGGGACGGGCCGCGCGGGGACCCGGCGCAGCGCGGACGAGATGTGCCACGACAGCAGATGCTCCACCTCGACGTACCGCTCCCCCGATGTCTCCCACTTCCGGCCGACCGCGCGCAGCGCGGGCATCATCACCTCGTCCCAGGCGGTGACGAGTCCGTGTGCGGCGAGCACCTCGCCGAGCAGCGCGTCGACGGCCCCGGAGTCCAGCCGGACGGCGGCCCGCGCGAGGCCCCGGCACTCCGGACGCACCCGGCCGAGCGGCAGCGCGCCCCAGTTGCCCGGGCGGGCCGGACGGCGCGCGGGGCCGTCGGCGGGACCGTCCGGCGGGGCGTCGGGGCCGGTGGGAGCCTCGGCGGGTGCCGCGGCGACGGCGCCGGGCGGACCGGAAGGGGCCACCGCGGCGGACCGGGCCGTCCGTGCGGCCTCCGCCGGGGGCACGCCGGCCGCGGTGAGGCGGCACATGGTCTCCAGGACGGCGATGTCCGCCGGGGTCCAGCGCCGGTGCTTGGCGCCCTCGTGGTGGACCGGTCCTATCCCATAGCGGCGGTCCCAGGACCGCAGTGTGGTCGGGGCGACACCCAGCCGACGGGCGACGGCACCGGTGGTGAGCGCGGCGCCGTACGGGGTGTCGGGCACGGCGGCCGGACCGCCGTCCCCGGTGACGGCGGCGGATACCGGGTCGGGGTCGGCCGCCGCGACGGTGATCGTCGTGGACGGGCGGGCGGTGCGCCGGGACGCGGGGGACGACGGAGTGCGGTGGGGCATGCCCACAGCCTAGGACCGACGCACAAACGACGCGTGTTGCGCCGGATGTACGGGGAACCCGAGGGTCGGACCGGGCGGCGGCGCCCGAGCGCGCCGTCATCCGTATTCCGCACGCCAGCTCAGAGGAGTCACCGTGGTGGCCACCGACGTACCGCGCGAAGCACCCAGCGCGCTCCCCCGGCGTGCGCCGGCCGAGGAGACAGGGCAGGACGAGCGGTTGTCGGCCGCTCTGGTCGCGGGCGACCCGGACGCCCTCACCGATGCCTACCGCCGCTGGGGAACCCTGGTGCACACCCTGGCGACCCGCGCCATCGGTGACGCCAGGGAGGCGGAGGACGTCACCCAGCAGGTGTTCCTCGCGGTGTGGCGGGGCCGGGCCGGATACCGTCCGGAGCGCGGACCGCTGGTGGCCTGGATCGTGGGCATCACCCGCCGGAAGACCGCCGACGCGCTGTCCGCGCGGACCCGGCGGGGCACCCTGGCCGCCGCCGCGGCGGCCGTCGCGGCCCCCGAGCCGTCCCGGCCCGAGGCGGACCCGGAGTCCGCTCTCGACCGGGTGCTGGTGACCCAGGCGCTGCGTGGTCTGACACCCGTCCAGCGGGATCTGCTGTGCCTGGCCTTCTACGAGGATCTGACCCAGGCCCAGATCGCCCGGCGCACCGGGCTTCCGCTCGGCACGGTCAAGAGCCATGTCCGCCGGGGCCTGCACCGGCTGCGCGGCAGCCTGGCACCGGACGAGCGCCCCGCCCTGCGGACCGCCGCCTGACCCGCGGGGCGTTGTCACACCCCTCTGCTACAACTTCCGGCCATGAGCACTCAGACCCACGCCGCACCGACCCCCTCCGAGCTGGAGTCCTTCATCGTGCGGGCCAAGTCCGCCACGTACGCCGCGGGCGGCGGCAGGATCGCACCGGTCCGCACCGCTTCGCACGACCTGGAGTACCGGGAGGACGGACTCGTCTACCGGGACAGCTACTTCGGGGGCACCGACTTCCTCGGGCAGGAGACCGTCCACTCCCATGACCTGCCGGTCTGGGGCATGAACTACCACGGGTACCTGCTGACCGGGGGAATCGACGCCCACACGGCGGGCGAGGTCATCCAGGAGGCGCTCACCGCCCTCTACGCGGAGGGCCGCTTCCTCGGAGGGTTCCGGTACACCGTCGGCGGCTTCGTCTATCACGACGAGACCACCGGCGAGGTGAACCGCTTCCGGGGCACCGAGCACATCACGCTGCCCGACGGCACCCGCGCGTACGAACTCGTCTACCACGGCGGACGCGTACTCGACTGATCCGCCGTCCCCCGCTCAGTCCTTGCCCCGGGCCGCCCGGAAGCGGTCCAGCCCGTCGGCCAGTTCCACGATCGGCTCGGGGTAGTCGTAGCGGGCCCGTTCGGATGCCGCCAGCTTCCACGGCTCATGGACGGCGGCGCCCGTGAGCCCGGCGAGTTCGGGCACCCAGCGCCGTACGTACACCCCGTCGGGGTCATGGCGTCTGCCCTGGCGGACCGGGTTGAGGACGCGGCCCGGCCGGGTGTCGGTGCCGGTCCCGGCCGCCCACTGCCAGTTGAGCTGGTTGTTGGCGAGGTCACCGTCGACCAGCAGGTCGAGGAAGTGCCGGGCGCCGGTCCGCCAGTCGATGTACAGGGTCTTGGTGAGGAAGCTCGCGGCGAGGAGTCGGCCCCGGTTGTGCATCCAGCCCTCGTGGGCGAGCTGACGCATGGCCGCGTCCACGGCGGGGTAGCCGGTGCGGCCCGCCTTCCAGGCGGCCACGTCCCGGTCCGCGCCGGCTCCGGTGCGCCAGTGGTCGTGCTTGGTGCGGTAGTCACCGGTCGCGGCGCCGGGGCGGGCCGCGAGGACCTGGTGGTGGAAGTCCCGCCAGCACAGCTGGCGGACGAAGGCCTCGGCACCCGGCCCGCCCGCCTTGCGGGCCCGGTGCACGAGCTCGGTGGCCGACAGGGTGCCGAAGTGCAGATGGGGGGAGAGCCGTGAGGTGAGGTCGCCGGGCAGGTCGTCGTGCCCGTCCTCGTAACCGGCGAGTTGTCCGCGCAGCCAGCGGGAGGCCCGCGCCCGTCCCGCGCGCTCCCCGCCCTCGGTGAGTCCCGGCGACACCCCGGTCACCGCCGCACGCGTGGGGACGGGGTCCGATCCCGCATCCCGCGGCACCCGGACCTTCCGGGGCGCGGCCAGCGGACCGCGCAGCCGCTGCTCGGCCCAGCGGCGGTGGTACGGCGTGAAGACGGCGAAGTGGTCGGAGCCCTGCGGGGTGACGGCGCCCGGCGGCAGCGCGGTGACGACCGCGTCATGGACCCGCAGCAGCCCGCCCGCGGCCTCGACCGTCTCCCGCAGCCGCTGCTCCCGGCGGGCCGCGTAACCGCTCACACCCGCCGCGACATGGACCTCCCGGGCGTCCGTGGCCGCCATCACCTCGCGCACCACGTCCGCCGGGTCACCGGTGCGGACGACGAGCCGACCGCCCCGGTCGCGCAGCGCGGCGTCGAGATCCTGGAGGCAGTCGGCGAGGAACGCCCGCCGGTTGGGCGCGCCGAATCCCGCGGCCTCGACACCCGGGTCCAGCACGAACAGCGGCACGGTCTCCTCGGCCGCGTCGAGCGCGGCGCGCAGCGGCGGATGGTCGTGCAGTCGGAGGTCGGAGGTGAACAGGACGACGGAGACGGTCATGGCGCCATTCCTTGGTCGGGCCGGGTCGGGTACGCCCTGTTCGGCCGGGCCCCGGTCCCTGGATGCACCGGGACGGGCGGTCAGCCGGTGGGAGGTGTGCCCGCGGGGTCAGGGACGGCCTTCGGCGCGCGTTCCGCCGTCCGGGCGATGTTGCGGGCCATCCCGCCGAAGACGACGGAGTGGAACGGGGAGACGCTCCACCAGTAGAGGTGCCCGAGCAGGCCGCGCGGATGGAACAGCGCGCGCTGCCGGTAGCGGGTGCGGCCGTCGTCGGTGCGGTCGGCGGTCATCTCCAGCCAGGCGAGGCCCGGCAGCCGCATCTCGGCGCGCAACCGCAGCAGATGTCCCGGTTCGATCTCCTCGACCCGCCAGAAGTCCAGCGAGTCCCCGGCGCGCAGCCGGTCCGCGTCCCGGCGTCCCCGGCGCAGCCCCACCCCGCCGACGAGCCGGTCGAGCTGGCCGCGCACGGCCCACGCGAGCGGGAAGGAGTACCAGCCGTTGTCCCCGCCGATGCCCTCGATGACCCGCCAGAGCGCGTCCCGAGACGCGTCGACGACGGCTTCCCGGCGGTCGGTGTAGAGGCTGCCGCCCGCCCAGTCGGGGTCGGTGGGCAGCGGGTCGCTGGGGGCACCGGGGGTCGAGGCGGACGACCAGCGGGTGGTGACGTTCGCCTCCTTGACCCGGCGCAGCGCGAGGGACAGCGCGGTGTCGAAGGGCAGGGGGTGGCCCGGCGGGTCGGGTACGTAGCGGGCGATGTCGTGGTCCTGCTGGACGACCTCGTAGCGCAGGGATTCGGCGAGCGGACGCGCGATGGTCCGGGGGACGGGGGTGACGAGTCCGATCCAGTGGCTGGACAGCCCCGGCGAGAGCATCGGCACGGGCAGGATCAGCCGTCGCGGGAGTCCGGCGACCTCGGCGTAGCGGGCCATCATGTCCCGGTACGTCATGATGTCGGGCCCCGCGATGTCGAAGGAGCGGTTGACGTCGTCGGGCATCCGGGCGCTGCCGACCAGGTAGCGCAGCACATCCCGGACGGCGACCGGCTGGACGCGGGTGCTGACCCAGCTGGGGGTGACCATGACCGGCAGCCGCTCGGTCAGATAGCGCAGCATCTCGAACGAGGCGGAGCCGGAGCCGATGATGACGGCGGCCCGCAGCACCGTCGTGGGGGTGCCGGATTCCAGCAGGATGCGGCCGACCTCCGCGCGGGACCGCAGATGGGGCGAGAGATCGTGCTCGGGTACGCCCGCGGGGGTGAGTCCGCCGAGGTAGACGATCCGGCGGACGCCCGCGGCACGCGCCTGCTCACCGAAGTTGCGGGCGGCGTCACGGTCGGTGCGTTCGAAGCCGGAGCCGCCGCCGAGGGCGTGCACCAGGTAGTAGGCGACATCGATGTCCTGGAGCGCGGCACGGGTCGACGCGGCGTCGGTGACGTCGCCGCGGACCGTCTCCGCGTCGGCGGACCAGGGGTGGTCGCGCAGTGCCGCGGGGTTGCGGGCCAGGCAGCGGACCTGGTGACCCGCGTCCAGGAGTTCGGGGACGAGCCGTCCGCCGATGTATCCGCTGGCCCCGGTGACGAGGCAGCGCAGCGGTGGGGTCCCGTCGGGCATCGTGGCCTCCCGTGCTCACGCGGTCGGCCTGCCGCCGCACCGCTCTGCGTCCTCCCTCACCCGGACTTCCGTCCCGCCCCGCCCACCGGATGCACCCACCCGCACCAGCTTCCCGCCCCGAAGCCCCCTTGTCCTCCCCAGCCCGTCATTCGCCCCCGCGTCCGGGTTCCCTGTGCCGGGCGTACCGACGCCCGGGCGGGTCGCCTTCGCTCACGCTCCCGAGGTCTGTCCGACTGAACGCACTCGTCCCTGTGCCGTCACTCGTGGGGTGCGCAGTTCCCCGCGCCCCTGGGTTTCCTGTGCTGGGCGTACCAACGCCCGTGCGGGTACGTCCGGGGGTGCGCAGTTCCCCGCGCCCCTGAAGGGGCGCCCACCTGGGGCTGTTCTCAGTCTGCGGGATCGGGGTTCAACCACCCTCCTCGCGGACTCGCACGGCTGCCGAAGGGGGTGGGCGGGAATCTCTGCCCGCAGACTCCGATGCTCTTCAGTAGGACCACATGTACGTCGTACCGAGCGTGTCGGATCGAGGACGGAGAATCCCGACCGGCACCGACCCGAAGAACAAACAGAACGCGCCCCAAAGGGGCGCGGGGAACTGCGCAAACCCACCGAGCGACGGCACAGGAACGAAGTACGCCCACCCGGACAGACCTCGGAAGCGCAAGCGAAGGCGACCCGCGGGGAACCGCGCGAAACCACCGAACGACGGCACAGGAACGAGGCGCGCCCAGCGCAGGAAACCCAGGCGGGCGCAAGCAACCGCGACCGCCGGGGCCGGAGGAAAAGCCCCCCGACCCCGACGGCGTCAGTCGTCGGGGTCGACCCGCTCAAGCGCGGGCGACGGCGCACTCCCCGCCGCCAGCAACGAATCCGCCGCAGCCGTATCGGTCACGAGACTCGTGACCAACCCGGACCGCAGCACCGCGTCGATCGCCGCCGCCTTCCGCCGCCCCCCGGCAATCGCTATGACCTCGGGAATCCGCCGCAGCCGATCGGCCTCGACGGTGATGCACCGCTCCCCCAGGTCCCGCCCGACCCGCCGCCCGTCCGCGTCGAAGAGATGCGCGGACATCTCCGCGGCGACCCCCAGCGACGCGTAATGCGCGCGTTCCTCGTCGGTGAGCATGTCGTGCACCGTGGAGATCCCGGGCTCCCAGGAGCCGATCGACACACAGGCGACCGTCACCTTGTCGAAGTACTCGAAGGCACGGGCGATCCCGGTCTGCTGCCGCAGCGCGTTGGCCGTCGCCGCGTCGGGCAGCAGCATCGGCGCGTAGATGGGGTGCGCGTCGCCCCCGGAGACCTGGGCCGCCCGCCGTACCGCCTCCACGGACCCGCGCTCGGCGGTCCCCGCGTCGTAGACACCGGTGAGCTGCACGACCGTGCAGGGCGGCAGCCGGTCGAGGGCGGCGGCCATATGGATGGTGGAGCGCCCCCAGGCGAGCCCGAGGACATCGCCTTCCGCCACCAGCTCGCCGAGAAGGTCCGCGGCGACCTCGCCGAGGTTCTCCGGGTCCGGCGACTCGGCGGCCTCGGCGGGCGACTCGACGACCACGGCGTGCCGCAGACCGTAGCGGGCCCGCAGGGCGTCGGAGCGTTCCGCGTCGAGCTCGGCGGGTACCCGGATCTCGATCCGCACGAGATCACGCTCAAGGGCGGTTTCCAGGACCCGGGCCACCTTGAAGCGGCTGACGCCGAACTCCTCGGCGATCTGGATCTTGGACTTGCCCTCAAGATAGAAGCGGCGGGCCATGGCGGCGGCCTGAACCAGCTCAGCGGGTCCCATCCGCAAGGCTGATCTGCCCGCCGAGAAGCCAGTCACGGCGATCTCCTCACTGCTGTTCACTTCTGTTCACAACCTGGGTATTGCCGTTCATCCTCGCAGATCCGGACCGGCCGAACAGCTCGGACGAACGCCGTTCACTATTCGGTGGCTCAGTGGTCGCAGGCCCAGGCCGCACCGGCGGTGGCCGACTCCGCCAGGGTGCGCAGCCCGCGCACGGCGTCCGCGGGGTCGTCCGCGCCGTAGACGGCGGAGCCCGCGACGAACACGTCCGCGCCCGCCTCGGCGCACCTCTCGATGGTGGTGGCCGAGACCCCGCCGTCGATCTGGAGCCACAGTTCAAGGCCGTGCTTGGCGATCAGCTCACGGGTGCGGCGGATCTTCGGCAGCATGATGTCGAGGAACGACTGCCCGCCGAACCCCGGCTCGACCGTCATGATCAGCAGCATGTCGAGTTCGGGGAGGAGGTCCTCGTACGGCTCGATGGGGGTGGCCGGTTTCAGGGCCATCGAGGCGCGGGCGCCCTTGGCGCGGATCTCGCGCGCCAGCCGTACGGGAGCGGCGGCGGCCTCCGCGTGGAAGGTGACCGACCCGGCACCCGCCTCGACGTACTGGGGGGCCCAGCGGTCGGGCTGCTCGATCATGAGGTGGCAGTCGAGCGGGATGTCCGTGGCGCGCGCCAGGGACTCCACGATCGGTACGCCCAGGGTGAGGTTGGGCACGAAGTGGTTGTCCATCACGTCGACGTGGAGCCAGTCGGCGCCGTCCACCGCACGGGCCTCGTCGGCGAGGCGGGCGAAGTCTGCGGAGAGAATACTGGGATTGATCTGCACGGCCATGGTCCAAGACTGCCATGCCGCGCGGCGGTTGCCCGCCGCGGTCCGGACCGGAACCCCGCAGACCGGTACGGACCGCCGCACGGCGGGACAGCGGCGGCGGCGCGGACCGGCGTACGGTGCCGGAACCGGCGCTCGGACCGGTACGGCATGCCCTCGACCCAGGGAGCGAACGACATGACGCACAGCGACCCGCACGCGACGGTGGCGGATGTGTCCGTACCGGACACCAGGATCGCGGTGGCGGCCACGGAACTCGTCCGGGACACCACCGACGACCTCGTCTACCACCACTCCCGCCGGGTGTACTTCTTCGGTGCCCTCCAGGGGCGGCGCCGGGGGCTGAGCTTCGACCCGGAGCTGCTGTACGTGGCGGCCATGTTCCATGACATCGGCCTCGGCGCCGAGCACCGCGGCAGCGGACGCCGCTTCGAGGTGGACGGGGCGGACGCGGCCCGCGCGTTCCTGCGCGGGTACGACGTCCCCGAGGACAGTGTCCGCCGGGTCTGGACGGCCATCGCCCTGCACACCACTCCCGGCATCCCGCAGTACATGGAACCGGAGGTCGCGCTGGTCACGGCGGGCGTCGAGTACGACGTGCTGGGGATCGGCTACGACGAGCTGAGCCCGGGTGCCCGGGAGGCCGTGGTCGCCGCCCATCCGCGGCCGGACTTCAAGCGGGCGATCCTGAAGGCGTTCACGGACGGCATCGCGCCCAAGCCGGAGACCGCCTTCGGCAATGTGAAGGCCGATGTCCTGCGCCACTTCGTCCCCGGCTTCACGCCCGGCGACTTCGTCGAGGTGATCCAGGACTCGCCCTGGCCCGAGTGAGGGGCCAGGGCGGGCACGGCGGTCAGGCGGTGCGGCGCAGCAGGGCGAGGTACATGGCGTCGGTGCCGTGCAGATGGGGCCACAGCTGGACGTCGGGTCCCTCGCCGAGCGCGGGGACGCCGGGCATCAGGGGGCGTGCGTCGACGAGCTCGGCGGCGCCCGTGAAGTCCCGCAGGACGTCGTCGACGACCGCGCGGGTCTCCGCGAGGTGCGGCGAGCAGGTGGCGTAGCCGACGATCCCGCCGACCCGTACCGACTCCAGCGCCCGCTCCAGCAGCGCGCGCTGCAAGGGCGCGAAGCCCGCGAGGTCCTCCGGGCGGCGCCGCCAGCGGGCCTCCGGGCGGCGGCGCAGCGCGCCGAGGCCGGTGCAGGGCACGTCCATGAGGACCCGGTCGAAGCTGCCGGGGCGCCAGGGCGGGCGGGTGCCGTCGGCGGTGATGACCTGGTACGGGCCCGGGTTGCCGCTGAGGGCGCGGGCGACGAGTCCGGAGCGGTGCGGCTGCTTCTCGGCGGCGAGGAGGAACGCGCCGCGTTCGGCCGCGAGTCCGGCGAGCAGGGCCGCCTTGCCGCCGGGCCCGGCGCAGCCGTCGAGCCACTTCTCGTCCCGCCCCTCGACGGGTGCGGCGGCCAGCGCGAGGGCGACCAGCTGGCTGCCCTCGTCCTGGACCCCGGCCCTGCCCTCCCGTACGGCGTCCAGCGCGCCGGGCTCGCCGCCCTCGGTGAGGCGTACGGCGTACGGGGACCAGCGGCCCGGCAGGCCGCCCTCGGTGGGCAGCCCGTCCAGCAGGGCGTCGGCGGTCATCCGGCCGGGGCGGGCGACGAGGGTGACCTCGGGGCGTTCGTTGTCGGCTTCGAGCAGGTCCTCGATCCCGGCGCGCGGGCCGCCGAGGGAGTCCCACAGCGCGGAGACCACCCAGCGGGGATGCGAGTGGACGACCGCGAGGTGGTCCTCGGGGTCCTCGTCGTAGGGCGGCGCCACCAGCTCCAGCCAGCCGTCGAGATCGTGCTGGGCGACCTTGCGCAGCACCGCGTTCACGAACTTCGCGCGGCCGTCACCGAGGACGACGCGGGCCAGTTCGACGGACGCGGAGACCGCCGCGTGGGTGGGGATACGGGTGCCGAGCAGCTGGTGGGCGCCGAGGCTGAGCACATCGAGGACCGGCGGGTCCACCTCGCGCAGCGGCCGGTCGACGCACCGGGCCAGCACGGCGTCGTACGTGCCCTGACGGCGCAGGGTGCCGTACACGAGCTCGGTGGCGAGGGCCGCGTCCCGGTGGTCGAAGTCGCCGTTCTCCCGGGCCTTGCGCAGCAGCGGGGGCAGCACGAGGTTGGCGTAGGCGTCCCGCTCGTCCACGGCCCGCAGCGCGTCGAACGCGAGCATCCGTACGGGGTCCTTCTGCGGACGGCGGTAGGGGCGGCCCTGGGGGGCGCCCTTGCCGCCCGGCCGCCGGGAGGTGGACTGCGTCGGCCTGCGCCGCTGATCGTTCACGAAAAGGTGCTCCGGGGAGAATCGGGACTGCGCGGTGGTGAGGACTGCGGGGTTTCGGGGACCGCCGGGTACGGACGTGGTGCCGGGGCACCGGGCGACGTACCCGGGACGGCCGCACCGGCTCCGTCAAGCGTACGTCGCCCCCGCGCGGGCGCGGTCCGCGAGCCGTCAGGCCCCGACCCGCTCCCCCGCCGTGATCCGCGCGCCCCGCGCCCAGTCGGCGGCCCGCATCGGCTTCTTGCCCTGGGCCTGCACCCACATCAGCTCCACCGCGTACGAGCCGGTGCCGACGTGCACGCTGTTCTTGCCGACCCCGAGCTCCCCGGGGGCGAGGTCGGTCCGGGCGGGCGCGGGGGTGGCCTGGACCAGCTTGAGCCGCTCGCCCCGGAACACCGTCCAGGCGCCGGGCGCGGGGGTGCAGCCCCGTACCACCCGGTCCACGCGCAGCGCGGGCGCCGTCCAGTCGACGCGGGCGTCGTCCACGGTGAGCTTCGGCGCGAGGGTGATCCCGTCGGCGGGCTGCGGGACGGCCTTGAGTCCGCCGTCGGCGATGCCGTCCATGGTCGCGGCGAGCAGTCCCGCGCCCGCGAAGGCGAGCCGGGTCAGCAGATCACCGCTGGTGTCGGTGGGCCGTACGAGCTCGGTGACGGTGCCGTACACGGGCCCCGAGTCCAGCCCCTCCTCGATGAGGAAGGTGGAGGCGCCGGTGATCTCGTCACCGGACATGACCGCGTGCTGGACGGGGGCCGCGCCGCGCCAGGCGGGCAGCAGCGAGAAGTGGAGGTTCACCCAGCCGTGGGCCGGGATGTCCAGCGCGGTCCTGGGCAGCAGCGCGCCGTACGCGACGACCGGGCAGCAGTCCGGCGCGATCTCGCGGAGCCTGGCGAGGAAGTCCTCGTCCCGGGGCCTGCGCGGCTTCAGCACCTCGATCCCGGCTTCCTCGGCGCGCTCGGCGACGGGGCTCGCGACGAGATGACGGCCCCGGCCGGCGGGGGCGTCGGGCCGGGTGACGACGGCGGCCACCTCGTGCCGGTCGGAGGCGATCAGGGCGTCCAGGGCGGGAACGGCGACCTCGGGGGTGCCTGCGAAGACGAGCTTCATCAGTGGCTGTGGGCCTCTCGGGCGGGATTCCGGTCGTGATCGGTACGGCGTCACGGGGCAGCGCACCAGTCTAGATCGTGTCCCCCGCGCCGGGGTCGCCCGCCCGGTGCCCGCCACGGGTGCCCCCGGGCGGACCCCGGAACGGGTCCCTGGGCGGGTGCGGAGCGGGGGGCGGAGCCAGGAGTGACCGGGCGGGGCACGCCGGGGGCGTACGGCGCGCTTCACGCCCCGCACCACGATCCGTGCGCCCTGGCACCGTGACCCCTGCCCGCGTGGCGCGTTGGTCAAGGAAGAGTTGACTCTGCGGACCGCGGACGCGGTCCGGTTCTTTCCCCCTCCGCCGGTTCGAGAGGCTTGTTTGATGGCCGACCACGCAACCCACGACGCACAGGCCCGAGCCAGTCTGCACCTGCTGGTGCGGGACATCGAGCGGGTCCGCCGCCAGGTGGACGCCCTGCGTACGCTCACCGCCCAGCTGGGCAATGTGTACCGCCCGCGCCGTTCGGGCCCGTCCACGGGCTTCGTCGTCTACGGCCGCGCGCCCGCACCCACCGTCCGTCTCGCGCAGGAGCTGCGGGACAGTGTCGAGACCCTGGTCACCGCGGCTGTGGACTTCGACCGGTCGCTGGGCTTCTCGTGGGACGCGGTGGGTTCCGCGCTGGGTGTGACGAAGCAGGCGGTGCACCGGCGGTACGGGGCGCGGCGGGCCGCGGCGCAGGCTGCCGCGGAGGCGGAGCGGGGGGCGGAGCCGGCCGCTGCGCGCGGGGCGGTGGGGGTCGCCGGGCCGCTGCCGTCCGTGCCCGCGGCGCGTTCCATGCCGACCCAGCCCGTCGGGGGCAGTCCGGCTCTCCGCGACGATCCCCGCCCGCCGGTCTTCCCCGCCCCCCGAAACGGCTGACGCAGTTTCGCTTGCGCGTCTGAGGTCTGTCCGGGTGGACGCACTTGTCCCTGTGCCGTCGCTCGGTGGTTTTGCGCAGTTCCCCGCGCCCCTTTGGGGCGCATCCGGCCGGTTCTTCGGGTCGGTGCCGGTCGGGATTCTCCGTCCTCGATCCGACACGCTCGGTACGACGTTTCCTTGCCGGACTGAAGAGCATCGGAGTCTGCGAGCAGAGATTCCCGCCCACCCCCTCCCGCAGCCAAGCGCCTGCACGAGGAGGATGGTTCAACCCCGCCCGGGCTGACGCCGGCCCGCTGTCTGACCCCACCCGCAGACGGAGAACCACCCCAGTTGGGCGCCCCCAAAGGGGCGCGGGGAACTGCGCAAAAGACGAGGGCGGACCCGCACCCGAAGAGCAACCGCAAGAGGGCAGCACCCACCAAGGGCCACCCGCACCCGAACGGGAACCGCAAGAGGCGCGACCCAAGGGGCGCGAGGAACTGCGCACCCCCGGACGTACCCGCACGGACGTCGGTACGCCCAGCACAGGAAACCCAGGGCGCGGGGAACTGCGCACCCCCGAACGTACCCGCACGGACGTCGGTACGCCCAGCACAGGAAACCCAGGGGCGCGAGGAACTGCGCACCCCCGGACGTACCCGCACGGGGACAAGTGCGTTCAGCCGGACAGACCTCGGGAGCGCGAGCGAAGGCGGCCTGCGGGGAACTGCGCACCCCCGGACGTACCCGCACAGGGACAGGTACGTCCAGCACAAGGGACCTCGGAAGCGCTAGCGAAGGCGGCTAGCCGATGTCCGGGGGGTCGACCCGGATACGCACCGCGCCCCCGGCCCCCCGGGCCGTCCGCAGGGCCTGCGCGGCCTTGAGCGCCGCGGCGAGGGCCGCCCCGCTCCCGGGCGGCACCCGCAGCAGCGCCCGCTCCCACACCGCCCCCTCGCCCGCCGCCAAGGCGCCCGCGGGGACGGGCACCGGGACCGGCCCGAGCAGCACCGCGTCCCCGGGCAGCTCCACCGACGCCAGGAAGTCCGCGACAGCGTCCGGCGGGCCGGTCACGGATGCCATCCGGGACACGGGCGGGAACCCCAGCTCGGCCCGCTCCGCCAGCTCCCGGACCGCGTGACCCACGGGGTCCCACCGCACCAGCGCCTGCACGGGCCGCAGCGAGGGCTCGGCTATCACCACGACCGTGCCCCCCGCCTCCTGCCCGCGCACCAGCGCCGCCGCGCCGAGCCAGTGCCGCAGGGCCTCCTCACCCGCCCGCAGATCGGGCCGCCCGAGCATCGCCCATCCGTCGAGCAGCAGGGCCGCCGCGTACCCGCCCTCGGCGACGGGTTCGGCGCCGGGTGTGCTGACCACCAGGGCCGGGGTGTCCGGCACCGTGTCGAGGATCTGTTCCCGCCCGGAGGTGCGGACCGGGACGGCGGGGAACGCCCGGCCCAGTTCCTCCGCGGTCCGCCGGGCGCCGACGACCTGCGCGCGCAGCCGGAACGACCCGCATTCGGGGCAGTGCCAGTCGCCCTGCTCGCGCCCGCACCAGCCGCAGCCCAGCGGTCCCGACTCACGGGCCTCCAGCGGTCCGGCGCAGTGCCGGCAGCGGGCGGGGGCCCGGCAGCGTTCGCATGCCAGCCTCGGGACATAGCCGCGGCGCGGCACCTGGACGAGGACGGGGCCCCGGGTGAGTCCCTCGCGGGCGGTCTTCCAGGCGAGGGAGGGGAGGCGGGCGGCGCGGGCGGCGCCGTCGCGGGCGAGTTCCCCGTCGCCGACGGTGCGGATCAGGGGGGCCGCGGCGCGGACCCGGTCCCGGTCGGCGACCAGGGGGCGGGCCCAGCCGGTCTCGACGAGCTGCGCGGCCTCGACGGTGCAGCCGATGTCCCCGAGCAGAAAGGCGCAGCCCTCGTGGGCGGCGCGCAGCAGCAGCACCTCGCGGGCGTGCGGCTGCGGGGCGTGCTGTTCGCTGTGGCTGGAGTCGCCGTCGTCCCACAGGACGACGAGTCCGAGGTCGCGGACGGGGGCGAACATCGCGGCGCGGGTCCCGACGACGGCGCGCACCGAGCCGCGCCGTACGGCGAGCCACTGGCCGTAGCGCTTCTCGGGGCCGGCCTCGGCGGTGAGCACGGCGTGCCGGCCGGGGCCCAGCAGCGCGCCGAGGGCGGCGTCCACGCGGGCGACGACGCGTCCGTCGGGGACGACGACGAGGGCGCCCCGGCCGGAGGCCAGGGTCGCGGCGACGGCGTGGGCGATCGCGTCGGCCCAGTCGGGGCCGGGCAGCGCGTGCCACACGGCTCGGGGGGCGGCGCCGTCCGCGAGGGCCCGCAGGAAGGCCGGTCCCTGTCCGTACCGCTCCCAGGGGCCGGGGGCGGGCGCGGGGGGCGGGGGCAGTGGTTCGGGTGAGGGGCGTTTCTCGGCGCGGGCGCTGCGCGGGGGGACGGCGAGCTGGAGCACATCGGCGAGGCTGCCCGCGTAGCGGTCGGCGACGGCGCGGGCGAGGCCGAGCAGATCGGGGCCGAGGACGGGTTCGGGGGAGACGACCTGGGCGAGGGCGGCGAGGGGGCCGCTGTAGTCGGACTCGGCGACGCGTTCCACCAGGAATCCGTCGACCAGGCCGCCGCCCTCGCGGCGGCCGTCCCGGACCTGGCCCCGGCCGGCGCCGAACCGGACCCGGACCCGGACCCCGGGCCGGGCGTCGGCGTCCATCTCCTCGGGTACGGCGTAGTCGAAGTACCGGTCGAGGTGCAGGACGCCCTTGTCCACCAGAACCCGGGCCACGGGCAGCTCGCGGGCGAGGGGTGCGCCGCGCCAGGTGCGGGGCTTGGCCTTGGGCACCTTGGCCTGGCGGATCGTCTCGCGGATGAGCGCGAGCTGCTCGGGCGGGGTGGTGTCGTCGCCGTCGGCGCTGTTTCCGCTGCTCACATCCGCATTCCTACCAGACGCCACCGACAACGCGCGGACCGTGCCGGGCGGTCCGCCGGGCACGGCCAAGGGCCGGGCCCGCGATGCGGGTCCCGGCCCTCCGTGACGCTGGTGTCAGCGGGTGCTGACGCGGATCACAGTCCGGCGGCGGCGCGCAGCGCGTCGACGCGGTCCGTGCGCTCCCAGGTGAACTCCGGCAGCGCACGGCCGAAGTGGCCGTACGCGGCGGTCTGGGCGTAGATCGGGCGCAGCAGGTCGAGGTCGCGGATGATGGCGGCCGGGCGCAGGTCGAAGACCTGGCTGATGGCGCTCTCGATCCGCTCGGTGTCGACCTTGTTGGTGCCGAAGGTCTCGATGAACAGGCCGACGGGCTCGGCCTTGCCGATCGCGTAGGCGACCTGGACCTCGCAGCGGGAGGCGAGTCCGGCGGCGACGACGTTCTTGGCGACCCAGCGCATCGCGTACGCGGCGGAGCGGTCGACCTTGGACGGGTCCTTGCCGGAGAAGGCGCCGCCGCCGTGGCGGGCCATCCCGCCGTAGGTGTCGATGATGATCTTGCGGCCGGTGAGGCCGGCGTCGCCCATGGGGCCGCCGATCTCGAAGCGTCCGGTCGGGTTGACCAGCAGGCGGTAGCCCTCGGTCTCCAGCTTGATGCCGTCGTCGAGGAGTGCCTTGAGCTCCGGCTCGACCACGAACTCGCGGATGTCGGGCGCGAGCAGCGACTCCAGGTCGATGTCCGAGGCGTGCTGCGAGGAGACGACGACCGTGTCGAGGCGGACGGCCTTGTCGCCGTCGTACTCGATGGTGACCTGGGTCTTGCCGTCGGGCCGCAGGTAGGGGATGGTGCCGTTCTTGCGCACCTCGGACAGCCGCCGGGACAGGCGGTGGGCGAGGTGGATGGGGAGCGGCATCAGCTCGGGCGTCTCGTCGCACGCGTATCCGAACATCAGGCCCTGGTCTCCGGCACCCTGCCGGTCCAGCTCGTCCTCGTCGCCCTCGACCCGCTGCTCGTAGGCGGTGTCGACACCCTGCGCGATGTCGGGCGACTGGGCCCCGATGGACACCGAGACCCCGCAGGAGGCGCCGTCGAAGCCCTTCTTCGAGGAGTCGTAGCCGATCGCGAGGATCGTGTCGCGTACGAGCTGCGCGATGGGCGCGTACGCCTTCGTCGTGACCTCGCCGGCCACATGGACCAGGCCGGTGGTGATCAGTGTTTCCACGGCGACCCGGGACTTCGGGTCCTCCCGCAGTAGCGCGTCGAGGATGGTGTCGCTGATCTGGTCGGCGATCTTGTCGGGGTGACCCTCGGTCACGGACTCCGAGGTGAAGAGACGGCGGGACACATCGCTCCCTGTGGTTGCAGCGGCTGCTGGCTGTTCATTGGCGGACCGGCCGGAGGCTGCGCCCGGCGTGGTCCGTCATCAGTTTATCGGTCGCGCTCGGTCGGCAGGTCACGTGTCTCGCCACTTGGGAGGGCGGTGAGCTGCGGCACTGGCATTCTGGGCCACGTGGGCGCTCTCCACCAGACCGGCACCACCCGAATGTGCGGGTTGCGCCGATACCGGCGTCCCGCACAAGCGATTGTCGCGCAGGATTCGAGGCTCACTCGGCGGACGCGCCGGAAAACCGGTCGGTGACCAGGTCCCACACGGTGTCGGAGAGGACTTCCTTCGGTCCGAAGGGCACGGGGGTCTCACTGCCGTCCGCGCCGAGGACGACGGCTTCGCTCTCCGCCTCGCCGAAGGTCTTGCTTTCCCCGACCTCGTTGACGACGAGCAGGTCACAGCCCTTGCGGCGGAGTTTCGCGCGGCCGTTCGCCAGGACGTCGTCGGTCTCGGCGGCGAAGCCGACGACCACCTGGCCGGGCCGGTCGCGGTCCCGGGAGATCTCCGCGAGGATGTCCGGATTCCGTACCAGCGAAATGGGCTCGGGGTCCTGTCCGTCCCGTTTTTTGATTTTTCCGGCGGCGTACACGGCGGGCCGGAAGTCGGCGACGGCGGCGGCCATCACGACCGCGTCGGCGTCGGCGGCGGCCTTCAGCACGGCCTCGCGGAGCTGGACGGCGGTGCCCACGGGCACCAGGTCCACCCCGGCGGGGTCGGGCAGCGCGGTGGTGTTGGCGGCGATGAGGGTGACGCGGGCGCCCCGGGCGGCGGCGGTCCGGGCGAGGGCGTAGCCCTGTTTGCCGGAGGAGCGGTTGCCGAGGAACCGGACCGGGTCGAGGGGTTCGCGGGTGCCGCCCGCGCTGATGACGACGTGCCGTCCGGTGAGGTCCGGTTCGCGGACGCCGCGGGCGAGGACCCGGCGGCAGACCTCGAAGATCTCGCCGGGGTCGGGCAGCCGTCCCTTGCCGGTGTCGGCCCCGGTCAGCCGGCCGACGGCGGGTTCCACGACGACGGCGCCCCGGCGGCGCAGGGTGGCCACGTTCTCCTGGGTGGCGGGGTGCTCCCACATCTCGGTGTGCATCGCGGGCACGAGGACGACCGGGCAGCGGGCCGTGAGCAGGGTGTTGGTCAGCAGGTCGTCGGCGAGGCCGTGGGCGGCCTTGGCGAGCAGGTCGGCGGTGGCGGGGGCGACGACGACGAGGTCGGCGCCCTGGCCGATGCGGACATGGGGCACCTCGTGGACGTCCGACCAGACCTCGGTGGCGACGGGGTGCCCGGACAGCGCGGACCAGGTGGCGGCGCCGACGAAGTGGAGCGCCGACTGGGTGGGGACCACCCGGACGTCGTGCCCGGACTCGGTGAGGCGGCGTAGCAGCTCGCACGCCTTGTAGGCGGCGATACCGCCGCTCACCCCCAGGACGACCCTGGGCCTGGCCGCCTCGTTCTTGTCGCTCACCGGCATGTCGCTCCCCGGACTCGGTGCGCGCACGGCCGTGCCGCCGTACGCATCCTGCGCAGTCGCGTCTGCGTATGTGTACGTACCCATGACACACCACGGGCCCGGACAGCTCGGCTGCCGGGCCCTTGGTGGATGAAGCGGTGGTTACTGCGCGGGGCCGTCGATGGCCTCGGAGGTCAGCAGGCCCGCGTTGATCTCACGCAGGGAGATCGACAGCGGCTTCTCGTGGACGTGGGTGTCGACGAGGGGGCCGACGTACTCCAGCAGGCCCTCGCCCAGCTGGGAGTAGTACGCGTTGATCTGGCGCGCGCGCTTGGCGGCGTAGATCACGAGGCTGTACTTGCTGTCGGTGGCCTCAAGCAACTCGTCGATCGGCGGGTTGATGATGCCCTCGGGCGCGGTGATGGAAGAGGACACGCTCTACCTTCCGAAGGTGTGGATGGGATCAGTGAAGATCACACAACGTCCATCAAGGCTAGCAGCTCACGGGCCACGTCCTTGACGGAGGTGTTGACCAGGGTGGTGTCGAACTCCGACTCGGCGGCCAGTTCGGTCCTGGCCGCTTCCAGGCGGCGCTCGATCACCTCGGGGGACTCGGTGCCGCGGCCCGTGAGCCGGCGGACCAGCTCCTCCCAGGACGGCGGGGCGAGGAACACGAGCCGGGCGTCCGGCATGGACTCGCGCACCAGCCGGGCACCCTGGAGGTCGATCTCCAGCAGGACCGGTTCCCCGGACTCCAGCCGCTCCAGGACGGCCCCGCGGGGCGTGCCGTAGCGGTTTCCGGCGAACTCGGCCCACTCCAGCAGCTCACCGTTGGCGATCAGCTTGTCGAACTCCTCGTCGGTGACGAAGAAGTACTGCACACCGTGCTGCTCGCCGGGCCGGGGCCTGCGGGTGGTGGCGGAGACCGAGAGCCAGACCTCGGGGTGTTCCTCGCGCATATGGGCGACGACCGTGCTCTTGCCGACCCCGGAGGGGCCGGAGAGCACGGTCAGCCGCGGACGTACGTCCGGGGGTACGGGGGTCGTCCCCCGGGATGTTGCAGCCATGGAGCGATTATCCCGCTTCGCGGGGGTGCCGGGGAACGTCAGGCGGGTCCGCCGCCGAACTCGCGCTCCAAGGACGCGATCTGGTTGGAGCCGAGCCCCCGGACTCGCCGGCTCTCGGAGATGCCGAGCCGCTCCATGATCTGCTTGGCGCGGACCTTGCCCACGCCCGGCAGGGACTCAAGGAGGGCGGAGACCTTCATCTTGCCGATGACGTCGTTCTCCTGGCCCGACTTGATGACCTCGTGGAGGGAGGCGCCGGAGTGCTTGAGTCGATTCTTGACCTCGGCCCGCTCCCGGCGAGCCGCGGCGGCCTTTTCGAGCGCGGCTGCGCGCTGTTCAGGGGTAAGGGGCGGAAGAGCCACGCCTACGTCACCTCGGATGTCGAACTGTCGGATGTCTGTCAGGTACAGCGGCCCGGTGGGGAACTCGGTCGCCCCACACCTGGGGAGTAACGGGCAACGCGCTGCCCGTTCGCTCTCGACGGAGACTAGCGGCCAAGGCCCTCCGAGTCAGCGAGAACAGCGGAAAAGTCCTGGTCAGCCTCAACCGAGTCCGACATTCTGGGGCAAAAAACCCCGGATCTGAGAACTCTTTCAGAATGGAGATCCGCCGAGGAGCCTCCGAAGGGGCCCGCGGAGGGCTCACGCGGGCCCGAAAACCGGAGACTGCCCAGGCCCGGACCCCGCGAAACCGACTCCTCGTTCGATCCACCCGCGAAAGGGGCATCCGGTGCCGCCGGGACGGCTCAGACCGCCGCGACCGCGTCCCGTACCTCGTCCGCGAAGCGCTCGGCCGCGCCGCGCAGCGCGGCGGTGTCGGGCCCGTGCCGCAGGACTCCCCTGCTGACGTTCGGGACGACCTGGCGCACGGCCGCGCCGAACACCTTCGGCAGATCCGCCGGGGTCGCCCCCTGCGCGCCGATCCCGGGGGCCAGCAGCGGCCCGCCGATCGCCAGGTCGTAGGAGGACAGGTCCCCGAGGGTCGCCCCGACCACGGCCCCGAAGGAGCCGAGCGCGGCGCCCGCGGCCACCTCGGCCGCGTTCTCCCGCGCGAGGCGCGCCAGCATGGTCGCGCCGATGTTCCGTCCGTCGGCGCGCAGCGCGTGCTGCACCTCCGCGCCCTCCGGGTTGGAGGTCAGCGCGAGCACGAACAGGCCGGTGCCGGAGGCCCGCGCCAGGTCCACCGCGGGGCTCAGCGAGCCGTAGCCGAGGTAGGGCGAGACGGTGAGGGCGTCGGAGAACAGCGGCGCGCCGGGAGCCAGGAAGGTGTCGGCGTACGCGGCCATGGTGGAGCCGATGTCCCCGCGCTTGGCGTCCATCAGGACGAGGGCGCCCGCCGCGCGTGCCTCGGCGACCGTCGTCTCCAGGACGGCGACGCCCCGGGAGCCGAAGCGCTCGAAGAAGGCGCTCTGCGGCTTCAGCACGGCGACCCGGTCGGCCAGTGCCTCGACCACGGTCCGGCTGAAGCGCTCCAGTCCGGCGAGGTCGTCGGTGAGGCCCCAGGAGGTGAGCAGCGAGCCGTGCGGGTCGATGCCCACGCACAGCGGGCCCCGCTCGTCCATGGCGTGTCGCAGCCGGGTGCCGAAGGGGACGGGGCCGGTGGACGCGGGACCGGTGGGTGCGGGGCTGTGGGTCATACGGGCTTCCTGGTGTCGGCGCCGACGGCCTCGGCGAGGGTGGCGTACGGGGAGGAGGCGAGGCGGGCGGCGAGGCCCCGGTGGACGGCGCGGGACCAGCAGGGGCCCTGGTAGATGAAGGCGCTGTAGCCCTGGACGAGGGTGGCTCCGGCGAGGATGCGCCGCCAGGCGTCCTCGGCGTTCTCGACGCCGCCGACACCGACCAGGGTGATGCGGTCGCCCACCCGGGTGTAGAGGCGGCGCAGCACCTCCAGGGAGCGCTCCTTGAGGGGTGCGCCGGACAGGCCGCCGGTCTCCGCGACGACGGCGGGGTCGCTGGTGAGGCCGAGGCTCTCGCGGGCGATGGTGGTGTTGGTGGCGATGATGCCGTCGAGGCCCAGGTCGACGGCGAGGTCGGCGACGGCGTCGATGTCGTCGTCGGCGAGGTCGGGGGCGATCTTCACCAGGAGGGGGACGCGGCGGCCGGGGACGCTGCGGTCGGCGGCCTCGCGGACGGCGGTGAGCAGGGGCCGCAGCTGGTCGACGGCCTGGAGGTCGCGCAGTCCGGGCGTGTTGGGCGAGGAGACGTTGACGACGAGGTAGTCGGCGTGCCGGGCGAGCCGTTCGGTGGAGGTCACGTAGTCGGCGACGGCCTCCTGTTCGGGGACGGCCTTGGTCTTGCCGATGTTGACGCCGACGGTGGTGCGGAAGACCTCGCGGCGGCCTGCGAGCCGGTCGGCGACGGCGGCGGAGCCCTCGTTGTTGAAGCCCATGCGGTTGATGAGGGCGCGGTCGGCGGTGAGCCGGAAGAGCCGCTTGCGGGGGTTGCCGGGCTGGGGTTCGCCGGTGACGGTGCCGATCTCGACATGGTCGAAGCCGAGCATGGCCATGCCGTCGACGGCAACGGCGTTCTTGTCGAACCCGGCGGCGAGCCCGAACGGGCCGTGCATCCGCAGTCCGAGCGCCTCGGTGCGCAGTTCCGGGTGGCGGGGGGCGAGGAAGGCGGCGAGGTAGGTCCGCAGGACCGGGACGCGCGCGGCGCGGATGATCCAGCCGACGGCCAGATGGTGGGCCCGCTCGGGGTCCATACGGCGGAACAGGAGCTGGAAGAGAAGCTGGTACATGGGGCTGGTGTCCTCGGGCCGGGGGCGGGATGGGGCGCGGGCCATGGGACGGGGGCACCGTTTCCGGTGCCCCCGGGTCCGGCGGCGTGCGGGCCGGGTGCGGCGGGGTGTCCGCCGCACCGGGCCGTGCGGTCAGTCGCGGGCCGCGATCAGCCGCTCCGCGTGCTCCTGGAGCGAGCGGACGCCCACGTCGCCGTGGTTCAGCGCGTCGATGCCCTGGACGGCGGCGGCGAGCGCCTGGACGGTGGTCAGACAGGGCACGGACCGCGCGACGGCGGCGGTGCGGATGTCGTAGCCGTCGAGGCGGCCCCCGGTGCCGTAGGGGGTGTTGACGATGAGGTCGACCTCGCCGTCGTGGATGAGCTGGACGATGGTCCGCTCGCCGTTCGGTCCCTCGCCCTCGCTCTGCTTGCGGACGACGGTGGCGTTGATGCCGTTGCGCTTGAGGACCTCGGCGGTGCCGGAGGTGGCGAGGAGTTCGAAGCCATGGGCGACGAGTTCCCGGGCCGGGAAGATCATCGAGCGCTTGTCGCGGTTGGCGACGGAGATGAAGGCCCGGCCCTTGGTGGGCAGCGGCCCGTACGCCCCGGCCTGCGACTTGGCGTAGGCGGTGCCGAAGGCCGTGTCGATGCCCATGACCTCGCCGGTGGAACGCATCTCCGGGCCGAGGATCGTGTCGACGCCGCGGCCGTGGATGTCGCGGAAGCGCGACCACGGCATGACGGCCTCCTTGACGGAGATCGGCGCGTCCAGCGGCAGGGTGCCGCCGTCGCCGTTCGCCGGGAGCAGTCCTTCGGCGCGCAGCTCCGCGACGGTGGCGCCGAGCGAGATGCGCGCGGCGGCCTTGGCGAGCGGGACGGCGGTCGCCTTGGAGGTGAAGGGCACGGTGCGGGAGGCGCGCGGGTTGGCCTCCAGGACGTAGAGGATGTCCCCGGCCATCGCGAACTGGATGTTGATCAGTCCGCGGACGCCGACGCCCTTGGCGATGGCCTCGGTGGAGGCCCGCAGCCGCTTGATGTCGAAGCCGCCGAGGGTGATCGGGGGCAGGGCGCACGCCGAGTCGCCGGAGTGGATGCCGGCCTCCTCGATGTGTTCCATCACACCGCCGAGGTACAGCTCCTCGCCGTCGTAGAGCGCGTCCACGTCGATCTCGATGGCGTCGTCGAGGAACCGGTCGACGAGGACCGGGCGGGACGGGGAGATCTCGGTGGACTCCGCGATGTACGAGGACAGCCGGGTCTCGTCGTAGACGATCTCCATGCCGCGGCCGCCGAGGACGTACGAGGGGCGCACCAGGACGGGGTAGCCGATCTCGTCGGCGATGGCCTTGGCCCCGGCGAAGGTGGTGGCGGTGCCGTGCTTGGGGGCGGGCAGTCCGGCCTCGGCGAGGACCCGGCCGAAGGCGCCGCGGTCCTCGGCGGCGTGGATGGCCTCCGGGGGGGTGCCGACGACGGGGACGCCGTTGTCCTTGAGCGCCTGGGACAGTCCGAGGGGGGTCTGGCCGCCGAGCTGGACGATGACGCCCGCGATCGGTCCGGCGAGCGACTCGGCGTGGACGATCTCCAGGACGTCCTCCAGGGTGAGCGGCTCGAAGTAGAGCCGGTCGGAGGTGTCGTAGTCGGTGGAGACGGTCTCGGGGTTGCAGTTGACCATGACGGTCTCGTAGCCCGCGTCGTGCAGCGCGAACGACGCGTGGACGCACGAGTAGTCGAACTCGATGCCCTGGCCGATGCGGTTGGGCCCGGAGCCGAGGATGATCACGGCGGGCTTCTCGCGGGGCGCGACCTCGCTCTCCTCGTCGTACGAGGAGTAGAAGTACGGGGTGCGGGCGGCGAACTCGGCGGCGCAGGTGTCGACGGTCTTGTAGACCGGGCGGACGCCGAGGGCGTGCCGGACCTCGCGGACGACATCCTCGCGCAGGCCCCGGATCTCGCCGATCTGGGTGTCGGAGAAGCCGTGCCGCTTGGCCTCGGCGAGGAGGTCCGGGGCGAGCTTGTCGGCGGCGGCCAGCTCGTCGGCGATCTCCTTGATGAGGAACAGCTGGTCGACGAACCAGGGGTCGATCCTCGTGGCGTCGAAGACCTCCTCCTGGGTGGCTCCGGCGCGGATAGCGGCCATCACGGTGTTGATCCGGCCGTCGGTGGGCCGCACGGCCTCGCGCAGCAGTTCGGCCTTGTCGCCGGGGTCCCCGACGAAGGTGAACTGGCTGCCCTTCTTCTCCAGCGAGCGCAGGGCCTTCTGGAGGGCCTCGGTGAAGTTGCGGCCGATGGCCATGGCCTCGCCGACCGACTTCATGGTGGTGGTGAGGGTGGAGTCGGCGGACGGGAACTTCTCGAAGGCGAAGCGGGGCGCCTTCACCACGACGTAGTCGAGTGTCGGCTCGAAGGAGGCCGGGGTCTTCTCGGTGATGTCGTTGGGGATCTCGTCGAGGGTGTAGCCGACGGCGAGCTTCGCGGCGATCTTGGCGATGGGGAAGCCGGTGGCCTTGGACGCCAGCGCGGAGGAGCGGGAGACCCGGGGGTTCATCTCGATGACGATGACCCGGCCGTCGGCGGGGTCGATCGCGAACTGGATGTTGCAGCCGCCGGTGTCGACGCCGACCTCGCGGATGATCGCGATCCCGATGTCGCGCAGCCGCTGGTACTCGCGGTCGGTGAGGGTCATCGCCGGGGCGACGGTGATCGAGTCACCGGTGTGCACGCCCATCGGGTCGAAGTTCTCGATGGAGCAGACGACCACGACGTTGTCGTGCTTGTCGCGCATCAGCTCCAGCTCGTACTCCTTCCAGCCGAGGATGGACTCCTCCAGGAGCACCTCGGTGGTCGGGGAGAGCGTGAGGCCCTGTCCGGCGATGCGGCGCAGCTCGTCCTCGTCGTGGGCGAAGCCGGACCCGGCGCCGCCCATGGTGAAGGACGGGCGGACGACGACGGGGTAGCCGCCGAGGGTGTCGACGCCCGCGAGGACGTCGTCCATCGTGTGGCAGATGACGGAGCGCGCGGACTCGCCGTGGCCGATCTTCGCGCGGACGGCCTCGACGACACCCTTGAAGAGTTCGCGGTCCTCGCCCTTGTTGATGGCCTCGACGTTGGCGCCGATGAGCTCGACGCCGTACTTCTCCAGGACACCGTTCTCGTGCATGGAGATCGCGGTGTTCAGCGCGGTCTGTCCGCCGAGGGTGGGGAGCAGCGCGTCGGGGCGCTCCTTGGCGATGATCTTCTCGACGAACTCGGGGGTGATCGGCTCGACGTAGGTGGCGTCGGCGATCTCCGGGTCGGTCATGATCGTGGCCGGGTTGGAGTTGACGAGCACGACCCGCAGGCCCTCGGCCTTGAGGACGCGGCACGCCTGGGTGCCGGAGTAGTCGAACTCCGCGGCCTGGCCGATGACGATCGGGCCGGAGCCGATGACCAGGACGGACTGGATATCGGTGCGCTTAGGCACGCTGGCCCTCCATCAGGGTGACGAAGCGGTCGAACAGGTACGCGGCGTCGTGCGGGCCCGCGGCGGCTTCGGGGTGGTACTGGACACTGAACGCGGGCTTGTCGAGGAGCCGCAGCCCCTCGACCACCTGGTCGTTCAGACAAACGTGGGAGACCTCGGCGCGGCCGTAGGGGGTGTCGCTGACCCGGTCGAGGGGGGCGTCGACGGCGAAGCCGTGGTTGTGCGCGGTGACCTCGACCTTGCCGGTCGTGCGGTCCTGCACGGGCTGGTTGATGCCGCGGTGGCCGTACTTCAGCTTGTAGGTGCCGAAGCCGAGGGCGCGGCCGAGGATCTGGTTGCCGAAGCAGATCCCGAACAGCGGGGTGCCGCGGTCCAGGACGGCGCGCATCACGGACACCGGGTGGTCGGCGGTGGCGGGGTCGCCGGGGCCGTTGGAGAAGAACACGCCGTCGGGGGCGACCGCGTACACGTCCTCGACGGTCGCGGTGGCGGGCAGGACGTGCACCTCGATACCGCGTTCGGCCATCCGGCGCGGGGTCATGCCCTTGATGCCGAGGTCGACGGCGGCGACGGTGAACCGCTTGGCGCCGATCGCGGGGACGACGTACGCCTCCTTGGTGGCGACCTCGGCGGAGAGGTCGGCGCCGCTCATCTCGGGGGCCTGGCGGACCTCGGCGAGCATGGTGCCCTCGTCGGGCAGCGCGTTGCCGGAGAAGATCCCGACGCGCATGGCGCCGCGTTCGCGCAGATGCCGGGTGAGGGCGCGGGTGTCGACGCCGGAGATCCCGACGACGCCCTGGGCGGCGAGCTCCTCGTCCAGCGAGCGCCGGGAGCGCCAGTTGGAGGGCTTCCGGGCGGGGTCGCGGACCACGTAGCCGGAGACCCAGATACGGCCGGACTCGGGGTCCTCGTCGTTGACGCCGGTGTTCCCGATATGGGGGGCGGTCATCACGACGACCTGGCGGTGGTACGAGGGGTCGGTGAGGGTCTCCTGGTAGCCGGTCATCCCGGTGGAGAAGACGGCCTCGCCGAAGGTCTGGCCGGTGGCCCCGTAGGCCCGGCCCCGGAAGAGGCGGCCGTCCTCCAGGACGAGTACGGCGGGGACCTGGGCCGCCCTGGTGGAGGAGGTCGGCTGCGCTGTCTGCGCGCTCATCGTTCCGCGCCTTCCGTGGTGGTGGTGTGCTGGGGGGTGTCCTGGTGGACGGTGGTCCGGGCGTTGATCCCGGCGACCCAGGCGGTGTGCTCGGCGGCGGTGTCGGAGCGGAACCCGGAGTCGATCAGCCGGTCGCCGTGCGCCCAGGTGACGACGAGCAGTCCGCCCTCGGCGAGGACCTTGCCCGCGATGCCCTTGTCGAGGCGGGCCCCGCGCAGCTGCGCGGTGGGCACGAAGAAGTCGGTGGCCCCGGGGCGTACGACGTCGAGTCCCGCGTCGGTCAGGGTCAGCTCGGCGCGGGAGCGGGTGCCGAGACCGCGGGCGACGATCCGGTCCAGCCACTGTCCGGCGGTGGTGGAGCCGTGGTAGCGGCCGCGCAGGGTGAGCCGGGGGGCGCCCGGGTCGTCCGGGGCGGTGGGCAGCTCGGGGAGGTCGCCCTGGAGGGTGCCGCGCCAGCGCCAGCCCTCGCGCATCAGCCAGTAGACGAGGACGACGAAGAGGATGAGGCCGACGAGCCAGCCGATCCGGGCGGCCCAGTCGGTGACCTCGGCCGATTTCTGCTCGGCGGCGAGCACGGAGAGGGCTTCTGCACTGCGGAGGGGGTGAGGCATCACACGAGCTTCCCGTCGACGACCGTGGCACGGCCCCGCAGCCAGGTGTGGGTGACGCGTCCCGGCAGCTCACGGCCCCGGTAGGGGGTGTTGCGGCTGCGGGAGGCGAAGCCCGCGGGGTCCACCTCTCCACGGTATGCGGCATCGACCAGCGTCAGGTTGGCGGGCTCACCTTCCGAGACGGGACGGCCGTGTCCGGCGAGCCGGCCGATCCGGGCGGGCCGGAACGACATCCGGTCGGCGACCTGCGCCCAGTCGAGGAGTCCGGAGTCGACCATCGTGTGCTGGACCACCGACAGCGCGGTCTCCAGGCCGACCATGCCCATGGCGGCGGCGGCCCACTCGCAGTCCTTGTCCTCGTGGGGGTGCGGGGCGTGATCGGTGGCCACGCAGTCGATGGTGCCGTCGGCGAGCGCCTCGCGCAGGGCGAGGACGTCGGCCTCGGTGCGCAGCGGCGGGTTGACCTTGTAGACGGGGTCGTAGCTGCGGACCAGCTCGTCGGTGAGCAGCAGATGGTGCGGGGTGACCTCGGCGGTGACGTCCCAGCCCTTGGACTTGGCCCAGCGGACGATCTCCACGGACCCGGCGGTCGACAGATGGCAGATGTGGATACGGGAGCCGACGTGCGCGGCGAGCAGCACATCGCGGGCGATGATCGACTCCTCGGCGACGGCGGGCCAGCCGCCGAGTCCGAGTTCGGCGGAGACGACGCCCTCGTTCATCTGGGCGCCCTCGGTGAGCCGGGGCTCCTGGGCGTGCTGGGCGACGACCCCGCCGAACGCCTTCACGTACTCCAGGGCGCGCCGCATGATCACGGCGTCGTCCACGCACTTGCCGTCGTCGGAGAAGACCATGACCCCGGCGGCCGAGTCGTGCATGGCGCCGAGCTCCGCGAGCTGCTTGCCCTCCAGGCCGACGGTGACGGCGCCGACCGGCTGGACGTCGCAGTAGCCGTGCTCGCGGCCGAGCCGCCACACCTGCTCGACGACGCCGGCGGTGTCCGCGACGGGGAAGGTGTTGGCCATGGCGTGGACGGCGGTGAAGCCGCCGACGGCGGCGGCGCGGGTGCCGGTGAGGACCGTCTCGGAGTCCTCGCGGCCGGGCTCGCGCAGATGGGTGTGCAGGTCGACCAGGCCGGGCAGGAGGACCTGTCCGGCGGCCTCGACGACGGTGGCGTCGCCGGCCGTGAGGCCGGTGCCGACGGCGGCGATGGTCCCGCCGTCGATCAGCACGTCCTGGGGGTCGCCGCCGAGCACCCGGGCACCGCGGATAAGGATCTTGCTCATGTCGGTTACTTCTCCTCGGTACGGGTGTGGGTGACGGCGGGCTCGTTGCCGCCGAGCAGCAGGTACAGCACGGCCATCCGGATGGAGACCCCGTTGGTGACCTGTTCCAGGGCGGTGCAGCGGTCGGAGTCGGCGACCTCCGCGGTGATCTCCATACCGCGGACCATCGGCCCGGGGTGCATCACGATCGCGTGTCCGGGCATCCGGGCCATCCGGTCGCCGTTGAGCCCGTACCTGCGGGCGTACTCGCGCTCGGTCGGGAAGTACGCGGCGTTCATGCGTTCGCGCTGGACGCGCAGCATCATCACGGCGTCCGACCCGGGCAGCACGGTGTCGATGTCGTAGGACACGTCGCAGGGCCACCGCTCGACGCCGACGGGCACCAGGGTGGGCGGGGCGACCAGGGTGACCTGGGCGCCGAGGGTGTGCAGCAGGTCGACGTTGGAGCGGGCGACCCGGCTGTGCAGGATGTCGCCGACGATCGTGATGCGGCGCCCGGCGAGGTCGCGGCCGAGTCCGGTGTCCCGGCCGACGAGGCGGCGGCGCATGGTGAAGGCGTCCAGCAGGGCCTGGGTGGGGTGCTGGTGGGTGCCGTCGCCCGCGTTGATCACGGCGGCGTCGATCCAGCCGGAGGTGGCGAGGCGGTAGGGGGCGCCGGAGGCGCCGTGCCGGATGACGACGGCGTCGACGCCCATCGCCTCCAGGGTCTGCGCGGTGTCCTTGAGGGACTCGCCCTTGGAGACCGAGGAGCCCTTGGCGGTGAAGTTGATGACATCGGCGGACAGCCGCTTCTCGGCGGCCTCGAAGGAGATCCGGGTACGGGTGGAGTCCTCGAAGAACAGGTTGACGACGGTACGGCCGCGCAGGGTCGGCAGCTTCTTGATCGGCCGGTCGGCGACCCGGGCCATCTCCTCGGCGGTGTCGAGGATCAGGACGGCGTCGTCACGGGAGAGGTCGGCGGCCGAGATGAGATGACGCAGCATCTGTATGGCTCCGTAGGGCAGTTCGGCGTGTCGGAGGTCCGGGCGGTCCCGGAGGGGGGTGCGGCGGGCGGCACCGGGGCGGGGCCGGCCGGGGGCGGGCGCGCGGCGGCGCACCGCGGGACGCGGAGCGGTGGCGGCGCGGCCCGTCCGGGCCAGGGTCAGACGGTGCGGCTCATCCGGCGGGGCCCGCGGGCTTCAGCCCGAGCAGGACGGTGTCGCGCCCGTCCTCCTCGTCGAGCTGCACCCGGACCGTCTCGCGCAGCGAGGTCGGCAGGTTCTTGCCCACGTAGTCCGCGCGGATCGGCAGCTCGCGGTGGCCGCGGTCGACGAGGACGGCGAGCTGCACCGCGCGGGGGCGCCCGATGTCGTTCAGGGCGTCGAGGGCCGCGCGGATGGTGCGCCCGGAGAAGAGCACGTCGTCGACGAGGACCACGAGCCGGCCGTCCACCCCGTCGCCGGGGATGTCGGTGCGGGCCAGGGCGCGCGGCGGGTGCATCCGCAGGTCGTCGCGGTACATGGTGATGTCGAGGGAGCCGACGGGGATCGCGCGCCCGGTGATCTCCGCGAGCTTCGCGGCGAGCCGCTGCGCGAGGAAGACCCCGCGGGTGGGGATGCCGAGGAGCACCACATCGTCGGCGCCCTTGGCGCGCTCCACGATCTCGTGGGCGATACGGGTCAGCATCCGGGCGATGTCGGGAGCCTCCAGGACAGGCCGCGCGGCGCCCTCGGGGGCGCCGGTGCCGTCGTGGACGGGTCCGGTGGGACCGGCGGCGGGGCCGGCCGGTTCGGGGTGGTTCGTACCGCTGGTGTCCATAAGAAACGGACCTCCTTCTCCGCCTCACGGGACGGACCTTAAAGGACGTCGGAATTGCGCCCTGCACGATAGCAGGTCGCCCATTCCCCCAGTTCACCCCCTCACCGTGCGCCCCGGGCCGAGGCAGGGAAGAGTCGGTGCTGACCGTTCGGCTTGACGCATTCAAGTCACGCTGCGTAACCTCACAGTGAGTCACCAGCCTTCGTCCGGGGAGCTATATGTCCAGCGAATACGCAAAACAGCTCGGGGCCAAGCTCCGGGCCATCCGCACCCAGCAGGGCCTGTCTCTCCACGGCGTCGAGGAGAAGTCCCAGGGCCGCTGGAAGGCCGTCGTGGTCGGGTCCTACGAGCGCGGGGACCGTGCCGTGACCGTCCAGCGTCTCGCCGAGCTGGCGGATTTCTACGGGGTCCCGGTCCAGGAGCTGCTGCCCGGCACCACGCCCGGCGGCGCCGCCGAGCCGCCGCCGAAGCTCGTCCTGGACCTGGAGCGCCTGGCGCATGTCCCGGCCGACAAGGCGGGCCCGCTCCAGCGTTACGCCGCCACGATCCAGTCCCAGCGCGGCGACTACAACGGCAAGGTCCTGTCGATCCGCCAGGACGACCTGAGAACCCTCGCGGTGATCTACGACCAGTCCCCCTCGGTCCTCACCGAGCAGCTCATCGGCTGGGGCGTGCTGGACGCGGACGCCCGTCGCGCGGTGGCCCACGAGGACAACTGACCCCTCACCCACCAGCAGAAACGTGCCGCCGGGGTGGCGCGGACCTCAGGGTCCCGCGCCACCCCGGCATGCGTTCACCCGGACGGCCCAGCGGTCGGTGCGCGGGTCGCACGGTGGACGCGGTATGCGCGGCACGGTATGGGGCGGCGGTCGGACGGTCGGGCCCCCAGAGGCCGGACCGCGTGGCGGTGAGACGGCCGGGCGGACGAGTCCCCGGGTCGTGCGGCGCCGGACGGACCGGCCGCCGGATCACCGGGTCGTGCGGAGTCCGGCGGCCCGGACAACGACCGGGCCGGACAACGACCGACCGCCCGCACCACGCCGGGGGCAGGGCCCCCGCGGGTACGGGCGGGCGGATGAGCGGCGGCCCCCGCCGCGGGCGGCGGGGGCGGCACGGCCGGTCGGGCGGCGTCAGTCCCGTCGGAGACCGGGCTTCAGCTCCTTGAGCCGTCCGAGCAGGCCGTTCACGAAGTTCGGCGAGTCGTCGGTGGAGAACTCCTTCGCCAGCTCGACGGCCTCGTCGAGGACCACCGCGTCGGGTGTGCCGTCCACCCAGATCAGCTCGTAGGCGCCGAGCCGCAGGATGTTCCGGTCCACCACGGGCATCCGGTCCAGCGTCCATCCCACGGCGTACTGCGCGAGCAGCTCGTCGATCCGCGCGGCGTGCTGCGCGTACCCCTCGACCAGCTCCATGGTGTACTCGCTCACCGGCGGCTGCCGGGTGTCCGTACGTGAATGACGCACCCAGTCCGCGAGGACCGTGGTCACGTCGGCATCGCGCTGATCGCCTTCGAAGAGGATCTGGAAGGCGCGTTTGCGGGCCGTGTTCCGGGCAGCCACGGTTAGCTGTTCACCCGGCCGAGGTAGTCGCCCGAGCGGGTGTCGACCTTGATCTTCTCGCCGGTCGTGATGAAGAGCGGAACCTGCATCTCGAACCCGGTCTCCAGCTTCGCGGGCTTGGTGCCGCCCGTGGAGCGGTCGCCCTGGACGCCCGGCTCGGTCTCGGCGATGACCAGCTCGACAGCGGTCGGCAGCTCGACGAACAGGACACTGCCGTCGTGCTGCGCCACGGTGGCCGAGAAGCCCTCAAGGAGGAAGTTCGCGGCGTCACCGACGGTCTTGCGGTCGATGTGCAGCTGGTCGAAGGTCTGCATGTCCATGAAGACGAAGTACTCGCCGTCCATGTAGGAGAACTGCATGTCCCGCTTGTCGACGGTGGCCGTTTCGACCTTCACGCCGGCGTTGAAGGTCTTGTCGACGACCTTCCCGGACAGCACGTTCTTGAGCTTGGTGCGCACGAAGGCAGGGCCCTTGCCGGGCTTGACGTGCTGGAACTCGACGACGGACCAGAGCTGGCCCCCGTCGAGCTTGAGTACCAGGCCGTTCTTGAGGTCGTTCGTGGAAGCCACGGTTGCGGAATCTCCTGGACTGACGTGGACGACCAGCGGGGGCCCGCGTCCGGCAGCTCAGCGGTGGGCTGAGGCTAGAGCGCCAGGAGCTCCTTGGTCGTGATGGTGAGTAGCTCGGGTCCGCCGTCCGCCTCTGGGCGCACGACGAGCGTGTCATCGATCCGGACCCCGCCCCGGCCAGGGAGGTGAACCCCCGGTTCGACGGTGACCGGCACACAAGCGTCCAGTTTACCCATGGCCGAGGGCGCCAATTGCGGGTCCTCGTCGTTTTCGAGCCCCACACCGTGCCCGATGCGCGGCGGAAGGCCCTCCCGGTGGCCCGCGGACTCCAGGATCTGGCGGGCCGCGCGGTCCACATCGCGGCAGGCGGCGCCGGGCACCAGGGCCTCCCGTCCGGCCCGCTGAGCGGCGAAGACAAGGTCGTACAGCTCGATCTGCCAGTCCGCGGGCGAGGTCCCGATGACAAAGGTCCGGCCGATCTCGCAACGATAGCCGCGGTAGGACGCGCCCAGGCCCACGGACAGAAAATCGCCTTCCTCGACCCTGCGGTCGGTGGGACGGTGCTCACCGAGACCCGCGTGCGGGCCGGTGCCCACCGAGGTCGCGAAAGCGGGGCCGTCGGCCCCGTGGTCGACCAGCCGGCGTTCCAGCTCCAGGGCGAGATGCCGCTCCGTGCGGCCCACCAGGATCGATTCGAGCAGTTCGCTCAGGGCCTGGTCGGCGATCTCCGCGGCGATCCGCAGACAGCCGATCTCCTCCTCGTCCTTGATCAGCCGGAGCTGTTCGACGGCTCCCGCGAGGTCGGTGAGCCGCAGACCGGGGGCGACGGTCCGCAGCGCCCGGTGGCGGGCGACCGTCAGATGGTGCTCCTCCACGGCGAGGGCGTCCGTGCCCCGGGCCGCGGCGATGCCCGCGGCGGTCACCGCGGGGTCCCCGCCCGGGTCGGGGAGGGTCTTGGTGAGCAGCGTCTCGTCGGGGCGGCCCTCGTCCGGGCGGCCGCTGGGCGGGTGCGCGCAGACCAGGAGGTCGCCGTTGCCGCCCTCGCCGCCGCCGTCGTCCTCGCTCTCGCCGAGGAGGAGGACCGCGCCGGGGGGCGCGGTGCCGGTGAGGTAGCGGACGTTGGCGGGGCGGGAGATGAGTGCCGCCGCGGGGCCACCTGCGGTGTTGCGTTCCCGTAGGCGGTGTCTTCGGGACGCGTACGCCTCTGCCATGGTCCGAGCGTACGAGTGACCTGGCGCGGGGGCCCGGTCTGCGCGGCCGGACGGGGGGGGTCCCCCGTCCGGCGGCTGGGTTCGGCGTGCCTCTGGCCGTCCTCCCTTGCGGGTGGGTCCTGGGTGCTCGCGGTGTTGCTCGCGGTGTTGCTCGCGCCCTTCAGGTCTCCGCACCTGGGCCTACTTGTTCCTGTGCGGGTCCGACGTGGGGCGCAGTTCCTCGCGCCCCTTAGGTCTCGGCACCTGGGCCTACTTGTTTCTGTGCGGGTCGCACGGGGGTGCGCAGTTCCTCGCGCCCCTTGCGGGGCGCCTCCCGGCGTGGGCCTTCACCTGCGGGTGGGTCCTGGGTTGCTCGCGCAGTTCCTCGCGCCCCTTAGGTCTCCGCGCCTGGGCCCACTTGTTTCTGTGCGGGTCGCACGGGGGTGCGCCGTTCCCCGCGCCCCTTGCGGGGCGCCTCCCGGCGTGGGCCCTCACCTGCGGGTCGGTACGGGGTTGCTCGCGCCGTTCCTCGCGGCCCTTACGGGGCGAACCTGGGCGTCGTCCGTCCTGTCCGGGCAGGGATTACCACTGTGGGGGGCTGGCTACCGAGCGGGTGAGGGCTTCTGTGAGGGCCTGGGCCGTGCTGGGGATGTCCAGGTGGGAGTTGTCGATGATCGGGAGGCCCGAGCCGTACCAGCCGGCCATCCGGCCGTGGATACGGGCCACCTCCTCGTCGGCGAGACGGCGGTTCCCGCTGCGCTCGGCGTTGCGCTCCAGGACGATCTCCAGGCCCGGCAGCAGGACCACGGGCAGCAGCCCGGGCCCCACATGCCGCTTCCAGCCGCCGAGGCCGACCACCGGGCGGTCGGGGAAGACCGCGTCGTCGAGGATGCAGGAGATGCCGTTGGCGAGGAAATTGCGCGCGGCGAAGCCGCAGGTGCGGCGGGCCAGCCGGTACTGGGCCTCCGAGTGGTCGTTCCACCCGGACTGCGGGTCGGCGAAGCCGGAGCGCACCCATTCCCGGACGTCGTCGAGGCTGATGTGCGCGGTCGGGGCGCGGCGGTGCTCGGCCCAGTACTTGGCGACGCTCGTCTTGCCCGCGCCCGCCGGGCCGATCAGCAGCACCGCGAGGGTGATCCCGGTCGTGTCGGGTCCGCCGTGGGCGGGTGGCGGGCTGGGGAGCGCGACGGGGCCGCCGGGGGGCAGCCGGACATGGCCGGTGCTGTCCGGACGGGCCTGGGGCGGGCCGCCAGGGGCCTGCGCCGAGGCGGCCGGGGCCTGGCGGGGTGCGGGATGCGGGGGCGGGCCCTGGTGCGGAGGCGAGTGCGGCGGGGGGCCCTGCCGCGGCGCCGGGGGCGGCGGCGGGCCCTGACGCTGTGGCGGGCCCTGCTGCGGCGTGGGGGGCGGTGGCGGGGCTTGGTGCGGGGGCGAGTGCGGCGCCGGGGGCGGGCCCTGGTGCGGGTGGGGGGCCGGTGGGGGGCCGCTGGGGGGCGGGGGCGCGGCGTGGCCCGAGTGCGGGGGCGGGGGGACGGACGGGTAGGGCACGGGAGGGGGCGGCCCGGTGGGTACGGGGCCCGGGTGAGGTGTGCCTGGGCGGTGCGTGCCCAGGTGGTGCGGGGCCGGCCAGCCCGCGGCCGGTTCCCCGCCCGGCCGCTCGGGCGGCGGCAGCGGTGCTCCCCCTGCGTGCTGCATCCGGTGCCACTCCGTCTCGTACAGGCCGTACCGGCGCGTCGGGTCGTGTCGTGTCGTCCAGACAACTCGCGGCGACCCCGCCGGAGTTCCCGGCCGGGCGGCGCCGCTCCCCGCGGCCGTGGCGGCCGGGGAACATCCACCGAACGGTACCTTCCCGGGCGGTCCCCGTGGGGACGGGCCGGGTGAACGGACGGCGGACGGCGGAGGATGCGCTCAGGGACGCGGGGCCGGTCCATCGGCCCCGCGTCCCGTGGGAGCGGGGACTAGCCCGCGACCTCGCCGTAGGCGGCGAGCAGCACCGCCGGGTCCGGGCCCTCCAGGACAGTCGGCCGCGCGAGGCCGTCGAGCACGATGAACCGCAGCAGGTCGCCCCGGGACTTCTTGTCGACCTTCATGGTCTCCAGGAGCTTGGGCCACTGGTCGTAGCGGTAGCTGAGCGGCAGCCCCACGGACTCCAGGACCGTGCGGTGGCGGTCGGCGGTGGCGTCGTCCAGGCGTCCGGCGAGCCGGCCGAGCTCGGCGGCGAAGTGCATACCGACGGAGACGGCGGCGCCGTGCCGCCACTGGTAGCGCTCGTTCTTCTCGATGGCGTGCGCGAGGGTGTGGCCGTAGTTGAGGATCTCCCGGCGCCCGGCTTCCTTGAGGTCGCCGGAGACGACCTCCGCCTTGACCCTGATGGACCGCTCGACGAGTTCCGCGGTGTGCGGGCCCGCCGGGGTCCGGGCGGCCTGCGGGTCGGCCTCGACCAGGTCGAGGATCACGGGGTCGGCGATGAACCCGGCCTTGATGATCTCGGCGAGCCCGGAGACGTAGTCGTGGACGGGCAGCGACTCCAGCGCGGCGAGGTCGCACAGCACCCCGGCCGGCGGGTGGAAGGCGCCGACGAGGTTCTTGCCCTCGGCGGTGTTGATGCCGGTCTTGCCTCCGACGGCGGCGTCGACCATCCCGAGGACGGTGGTCGGGACCGCGACCCAGCGCACGCCGCGCAGCCAGCTCGCCGCCACGAACCCGGCGAGGTCGGTGGTGGCGCCGCCGCCCACGCCGACGATGACGTCGCTGCGGGTGAAGCCGGACTGCCCGAGCGCCTTCCAGCAGTAGGCGGCGACCTCGGCGGTCTTGGCCTCCTCGGCGTTGGGCACCTGGATGGCGACCGCTTCGAAGCCCTGTCCGGCGAGGTCCGCGCGCAGTGCCTCCCCGGTCTCGGCCAGCGCCTCGGGGTGGATCACGGCGACCCGCTTGACCCGCGGCCCGATCAGGGCGCCCAGTTCACCGAGGAGCTGCCGCCCGACGAGCACGTCGTACGGGTCGGTGCCGGCCGAACCTGCGACCTGGATACGGGTGGGTGCCTGCTCGCTCATGGGGTCTCCTGGCGGGGGTCGTGCGGGTCGTCGTCCGGGGCGGCGGGGCCGTCCGGGACGGGTGGTGCGCCGGGGCCGGCCGTGAGGCCCAGCGCTTCGAGGACGGCGCGGGCCACCTCTTCGGGGTCCCGGTCCGCGGTGGTGACGACCGCGCGGGCCACCTCGGTGTAGAGCGGGAGGCGGGCCTCCATCAGCTCGCGCCAGGTACGGCGGGGGTTGACGGCGAGCAGCGGCCGGGCGACGTTCAGCCCGGTGCGGCGTACCGCCTCGTCCACGTCCATCGTCAGCAGGACGACGGGCCGCCCGGCGAGCAGGGCGCGGGTGTCGGCGTCGAGGACGGCGCCGCCGCCGAGGGCGAGGACACCGTCGTGGGTGCGCAGCGCGTCCCGGACGGCGGCCTTCTCGGCGGCGCGGAAGTACGGTTCGCCGTCGTTGACGAAGATGTCGGAGATCGGGCGGCCCTCGGCGGCCTCGATGTCGTCGTCGGTGTCCCGGTAGGGGCGCCCCAGCCACTCGGCGAGGAGCGCCCCGACGGTGGACTTGCCGACGCCCATCGGTCCGACGAGGACGACGGCGGGCCCGGCCGGTCCGGGTGTGTCGGGCATCGTCGTCACCGGATGCGCAGGTGGTCGAGGTAGGACTCGACGTTGCGGCGGGTCTCGGGGACGCTGTCGCCGCCGAACTTCTCCGCGACGGCGTCCGCGAGGACCAGGGCGACCATGGCCTCGGCGACGATCCCGGCGGCCGGGACCGCGCAGACGTCGGAGCGCTGGTGGTGGGCCTTGGTGGCCTCGCCGGTGACGATGTCGACGGTGGCGAGGGCCCGCGGGACGGTCGCGATGGGCTTCATCGCGGCGCGCACCCGCAGCAGTTCCCCGGTGCTCAGACCGCCCTCGGTGCCGCCGGAGCGGCCGGTGACACGCTTGATGCCGTCGGCGGTGCGGACGATCTCGTCATGGGCCTGCGAGCCGGGGACGCGGGCGAGGCCGAAGCCGTCGCCGAGTTCGACGCCCTTGATGGCCTGGATGCCCATGAGGGCGGCGGAGAGCCGGGCGTCGAGACGGCGGTCCCAGTGGACATGGGAGCCGAGGCCGACGGGCACGCCGTAGGCCAGCACCTCGACGACCCCGCCGAGGGTGTCGCCGTCCTTGTGGGCCTGGTCGATCTCGGCGACCATCGCCTCCGACGCGGCGCTGTCGAGGCAGCGCACCGGGTCGGCGTCGAGCTTGTCGACGTCCGAGGGGACGGGGTAGACGCCGTACGGGGCCTTGGCCGCCGCCAGTTCCACGACATGGCTGACGATCTCGATGCCCGCGGTGGCCTTGAGGTAGGACCGGGCGACCGCGCCGAGCGCGACCCGGGCCGCGGTCTCCCGGGCGGAGGCGCGCTCCAGGATGGGGCGGGCCTCGTCGAAGCCGTACTTCTGCATGCCCGCGAGGTCGGCGTGACCGGGGCGGGGGCGGGTCAGCGGGGCGTTGCGGGCCATGGTGGCGAGTTCGGCCGGGTCGACCGGGTCGGCCGCCATGACCTTCTCCCACTTGGGCCACTCGGTGTTGCCGACCATGATCGCGACCGGGGAGCCCAGGGTGAGACCGTGGCGTACCCCGCCGAGGAACGTGACCTCGTCACGTTCGAACTTCATCCGGGCACCGCGTCCATAGCCGAGGCGCCGCCGGGCCAGGTGGTCCCCCACCATCTCCGTGGTGATCGGGACACCGGCGGGAAGACCCTCCAGTGTCGCCACCAGGGCGGGGCCGTGCGACTCCCCCGCGGTCAGCCAGCGCAACCTGCTCAACGGTGCTCCTCTTGCTCGCGCCCGAACTGCGACGGCGCGACCGGGTGCGCGGCCCTGGCCCGCCACCCCTGATCCTCCCATGCCCCGGACCCGTGCCTGTTCGAAGGTCCATCAGGCGGACGCCCCCGGGTCCGGCGGGTCAGCGGGAGGCGAGCGCGTGCTCTCCGGCGCGGCGCATCGCGGCCAGCGGCGCGGGGCCGCGCCCGGTCATCCGCTCGACCTGGAGCACGGCCTGGTGGACGAGGAGGTCGAGGCCGCTGACGACGGCGCCGCCGTACGCCGACCAGCGGGCGGCGAGCTCGGTGGGCCAGGGCTCGTACAGCACGTCGAACAGCGTCGCGGGGCGTTCGGGCAGCCGGGCGGCGAGGGCGTCGGTCGTCCCGGCGGGCGTGGTGGCGATCACCAGGGGGGCGTGCAGCGCGCGGGCCGCGTCGTCCCAGTCCTCGGTGCGGACCTCGACGCCGAGGCGTTCGCCCCACTGCCGCATTTCCGCCGCGCGGGCGGCGCTGCGGACGTAGGCGACGACCTCGCCGGTGCAGATCCGGGCGAGGGCGGCGAGCGCGGACGAGGCGGTGGCCCCGGCGCCGAGCACCGCCGCGGACTCCACGGACTCCACGCCGCGCTCCCGCAGCGCGGCGACCATCCCGGGGATGTCGGTGTTGTCCCCGGTGCGGCGGCCGTCCTCGGTGAGGACGACGGTGTTGACGGCTTCCACGGCGGCGGCCGTGTCGCTGACCTCGTCGAGCAGCGGGATCACCGCGCGCTTGAGCGGCATGGTCAGCGAGAGCCCGGCCCACTCGGGGCCGAGCCCGGCGAGGAAGCCGGGCAGGGCCGCCTCGTCGGTCTCGAAGCGGTCGTAGCTCCAGCCGGTCAGTCCCAGTTCGGCGTAGGCCGCCCGGTGCAGCACCGGGGACAGGGAGTGCGCGATCGGTGAGCCGAGGACCGCCGCGCGGCGCCGCCCGGCGTGCTCAGTCGCCGTTCTTCCGTCGCTCATTGAATTCGCGCACCAGTTCCTCGTGGTCGGCCAGTTCCTTGGTGAACGTGGTCGTCTTGCCGTCGATGGAGATGAAGAACATCCAGCCGTCGGTGTCGGGCTCGACCGCGGCCTGCATCGCGTCCTTGCCGGGGTTCCCGATCGGGCCGGGGGGCAGTCCCGCGTAGAAGTACGTGTTGTACGGGTCGTCGTAGTTCCGGATCTCCTTGGTGGAGATGTCGATCTCGCTCTGGTTCTTCACGTAGTTGTACGCGGAGTCGAACTCGACCTTCTGGTTGGTGACCACGTTCGTCGGCTTGAGGCGGTTGTAGACGACGGCCGCCATCTTCTTGAAGTCGTCGTGGGTCATGCCCTCGGCCTGGACCATGCTCGCGACGGTGACGACCTCCAGCGGATCCTTCAGCCCCAGCTCGCGGGCCTTCGCCTCCAGGTCGTAGGTCTCGTACTGCTCGACCGCCTGGGCGACCATCTTCTTGAGCACGGCGGCCGGTTTCATACCCTTGGCGACGGAGTAGCTCGACGGGTAGAGGAAGCCCTCCAGCGGATCCTTTATGTCCTTGTCCGAGTTCGCCCAGCTGGGCAGACCGAGGGACTTCGACTCCTTGAGGGCGACTTCCTTGGTGGTGCCGCCGGGCAGTTCGAGGCGCTTGTCGATCTGCGAGTAGACCCAGGCGTTGCGGCGGCCCTCCGCGATGATGAGGTTGTTGCGGCTCTTGGGACTGAGCATCAGTTCGACGGCACTGGCCGCCGACATCTGCTTGCGCAGCAGATAGACGCCGTCCTGGATGGTGTTGCCCTTGGGGTTCTGCTGCTGGGCCGACACGAACGCGTCGACGCTCCTGATGACGCCGGCTTCCTTGAGTTTCTGGCCGATGCCGGAGCCGAGCGAGCCCTTGGGGATGTCCACGGAGACGGTCTCGCCGGTGCCGTCACCCGCGAAGTCCGGGGCCGTGCCGAAACGATCCTGGTAGAACTGGAACCCGAAGTAGCCGACCGCGCCGATACCGCCCGCGAAGACCGCGGTGACCAGCAGACACGCGACCCCGCTGCGGCCTTTCCTGCTCTTGCCGCCGCGACCGCGCCGGTCACCGCCCCGGCCGCCGGAACGGCCCTCGGGCTCCTCGTCGTCGTATCCGTCGCCGTCGGGCGCGTCCTGGCCGGTGAAGAAGGCGTGGTCCTCGCCCTCCTGACCGGCGTCCCACTCGGTGGCCTCGTCCGGGTCGGGCGCGGCGCGCCGCCGGCCGGGAGGCTCGGGCGGCGGGTACGCCGCGTCCGAGCCGTAGTGGTCGGGCTGCTCGGCGCCGTACGCCTCGGGCTGTCCCGCGTAGGTGCCCGCGGGGTCGGTGCCGTAGGGGATCTGGCCGGGCTGCGCGGCCTCCCAGCCGCCCTGGTACTGGCCGCCGTGCGCGTCGCCCTGCCCGGGGGCGGGCTGGTTGTGCCATTCGTCGTACTGCGGGGACTGCCCGGCGTGCTGCGGGGCGTGGCCCTGCTGCGGGTACGCCTGCTGGGTGTGGTCCTGCGGATACTGCTGCGGGTCGTACCCCTGGCCCTGGCCTTGGCCCTGGTCCTGCGGGTACGACTGCTGCGGCTGGCCCTGCTCGTAGTACTGGTGCTGCTGGCCCTGCTGGTGCTGGTCCTGGTGGCCCTGCTGCTGGTGCTGCTGCCCGTGCGGGTACTGCTGACCGGTCTGGGGGGACTGGCCGGGGTGGCCCTGCGAGCCCTCCCATCCGACGTCCCCGTACAACGGGTCCTCCGGATACCACGGTTCGGAGCCTTGGCCCCGGCCATATTCAGTCATCTGTCCCCTAGTGCCGCGAGGCGGGGTCCGCTGAGCACTCGCGGCGCGGCGTCGCATCCACCTCAATTGCTGTGCGCCGGCTGTTCGAACCCCGTCGCATCGCGCGGAACGTTACCGTATCGCGATCAGATGACCACTTCGACGCCCTCACCGGGTGCAGCGCCTGACGCCCGTTCGGACTCCAGAGCGTTCTGGAGGATCACCACAGCGGCAGCCTGGTCGATGACAGACCGGCCCTTTCGGGACGTCACGCCCGAGGCGCGCAGTCCCTGACTGGCCGTGATTGTGGTCATCCTCTCGTCCATCAGGCGCACCGGGACGGGCGCGATACCGGTGGCGAGGACCTGGGCGAAGGCCCGGACCTTGACCGCCGCCGGGCCCTCGCCGCCGCGCAGGGAGCGCGGGAGCCCGACGACGACCTCGATCGGCTCGTACTCCTCCACGAGGGCCCGCAGCCGCCGGTGGGCGGCCGGGACATCACGTCCCGGCACGGTCTCCACCGGCGTGGCGAGGATGCCGTCCGGATCGCAGGAGGCGACACCGATCCGGGCGTCCCCCACGTCGAGCGCGAGTCGGCGGCCCCGGCGCATCAGGCGGCGGTGTCGGCGACGAGCCGTTCGACGGCGTCGATGGCGTCACCGATCGCGGCGGCGTTCTGGCCGCCGCCCTGGGCGACGTCCGGCTTGCCGCCACCGCCGCCGCCGAGGGTCTTGGCGGCGGCGCGGACCAGCTCACCGGCCTTCAGACCGCGCGCGCGGGCGGCGTCGTTGGTGGCGATCACCGTGAGCGGCTTGCCGTTCACGGCGGTGAACAGGGCCACGACCACGGCCCGGTCGCCCTGGATACGGCCCCGGACGTCGAGGACCAGCTTGCGCAGGTCGTCGGCGGTGGTGCCGTCGGGGACCTGGCCGGTGACGAGGGCGGTACCGCGCACGTCCTTGGCGGACGAGGCGAGCCCGGCGGCGGCCTGGAGGACCTTCTCCGCGCGGAACCTCTCGATCTCCTTCTCGGCCTCCCGCAGCTTGGCGAGCATCCCGGCGATCTTCTCGGGCAGCTCCTCGGAGCGGCCCTTGACCAGCTCCTGGAGCTGGGCGACGACGGTGTGCTCACGGGCGAGGAAGTTGTAGGCGTCGACGCCCACCAGGGCCTCGATACGGCGCACCCCGGAGCCGATGGACGACTCCCCGAGCAGCTTCACCAGGCCGAGCTGCGAGGTGTTGTGGACATGGGTACCGCCGCAGAGCTCCTTGGAGAAGTCCCCGATGGTGACGACCCGGACCCGCTCGCCGTACTTCTCGCCGAACTCGGCGATGGCGCCCTGCTTCTTGGCGTCGTCGATGCTCATGACCTCGGCCTGGACGTCGAGGTCCCGGGCGAGGACCTCGTTGATCCGCTGCTCGACGTCGGTGAGGACGGTGCCGGGCACGGCGGCCGGTGAGCCGAAGTCGAAACGGAAGCGGCCGGGCTGGTTCTCGGAACCGGCCTGGGCGGCCGTCGGGCCGAGCGCGTCACGCAGCGCCTGGTGGGTGAGGTGGGTGGCGGAGTGGGCGCGGGCGATGGCGGTGCGGCGGCGCACGTCGATGGTGGCGTGGGCGGCGGCGCCGACGGTCACCTCACCGACCTGGACGACGCCCTTGTGGACGTACACGCCCGGCACCGGCTTCTGGCAGTCGCGGATCTCGACCACGGCCCCCGAGTCGAGGCGGATCCGGCCGGTGTCACCGATCTGGCCGCCGCCCTCGGCGTAGAAGGGGGTGCGGTCGAGGACGATCTCGACGTCGTCGCCCTCGGTGGCGGCCGGGGAGGAGACCCCGTCCACCAGGATGCCGACGATCCGGGACTCGCCCTCGGTGTCGGCGTACCCGGTGAACTCGGTGGCGCCCGCGCGGTCGGCGATCTCGCGGTAGGCGCCCATGTCGGCGTGACCGGTCTTCTTGGCGCGGGCGTCGGCCTTGGCGCGCTCCCGCTGCTCCTTCATCAGCCGCCGGAAGCCGTCCTGGTCCACGGCGAGGCCCTGTTCGGCGGCCATCTCCAGGGTGAGGTCGATGGGGAAGCCCCAGGTGTCGTGGAGCAGGAACGCCTTGTCACCGGTGAGCACCGTGCCGCCGGTGGCCTTGGTCTCCGAGACGGCGCTGTCGAGGATGTTGGTGCCGGCCTTCAGCGTCTTGAGGAACGCGGCCTCCTCGGCGAGGGCCACGGTCTCGATGCGCGCCCGCTCGCTCTCCAGCTCCGGGTACTGGTCGGCCATCGAGCGGATGACCGTGTCGACCAGCTCACCGACGACGGGGCCGGTGGCGCCCAGCAGCCGCATGTTGCGCACGGCGCGGCGCATGATGCGGCGCAGTACGTAGCCGCGGCCCTCGTTGCCGGGGGTGACGCCGTCGCCGATGAGCATCACGGAGGTGCGCATGTGGTCGGAGACGACGCGCAGCGAGACATCGCTGTCGTGGGCCTTGCCGTAGGCGATACCGGTCAGCTCGGTGGCCTTCTCGATCACGACACGGGAGGTGTCGATCTCGAACATGTTCTGCACGCCCTGGAGGATCATGGCGAGGCGTTCGAGACCGAGACCGGTGTCGATGTTCTTGTTCGGCAGGTCTCCGAGGATCTCGAAGTCTTCCTTGCCGGTGCCCTCGCCCCGCTCGTACTGCATGAAGACGAGGTTCCAGATCTCGACGTACCGCTCGTCGTTGACGGCGGGGCCGCCCTCGACGCCGAACTCGGGGCCGCGGTCGTAGTGGACCTCGGAGCAGGGGCCGCAGGGGCCGGGGACGCCCATGGACCAGAAGTTGGGGCCCATCCCGAGGCGCTGGATGCGCTCGGCGGGCACCCCGATGACGTCCCGCCAGATGCGCTCGGCCTCGTCGTCCTGCTCGTAGACCGTGATCCACAGCCGCTCGGGGTCCAGGGCGTAGCCGCCGTCCGCGAGGGAGCCGGTCAGCAGCTCCCAGGCGTACTTGATGGCGCCTTCCTTGAAGTAGTCCCCGAAGGAGAAGTTGCCGCACATCTGGAAGAAGGTGCCGTGCCGGGTGGTCTTGCCGACCTCTTCGATGTCCGGGGTGCGGACGCACTTCTGGACGCTGGTGGCGCGCTCGTAGGGCGGCTTGACCTCACCGAGGAAGTACGGCTTGAAGGGGACCATGCCCGCGGGGACCAGCAGCAGGGTCGGGTCGTCCGCGATCAGCGACGCCGACGGAACGACGGTGTGCCCGCGCTCCTCGAAGAAGCGCAGCCAGCGGCGGCGGATTTCAGCCGACTCCATCAGTGGTCCTCATTCCGGTTGTGCGAGTGCGTCCTGTGCTCGGCGTACTTCGCGGCCTTCGGGTGGTCGGGGTGGTAGGGGCTTTCCAGGGCGGCGGCGCGGCGCGGCGCGGGGAGCTCACCGTCGACGGGGGCGTGCAGGCCCAGCGCGTCGCCCAGTTCGTGCTCGCGCTGGATCATTCCGGCGCGGACGTCGAGGGCGAACTCCTTGAGCCGGTGGCCGGTGTCGACGGCCTTGTTCGCGGCCTGGGCGGCGAGGCTCTCCGGGGTGAGCTGCTTGAGCTTGCGGTTGACCTTGGTGGTGGCCCAGACCCCGGCGGCGGCGCCCGCGGTGAACCAGAACGTACGGCGGAACATCGCTGCGTCAGTCCTTCTTGCGCCTGCCGCGCCGCTTGGCCGGGACGGCCCGGCCGAGGATCACGGTGCGACGGGCCTGTTCGGTGGGCGGGGTGGCGGCGGGCGCGCCCTTGCGGCCGATGGCCTGGCGGACGCCGTAGCCGAACGCGGCGACCTTCACCAGGGGGCCGCCGAAGGTGGCGGCGACCGTGGTGGAGAGCGCGGAGGCGTTCGACGTGACCTCCTGGACATCGGAGGCGATGGAGTCGACCCGGTCGATCTGGGTCTGTGCCGAGCGCACGGCCGTGGCCGCGTCCGCCAGCAGCGGGACTGCCTGGTCGGTCACGTCCGCGACGAGTTTGGTGGTCGCCCTGAGCGTCTGGGCCAGCCTCGCCAGCGCGACGGCGAGGAAGGAGACCAGGATCGCCCAGAAGACGGCCACCAGGATCCCGGCAACCTCTCCACCGGACACAGTGCACCGCTCCCTGAGATCTTCGCCCGGGGTGACCGGGACGCCCGTACGTCGACCGCGCCGGCCCTGCGGCGGTCCTTCGCCGGTGCCCGGCGGTCGACAAGTATGGCCCGAGCCTATCGCGCCACGCGCCCGCCTCCGTACCGGATTACGGCCCCCCGTCACGGTGTGTGCCGGTGCGGGTCCGGGCGGGCGGGCGAGGGATCCGCGACGGGGCGGCCCGTGCGGGCTGATTGTACGGACCGCTTATGCCTGGGTACGCTCCGTCTCTCATGCGACGCACATCGCGGCCCGGGGCCCGAAGAGACGATTCTGCGCAGTTCCCGGGGGTGTCCGGTGCCCTGCCGCTGGAGCTGAACGCCTTCGTGGGACGCGCTCCCGAGCTGGCCTGTCTGGCGGGCGCGCTGGAGGAATCCCGGCTGGTGACCGTGACCGGTATGGGCGGGGTCGGCAAGTCCCGGCTGGCGGCGCGCGCGGCGGCCGTGTGCGCTCCGCCGGGCGGGGCGCGGCTGGTGGAGCTGGCGGCGGTGACCGCCGACGATCTGCTGGAGTACGCGGTCGTGGAGGCCCTGGCGCTCACCGACCACACCGCCCGGCCCGCCCGTGAGGTGCTGCTGGAGCACTTCGCGGACCGCCGGGTCCTGCTCGTCGTGGACGGCTACGAACATCTGGTGGACCCGTGCGCGGCGCTGGTCGGGGCGCTGCTGCGGGCCGCGCCGGGGCTCACCGTCCTCGCCGCGGGCCGGCGTCCGCTGGGGCTGAGCGGGGAGCGGGTGGTGCCGCTCGCCCCGCTGGGCGAGCCGGACGCCCTGGCCCTGTTCACGGACCGGGCGGCGGCCGTGGTGCCCGGCTTCGCGCTGGACGACGCGGCGGCGGACGACGCGCGGGAGGTCTGCCGCCGGCTGGACGGCATACCGCTCGCGCTGGAGCTGGCGGCGGGACGGCTCACCGCGCTGTCCCCCGGTCAGCTGCTGCACCGCCTCGACGACCGTTTCCGGCTGCTCACCGGGGGCGGCCGGGACGCTTTGCCCCGCCATCAGACGCTGCGGACGGCGATCGGCTGGAGCCATGAGCTGTGCACCGCGCGGGAGCGGCTGCTGTGGGCGCGGCTCTCGGTGTTCTCCGGCGCCTTCGACCTGGACGCCGTCGAGTACGTGTGCGGCGGGGACGGGCTGCACGCGGACGATGTCCTCGATGTGCTGTCGGCCCTGCTCGAACAGTCCGTGGTGGGCCGTGAGGACGGGGCCGCCGGGGTGCGCTACCGGATGCTGGACACGGTCCGCGCGTACGGCGCCGACTGGCTGGAGGGTTCCGGGGACGCGGTACGGCTGCGGCGGCGCCACCGGGACTGGTACATGGGGCTGGCGACCTGGTGCGAGCTGGAGTGGTTCTCCCCGCGCCAGGCGGAGGTGGCCGCGCGGATCGAGGCGGAGCTGCCCAATCTGCGTACCGCCCTGGAGCACTGCCTCACCGAGCCCGGCGACACCCGGCTCGGCCAGCATCTCGCGGGCACCCTCTGGTTCTACTGGGTGGGCTGCGGGCGGCTCTCGGAGGGCCGGCACTGGCTCCAGCGCAGCGTGGAGCTGGACGCGGGGGCGCCGGAGCAGCCCGACGACTTCCCGCAGGCCCGGCTCAAGGCCCTGTGGGTGCTGGGCTATGTGGCGATCCTCCAGGGCGACCCGGTCCCGGCGCTCGCGGCGCTCCATGAGTGCCAGGACGAGGCGGAGCGGACGGACAACGCGGTCGCCGTCGCGTACGTCGAGCACCGCAGGGGCTGTCTGGCGCTGGTCGGTGACGATGTCCGCCGCGCCGAGGTGCTGCTCCGCTCGGCGCTGGAGCGCTACGAGGAGATCGGGGAGCTGAACAGCAATGTCCTGATGGCCCGGGTGGAGCTGGCCATGGCGCTGGCGTTCCAGGGCGAGCTCGGGGACGCGGTACGGCTGTGCGAGGACGTCCGGGAGGTGTGCGAGGACCACGGGGAGCGCTGGACCCGGGCGTACGCGCTGTTCGTCCTCGGGTACGCGGCCCGCTGCGAGGGTGATCCGGCGCGGGCCCGGCGGCTGCTGGAGGAGTGCCTGGTCATCGACCACACGTTCCGGGACCTGCTGGGCGCGGTCCTCGCGATCGAGCTGCTGGCGCTGGTCACGGTGGACGAGGGCGATCCGGCGGAGGCGGCGGTGCTCCAGGGCGCGGCGGGCCGGATGTGGGCGTCGGTGGGTCTGCCGCTGTTCGGCTCACGCCACTACAACGCGCCGCACGAGCTGTGCGAGGAGCGCTCCCGGGCGGCGCTGGGCGACGTCCGGTACGAGGAGTGCGTGCGGGAGGGCGCCCGGCTGGGCATGGACGCGGCGGTGGGCCGGGCCCTGGGCCATGGGCCGGCGCCGGACGACGGGCCGGGGGCGGCCGGGGTGGTGCCGGTCGCGGGACCGGGGGCGCCGGACAGCGCACCGGATGCCGGGGCGGACGGTACGGGGGCGGCGCGGACGGACGGTGTGGAGCCGGGCGGCGGCGGGCCGCGGAGCGTGGAGCCGGACGGGGGCGCGGCGTCCGTGGGGCCGGGGGACGGCGGCGGCACGGGTCCGGGAACACCGCGGCCCGCCGCCTCGCCCGCTCCGGGGAGCGGGGAGACGACGGGCTGAGGCGTGGTGACGCGGGAGAGCGCTACGTCCGGATCAGCGGGCGTAGTACTCGACGACGAGCTGCTCGTCGCAGATCACGGGGATCTCCTTGCGCTGCGGGTCCCGGTCCAGGCGGAACGCCAGGGCCTTCAGGTTGACCTGAAGGTAACGGGGGGTCTCACCGTCGGCGGCGTAGCCACCCTCGCGGGAGACCTGGAACAGCGTCTTCTCGCGCGAGCGCTCGCGGACCATGACGACATCGTCGGGACGGACACGGAAGGACGGCTTGTCGACCTTCTTGCCGTTGACCTCGATGTGGCCGTGGACGACCATCTGGCGGGCCTGGTAGATCGTGCGGGCGATGCCCGAACGCAGCACCAGCGCGTCCAGACGGCGCTCCAGCTCGATGATCAGGGCCTCGCCGGTCTTGCCCTGGACCTTGCTGGCGCGGTCGTAGGCGCGGACGAGCTGACGCTCGGACACGTCGTACTGCGCGCGCAGACGCTGCTTCTCCAGCAGACGGACCTTGTAGTCCGAGGTCTGCTTGCGGCCGCGGCCGTGCTCGCCCGGCGGGTAGGGGCGGGCCTCGAAGTACTTGACGGCCTTGGGGGTCAGCGCGATGCCGAGGGCACGCGACTTCTTGACCTTGGGACGGGACTGGTTCGGCACGAACCAACCTCTCTCACTTTGAACGAATACGGCTCACCAGGGTTAAGGGAGGTCGCATCCGCAGCCCGGGGAAACCCGGGGGGTCCGCTGGACCCCTGGGCAGCCGCTCCCTGGACTGGGCACATACGTGCAGCACGCGAGTGGCCCACCGACCGCTGGGGTGGTGGGCTGCCCGCGACACCTTTCGACGGTGCGCGACGCTCCTGGAACCCGCCCGTGAGGGCGCGGGCTCCGGCTGCTTGTCCCGTTCTGGTGAACCGGCCGGGGCCGGACACGGGACGCAGCGCTCGGGGAAGTTTACCGGGTGTCCGGGGGTGCCTGCTACCGGGGCCCGGACCCGGTGGGCGGGGCGGCCGGGCCCTGCTCCCCGCGCAGCCGCTCACGGACCCGCTCCACGACATCGGCGTAGCGCGCTTCCGCACCGTACCGGGTGGGCTGGTAGTACCGCTTGCCGTCGACGGCCTCCGGGGCGTACCGCTGGGCGGCGATACCGCCGGGGACGTCGTGCGGATAGACGTACCCCTTGGCGTGGCCGAGGGTGGCGGCGCCTTTGTAGTGCCCGTCCCGCAGATGGGTCGGCACCGGACCGGCGAGGCCCTTGCGGACGTCCTCCATGGCGGCGCCGATGGCGAGCGTCGCGGCGTTCGACTTGGGTGCGAGGGCCAGTGCGATGGTGGCGTGGCTGAGGGTGAGGGCGGCTTCGGGGAAGCCGATGAGGGCGACGGCCTGGGCGGCGGCCACGGCGGTGGGCAGGGCCGTCGGGTCGGCGAGGCCGATGTCCTCGCTGGCGGAGATCATCAGCCGCCGGGCGATGAAGCGGGGGTCCTCCCCCGCCTCGATCATCCGGGCCAGATAGTGCAGGGCGGCGTCCACGTCGGAGCCGCGGATGGACTTGATCAGCGCGCTGGCCACGTCGTAGTGCTGGTCACCGGCGCGGTCGTACTTCACCGCGGCCCGGTCGACGGACTCCTCCAGGGTGCTCAGCGTCAGGGTGTCGTCGCCCTTGGCGAGGGCGGCGCCCGCGCCCGCCTCCAGTGCGGTGAGTGCCCGGCGGGCGTCGCCGCCCGCGATCCGCAGCAGATGCGCCTCGGCGTCCTCGGCGAGGGCGACCGCGCCGCCGAGGCCCCGCTCGTCGGTGAGGGCGCGCCGCAGCAGTCCGCTCACGTCGTCGTCGGTGAGGGGTTCCAGGGTGAGCAGCAGGGAGCGGGACAGCAGCGGGGAGATGATCGAGAAGTAGGGGTTCTCGGTGGTGGCGGCGATCAGGGTGACCCAGCGGTTCTCCACGGCGGGCAGCAGCGAGTCCTGCTGGGCCTTGCTGAAGCGGTGGATCTCGTCCAGGAAGAGCACGGTCTCCTGGCCGTATCCGCCGGTGGCGCGGCGGGCGCTCTCGATGACGGCGCGGACCTCCTTGACGCCCGCGGTGATCGCGGAGAGCTCCACGAAACGCTTCTTGGTGGCCTTGGAGACCACGTACGCGAGGGTCGTCTTGCCGGTGCCGGGCGGGCCCCAGAGGATCACCGAGGAGGGGCCGGCGGGACCGCCGCCGCCCTCGCCGACGAGCCGGCGCAGGGGGGCGCCGGGCTTGAGCAGATGCTGCTGGCCGAGGACCTCGTCGAGCACGCGCGGGCGCATGCGTACGGCGAGAGGACTGCTCGCCGGGTCTTTCTCCTGGCGTTCCTCGGCGGCGGCGGTGAACAGATCGGGCTCCACCCGGGGAACCCTATGCCACACCACCGACACTCCGGCCGGGCACCGTCGTGCGCGGTGCCCGGCCGGGGCGTCGAAGGGTGCGGGGGCGGCTCAGCTGGTCCAGAACTCCCACCAGCGGGTCATGATCAGTATGCCGATGGCGCCGATGTGCAGGACGGGCAGCACCCAGGTGAACTCGCCGAGGAAGCTCTTCAGCCAGCCCGGGGCGGGCAGATGTCCCGCGCGGACGTTGAACGAGGTCACGTACCAGAACATGATGATCGTCGCGACCCAGGCCAGACAGCACCACAGGCACAGCGCGTGGATGCGGTAGAGCGACTGGAACATCAGCCAGCCGCAGAAGGCCACGCCGAAGAGCATCCCGGCGTTCATGGTGAGCCAGTACCAGCGGGGGAGGCGGGCGCCCGCGAGCAGGGTCATCCCCACGCAGATGATCATGCCGTAGGTGACCAGGCCGAGCATCGGGTTGGGGAACCCGAAGACATGGGACTGCTCGCTCTCCATGATGTTGCCGCACGACACCACGGGGTTGAGGCTGCACCCGGGGACGTAACCCGAGTCCTCCAGGAGCTTGAACTTGTCGATGGTGATGACCCACGCGGCGAGCAGCCCCGCGGCGCCGGTGATCACCAGGAGCAGGGCGAGTCCGCGACCGGCGCCGACGCTGCCGGGGGCGTCGGACCGGGGGGAAGCGGAGGACACGTCGTTGTCTGCTGTCATCGTCTCGGTCATCACGCCGTTCCGTCAGTCGAGTCGCGGGCCAGGGCATCGTCATTGTGCCGTACGTGTCTGTGTGCCCCCCGTCCGGCGGACCGGATCCCGCCGGTCCGGCGGGAAGGGGTCCCGCCCCAGGTGGCGGGCGGTCCCGGCGGACGACGAGGGGGTCGCGCGGCACCTGGCCGCGCGACCCCCTCGACATCGGTTCTCACCCTCGCGGGGGACCCGGTGGAGGTCCCGCGCGGTCAGCCCAGCCGGGAGCGGAGCGTGTCGGTGACGGCGGCCAGGGCCACCGGCTCCTGTGCGCCCGACTCCATGTCCTTGAGCTGGACGACCCCTTCGGCGAGGTCCCGTTCACCCGCGACGAGGGTGAAGCGGGCTCCGGAGCGGTGGGCGCCCTTCATGGCGGCCTTGACGCTCCGGCCGCCGTACGCGAGGTCCGTGGCGACCCCGGCCCGGCGCAGTTCGGCGACGACGCCGAAGAGGACCGTGCGGGCCTGCTCGCCGAGCGGGACGGCGTACACGCTGGTGGCGGGCGGGATGTCGAGGGTGACGCCCTCGGCCTCCAGCGCGAGGACCGTGCGGTCGACACCCAGTGCCCAGCCGACGGACGGCAGCGCGGGGCCGCCGATCATCTCGGAGAGCCCGTCGTAGCGTCCGCCGCCGCCGACCGCGGACTGGGAGCCCAGACCGTCGTGGACGAACTCGAAGGTGGTGCGGGTGTAGTAGTCGAGGCCGCGGACCAGCTTGGCGTCGTCCTCGAAGGCGACGCCCTGCGCGGTGAGCAGCGCGCGGACCTCGGCGTGGTAGGCGCGGCACGCGTCGCACAGGTGGTCACGCAGCAGGGGCGCGTCGACGAGCTGCTTCTGGACGTCGGGGCGCTTGTCGTCGAGGACCCGCAGCGGGTTGATGTCGATCCGGCGGCGGGTCTCCTCGTCGAGGTCGAGGCCGCGCAGGAAGTCCTGGAGCGCCGTGCGGTAGGCGGGGCGGCACTCGCTGTCGCCCAGGGAGTTCAGCAGGATGCGGAAGTCACGCAGCCCGAGGGAACGGTACGCCTGGTCGGCGAGCAGGATCAGCTCGGCGTCGAGGGCGGGGTCCTCGGTGCCGATCGCCTCGGCGCCGATCTGCGAGAAGTGGCGGTAGCGGCCCTTCTGGGGGCGCTCGTAGCGGTAGTACGAGCCGGAGTACCAGAGCTTGACCGGCAGGTTGCCCGCCTTGTGCAGACCGGCCTCCAGGGTGGCGCGGAGCACGGAGGCGGTGCCCTCGGGGCGCAGCGCGAGTTCGTCGCCGCCCTTGGTGGTGAGGGTGTACATCTCCTTGGTGACGATGTCGGTGGACTCGCCGACACCGCGGGCGAACAGTTCGACGTTCTCGAAGCCGGGCGTCTCGATGTAGCCGTAGCCCGCGATGCGCAGGGGCGCGGCCAGGGCCTCACGGACGGCGAGGAACGTCGCGCTGTCGGGCGGGGTCAGGTCGTACGTGCCCTTGGGGGCCTTGAAGGTGCTCACGAAGGTCTCTGGTCACATTCCTCGTCGGGGAGCCGAGGGGGCTCCCTGGCCGGCGGCCACCTGCCGCAGATACGGGTTGGTGGCGCGTTCCTGGCCGATGGTGGTCTGGGCGCCGTGGCCGGACAGCACCACGGTCGAGTCGTCGAGCGGCAGGCATACCCGGGCCAGCGACCGCAGGATCTCGGGGTGGCTGCCGCCGGGCAGGTCGGTGCGTCCGATGGAGCCGGCGAACAGCAGGTCGCCCGAGAAGAAGACGGACGGGACGTCCGCGTTCTCGGGCATCCTGAAGGTCACCGACCCCTTGGTATGGCCGGGGGCGTGTGCGACGGTGAGGTCGAGTCCGGCGAGCTCCAGCGAGGCGCCGTCGGTCAGTTCCCGCAGATCCGCGGGCTCCCCCACGGTCAGTTCACCCATGAGCGGGGCGCCGATGGCGCGGCCGAGCGCCTTCTCGGGGTCGCTCAGCATGTACCGGTCCTCGGGGTGGATCCAGGCGGGCACGTCGTGCGCGCCGCACACCGGGACGACCGAGGCGACATGGTCGATATGGCCGTGGGTGAGGACGACCGCGACGGGCTTGAGCCGATGCCTGGCGATTGCCTCCTCGACCCCGGGGGCGGCCTGGTGCCCCGGGTCGATGATCACGCACTCCTCGCCCGCGGCGGGGGCCACCAGATAGCAATTGGTGCCCCAGGCCCCGGCGGGGAACCCCGCAATGAGCACGATCGTCCTCTGCTTCTCGAAATGTCTCTCGGATGTCTCGCGGCGGGTCCGCCGGGAGGGTCTGTCCGGTCTTCCCCGGTTGTGCCGGGGCGTTCCCGGGACGTTCCCGTACGGATGAGACGCGTCCGGCGTCCCGGCTCCCGCGGGACGCGGCTCCCCCGAGCCTACCGGCGGTGCCGTTTCCACAGCGAACCCATATACGGTACGGGACACACCCAGACGGTCAGGCTTTCGAGACGTACGAGGAGACAACCCGGTGGTCAGCCAGGAGCAGCGGCGGCGGCAGCTCGCCCGGGAGAAGTTCTTGCGGCAGCAGCAGCGGCGCGAGGGCACCCGGCGCAGGGCACGCACCCGGAACGCGGTGATCGCGGCGGCACTGGCCGTGGTGGTCGCCGGGGGCGCGGTGTCGTACGCGGCGGGAGCGTTCGACGGGAGCGACGGCGAGAAGGACTCGGCGGGTTCGCAGGCGAGCCCGTCGCCGTCGAAGGCGCCCGATCCGTGCGAGAAGCCCGCGGCGGGCGAGCCCTCCACGAAGACGTACAAGAAGGAACCGGCGCTGTCGATCGACAAGTCGGCGAAGTACACCATGAAGCTGGACACCACCTGCGGCGCGGTGGATGTGGAGCTGGACGCGGCGGCGGCGCCGCGGACGGTGAACTCCTTCAACTTCCTGCTCGGGAAGGGGTATCTGGACCACACCAAGTGCCACCGGCTCACCACCTCGGGCATCTACGTGCTCCAGTGCGGCGACCCCAAGGGCACCGGCGAGGGCACCCCGGGCTACACGATCCCGGACGAGAACCTCAAGGACAAGCGGCTCAAGGGCGGTGTCTACCCGGCGGGCACGGTCGCCATGGCGAACCGGTACAACGCCCAGACCAAGGAGGGCAAGAACTCCGGCGGCAGCCAGTTCTTCGTGGTGTACCAGGACAGTCAGCTGCCTCCGCACTACACGCCGTTCGGGACGCTCTCCGAGTCGGGCATGAAGGTCCTGTCGAAGATCTCGAAGGCCGGGGAGAACTCCGGGATGGGTGACGGGGCCCCCAACGCGACCGTGGTCATCGACAAGGCGACGGTCACGAAGTCGTGATCCCCACCGCGTAATTTCGGTCGCGCGGGATGCGGACAGCCGCCCCGCCGGTCGCCTAGATTGGCCGTGACGAAACTGTGGACGATGCCCGGGGGCCCGACAGGCCCCCGCGGACATCATGTGGAGGAGGCGCTGTGAGCAGCGACCCGTGGGGCCGCGTCGACGAGACGGGGACCGTGTACGTGCGTACGGCCGACGGTGAGCAGGTCGTCGGTTCCTGGCAGGCAGGCTCCCCCGAGGAGGCTCTGGCCTACTTCGAGCGCAAGTACGAGGGCCTGGTCGTGGAGATCGGCCTCCTCGAACGCCGGGTCAGGACGACCGATCTGTCCAGCAAGGACGCCCAGACGGCGATCGGTCATATCCGGGAGCAGGTGGACGCGCACCACGCGGTGGGCGATCTCCAGGCGCTGCGCGTACGGCTCGACAAGCTGGTGGAGAGCGTCGAGGCGCGCCGCGAGGAGCGCCGGGTCCAGAAGGCGAAGCAGTCCGACGAGGCCCGGCACGCCAAGGAGGCCCTGGTCGTCGAGGCGGAGGAGCTGGCGGCCAGCGAGCAGTGGCGGTCGGCCGGTGAGCGGCTGCGGGCGCTGGTGGACACCTGGAAGGGTCTGCCGCGGCTGGACCGCAAGTCCGACGACGAGCTGTGGCACCGCTTCTCGCACGCCCGCTCGGCCTTCTCCAAGCGGCGCAAGGCGCACTTCGCGTCCCTGGACGCGCAGCGCGAGGAGGCCCGCAGGACCAAGGAGCGGCTGGTCTCGGAGGCCGAGGCGCTGTCGGGTTCCACGGACTGGGGTCCGACGGCGGCCCGCTACCGCGATCTGATGGCCGACTGGAAGGCCGCGGGCCGCGCCCAGCGGGAGCACGAGGACGATCTGTGGAACCGCTTCCGGGGTGCGCAGGACGTGTTCTTCGCGGCGCGCAGTTCGCTGTTCGCGGAGCGTGACGCGGAGCAGTCGGAGAATCTGAAGGTCAAGGAGGGGCTGGTCGAGGAGGCCGAGAAGCTCGTCCCGGTGGGCGATCTGAAGTCCGCGCGGGCCGCGTTCCGGTCGATCAACGAGCGCTGGGAGGCCGTCGGGCATGTGCCCCGGGACGCCCGGCCGCGCGTGGAGGGCCGGATGCAGGCGGTGGAGCGGGCCCTCGCGGAGTCGGAGGAGACCGAGTGGCGCCGGACGAACCCGGAGGCACGGGCGCGTGCCGAGGGTCTGACCGGTCAGCTCCAGGCCGCGGTGGACAAGCTGCGCGGGCAGGCCGAAGCGGCGCGCGCGCAGGGCAACAACGCCAAGGCGGACAAGCTGGAGCGGGAGCTGGAAGGGCGGCAGGCGCTGCTCGACCAGGCGCTCAAGGGCCTCCAGGAGTTCGGGGGCTGATCTCCCTCCGGCACGGAACCGCACAGGGGTGGGCCCCGGCACTTTCGGTGCCGGGGCCCACCCCTGTGCGCGTCCGGTTCAGGGCCTGCGGGCCGAGGTGACGCGGTACACGTCGTAGACGCCTTCCACTCCTCTGACCGCCTTGAGGACGTGTCCGAGGTGCTTGGGGTCGCCCATCTCGAAGGTGAACCGGGAGGTGGCGACCCGGTCGCGGGAGGTCTGGACGGCCGCCGACAGGATGTTGACGTGCTGGTCCGACAGGATGCGGGTGACGTCGGAGAGCAGCCGGGACCGGTCCAGTGCCTCGACCTGGATGGCGACGAGGAACACCGAGGACTGGGTGGGTGCCCACTCGACGTCCAGCATGCGTTCGGGCTGCTTGGACAGCGACTCGACGTTGACGCAGTCCGCGCGGTGCACGGAGACACCGCTGCCCCGGGTGACGAACCCGATGATGGGGTCGCCGGGTACGGGGGTGCAGCAGCGGGCCAGCTTCACCCAGACGTCGTCGACGCCCTTGACGACGACCCCGGGGTCGGCGTTGGAGCGGCGCTTGCGGGAGCGTCCGCGCGCGGGCGGTACGTCCTCGATGTCCTCGCTGGCGGCCTCCTCGCCGCCGAGGGCCTGGACGAGCTTCTGGACGACGCTCTGCGCGGCGACATGGCCCTCGCCGATCGCCGCGTACAGCGACGAGATGTCGGGGTAGCGCATCTCGTGCGCGAGGGTGACCAGGGAGTCGCCGGTGAGGATGCGCTGGATGGGCAGGTTCTGCTTGCGCATCGCGCGGGCGATGGAGTCCTTGCCCTGTTCGATCGCCTCGTCGCGGCGTTCCTTGGAGAACCAGGCACGGATCTTGTTGCGGGCCCGTGGCGACTTGACGAAGCCGAGCCAGTCGCGGGAGGGTCCCGCGCCTGTCGCCTTGGAGGTGAAGACCTCCACCAGGTCGCCGTTGTCGAGCGTCGATTCGAGCGGCACGAGACGGCCGTTGACCCGGGCTCCTATGGTGCGGTGCCCGACCTCGGTGTGCACGGCGTACGCGAAGTCGACGGGGGTGGCGCCCGCGGGCAGCGCTATGACGTCGCCCTTGGGGGTGAAGACGAAGACCTCGTTGCGGGACAGGTCGAAGCGCAGGGACTCCAGGAACTCGCCCGGGTCCTCGGTCTCCTTCTGCCAGTCGAGGAGCTGGCGCAGCCACGCCATGTCGTTGACGGCGGCGCTGTCCTTGCCCGACCGGCCGGCGGGGCTGCGGGGCGCGTCGGTGCGTACCTTGGACGCGCCCGCCACGGCCTCCTGCTTGTACTTCCAGTGCGCGGCGATGCCGTACTCGGCGCGGCGGTGCATGTCGAACGTACGGATCTGGAGCTCGACGGGCTTGCCGTTGGGGCCGATCACCGTGGTGTGCAGCGACTGGTACATGTTGAACTTGGGCATCGCGATGTAGTCCTTGAAGCGCCCCGGAACCGGGTTCCAGCGCGCGTGGACGGTGCCCAGGGCCGCGTAGCAGTCGCGGACGGTGTCCACCAGGACACGGATGCCCACCAGGTCGTAGATCTCCGCGAAGTCCCGGCCGCGGACGATCATCTTCTGGTAGACGCTGTAGTAGTGCTTCGGGCGGCCCGTGACGGTCGCCTTGATACGGGCGGCGCGCAGATCGGCCTGGACCTCGTCGGTCACTATGGCGAGGTATTCGTCCCGCTTGGGGGCGCGCTCCGCGACGAGCCGGACGATCTCGTCGTACATCTTGGGGTAGAGGATCGCGAAGGCGAGGTCCTCCAGCTCCCACTTGATGGTGTTCATGCCCAGCCGGTGGGCGAGCGGGGCGTAGATCTCCAGCGTCTCGCGGGCCTTCTTCTCCTGCTTCTCCCGCTTGAGGTAGCGCATGGTGCGCATGTTGTGGAGCCGGTCGGCGAGCTTGATGACCAGGACGCGCGGGTCCTTGGCCATGGCGACGACCATCTTGCGCACGGTCTCCGCCTGCGCGGCCTCACCGAACTTGACCTTGTCCAGCTTGGTGACGCCGTCCACGAGGAGGGCGACGGTGTCACCGAAGTCACGGCGCAGGGTGTCCAGGCCGTACTCGGTGTCCTCGACGGTGTCGTGCAGCAGGCCCGCCATCAGCGTCGCCGGGTCCATGCCCAGCTCGGCGAGGATCGTGGTGACCGCGAGCGGGTGGGTGATGTACGGGTCGCCGCTCTTGCGCTTCTGGCCGCGGTGCCAGCGTTCGGCGACCTGGTAGGCCTGCTCGATCTGGCGGAGCGTCGCCGTCTCGATCTTGGGGTCGTTGCCGCGCACTATCCGCAGCAACGGCTCCAGGACCGGGTTGTACGGGTTGGAACGCTGGACGCCGAGCCGGGCGAGCCGGGCCCGGACACGGTTCGGCGAGGCGGAGCGCGCGACGGACTGACCGGCGCCGCCGCGGGCCGGGGCGGGCTTCACGGGAGCGGGCGCGGGCGCGGCGGCCGGAGCGGGCGCGGCGGCGGGGCGCTCGGGCGGCTTGGGGCGTGACGGCTCCGCCGCCTGGCCGGCGCTTCGCGTGTGCTCGGCGGGCTTCCCGTGCGGCGCGCTCTGCGCGTGGGCCACGGGGGCGGTCGCGGGGGCCGCCGCCCGGTCGGCCTGCGTGTCGGGCGTGGCGGCGAGTGGCTGGGGCTCGTCTGGCAAGTGCGCTCCTCGTGCGCTTCCGGGTCCCTGGGTCGGGCCCCGGAAGGCCCATGGTATCGACCCTGGGCCGTGTCCTCCCCTTGTGCGCCTCGGGGCCGGGACCGGGCGGCTCCCCGGACCGGGGCCGCCGGGCCCGGGTGTCCGGGGCGGGGGGGGTGACGGCCCGGTGCCGGGGGCTCGCGGGCGTGGTGCGCGGGCGGGACCGCGGCCGGTGGGCCGTCGCGGGTCGGGTGACCCGTGCCGTCCATCGGACAGCCTGGGAGCGGTGGAACGCAAGGGACGGGCCCGGAATTCCTCCGGGCCCGTCTCATGTGTGCTGTGCGAGGCCCGCGGATCAGCGGTGCCCCGTCGTACCCCGTGGGTGTCCGTCCGTCGGCACGTGGTCAGCGGCCGGCGGACGGGGTGATCAGCGCCAGCGGAAGAGCGAGGCGCCCTTCACCTGGATCGCCTTCTTGGCGGCGACGTTGCCCCACGGCACATTGCGGATCTGGCCGCTGCGGCCGCAGCCGGCGTTGAACCACTTCTCACGGCCGTTCTGGAAGCCCTTCACCTTGATGCAGGGCGCGCCGCGCTCGGCCTTCCACTGGTAGGCGGCCTTGTAGCTGGGGCTCCCCCAGGTCGAGCAGTTGGAGGTGATCTTCTTCCAGCGGAGCGGGACGCCGACCGCGCGCTTCCAGTCGCCGCCGCACTGGGCGCCGACGTCGGGGACGGCGGTGAGGGTGATCTCGACCGGCTTCTCCGCCTTCGGCGCGGGCTGGGCCGCGCCGGCGGGAGAGGCCAGGGACGACATCGTGGCCACGGAGACCAGGGTCAGCGCGCCGGTGGCGAGCTTTCGGGAAAGCTGCATGGTGTTCCTCCGTTTTTTCATTCCCCTTGCGGGGTGGGTCGCCTCAGATCATGGCCGGTATTCACTTCGGCCACCAAGCGACTTGAGGAACATTTGAGCCACTTCCCAATTCCGTTATCCGTTTCAACATTACAGGGCTGACATCCGCTCTGACCTGCATGTTTTCTTAACCCACCACGGGTCGTCCACCAGATGACGGGAGTTGATATCCGCCAGGCGAATACCACCGCCCGTTTATTCCCCCACCATTGGGAGTGGCCGGAAAACTCTCTTCACCGGGCACGAAGAAGGCGCCCCGGGAATTCCTTCCCGGAGCGCCTTCGTGCACCTTCGTGCACCTTCGTGCACCTTCGTACGGTCAGACCTTGATCAGTGCCTCCAGCGGAGCGCCGTCCAGCGCCGCCTCCAGCCGGGCCCGGCCGTCCAGGAAGCCCAGCTCCATCAGGACGGCGACCCCCGCGACCTGGGCGCCGGCCCGGCGGATCAGCGACAGCGACGCCTCGGCGGTGCCGCCCGTCGCGAGGACGTCGTCGATGACCATGACCCGGTCGCCCGGGCTGAGGTCCTCGGCGTGCACCTCGATCTCCGCGGTGCCGTACTCCAGGGCGTACGCCTGGCTGAGCGTCGCACCGGGCAGCTTCCCCGCCTTGCGGACGGGGATGAAGCCGACACCCGCGCGCACCGCCACCGGGGCCCCCAGGATGAAGCCACGGGCCTCCAGGCCCACGACCTTGGTGGCCCCGTGGCGGACGGTGAACTCCGCCAGGCTGTCCGTCAGCGCCGTGAACGCGGCCGGGTCCGCGAGCAGCGGGGTGATGTCCTTGAACACCACGCCCGGCTCCGGATAGTCCTGCACATCGCGGATACGGCTCAGCAGCAGCTCGCGGATCCCGGTCATCGGCGCTTGCCCGACGGACGGCCGCGGCCACGGCCACGGGACGGCGGCTGGGTACGCGGGCCGACGACGGCGGCCTGCGCCTCACCCGGCAGGACGTCCTGCGGGTCACCCTCGTCGTCGCCCTGCTCACCGGGGACCCGCTCGTCACGGGCGGCCTGCGCGCGCTTGGCGAGGACCCGCTTCTTGAGGGCCTTCATCTGCGGCTCGCGCTCCTTGAAGTCGGCGACGAGCGGCGTGGCGATGAAGATCGACGAGTAGGCACCGGCCGCGAGGCCGACGAACAGCGACAGGGAGATGTCGTTGAGCATGCCCGCGCCCAGGACACCGCCACCGATGAACAGCAGACCGGCGACCGGCAGCAGCGCGACGACCGTGGTGTTGATCGACCGCACCAGGGTGCTGTTGATGGAGCGGTTGGCGACCTCGCTGTAGGTGAACTGGGTCTGTTTGGCGAGGTCCTTCGACTGTTCCTTGAGCGAGTCGAAGACCACCACCGTGTCGTACAGCGAGTAGCCGAGGATCGTCAGCAGACCGATGACGGTACCCGGGGTCACCTCGAAGCCGACGAGGGCGTAGACACCCACGGTGATGGTGAGGTCGTGGATCAGGGCGATCAGCGCGGCCAGCGCCATCCGCCACTCGAAGGCGATGGCGAGATAGATCACCACCAGGATCATGAACACCGCGAGACCGGTCCACGCCTTGTTGGCGATCTGCTCGCCCCAGCTCGGACCGACGAGCTCGGCGTTGATCACCTTCGGGTCGACGTTCAGTTCCTTGGCGAGCATGGGACGGATCTGGTCGGCCTTGGTGGTGTCGACGTTGCTGATCTGGATACGCAGACCACCGGTGCCGAGCTCCTGCACGATCGCGTCGTGCCCGGCCGCCTCCTCGGCGACCTTCTCCGCCTGGCCGGCGGACACGCTCGTCTTCGGCGTGGTGAAGACGGCGCCGCCCTGGAACTCGATGCCCATGTTGAGACCGCGCACCCCGAGGCCCACGATCGCCGCGATGGTGATCAGTATCGAGACGCCGTACCAGAACGTGCGCTTGCCGACGAAGTCGTAGCCGACCTCACCGCGGTACAGCTTGGCGCCAAGTTCGCCGAGTCGCGACATGTCACGCCTCCTTCGGGTCGGTCAGCGGGGCGACGGGGCGACGGGAGCGGCGGACCGGGGGCTTGACGCCGAGCCGCTTCGGGTCGAAGCCGGACCAGGGGTGACCGTCCGAGAAGAACTTGGAACGGGCGGCCAGGGTCAGCAGCGGCTTGGTGAAGAAGAACACCACGAACACGTCCAGCAGGGTGGTCAGACCCAGCGTGAACGCGAAGCCCTGGACCTTGCCGACCGTGACCACGAAGAGCACCGCGGCGGCGAGGAAGGACACGAAGTCCGAGACCAGGATGGTGCGCCGGGCGCGGGGCCAGCCGCGCTGGACGGCGGGACGCAGCGTGCGGCCCTCACGGACCTCGTCCCGTACCCGTTCGAAGAACACGATGAACGAGTCGGCTGTGATACCGATGGCGACGATCGCGCCGCAGACGGCCGGCAGGTTCAGCGCGAAGCCGATGGCCGGGCCGAGCAGCGACATCAGCACATAGGTCAGCGCCGCGGACAGCAGCAGGGAGGCGATCGCGATCAGCGCCAGACCGCGGTAGTACACGACGAGGTAGATCACGACGAGCGCCAGACCGATGGCACCGGCGATGAGACCCGCTTCGAGCTGCTCCCCGCCGAGCGCGGCGGTGACGGTGGTGACGCTCTGCTCCTCGAACGTGAGCGGCAGGGCACCGTACGAGAGCATGTTGCCGAGCGCCTCGGCGGACTTCTGGTTGAAGCCACCGGAGATCTGGGCGTTGCCACCGGAGATCGCGGTGCTCACGGACGGCGCGGAGACGATCTCACCGTCGAGGACGATCGCGAACTGGTTCTCGGGGGCGGGCTTGGCGGCGAGCTGACCGGTGATGTCGCCGAACTGGTCGGCGCCCTTGCCGTCGAAGGTCATCTGCACGATCCAGCCCTCGACACCCCGGGGGTCGATGGCCGCGCTGGCTTCCTTGATCCGCTTGCCCTCGACGGCGACCGGCCCCAGCGCGTACTTGAACTGGGACTCCGGGTCACAGGAGACGATGCTCTCGCCGTTCTTCGCCACGCCGGCCTTGGAGCCCGCGTCGGCGCGGGCAGGGGCGGTGGAGCAGTCGAGCGCTTCGAGCTTCTTCTGGAGGTCTGCGGGGATGCCGGGGGCCGCCGCGGGGGCCTCGGGGGCCACGGCGGAGGGGCTGCCGCTGGGCGCGGACGAACCGGGGTTCGTGGAACCGCTGGGGGCTGGGGTCTCGTCCTGGGCGGCGAGACCACTGGTGACCGCGCGGCCCTGGGTGGTGGCCGACGGGGACGGCGAACCCGGGGGGTCGGCGGAGGTCGAGCCGGACGGCTCGGCCTTGGCGCCCTTGTCCTTCTTGTCGCCCTCGGCCTTCTCACCGGAGGTGCTGGGCGACGGCTTGGGGGTGGCCTCGCCGCCCGCTACCGCGGGCATCCCGGCGAGCACCGGGCGGAACGCCAGCTTCGCGGTCGTGCCGACCTGCTCACGGGCGGACTCCTCGTCGGTCCCCTTGGGGATGTTGACGATGATGTTGTCGTTGCCCTGGGTCTGCACCTCGGCCTCGGAGACACCGAGACCGTTCACCCGCCGCTCGATGATGCCGACGGCGGTTTCCATGTTGGTCTTGTTGACCGCGTTCTTCTGACCGGGTTCGTTCTTCGCCTTGAGCGTGATGCTCGTACCACCGGCGAGGTCGATCCCGAGCCGCGGAGTAGTGTGCCCCGAAAGGAACATTCCCCCGGTGAGCGCCACCATGGCGATCAGGGTCAGGACCAGCGTGCGCCCCGGCCTGCCCTGTGCGCTCGGCTTACGGCCCTTCTTGGGTGCTGCCACCTTGTCGTTTCTCCCTCTCCAGCCGTCCCACGCGGGTCGGGCGCCGACGGCCGGTCACTGGTGTGGAGAGATGCGGCGTGAAGCCAGCACGACCCGGGAGCCGCCGCTCGTGAGCGGTCTCGGCGGGACTCCCGGGCGTGACTACTTCGCGTCCGACTCGCCGTCGGTCTTCTTCGGCTCGGCGTCGGCCGGCCGCTCGGCCTGGGCGGCCGGCGTGTCCTCGGTGTCCGGCTTGTCCTTGGCCTCGGCGTCGGACTTGCCGAGGTCGATCCGGGGACCGGCGCCGTCGGCCTCGGTGAGGGAGGAGGCGTCGTCGGGGACGGCGGAGCCGGTGATCTCGTCGGCGTCGTCGTCGGAGAACTCGGTGCCGTGGACGAGACGGTTGTACTCGTCGTCGTCCAGCACGGCGCCGATGGCGTTCTTGGCGAAGATCAGATGGACGCCGGGGGCGGCCTCGACGAGGACCGTGTCGTCACTGACCTCCTTGACGGTGGCGTACAGGCCACCGATCGTGCGGACACCTGATCCGGGCTGCATCTGGTCCCGCATCTGGACGGCCTGCTGCTGCTTCTTCTTCGCAGACCGGGTCATCAGGAACATGGCCCCGATGAGCACGATGAACGGGAGGAGGGTCACGAGACTCACGGGTCGGAACTTCCTTCAAGGGACCGCCGCTGCTGAGCGGCCTGATCGTTGGGGGTGTGTGATCGCCGTCCCGATAAGGGGGGCATCGGCGGAGTCTAAGCGAGTCCGCGCTCATGGAACAACGCTCAGCATGGCACCGGGGTTCCCGGCCCGGGGTGAGCGCGCGCCGTCACGCCCCGAACAGGTCCTGTTGTCCGATTCCGCCCGCGAAACCGCCGGGGGCCCGCTCAGGAGCCGTCAGTCCCAGATGCGCCCACGCGGCGGGCGTGGCCACCCGGCCACGGGGTGTGCGCGCCAGCAGTCCCTCCCGGACCAGGAACGGCTCCGCGACCTCCTCGACGGTCTCCCGCTCCTCCCCCACCGCCACGGCCAGCGTGGACAGACCGACCGGGCCACCGCCGAAGAGCTTCAGCAGGGCCTCCAGGACACCGCGGTCCAGCCGGTCGAGTCCGCGCGCGTCCACCTCGTACACCCGCAGGGCGGCCCGCGCGATCTCGCGGTCGATCACCCCGTCGGCCTTGACCTGGGCGTAGTCCCGCACCCGGCGCAGCAGCCGGTTGGCGATCCGGGGGGTGCCGCGGGAGCGGCCGGCGATCTCGGCGGCGCCGGCGGTGTCGATCTCCACGTCGAGCAGTCCGGCGGAGCGGTGCACGACCCGCTCCAGCTCGGCGGGCTCGTAGAACTCCATGTGCGCGGTGAATCCGAAGCGGTCGCGCAGCGGCGGGGGCAGCAGCCCGGCGCGGGTGGTGGCGCCGACCAGGGTGAAGGGCGGCAGCTCCAGCGGGATCGCGGTGGCGCCGGGGCCCTTGCCGACGATCACGTCGACCCGGAAGTCCTCCATCGCCATGTAGAGCATCTCCTCGGCGGGCCGCGACATCCGGTGGATCTCGTCGAGGAAGAGGACCTCGCCCTCCTGGAGGGACGAGAGGATCGAGGCGAGGTCGCCCGCGTGCTGGATGGCGGGGCCGCTGGTGATCCGGATCGGGGCCTCCATCTCGGCCGCGATGATCATGGAGAGGGTGGTCTTGCCGAGGCCGGGGGCGCCGGAGAGCAGGACGTGGTCGGCGGTGGCGCCGCGCGCGCGGGCCGCCCGCAGGACGAGGTCGAGCTGCTCGCGGACCTTCTCCTGGCCGATGAACTCGTCCAGGTCCTTGGGCCGCAGCGCGGCCTCCACGGCCTGGTCCTCACGGTCCGCGGACGCGCCCACGAGCCGGTCGGCCTCGGTGTCGGGCGCCTCGTCGGTCGTGTCGTCCCGGTTCATCAGGTGTGTGCCTCGCGGTTCGGTGGGGCGGGGGGCGGCGGTGCGGGGGCGCTCAGCGGGTCCGGTTGAGGGTCTGGAGCGCGGCCTTCAGGAGCGGGCCCACCTGGGGGGTGCCGTCGGCGGCCTCGGCCTGCGGGGTCACGGCGGCGACCGCCTCGTCGGCCTCGCGGCCCGCGTAGCCGAGGCCGATCAGGGCGGCGTGGAGCTGGTCGCGCCAGCCGCTGACCGCGGCGGCGGCGACCGGGGCGGTGCCCCGGGGGGCGCCGAGGCGGTCCTTCAGCTCCAGCAGCAGCTTCTGGGCGCCCTTCTTGCCGATACCGGGCACGGCGACGAGCGTCTTCTCGTCGGCGGTGGCGACCGCCCTGCGCAGGGTGTCCGGGCTGTGCACGGCGAGCATGGCCTGGGCGAGCCGGGGGCCGACGCCGCTCGCGGTCTGGAGCAGCTCGAACGTCTGGCGCTCGTCGTCGTCGGCGAAGCCGTACAGCGTCAGCGAGTCCTCGCGGACGACCAGCGAGGTCGCGATACGGGCGGGGGTGCCGACGCGGAGCGTGGCGAGGGTGTTCGGCGCGCACTGCACGGCGATGCCGAGGCCGCCGACCTCGACCACGGCCGCGTCGGGGGCGAGGGCTGCGACGGGTCCGCTGACGAAGGCGATCATCGGGTGACCTTCCGGGCGAGGGGGCGGGCACGGCGGGCCTCGTCGTGCGCCTGCTGGAGGCGGTTGACCGCGGGGCCGCGCCAGATGTGGCAGATGGCGAGGGCGAGGGCGTCGGCCGCGTCGGCGGGGCGGGGCGGGGCGTCGAGCCGCAGCAGCCGGGTGACCATCGCGCCCACCTGCGCCTTGTCGGCCCGGCCGCTGCCGGTGACGGCGGCCTTGACCTCGCTGGGGGTGTGCAGGGCGACGGGCAGCCCGCGGCGGGCGGCGCAGAGCATCGCGACGGCGCTGGCCTGGGCGGTGCCCATCACCGTGGTGACGTTGTGCTGGCTGAAGACGCGCTCCACGGCGACGTACTGCGGGTCGTGCTCGTCCAGCCAGCGCTCGATGCCCTGCTCGATGGCGACGAGCCGCTGCCCCAGCTCGGCGTCGGCGGGCGTCCGCACCACTCCGACGCCGATCATGGTGAGCTGCCGCCCCGCGACGCCCTCGACCACCCCGACCCCGCAGCGGGTCAGCCCGGGGTCCACCCCCAGTACACGCACCCCGACCGCTCCCTTCGCTCACCTGTTCACGCAGGCTATCGGCTCCCACCGACAATCGGGGCCGACGCACGGACGGGCCGGCGGGGAGGGCTCCCCGGCGGCCCGTCCCGCGGGTGGGTCCGGCGCGTCAGGCGTCGACCTTCTCCATCACGTCGTCGGGGACGTCGAAGTTGGCGAAGACGTTCTGCACGTCGTCGCTGTCCTCCAGGGCGTCGATCAGCTTGAAGATCTTCCGCGCGCCCTCCTCGTCCAGCTCGACCTGCATGGTCGGGACGAAGTTGGCCTCGGCGGAGTCGTAGTCGATGCCCGCGTCCTGGAGGGCGGTGCGCACCGCGACCATGTCGGACGCCTCGCTGAGCACCTCGAAGGACTCACCGAGGTCGTTGACCTCCTCGGCGCCCGCGTCGAGGACGGCTCCGAGCACATCGTCCTCGCTGAGCTCGCCCTTGGGCACCAGGACGACGCCCTTGCGGTGGAACAGGTACGACACCGAGCCCGGGTCGGCCATGGAGCCGCCGTTGCGGGTCATCGCCACGCGCACGTCCGAGGCGGCGCGGTTGCGGTTGTCGGTGAGGCACTCGATGAGGACCGCGACACCGTTGGGGCCGTAGCCCTCGTACATGATCGTCTCGTAGTCGGCGCCACCGGCCTCAAGGCCACCACCGCGCTTGATCGCGGAGTCGATGTTCTTGTTGGGCACCGACTGCTTCTTGGCCTTCTGCACGGCGTCGTACAGCGTCGGGTTGCCTTCGAGGTCGACACCGCCCATCCGGGCGGCGACCTCGACGTTCTTGATCAGCTTCGCGAAGAGCTTGCCGCGTTTGGCGTCGATCACGGCCTTCTTGTGCTTCGTCGTGGCCCATTTAGAGTGGCCGGACATCTGCCTGTCTCCTTCGCGTAACCCATCTCCGTACGAACGCCAGCGATCCTACAAGGATCGCGCCGCCCGTATCTCGCGCACCGGGCGCACCGCGTCGGGTGCCCCGGTGCGGCCGTCAGCGGGTGACGGCGGCCGTCGCCATCGCGACGAAGAGGGCGTGCACCCGGTGATCGCCCGTCAGCTCCGGATGGAACGACGTGGCCAGGACGTTGCCCTGGCGCACGGCGACGATGTGCCCGCCGTGCTCGGCCAGCACCTCGGCGCCCGCCCCGACGGACTCCACCCAGGGAGCGCGGATGAAGACACCCTCCACGGGCTCCCCGGGCACGCCCTTGACGGCGACCGCGGCCTCGAACGACTCGTTCTGCCGCCCGAAGGCGTTACGGCGCACGGTCATGTCGATACCGCCGAAGGTCTCCTGGCCCGAACGCGGGTCGAGGATCCTGCCTGCCAGCATGATCATGCCCGCGCAGGTGCCGTACACGGGCATCCCGTCGCGCACCCGCGCGCGCAGCGGTTCCATCATGCCGAAGAGGACCGCGAGTTTGGAGATGGTGGTGGACTCGCCGCCCGGGACGACCAGGGCGTCGACCGCGGCCAGTTCCTCCGGACGGCGGACCGTCCTCGCCGTCACCCCCGCCGCGGCCAGGGCGGTCAGATGCTCCCGTACGTCGCCCTGGAGGGCGAGGACGCCGATGACCGGCGCCCCGGCCCCGGGTACCGCTCCCGGGGCCGTCGTGATCGTCGTGGACGGGCTCGTCATGTCCTGCTGACCTGTGCCTCGCTGCTCGGTGGGGACGGTACGGGGACGCTCACCAGCCGCGGTTGGCGTACCGCTCGGACTCGGGCAGCGTGTCGCAGTTGATGCCGACCATGGCCTCGCCCAGATCACGGGAGGCGTCCGCGATGACCTTCGGGTCGTCGAAGAAGGTGGTCGCGCGGACGATCGCCGCGGCGCGCTTGGCCGGGTCGCCGGACTTGAAGATGCCGGAACCGACGAAGACGCCCTCGGCCCCGAGCTGACGCATCAGCGCGGCGTCGGCGGGGGTCGCGACCCCACCGGCGGAGAACAGCACCACGGGCAGCTTGCCGAGCTCGGCGACCTCCTTGACCAGCTCGTAGGGGGCGCGCAGATCCTTGGCGGCGGCGTACAGCTCGTTGTTGTCGTAGCCGCGCAGCCGGGCGATCTCGTTCTTGATCTGCCGCAGATGCCGGACCGCCTCGACGACGTTGCCGGTGCCGGCCTCGCCCTTGGAGCGGATCATGGCGGCGCCCTCGGCGATCCGGCGCAGCGCCTCGCCCAGGTTGGTCGCACCGCAGACGAACGGGGTGGTGAAGGCGAACTTGTCGGAGTGGTTGACCTCGTCGGCGGGGGTCAGCACCTCGGACTCGTCGATGTAGTCGACGCCGAGGGCCTGGAGCACCTGGGCCTCCACGAAGTGGCCGATCCGGGACTTCGCCATCACGGGGATGGAGACGGCCGCGATGATGCCCTCGATCATGTCCGGGTCGGACATCCGGGCCACCCCGCCGTCCTTGCGGATGTCGGCGGGGACCCGCTCCAGGGCCATGACGGCGACCGCGCCCGCGTCCTCGGCGATCTTCGCCTGTTCGGGGGTGACGACGTCCATGATCACGCCGCCCTTGAGCTGCTCCGCCATACCGCGCTTGACGCGCGCGGTGCCCGTGGCGGGGACGGTCTGGTCGGTGCTGACAGGGGTGCTGGACACGGGGTGACCTCACTCGGTGAAGAAGGTGTGTGCTCCACCGAGGAAACCCTTCCGGTCCGGCGGCCGACAAGGGCCAATGAACAGCCCGTGGATCGTTTTCGCCCGCGGCGGGGTCCGGTGGCCCCCGAACGGCGCCCCGGTGGACCGTGCGAGGGGTACCCGGAGTGGCCACGCGTGCCCTGCCGGTCGGCGCCGGCAGGACCTAGCGGTTGGGGCGGTCGGCGAGGGCGACCGGGGGTTCGTCGTCCATCTCGAAGGCCAGCGGGAACGGGGCGTGGCCGGCCAGCCGGAACCAGCGGACCTTGCGGTGCCGGCGCAGGGCGCGGGCCGCGCGGACGGCGTCGTTGTGGAAACGGCGCGCCATGGGGACCCGGCGGACGGCCTGCGCCAGTTCCCCGGCCGCCTCCTCGCCGCCCGGGACCTCGCGGACCGCCTCCACCTGCTGGGTCTCGCCGAACACGGCCCGCAGGGCCTGGCTCAGTTCGCTCTCCGCGACCTCGCGCTGGTCCTCCTCCGCCTGGCGGGCGGCGTGCGCGGCCTCGTACAGCACGATCGACGCGGCCGGGTCGAGGACCCCGGAGGTGGCCAGCTCCTGGGTGACGGAGGCGCGGCGCAGGAGCTGGGCGTCCAGGGCGGCCCGGGCGGCTTCGATACGGGTGTGCAGGCGGTCCAGGCGGCCCGCCGTCCAGCTGAGGTAGAGGGCGATCGCCACGAGTGCGGTGGCGATCCAGATCAGTGTCGAGGTCACCCCGCAAGGCTAACCGCCGGTCCGCCACCCGTTCCCCCGCCCGTACCCGAGCGGGTCGCCTTCGCTCGCGCCTCCGGGGTTCCCTGTGCTGGGCGTACTCGTCCCAGTGCGGGTCGTCCGTGGGTGCGCAGTTCCCCGCGCCCCTGGATGCTGCCCCGATCGGTTGTTCTCCGGGTGCGGGTCGGCCCTCGTCTTTTGCGCAGTTCCCCGCGCCCCTGGATGCTGCCCCATTACGGTCGCTCTTCGGGTGCGGGTCTGCCCTCGTTTTTGCGCAGTTCCCCGCGCCCCTGAAGGGGCACCCCCTTCCTCCCGCAGTCGCGCTGCTGCGGGAGGGGGTGGGCGGGAATCTCTGCCCGCAGACTCCGATGCTCTTCAGTCGGGTAAGGGGGCGTCGTACCGAGCGTGTCGGATCGAGGACGGAGAATCCCGACCGGCACCGACCCGAAGAACCGACCGGACGCGCCCCAAAGGGGCGCGGGGAACTGCGCACCCCACGAACGACGGCACAGGGACAAGTACGCCCTGCACAAGAGACCCAGGGGCGTCCACCGGCGAGTACCCGCACCCCCCGGGAAGGGATTATGTTCCGATGCCGAACCGGGCCCGCAGCCCGCTGGCCCGCTCATCCGTCGCGACGGCCGCCGCCCCCGCGGTCACCGTCTCGTAGACGGACAGGATGTCCGCCCCGACCGTGGACCAGTCGAACCGACGGACATGCTTGCTGCCGTGCCGGCTCAGCTCGGCCCGCCGCTCCTCGTCCCCGAGCAACCGCACCGCCGCACCCGCCAGCGCCCCCGCGTCCTCGTTCGCGAACAGTTCCCCCGCCGCACCCTGGTCCAGCACCTGCGCGAACGCGTCGAGGTCGGCGGCGAGCACCGGCGCGCCCGCCGACATGGCCTCGACCAGGATGATCCCGAAGCTCTCGCCGCCGGTGTTGGGCGCCACGTACAGATCGACGCTGCGCAGCAGCCGTGCCTTGTCCTCGTCGCTGATCATGCCGAGGAACTCGACCCGGGACCGCAGCTCCGCGGGGAGCGGTGCGAGGGCCTCCTCGGCGTCGCCCCGGCCGGCGACCAGGAGCCGGGTGCCGGGGCGTTCGGCGAGGATGCGGGGCAGGGCCTTCATCAGGACGGGCAGGCCCTTGCGGGGCTCGTCGATGCGTCCGATGAAGCCGATGGTGCCGCCCTGCCACTCGGGGCGGGGCTCGGCGTGCGCGAAGAAGTCGACATCGACGCCGTTGGGGATGACGACGGCGTCGCCGCCGAGGTGCTCGACCAGGGTGCGGCGGGCGTACTCGCTGACCGCGATCCGGGCGCTGATCTTCTCCAGCGCGGCCTGGAGGATCGAGTACGCGGCGATCATCGCGCGGGACCGCGGGTTGGACGTGTGGAAGGTGGCGACGATCGGCCCCTGGGCGGCCCAGCAGGTCAGCAGGGCGAGCGAGGGCGCGGCGGGCTCATGGATGTGGATCACGTCGAAGGTGCCGTCGTGCAGCCAGCGGCGGACCCGCGCGGCGGAGAGGAACCCGAAGTTCAGCCGGGCGACCGAGCCGTTGTACGGGACGGGGACCGCGCGGCCGGCGGAGACGACGTACGGGGGCAGGGGGGTGTCGTCGTCGGAGGGGGCGAGGACGGAGACCTCGTGGCCGAGCCGGATCAGATGCTCGGCGAGGTCACGGATATGGAACTGGACGCCGCCCGGCACGTCCCAGGAGTACGGGCAGACGATGCCGATCCTCATGCGGTGGCCCCGCTTCGCGGGTGCGCGGGGTCGAGGTCGTCGAGCCACAGCCGTTGCAGCATGTGCCAGTCCTCCGGGTGCTCGGCGATCCCCGACGCGAAGGCGTCCGCGAGTGCTTGTGTCATGACGGACGTCCTCGCGGCCCGGTCACCTGAGCCGGGCACCTCGACGGGCGGGTGGACCCGGCCCCGCATCACGGGCGAGGAGTCGTACCAGAGGGTGACGGGGAGCAGCAGCGCGCCGGTCTGCTGGGCGAGCAGCGCGGGTCCGGCGGGCATCCGGGCGGTGGCGCCGAAGAACTGGACCTCGACCCCGGACGCGGACAGGTCGCGGTCCGCGACCAGGCACACCAGGCCGCCCGCGCGCAGCCGCCGGGCGAGGGTCCCGAAGGCGGCGCCGCCTTCGTGCGGGAGGACCTCCATGCCGAGGCTCTCGCGGTAGGCGACGAAGCGGTCGTACAGGGTCTCGGGCTTGAGGCGTTCGGCGACGGTGGTGAACGGGGTCTTCAGCTCGGTGGTGACCCAGGCCCCGGCGAGGTCCCAGTTGGCGAGGTGGGGCAGCGCCAGGACGACGCCGCGGCCGGTGGCGAGTCCGTCGGTGAGGTGGTGGAGACCGGCGACGTCGACCCCGGACCGGACGCGCTGCTCGCTCCACGCGGGCAGCCGGAAGGACTCCATCCAGTAGCGCAGATAGGAGCGCATCCCGGCGCGGGACAGTTCGGCGAGCCGTTCGGGTCCCGCGTCCGGGACCACGCGCGCGAGGTTCGCCTCCAGGCGCAGGACGCCCTTGCCGCGGCGTTTCCAGACGAGGTCCGCGAGGGTGCGGCCGAGCCGGACGGCGACCGGTTCGGGGAGCTTCTTGGCGGTGGCCCAGCCGGCGCCGTACAGGGTGTCCGTGAGGCGCCCGGCGGTGCTCATGAGGCGGCTCCGCTGCCCTGCGGCTTCTGGTCGCCGGGGACCCGGGGCTGCTCGGCGTCGGCCTCGGCGGCCTCCCTGCGGACGGTGACGACCCGCTGGACGAGGGTGACGAGGCTGCCCACGGCGACGATCCACAGCGCGATCGGCAGCAGGATCTCGACACCGGGTACGCCGAAGGTGTGCATCCCGGCGAGACCGGCGGCGACGAGGGACACGACGAGGCGTTCGGCGCGCTCCACGAGGCCGTTCACGGCGACGGGCAGCCCGATCGACTCGCCCCGTGCCTTGGTGTACGACACCACCTGGCCGCTGGCCAGACAGAAGATCGAGACCGCGCAGAGGATGTTGTTGTCGCCCTGGCCCGCGTACCAGAGGGCGAAGCCGCCGAAGATGGCGCTGTCGGCGACCCGGTCGAGGGTGGAGTCGAGGAAGGCACCCCAGCGGCTGGAGCGGCCGAGCTGGCGGGCCATGTTCCCGTCGACGAGGTCGGAGAAGACGAACAGCGTGATGACGATCGTGCCCCAGAAGAACTCGCCCCGGGGGAAGAAGACCAGCGCGCCCACCACCACTCCGGCGGTTCCGAGGAGGGTGACCGTGTCAGGGCTCACCCCGCGGCGGATCAGAAACGCGGCGAACGGTGTGAGGACACGCGTGAAGAATGCACGCGCGTACTTGTTCAGCATGGCCTTCCCGGAGGGTCGGAGGACCGGGTGGCCCTTGCTGGCCCCCGGCTGGCCCATCGTAGCCACGCGCGGGCGGTTGCTCCCCCCGGGCACCGTGTGCCCCTGTGCGCGTGTACGACGTATGGACGCACCGTGACGGGAGTGAACGTCCGGAGGAACCGCGGGCACGGACCGCGGCGGACCCTTCGTAGGCGACCCCGCGGGTCCGCGCCCGGCGTACGCCCGGCACGGAACGGTGCCGCGGCAGGTCGCGGGGCGGGTACGGGTGCGGGTGCGGTGGGCCGGGGCCGGTCGCGGGCCGGGTGCGCCGGGCCGTGCGCCGTCCCCCGGGCGGGCGGCCTTCCGCCGACCGCTGACGGATGACGGTGGCGCCGGATACGCTGAGTCCCGATCAGATCGACGGTGCGTACCAGTGTGCGATCCGGTCGCAGACCTGATCAACAGGTGTGCGGGACAGGCAAGTCGGGAAGGGCCGCAGAAGCGAAGGCGCGGCGGCGAGGGGGTTCTGCGGTGGCGGACGAGGGTTTCGATTTCAGGCCGGGGGCACAGGTTCCGCTCTCGGGTGCGTCGGGTCAGACCGCGGCGACCACGGCACTCGCGTCGGCCGCGTACCGCGACAGCGACCTGGCGGACATCAAGCAGGCGGACAACGACCTGTACCAGTCCACGATCGCGGGGGGCCGCAAGTGGGCGTCCCTGTTCACGCCGAACCTCGGTGAGGCGTTCTCGCGGGCCGTCCAGACGCGCATGCTGGGCGGCGGCCGGGCGCCGCTGATCCAGTCGTTCGGGATCGATCCGCAGGCGGTCGTCGAGCACTGTCTGGCGGCGACCCGTATCCGCAAGCACCGCGACAGCTGGCTCACGGCGATCATGGTGCTGTGCGGGGTGGTGTTCCTGCCCGGGCTGCTCGGCTGGCTGCTGGTCTTCCAGCTCCGCAGGTGGAGTTCCGGTTCCACCAACAAGAGGATGTCCGCGCTCGGTACGACCCTGCTGTTCGCGGTGGGGGTGCTCGCGGTGATCATGCTGTGGCGGCTGCCGCTGCACGGCTTCTGGCCCTGGTACACGCGGGCCGCGATCGTCGCGCCGGTGATCGGCTGGCTGTGGGCGAAGCGGATCTGTGAGCAGACCGCGGTGGATCTGCGCTCGCGCTGGGACGGGCTGCTGTCGGGCGGCGGGGTCGGGGCGAAGATCCCCGAGTCGGTGCCGACCTCCCCCAACGAGACGGCCGCGGAGGCGCTGCGCCAGGGGCTGGCCCGGCTCGGCGCGGAGCAGCAGTCGAACTCCGTGTTCTACGCGGGCCCCAAGGGCATCCTCGGGATGGGCACCCGCTGGGGCAGCTGGCAGCTCGCGGAGGATCTGATCCCCCGCGAGGAGGGCAAGGAGATCAATCCGTTCCGCAGCTGGGACGTGATCCGGTCCATCCATGACCAGCTGCGGATGCTGACGCGCGGACCGCTGCACACGGGCGGGTTCCCAACGCCGTCGATACGGCACTGGATCGTCACCCCGGTCGGGGAGGGCGCCAAGTCGGTCTCCCGCCCCAGCGGTACGGACGTCGAGGCGTACCAGCTCAAGCCGCACGAGATACAGCGGATCTGCAACGAGCAGCAGTTCGGCAGCGGTGACCGCCACTATCTGGGCGTCCAGTTCACGTTGTGGGACGGTCAGCTGGTGATCACGATGATGATCACCGTGACGGTGCTGCACGAGACGCTGCGGATCGAGGTGACGGGGCACGCGCTGGGTCCGGTGCACGGGTTGTTCACCACGTCGTCGTCGCCGAAGACGAAGTCGGTCGCCAAGGCGATCAGGTTCTGGGAGACCAGGACGGTGTCGCTGCCGCTGATCGAGCCGGACGAGGTGGTGCGGCTGGCCGCGCGGGCGCCGTTCACCTGGTACCCGCCGCTGCTGGACTGGCTGGGCGGCAAGCTGGTCCTGCCGGAGCCGTTCGGGCTGCGGCACGCGTGGGCCTCGCAGCCGTGGCGGCACCGGTTCATGGCGGACGACGCGTTGCGGGCGGCGACGCCGGTGCTGCGTGTGGTGCACTCGGCGGCGCTGAAGGTGCTCAAGGAGAACGGGGTCGACACCGACAAGTTCGGTGCGCGGTCGTCGTTCCTGTCGGGCGCGGTGCAGGACCCGGCGCCTCGGAAGGCGGATGTCTACGATGCGTGACGCCGTCCGGCGGGGGTGAGCGGGGCGGTCGGTGCGGGTCCTTGGTGGCCCGCGCCCCTTTGGGTCTGTCCGGCTGGGCGCACTTCGTACCTGTGCCGTCGCTCGGTGGGTGCGCAGTTCCCCGCGCCCCTTTGGGTCTGTCCGGCTGGGCGCACTTCGTTCCTGTGCTGTCGCTCGTCGTTTTCGCGCAGTTCCCCGCGCCCCTTTGGGGCGCATCCGGTTTGTTCTTCGGGTCGGTGCCGGTCGGGATTCTCCGTCCTCGCTCCAACGCGCTCGGTACGACGTCCAGTGACTCGACTGAAGAGCATCGGAGTCTGCGGGCAGAGATTCCCGCCCACCCCCTCCCGTGAGTCCTGCGACTGCGCGAGGAGGAGGGTGAAAAACAACCTCAGGAGGCTGAGGCGCCCCCGAAGGGGCGCGGGGAACTGCGCGAAGGACGAGGGCCGACCCGCACCCGAAGAGCGGCCGTAAGGGGGCAGCATCCAGGGGCGCGGGGAACTGCGCGAGCGACCAGGGGCCACCCGCAGCCGAACGGGAGCCGCAAGAGGCGCGACCTCAGGGGCGCGGGGAACTGCGCACCCACGGACCCACCCGCACCCTCGCGGGGACCTGGGGACGGAGAGACCTGGGGGTGCGGTGAACTGCGCGAGGCCGCGGACTGCGGGGGCCTGTGGGGACGGGGCGGAGGGGTTACTTCGGCCAGGAGTCCGCGAGCATCGCCCGGGTGTCCGCCAGCAGCTGCGGCAGCACCTTCGTGTGGCCGACGACCGGCATGAAGTTGGTGTCACCACCCCAGCGGGGGACCACATGCTGATGGAGATGCGCCGCGATCCCCGCCCCCGCGACCGTCCCCTGGTTCATCCCGATGTTGAAACCGTGGGCCCCGGACGCGCTCCGCAACGCGGTCATCAACCGCTTGGTGAAGTCCGCGAGCTCCAGCGTCTCGGCCTCGTCGAGCTCGGTGTAGTCGGCGACGTGCCGGTAGGGCACGGCCATGGCGTGGCCGCCGGTGTACGGGTACAGGTTCAGCACGGCGTACACCCGCTCGCCGCGGGCGATGATCAGCCCGTCCTCGTCCGACTTGGCGGGAATCGCGCAGAACGGACAGCCGTCGTCGACCCCGGGGCCGGTCGGCTTGTTCTCCCCTTGGATGTACGCCATCCGATGGGGCGTCCACAGTCGCTGGAAAGCGTCCGGGACACCCACTCCGATCTGCTGTTCCGGCTCACGCGAAGTCATGCCAAGCAGCATAGGACCCCCGGGCGGACGAGCCGCCCGGGGGCCGTGGGCGCGGGGCCCGTCAGATCTGGGTGCGCTCCGCGACGACCTGGGCGATCTTCGCGAGGGCGTCCCCGACGGGGATGCCGTTCTCCTGGGAGCCGTCGCGGTAGCGGAAGGACACGGCGCCGTTCGCCATGTCCTCGTCGCCCGCGATGACCATGAACGGCACCTTCTGCTTCTGCGCGTTGCGGATCTTCTTCTGCATCCGGTCGGAGGAGGAGTCGACCTCGACGCGCAGCCCCTGCTTGCGGGCCTGCTTCGCGAAGTCCTCCAGATAGGGCACGTGCCCGTCGCCGATGGGGATGCCGACCGCCTGGACGGGTGCGAGCCAGGCGGGGAAGGCGCCCGCGTAGTGCTCCAGGAGGACCGCGAAGAAGCGCTCGATGGACCCGAACAGCGCACGGTGGATCATGACCGGGCGCTGCTTGGAGCCGTCGGGGCCGGTGTACTCCAGGTCGAACCGCTCGGGCAGGTTGAAGTCGAGCTGGACGGTCGACATCTGCCAGGTGCGGCCGATGGCGTCCTTGGCCTGGACGGAGATCTTCGGCCCGTAGAAGGCGGCGCCGCCCGGGTCCGGGACCAGCGGGAGGCCCTGCTTCTCGGCGACCTCGCGCAGCGTCGCCGTGGCCTCCTCCCAGATCTCGTCGGAGCCGACGAACTTCTCCGGGTCCTTGGTGGAGAGCTCCAGATAGAAGTCGGTGAGTCCGTAGTCGCGCAGCAGGTTCAGCACGAAGGTCAGCGTCGAGTCGAGCTCGTCCGCCATCTGCTCCTTGGTGCAGTAGATGTGCGCGTCGTCCTGGGTGAAGCCGCGGGCCCGGGTCAGTCCGTGCACGACGCCGGACTTCTCGTACCGGTACACGGTGCCGAACTCGAACAGGCGCAGCGGCAGTTCACGGTAGGACCGGCCGCGCGCGTCGAAGATCAGGTTGTGCATCGGGCAGTTCATGGGCTTGAGGTAGTAGTCCACGCCCTCGTCGAGCTGCATGGGCGGGTACATGCCGTCGGCGTACCAGTCGAGGTGCCCGGAGGTCTCGAAGAGCTTCCCCTTGGTGGCGTGCGGGGTGTAGACGAACTCGTACCCCTCCTCCTCGTGGCGGCGCCGGGAGTAGTCCTCCATGACCCGGCGGATGATGCCGCCCTTGGGGTGGAAGACGGCGAGGCCGGAGCCGATCTGGTCGGGGATGGAGAAGAGGTCCAGCTCGTTGCCGAGCTTGCGGTGGTCGCGCTTCTCGGCCTCGGCGAGGAATTCGAGGTGGGCCTTCAGCTGGTCCTTGGAGGGCCAGGCGGTGCCGTAGATGCGCTGGAGCATCGGGTTCTTCTCGCTGCCGCGCCAGTACGCGGCGGCGTTGCGCATCAGCTTGAACGCGGGGATGTTCCGGGTGGTGGGCAGGTGCGGACCCCGGCAGAGGTCCTTCCAGCACAGCTCGCCGGTCTTCGCGTCCAGGTTGTCGTAGATGGTCAGCTCGCCGGCGCCGACCTCGACGTCCGCGCCGTCGTCGTGCGAGGCGGAGCCCTTGATGCCGATCAGTTCCAGCTTGTACGGCTCGTCCGCGAGCTCCTCGCGGGCGTCGTCGTCGCTGACGACGCGGCGGGAGAACCGCTGGCCGCGCTTCTGGATCTCCTGCATCTTCTTCTCGACGGCCTTGAGGTCCTCGGGCGTGAACGGCTTCTCGACGTCGAAGTCGTAGTAGAAGCCGTCCTTGACCGGCGGGCCGATGCCGAGCTTGGCGTCGGGGAAGAGCTCCTGCACGGCCTGGGCCATGACGTGGGCGGTGGAGTGGCGCAGGATGTTCAGGCCGTCCTCGGAGGAGATGTCGACGGCCTCGACGCTCTCCCCCTCGCGCAGCTCGTACGCCAGGTCCTTCAGCTCGCCGTCCACCCGGGCGGCGACGACGGAGCGCTCCCCGGGGAAGAGGTCGGCGGCCGTAGTGCCCGTGGTCACCACGCGTTCTTCCCGCTCGGAATCGCGTTGGATGACCACACGGACGTCTGACACCGGACTCTCCTGCCTGAAGGTGGGGGCGGTACCGCATGCGGGTACGCGCTCCCCCGGATCGTACCGAGCGGGGGGCGTCCACCGCGAAACGGCGGTCCGGAGCGTGGGCGGTCCCGGGTGACGGTCGCGGTACGGAGGGTGTTCGGCGGGTGGGGGCGGAGCGTCCGTGGGGCGCGGCGCGGGGGCTCCGTCTCCCCCGGCGGGGCCCCGTGGGTGCCGGGTGCGGCGGCGGGGGTCGCGCGCGGTCGCCCGGTCGTTCCTCTTCCCCGCCCCGGGCGCTCATGGCCGGGGTGTGAACGCCCGTGTCCCGCGGTCCGGTTCGGCGTATCGCGTGGACGGCCCGGGTATCACGCCAGCAGCAGCGGCACTGGGGCAACTGCTGGAGGCGCGGGAGGGGTTGGGTGGCCTTGACGCTTTGGTACGAGGGTCCGTTGGTGGCCTTCGACACGGAGACCACGGGTGTGGACGTCGAGTCCGACCGGATCGTGTCGGCGGCCGTGATCTGCCAGGACGCGCCGGGCGGCCGTCCCCGGGTCCGGCGCTGGCTGGTGAATCCCGGGGTGCCGATCCCCGAGCAGGCGACGGCGGTGCACGGTCTGACGGACGAGCAGGTGGGGCGGACCGGGCGGTGGCCGGCCCCGGTGATGGAGGAGATAGCGCGGGAGCTGAGCGGGCACAGCGCGGCGGGCCGCCCGCTGGTGGTGATGAACGCGCCGTTCGACCTGACGCTGCTGGACCGGGAGTTGCGCCGTCACCGGGCCAGCAGCCTGGGGCGCTATGTCGAGACGAGCCCCTTGCAGGTCCTCGACCCCCGGGTCCTGGACAAGCACTTCGACCGTTACCGCAAGGGCCGCCGGACCCTGACGGATCTGTGCGCGCTGTACGGGGTGGAGCTGACGGGCGCCCATGACGCGGCGGCGGACGCGCTGGCGGCGACGGAGGTGGTCCGGGCGGTGGGGCGCCGGTTCGCGTCCCGGCTGGGCCGGTTGTCCCCCGCGGAGCTGCACACCTTGCAGGCGGTGTGGCACGCGACGCAGGCGCGCGGACTCCAGGCGTGGTTCGCCCGTACCGGGAGCGAGGAGGCGGTGGACCCCGCGTGGCCGCTGCGCACCGGACTGCGGGCGGCGGTCTGAGCGGGGTGCCATGGACGTGGGGGGCGTGCGGACACAGAAGAACCGGCCCGTCTGCTGACGGACCGGTTGTCTCCGGGTGGGCGATACTGGGTTCGAACCAGTGACCTCTTCGGTGTGAACGAAGCGCTCTCCCACTGAGCTAATCGCCCGGGAACGAGCTGAACAATACAGGTCTCCGCGCTCCTCGTTCAAACCGGTCGGCCGGGACGGTGACCGGTGCGGTCAGGGCGAGCGCAGCAGCGCGGTGAGGCCGCGCCGTCCGCCGCGCATCATCCACGCGTGATTGAGGAGGAACAGGGGCCGTCCGGGCACCGCGAGCCCGCGCATCAGGGGTTTGCGTACCTCGACCTCCTGCTCGTAGCGCGCGATCGTGCCCGCTCCGCCGGGCCGCAGGGTCCAGCGGGCCCAGCCGTCGAGATCCCCGCTCATGGCGATCTCCAGGACACCGGCCGCGCGGTCCCGCCGGGTCTCCGTGGCGGTGACCACCAGTTCGTAGGGCAGGAACGAGCGGAACCGTCCGGTACCGCCCGTGCCGGACGTACCGCTGCCCGTCACCGAGCGGACCTGCGGCCACCAGCGGGGGTAGTCCTCGGCGCGTTCCAGTACCGCGAACACGGCGTCGGGGGGCGCGGGCAGGTCCCAGCGGCTGAGGAAGCGGTATCGGCACCAGTCCATACGGGGAGTCTGCCTGGCCGGACCCCTCCCCGTACCTGTCCGGCGCCGGCCGTCCATCCCTCGGAACGCCCCGGGGTGTCCGGCGGCCCGTTCCCGGCGTCGGGCGTATCCGGACATTCGTTGCCAGAACCTGAGTACGCCCTGAGTACGCGCACTCATGCCGGGCCCGGTGGCCACGATCACACTCACCGCTATGACGAACAATCCGACCCCGGCCGAGGAGTTGCGCTACCTGGACCGTGAGCTGGGGCATCTGGACGCCCGGCGGGCCCAGCTCCTGATGCGCCGCGCGTGGCTGGTGGCCGCCATCGGGGCGGCCGCCGCCGCGCCCGCGGGTCCGTCCGCCGCCGCGCCCGCCGGGGCAGCGGGTCGGCGTCCCGAGGCGCGGGCCAGCGGGGTGCAGAACACGCTGCTGGTCCTCGGCGGTGTGCTGCTGACGGTGGCGGCGATCGCGTTCACGCTGGTCAGTTGGGGTCGGATGGGCATCGTCGGCCGGTCGTCGGTGCTGGGCGCGGTGACGGTCGCCGCGCTCGGCGCGCCGGTGCTGCTGCTGCGCAGGGGGCTGCGCTCGACGGCGGAGACCGTCGCGGGCATCGGTCTGGCGCTCACCGTGCTCGACGCGTACGCCCTGCACCGGGTGGCGCTGCCGGGGGTGCCGGGCACGGAATGGACGGCCGCGTCGGCGGCGGCGCTCGGCGCCCTGTGGGCGGGGTACGGGCTGCGGTGGCGTGCGCTGCGGCTGCCGCTGCCGGCCGCCGTGCTGGTCGTGCAGCCCGCGCTGCCGCTGTGGGCACTGGCCTCGGCGGCGGACTTCCCCGTGGTCGCCGGAGCGATCGTGGTGACCAGCGCGTCCGGCGCGGCGCTCGCCCTGCGCGTGATGACGCCCGCGCTGCGGACCACCGCCGCCGTCGCCGCCCTGACGAGCGGTCTGGGCGCCGTGCTGGCGAGCGGGTGGCAGGCGTGGTCGGCCACCTCGGGCCCGGACATCGCCGCGGGGGCCGTGCTGCTGGCGTCGGTGGCGGTCCTCGCGGTGGCCGTGGCCCACGCCTCGGGCCGTCCCGGGATCGCGCTCACCGGCGCCCTGACGGGCGGTCTGCTCGCGGTGGCCGCGCTCGGTGTCGTTCCGGCGAAGGCCCTGCCGGGCGACTGGCCGGCGGCCGGCTGGCTGCTGTGCGCCCTGGCGCTCGGCGTGACCGTCCTGCTGCCGGGGACGTCACCGCTGCCGCCGGGCCCGGTGCGGCGCGGTCTGCTGCTGGCCTCGGGCATCGTGTCGGCGGGTACGGCGCTGTGGTCGGCCCCGGTGGTCGCGGTGGGCCTGGTCGGACCGGTCCGGAACACGGAGGACGTCTGGTCGGGTGCGGGCGCCGATCCGCTGCCGTCGCCGCTGGACGCGAGGCTCCCGGACCCGCTGGTCGTGCTCCTGGTGCTCGGCGCGCTCGCCGTCGCGCTGTACGGGTACGCCGTGCTGGCGCGGCGGCGCGGCGGTCACGGTCCTTGGCCGTCGCTCGGTGCGCTGGTCCTCGCCTGGGGCGCGGCGCTGGTGCTGCCGCTGACCCTGCGGCTGCCGTACTGGGCGGCGGTGGCGGCGTATCTCGTGCTGACGACCGTGCTGCTCGCGCTCGCCAGGTTCGGGCGCCCGGTCACCGCTCCCGGTCCGGGCGCGGCCCCGGCCGTGCCACCGTTCCCCCACCCGGCGCTGGCGCTCGCGGTGCTGACCTCGCTCAGCACCGCGTTCCTGGCGCTGGCCGCCGAGGCGGCGACCCTCACGGTCCTGGCCCTGCTCACCGCGCTGTTCGCGGTTACGTGCACGGCCCTGCGCTCCGGTGCGGGTCCCGCGCCGACGGCGGCGCCGGTCGCGGCGGTGGCCGCGTTCGCGTACGGCACCGGGCTGTTGGGCGCGGTCGCCGCCTCCCTGGAGCTCGGGCCGGCGGGAACGGCGCTGCTGCTCCTGGTGGCGCCCACGGCCGCGGTCGTGCTCGCCGGGTGGCTCGGGGACGATCCGCTGACCCCGGCGGTCGAGATCACCGGTGCGGTGGCGGCGCTCTTCGCTGTCGGTGTCGCGATGCCCCACGCACCCGCGCTCGCGCTGGTCCTGGGGCTGTGCGGGGTGCTCGCCGGAGCCACCGCGCTGCGCTCCGGCCGGCGGTCCGTGGGGTACGCGGCGGCGGCGCTGTTCCTGCTGGCGGCCTGGGTCCGGCTGGCCGCGTGGGAGGTCGGGACCCCGGAGGCGTACACACTGCCGGTGACGGTGCCCGCGCTGGTGGTCGGGCTGCTGCGGCGACGGCGCCCGGGGACCACGTCCTGGAGGGCGTACGGACCGGGCCTCGCCGCGACACTGCTGCCGTCACTGGCGACGGCCTGGAGCGACCCCGGGTGGCCGCGTCCGCTGCTGCTCGGGACGGCGGCGCTCGCCGTGACCCTGCTCGGCGCCCGGCACCGGCTCCAGGCTCCGCTGGCCCTGGGCGGCGTCACCCTCGGCCTGGTGGCCCTGCATGAACTGGCCCCGCACCTGGTCCAGTTGGCGGGGGTGCTGCCGCGCTGGCTGGCCCCGGCGCTGGCCGGGCTGCTGCTGCTCGCGGTGGGGGCGACGTACGAGCACCGGCTGCGGGACGTACGGCGGGCCAAGGACGCGCTCGGCCGGCTGGGGTGAGGTGCCGGGCGCGGGCGGGGTCCGGCGGCTTCCGGCCCGGGTCCCACCGCTCCCGGCGAGGTCCGACGGCTCCCCGCTGAGACCGGCCGGCTCCCGGACGCGGTCCCGCGGGCGTCGACGGCGGGGCGGTCGGTGTGCGCGGGGCGTGACTTCGGGCGGCGGCTTCGCGCCGTGGCGACGGAGGGTGACGTGCCGGGGCATGACTGGGGGACGCGGCTGGAAGCCGCTGTCCGAATCCCGTCCGTCGAAACGGGTGAATCCGGCATATCGATCGGGCGTACCGGAGGTGTCGGCCCCATGAACCGTTCGGCCGGGGTGAACTGATAACCGGTCAGAATCCCTGCGGACCAGCAGAGTTCCGGGCGATGGAATTCGCCGGAAATCGACGGTGGCAATTCCATGACGAACACGCACGGTGAAGAGTCGCGACAAATGCCCGCGGCCCGAAGGCGATAAGCCTTCGGGCCGCGGGTCCGGGGTGGGCGATACTGGGTTCGAACCAGTGACCTCTTCGGTGTGAACGAAGCGCTCTCCCACTGAGCTAATCGCCCGGACGCACGGAGAACATTACCGCACGTCAGCCGGTGCCCCGGACCAGCCCCGCCCCGGACCCCGCCGCACCGGGCGCGGCGGGCCGGGACCGGGTCGTCACCACTTGACCTTCCAGGGCAGCTCCAGCCCGAACTTCCACAGGTAGACCCCCATGAGCACGGCGATGATCGTGAGACCCAGCGCGGTGAGGATCATGTTCCGGCGGCGCACCTTCGGGTCGAGAGCACGCTGTGCCGCCTCTGTGACCTTGCGTTTCGTCCAGCGGAGCACCAGCTGCGCCCAGACGAACTCGGTCGCCCAGATCGCCATGCCGCCGAAGATGACCAGCCAGCCGGGACCCGGCAGGACCAGCATCGCGGCACCCGCGCCGACGACCGCGAGGCCCACCACGAAGACCCCGACCTGCCAGCTCAGATGCAGCACCTTGCGGCGCTGGACGTACTCGGGGGCCCGAGAGCCCAGCGGGCGCTCCGGCTGCTCGTCTTCCGCGTCGTCGGTTGCCAAGGCCACCTTCCCCGTTCCGTCACTCCCCGTATTCATACGGACAAACCTACCTGAAGGAATCCGGTCACCGGAATGGTCCCGTGGTACGAACAATGACTCCGCCGTACGGGGTACCTAAAGACACGCAAAACCCTCAGAGGGGTTTACAACGACACCGTAGGTGGCATGTCGATTTCGCCGACGTGCGAATCCCCGAGCGCACACTGAGCGAAAGGCCCTGGCGCTTATGAACACCACGGTCAGCTGCGAGCTGCACCTGCGCCTCGTTGTGTCGAGCGAGTCCTCACTGCCTGTTCCCGCGGGACTGCGGTATGACACGGCCGATCCCTACGCCGTGCACGCCACCTTCCACACCGGAGCCGAGGAGACGGTCGAGTGGGTATTCGCCCGCGATCTCCTCGCCGAGGGCCTGCACCGGCCCACCGGTACCGGCGACGTCCGAGTCTGGCCGTCCCGGAGCCACGGTCAGGGCGTCGTGTGCATCGCCCTGAGCTCCCCCGAGGGTGAGGCTCTGCTCGAGGCCCCGGCGCGGGCCCTGGAATCGTTCCTGAAGCGGACGGACGCCGCCGTGCCCCCGGGCACGGAGCATCGTCACTTCGACCTCGACACGGAGCTTTCCCACATCCTGGCCGAGAGCTGACCGGGAGCAAGGAGCGACCAACCGGAACAGCCGGTCACCGAACGCGCGCCCGACACCGTCCGACTCGGGGAGACGGTGCGGGCCGCGACAAGCGCATCACGGCATCACGGCACGTACCGGCGCCGCCGCCGCGGATCTTCCGCGCGGCGGCGCCGGCGCGTGCGCGCCCCGGTGGCGGTGGGCACACAGGGTGACGGGCCCCGTACCGGCGTGCGGGGAGCCAGTAGCATCGGCCAGCACGCGGGCGAGCGGCCCGCCCCGAGCCGAGTGCCCCCAGGGAGCGAATCGTGCTGATCACCCATGACACCGGGTGCGCCCTCGACACCGTGGTGGCCCTGGTGAACTCCGCGCCACAGGAAGACGGCGGGAGCGCGGTACGGGGCGCCGAGGCCGACTCCCTCACCGATCTGGCCGCGCTGCGGGCGTTCGTCCGCAAGCACGAGATCAGCGATGTCGGGGAGCTGACCGACGAGGACCTGGCGGCGGTGCGCCGGGTGCGCGGCCGGTTCACCGAGGCGTTCGCCGGGACCGGCCCGGCGGCACTGGCGGAACTGATCAACGAGCTGGTCGCGGCGGCGGGCACCACGCCCCGGCTGACCGACCACGACGGCTACGACTGGCACATGCACTACTTCGCGCCCGGCGCGTCCGTCGCGGACCACTTGGCCGCCGACTGCGGTATGGCCCTCGCGTTCTTCGTCGTGGCCGGGGAGCAGGAGCGGCTGCGGCGCTGCGAGGCGCCGGACTGCCGCCGCGCCTTCGTGGACCTCTCCCGCAACCGTTCACGCCGCTACTGCGACAGCCGGACCTGCGGGAACCGGCTGCATGTCGCCGCGTACCGGGCGCGCCGCAAGGAAGCGGCGGGCTGACCGACGGGCCCGCGCGGCGCGCGCGGCCCGTCGGCGGGCCGGGCGGGTCGGGCGTCGCGGGGCGCCCTCCGGGGTCGTCCGGGGATCACCGTCCCAGCAGGAACAGGTCGTGCACGGCGCCCATCATCAGCAGCCCTCCGATCACCGCCAGGAAGATCATCAGTGGTGGTTGCGAGAGCGCGAAGAGACATCCCTTCGGCTCCTCCGGGACCGCGCCCGCTCCGGGCGGCCGGGCCCCGGCGGCGCTGCCGCCGCTCCCGGGCGGCCGGGGCGCGGGCACCAGCGGACCACGCGGAGTCACCGTCCCGGCCGCCGCCGACCCGGTCCCGGCCGCCGCGGCGACCTTCCCGGGCGGCGTCACGGACCCCGGCGGTGTCGGCGGCTTCGGCTGCTTCGGCGCGGGACGGGCGGGTGGCGCCGGACATGGTGCCGTCACGGCCGTCTGGCACGGCTCTCGCGCCGTTTCGGGGCGGCAGGCTGGGTGGAGCCCCGGACATGGCTCCGGGTGCCCTGACGGCGTCGGGTGCGAGGGCCGGACGGGTTCCTTGCGGGGGACCGCGTGGGGGTGCGCGCGAGGGGAGGCGGGCGGGGCCTGGGGTGTCCCCGTCGCCGTGGGGCGGAACGTCTCGGGGACGACAGGCCGCGCGCCGGGTGCGGGAGCGCGCCGTTTTCGCGCTCGGGGTGCGTGGGGGCGCACGGTGCCGGTGGTGGGGGGAGCGGGGTGGTTCCTGATGGCGCCGTCGTCCCGGAGGGCCGGGTCGGCCTGGTGGTGCGCGGCCGGGCCGGAGCGGGGGGCGCCGCTGTGCGTGGTGTCGAGCATCTCGCGCAGATGATGACGCAGAGGAGCACCCCCGCGCGATCAACACGCCCGTATTGGGCGGGAGTTCGCCGGAATCCGCGACCACATGCTGAGACGTCCCAGCTCGCGGCGAGCCGCCCGCCCATATGCTGAGACGCCCGAGCATCCGTACGAATCCGCGATCCGCCCGCGTGGGACGATCCCGGAGGAACGGGACGACCGTCGGATCCCCCGCACGTTCCCGTTCCCGCGCTCCCCCGCGCCCCTCCGCTTCCCCGGATCCCGTACCGCGTCAGATCCCGTGCTTCTTCAGGATGGCCTCGATGTCGCTGAAGTCGTCCCCGCTCTTCGCGGGGGCCGCGGGGGCCGGACCGGTCTTCCGGGCCGACGGCTTGAGCGACGGGCGGCCGGTCGCGGGCGCGGAGGCCCCCGGCTCGACGGCCTCCCGCCGCGCCGTCTTCGCGGCCTTGCGGTCCTGGCGGCTCACCCCGCGGCGGCGTTCGACGGCGCGGGTCGTCATGAACAGCGCCCAGGAGAGGCCGAGCACCCCGAACCCGGCCCAGGCCACCGGGCTGAACGCGGTGTCCACGACCCACTGCACCGCCCCGGTCATCACCAGGCCCAGCGGCACCAGCGAGTATGCGGCGAGGCGGGTCGCCGCGAGGAATCGCTTGCGGTAGGCGGTGACCGCCGCGATGCCCAGGCCCGCCACGGCCACGGCGGAACACACGGTCTCGGCAATCATTCCGGCCTCCTGCTGCTGAACGGTCGAACGGTTCGTCCCCATCCATCCTGCACCGACCGGCGCCCTCGGGGCCACGGCCCCGACGCTCCTCAGGGAGATCTCCGGGTCCGATCTCCTCCCCAGGTGCCGGACCGGCGCCGGTGCACCCCCGGTGAGCTGCGAGACTTGCCCCATGAGTGACTCCACCGCCGCGCAGACCGAAGGCCGCCCCGTCCTGGACATCTGGTACGAACTCCAGTGTCCGGACTGCCGTACGGCGCTGGACGACGTCCACGCGCTGCGGGCCCGCTACGGCGACCGGCTGGAACTGCGGCTGCGCCACTTCCCGCTGGCGAAGCACAAGCACGCCTTCGCCGCCGCCCAGGCCGCGGAGGAGGCCGCCGCGCAGGGCCAGGGCTGGAGTTACGTCGAGGCGGTCCTCGACCGGGTCGGGGAGCTGGAGCGCGGGGGCGAGACGCTGCTCGTCGAGATCGCGGGCGGGCTGGGGCTGGACGCCGACGAGTTCGAGACCGCGCTGATCGACGGCCGGCACATCCTGATCGTGGACGCCGACCAGGCGGAGGGCAAGGCGATCGGGGTGACCGGCACCCCCACGTACGTCATCGACGGCGAGCGGCTGGACGGCGGCCGGCGCCAGGACGGGCTGCGGGAGCGGATCGAGGCCGTCGTGGACCGGCTGCTGGGCTGAGCCCCGCCGGTCAGGGCCCGCCCGGAACCCGTCCGGACCGGCCTACGCCAGTTGCTTGTACAGATGGTGACTGACGGGCTCGTGGCCCAGGGACTCGTAGAGGCGCAGGGCCGGGGTGTTGCCGACGAAGACGTTCAGGCCGAGGACGGTGCGCCCGGCGGCGGTCGCCTCGGTCTCGGCGTGCCGCATCAGGGTGCGGCCGTGGCCATGGCCCCGGTGCGCGGCGTCGACCTTCACATCGAAGACGAAGGCGTCCTCGTCGCGGATGGCGACCCACACCGTCCCGACCGCCGAGCCCTCGTGGTGGAGGACCCGGACGACCGTGCCGGGTGTGCCGAGGCCGTCGGGCAGCAGCCCGGCGTGGTCGCGCTCGGACTTCGCCCTCGCCTCGGCCTCCGGCACCCCGCGCCCGATCCAGCCCTGGGCGTAGTCCTCCTTGCCCGCCGCGAGCCAGGGACCGTACTCCTCGGCCGTCATCGGCCGGACGACGGAGCCGGTCGGCGCGGCCGGGGCAGCGATGCCCAGGTGTTTGGCCATGCCCCGGTTGCGTTCGGTCCAGCCGAGGGCGGTGGCGAGCCGCAGGGCGGCGGCTTCGGTGGCCTGGACCGACGCCTCGATCCGGTGGCAGCCCCAGCCGCGGGCCACCTCCTCGGCGGCGAGGGCGGCGACCGTGGCCCGGCCGCGCCCCCGGTCGGCCTCGTCGACGCGCAGTCCCCGCAGCCGGGCGACCTTCGGCCCGTACACCTCGTGCGTGGCGAGTTCGATCTCCCCGACGGGGCGGCTGTTCACACAGATGAGGAAGTGGCGCGAACGGCCGCCGTCGGCCCGGTGCTGGAGCGGCCCGGTCGGCCGCAGCGTGGTGGTCATCAAGGATGTCTACCCGACGGGGACGGGAGCGTCATCCTCGATTCGGCGGGAGCCGGCCGCGGATGTCCGGGTCTACGGGTCGAGGTCGTCGGCGGCCCGCTCGTCGAAGATCCGCATGGCCTTGGCGGTCACGGGGCCCGGCGCGGTGGGCAGTTCACGGCCGTCCACCCGGCGCACGGCCTGGACGTCACGCAGGGTCGACGTCAGGAAGACCTCGTCGGCCCGGTCGAGGACGTCCATCGCCAGCTCCGTCTCCCGGGCGCCGGTCCACTCGACGGCCAGCGCGCGGGCGATGCCCGCGAGGCAGCCCGAGGCGACGGGCGGGGTGTGGATCTCACCGTCGAGGACGACGAACACATTGGAGCCGGTGCCTTCGCAGAGCCGGCCGACGGTGTTGGCGAACAGCGCCTCGGTGGCGCCCTGTTCACGGGCGCGGGCGAGCGCGACGACGTTCTCCGCGTACGAGGTGGTCTTCAGCCCGGCGAGGGCGCCGCGTTCGTTGCGGGTCCAGGGGACGGTGATGACCTCGGTCGTGTCGGCGCGGCGGGTGACCGGGCCGATCGCGACGACCAGGGTCGGCCCTCCCTCGCCCCGGTCGGAGCCGAGCGGGGAGTCGCCGCCGGTGAGGGTGATCCGGAGCCGGCCGAGCGGCATCGGGTTGGCGTCGAGGACGGCGCGGCAGGCCCGGCGGACCTCGTCCGGGTCGGGCTCCGGCAGGCCGAGGCCCCGGGCGGAGCGGGCGAGCCGGTCGAGGTGCCGGGTCAGGGCGAACGCCTGCCCGTCCACGGCCTTCATGGTCTCGAAGACACCGTCACCGACGGTGAGTCCGTGATCGAACACCGAGACACGTGCGGACGCGCTGTCGCGCAGTTCTCCGTCGAGCCAGAGCTTCACGAGGGAGCCCCTCCCCTTCGTCGGCGGGTTTCCCCGGTGGCCGCCGCGGTGCGCGGCGGATGGCTGTGCGGTGCGCCGGCCGGTCGCCGGTCGCCGGTCATGGTGTCCCGTCCGGGTCCGGGCAGGTGCCCGAGGCGACGGCGAGCAGCCGGGACGCCTTCAGCTCGGTCTCGCGCCACTCGCGCTCGGGGTCCGAGCCCCAGGTGATGCCCGCCCCGGTGCCGAACCGTAGCCGTCCGGCGGCCCGGTCGATCCAGAAGGTGCGGATACCGACGGCCAGCTCACCCGTGCCGCGGTCGGCGTCGACCCAGCCGATCCCGCCGCAGTAGGGGCCGCGTGGCGCCGTCTCCAGGGCGTCGATGATCCGCAGCGCGCTGGACTTGGGGGCGCCGGTGACGGACCCGGGCGGGAAGGTCGCGGCGAACAGCGCCGCCCAGCCCGCGCCGGCGGTCAGCTCCCCGCGGACGGTCGACACCAGGTGGACCAGTCCGGGGTGCTTCTCCACCACGCAGAGGTCGGGGACGGTGACCGTTCCGGTGGCGCAGACCCGCCCGAGGTCGTTGCGGACCAGGTCCACGATCATGACGTTCTCGGCGTGGTCCTTCTCCAGGAGGTCGGCCTCGGTGCGGCCGGTGCCCTTGATGGGGCCGGACTCGACGACGCGGCCCGTGCGGCGCAGATACAGCTCGGGCGACGCGGTGGCGATCTCCACCCCGTGACCGGGCAGGCGAATCGTTCCGGCGTAGGGGGCCGGGTTGCCGCGGGCCAGCAGCGCGGTCAGCGCGTCCACATCGGCGTCCGGGTCGACGGGCGCGGAGAGCACCCGGCACAGATTGGCCTGATAGACCTCACCCGCCGCTATGTGCTCCCGTATCCGCCGCACCCCGGCCGTGTACGCGGCGCGGTCGAGGGAGGACACCCAGTCACCGCGGGCGGGGCCGCGCCACGCGCCCGGTACCGGTGCGGGGACCGGGTCGGGGCGGACGTCGTCGAAGCGCGCGCACACCAGCCGGCCCTCGAAGTCGGCGGACACGGCCCAGAAGCCGCGGCCGTCCAGCGCGGCAGCGTCGCTGGTCACGTCACGCAGCCCGGTGGCGAGAAGACCACCGAAGCGGGCCAGAGGAGGGAGGATGCGCACGGCTGCGAGTCTAGGACGGCCGGGCCGCGGCTGCCCCGGGGCGGTCGTGGGGCAGCACGCTGCGTAAACGCGTTTTTGTGCTCGCCCAGGAATCCGCTAGAGTTCAACACGTCGCCGGGACGCGCAAGCGCACCGAAACGACAGGCGGACGTAGCTCAGTTGGTAGAGCGCAACCTTGCCAAGGTTGAGGTCGCGAGTTCGAACCTCGTCGTCCGCTCAGGAGCGGGGAGTCCTCAGGGACCCGCCGTGACTCCTGGTGGAGTGGCCGAGAGGCGAGGCAACGGCCTGCAAAGCCGTCTACACGGGTTCAAATCCCGTCTCCACCTCCAAGGACGATTAGCTCAGCGGGAGAGCGCTTCCCTGACACGGAAGAGGTCACTGGTTCAATCCCAGTATCGTCCACTGCCCCGGTAACGGGGGCCCGCGCGATTAGCTCAGCGGGAGAGCGCTTCCCTGACACGGAAGAGGTCACTGGTTCAATCCCAGTATCGCGCACGCAGTACCACTCTCCGTATCACCCTTCGTGAGACCCCGGTCGGCGCCCAGCGGCGCGGGTACTGGTAGTCTCCCCGAAGTCCCGCGCGATTAGCTCAGCGGGAGAGCGCTTCCCTGACACGGAAGAGGTCACTGGTTCAATCCCAGTATCGCGCACCATCCGCAAGCCCCCGGCCGTCCTGGACGCCGGGGGCTTCGCCGTGCCTCAGTGGGTCACGGGGCTGTCAGCGGCTCACGAGGAGAACAGCATCCGGCCGAAACCCTTGTTGCGGTGATGGCCGTGGTGACCACCGTGACCACCGTGACCGCCATGGCCGCCGTGCGGGGCGCCCCAGGCGGGCGCGGGCGCCGCCGGGTAGCCCTGCTGCGGGCCGGGTGCGGCCGGGTAGCCCTGCTGCGGGGCGGGCGGCGGGGGCGCGGGCTGCGACCACTGGGACTCCAGCCGGGTGAGGGCCTCAAGCTCGCCGTAGTCCAGGAATATCCCGCGGCAGCCGCCGCACTGCTCGATCTGGATGCCGTTGCGGTTGTAGGTGTTCATCGGCGCGTGACACTTGGGACACTGCATGCGTGGGCTCAACTCCTGCACGTTCGGTACGGCTTCGCCGGAATACTGCCCGGCTTCTCCTGTGGATGCACCCTACTTCGCCCCACTCCTCGCCAACTGCGCCGGACCGGGCCTCATTCGGCCATGGGTGTTCCGGCCATCCGGGTGCACGCGTCGATCACCGCGCGCTCGTCCTCGTCGGGCGGCCGCTGCTCCCGGCGGCTCCTGACGACCGCGAGGGCCGCCGTCTGCACCGTCAGGGTCCGTGCCGCCACGTCCAGGGCGGGCCAGGGATCGGCGGCGGCCGGAACGGCGGGACCGCCGGCGCTCCGGTAGGCGCCGAGGAAGCGGGCCCACTCCCCCGGCCCGAGCAGCCCGCAGGCGAACCACGCGGCGGGCCGGGCGAGGTCCCAGGCGGCGTCGCCGACCCCGAGGTCGTCGATGTCGATCAGCAGCCAGGGGCCGCCGCCCTGGGGCGCGGGGGTGGCCGGGGCCCGGACGAGCTGGCCGAGATGCAGATCACCGTGGCACAGGGTGCGGGAGGGCGGTGGGGGCGCCTCGTCGCGCGCCCACGGCGGGAGGGTCCGCCAGGCGGCCTCGACCCGGGTGACCGCGTCGGCGTCACCGTACCGGGCGAGGGCGTCCAGGGGCTCGGGCGTCGTGGCGCGCATCCGGCGGACGGCGCGGGCGGCCTTCGCGGGGCCGCGCATCGGCGGCAGCGGGCCGGGCAGCGCCGTCAGCCGGGCGGTGTCCACCCGGTGCAGCCGGGCCAGCAGATCACCGGCCGCCTCCCAGGGGGCCAGCTCGGGGCTGGCGGGGTCGACGGGCGCACCGTAGGGCCAGAGGCTGACGGGGCGGCCCGCGAGCGGTCCGGTGGAACCGGGCGGGTCGGGCGGCCAGGTCCGGGCGGGCGGGTCGGTCCGGGTCCGGTTGGGCGGGTCGGGCTTACCGGTGTGGTCGGTCGGACCTGGCGGGTCCGTCGGTTCGGGCAGGGCCGTCGGGTCGGTGGGGCCGGTCAGCGGGGGGAGCAGGATGCCGTGGAGGGCGGGGTGGGACGCCAGCGCGAGGCGGACGGCCAGGTCGCCGGTGTCCGTGTCGCCCGCGTGCGCCTTGGCGACGACTCCGCCGTGCCGGACCACCACCCCGTCGTGCCGCTCGGCGAGCACGTCACCGGCCGTGCCGCAGACACACGCACCGGCCGTGCCGTGCGCCGCTCCCCTGGCCCGCGTCCGCAGACCTCCCACCACACCACCGCGCACCGAACCCCACCCCTGAGCCGAGGACCCGCCCGTCCGGACGGGCCCGGACCACGAGCGCCCCAGCCTACGGACACACAGAAAAATGCCCGCGCAACCTCCCCAGGTTGCGCGGGCACAGTGCCGTCCGCCGCACCCCCGTCCCCACGGGGTTTCATGGTCCGATGTCCCCGCCCGGACCGCTCTTCCGGGCCTGGGGCGCCGCTCAGCGCCCCAGCATCTCGACCACGGACGACGCTTGGGTGACCACTGCCTCCCAGCCGCCGAAGACGACCACGAGCAGGGCCGCCAGGGGGAGCACCATGGCCATCGCCACCAGTGGGTGACGCTGACCGGACCGGCCGTCGAACGCCGCGTACGCCTTGCGTCCTCGTGCGCGGATCATCGTCCGCGTGGCCGTGTCCGCCATGGTCCTTCTCCTGGTCGTTCCGTACGGGGTCCCGCTGCCGGAGCCCCGTCGCACATGTGGTGATGCGGGCGGCGGGCGCTTGACCTCGGGGGACGAGTACCGCACCCGCCGCTTGACCTCAAATCTACGGCCCGGCGGGACCCCGGTCGTCATGCCCTCGTACCTATTGCCTGGCCTCCCCGAGGATGACCGCCGGGCGGACATGTACTCCCCAGGGTGGAGACGTGCGCCGGGGTCTCGGGGTCTTCCCGGAGGGGACACGTATCCGGGAACCCACCAGGTGGCGGGCCCCGTGCCGGGCACCCCTCCGGCCGGACGGTCCGCCGCCGCCCGGCCGCCGGGAAGCCGGGCGGCCGCCGTCGGCGGGCGCGGCGGGCCCGTGGGGCGCTCTGGTGACTTCGCTCACTCGGCCCGGCCCCCGGGCCCCGCGGGCCGGCCCCGGCGTCGGGCTCCGGCCGCCGCCGGGGCGGCCACGCGCACGCCGTCCGGGAACCGGCCGGGGGTCACGATCCGGTCACCCCGCCGGGCGTCAATCCGCCCTCCCCGCAATGGGGTTGGGCGGGTGGCCGGAGCAAGGGGCGTCCCGGCCCTGGGGCCCTGACCCTCCTTCATCCCGTACGCCCGGCACGGACAATCCCCGGGCCCGCGAGGGCGCGGCCTCTGCGCGCTCCCGGCCCCGGGTACGTAAGCTGTGGCTCGTCAACCGGACCGGGCAGCGGGGATGAACATGGCGATGATGCGCCTGAGGCGTGAGGACCCGCGTGTGGTCGGCTCGTTCAGGCTGCACCGACGGCTCGGGGCGGGCGGCATGGGAGTCGTCTATCTGGGGTCGGACCGCCGTGGCCAGCGGGTCGCGCTGAAGGTGATCCGCCCGGATCTCGCCGAGGACCAGGAGTTCCGTTCGCGCTTCGCCCGTGAGGTGTCGGCGGCCCGCCGTATCCGCGGCGGCTGCACGGCGCGGCTGGTGGCCGCCGATCTGGAGGCGGACCGGCCGTGGTTCGCCACGCAGTACGTCCCCGGGCCCTCGCTGCACGACCGGGTCGCCGACGAAGGGCCGCTGCCCGCCACCGAGGTGGCGTCGATCGGCGCGGCACTCTCGGAGGGCCTGGTCGCGGTCCATGAGGCCGGGGTGGTGCACCGGGACCTGAAGCCGTCGAACATCCTGCTGTCGCCCAAGGGCCCCCGCATCATCGACTTCGGTATCGCCTGGGCGACCGGTGCGAGCACCCTCACCCATGTCGGTACGGCGGTGGGCTCGCCGGGGTTCCTCGCGCCGGAACAGGTGCGCGGGGTCGCGGTCACCCCCGCCACGGACGTGTTCGCGCTGGGCGCCACGCTGGCGTACGCGGCGACCTCCGACTCACCGTTCGGGCACGGCAGTTCCGAGGTGATGCTGTACCGCGTGGTGCACGAGGAGCCCCATCTGCACGGGGTGCCGGACGCGTTGGCTCCGCTGGTGCGGGCCTGTCTGGCGAAGGACCCGGAGGAGCGGCCGAGCACCCTGCAACTGTCGCTGCGGCTCAAGGAGATCGCCGCGCGTGAGGCGCAGGGTCTGACGGACCCCCGGCCGCCCGGCCCGCGCGGTGAGCCGGACCGGCCGTCGGGGCGGCTCGCCGACGAGTACGCGGCGCAGCGCACCCAGCGGCGTCCGCAGGGCACTCCCCCGCCCCGGTCGCAGTCCGGGCGGCCGGGCCGTACGGGGCAGTCGCCGTCGCAGCCGACCCGGTCGGCCAAGGCGCCCTCGTCGCGTCCGGGGGCCCGGCCCGCCGGTTCCCCGGGGTCCCGGGGCTCGTCGCGCACCAGCCGCTCGGGCGGCAGGTCCGCGCCCCGCAGCGGTGCGGGGCGGCCGGGCGGGCCCCGCACCACGGGGACCGGGCTGCGCCCGGCCAATCCCCGGCTGCTGCGGCAGCGGCTGATCGTGTTCGTGGTCGTGACGCTGCTGGTCGCGCTGGGGATCGCGGCGGCTCAGGGGTGCCAGGGGCCCGCCCGGGGGTTCGGTGGCTCCGGCGGTGGGCCGCCGGGGGCCTCGGGGGTCACGGTCGGTTCGGCCGTGGCGGGGAGCGGCTTGGGGTTCGTGGCGGGCTGAGGCTCGCGGGGCTTTCCTGTGCGGGTTCTTGGCGGCCCGTGTCGCCGGGTTCCCCACCTGGGTGTACTTGTTCCTGTGCGGGTCCGTTGTGGGTGCGCAGTTCCCCGCGCCCCTGGGTCTGTGGGTCCACAGGTTCTCGGTCGGGTGCGGGTTGCCCGTGGGTGCGCGGTTCCTCGCGCCCCTGAGGTCTGCCCGGCTGGGCGTACTTGTTCCCGTGCGGGTCCGTCGTGGGTGCGCGGTTCCTCGTGTCCCTGGGTCTGTGGGTCCACAGGTTCTCGGTCGGGTGCGGGTTGCCCGTGGGTGCGCAGTTCCCCGCGCCCCTGAGGTCTGCCCGGCTGGGCCTACTTGTTCCTGGGCCGTCGCTCGGTGGGTGCGCAGTTCCTCGCGCCCCTGGGTCTGTGGGTCCACAGGTTCTCGGTCGGGTGCGGGTTGCCCGTGGGTGCGCGGTTCCTCGCGCCCCTGAGGTCTGCCCGGCTCGGCGTACTTGATCCTGTGCGGGTCCGTCGTGGGTGCGCGGTTCCTCGTGTTCCTTTGGGGTGTCAGGGGGTGGGGCGGCCGGTGGCTACCGCGTAGAAGGCGACCGCTGCCGCGGCGCCGACGTTCAGTGAGTCCACCCCGTGCGCCATCGGGATGCGGACCAGGGTGTCGGCGGCGGCCATGGCCCTGGCGGAGAGTCCGTCGCCCTCGGCGCCGAGCATCAGGGCGACCCGGTCCATCCGGTGCGGGGCGGCCTCGTCCAGGGTGACGGCCTTCTCGTCCGGGGTGAGCGCCAGCAGCCCGAAGCCCGCTCCCCGTACCTCCTCCAGCCCGCGCGGCCAGCTCTCCAGACGGGCGTAGGGGACGGAGAACACCGCGCCCATCGACACCTTCACCGAGCGGCGGTAGAGCGGGTCCGCGCAGTCCGGGGAGAGCAGGACGGCGTCCATGCCGAGGGCCGCCGCCGAACGGAAGATCGCGCCGATGTTGGTGTGGTCGTTCACGGACTCCATGACCACGACCCGGCGGGTGACGGCCAGGACCTCGGCGGCGGTCGGCAGGGGCTTGCGCTGCATCGACGCGAGGGCGCCCCGGTGGACGTGGTAGCCGGTGACGCGTTCCGCCAGTTCCGGGGTGACCGCGTAGACGGGGGCGGGGAGTTCGTCGATCACGTCGCGCATGGCGTCGACCCATTTGGTCGAGAGCATCATGGAGCGCATCTCGTACCCGGCGTCCTTCGCCCGGCGGATGACCTTCTCGCCCTCGGCGATGAACAGTCCTTCGGCGGGTTCGCGTCTGCGCCGCAGTTCGACGTCGGTCAGCCCGGTGTAGTCACGCAGGCGGGGGTCGTCGGGGTCCTCGACGGTGATGAGTTCGGCCACAGGGTGATACTGCCTTGTCGGTGCGGAGCGGAGCGGGCGGCTGGGTTCGGGGCGGGTCGCCCGGGTCAGGTGACGGGGTGCTGTCCGGGGGCGACCGGGGCGTCGGGGCCGACGCGGACCACCTCACCGATCACGATGACGGCGGGCGGGCGCACCCCCTCACGGACCACGGTCTCCGCCACGGTCGCGAGCGTCGCGTCCACGCGCCGCTGGGCGGCGGTCGTGCCCTCCTGGACCAGGGCGACGGGGGTGTCGGCGGCCCGGCCGTGCGCGATCAGCGTCTGTGCGATCCGGCCGATCTTGTCGACGCCCATCAGGACGACCAGGGTGCCGCGCAGGGCGGCGAGCGCGGCCCAGTCGACCAGGGAGCGTTCGTCGTCGGGGGCCACATGGCCGCTGACGACGGTGAACTCATGCGCGACCCCGCGATGGGTGACGGGGATGCCCGCCGCGCCGGGCACCGAGATCGAGCTGGAGATACCGGGGACGACGGTGTACGGGATACCGGCCTCGACCAGGGCCTCGGCCTCCTCCATGCCCCGGCCGAAGACGAACGGGTCACCGCCCTTGAGCCGGACCACCGTCCGGCCCGCCCTGGCGTGGTCGATCAGCGCCTGGTTGATGGCTTCCTGGGCCATGAACCGGCCGTACGGGATCTTGGCCGCGTCGATCACCTCGACGTGCGGCGGCAGTTCGGCGAGCAGGTCGCGGGGGCCGAGCCGGTCCGCGATGACGACGTCCGCCTCCGCGAGCAGCCGGCGGCCTCGTACCGTGATCAGGTCGGGGTCGCCGGGGCCGCCGCCGACAAGGGCGACCGACGCGGCGCGGGCGCGGTGGTGCCGGGCGACGAGGGTGCCGTCCCGCAGCCCCTCGACCACGGCGTCGCGGATCGCCGCGGTGTGCCGGGGGTCGCGCCCTTGCGCGTCGGTGGTGAGGACGGCGACGGTGACGCCCGCGCTGTGGCCGGTGGCCGGGGTCCAGGCGGTGGCGGCGTCGGCGTCGTCGGAGCGGACGCACCAGACGCGGCGGGTCTCGGCCTCCGCCGACGCACGGGTGTTGGCGTCCCGGTTCTGGGTGGCCACCAGGACGTACCAGGCGTCGGCCAGGTCCCCGTCCTCGTAGCGGCGGCGGTGCCAGGTGATCTCCCCCGTGTCGGCCATGGCCTCGACGGACGGGGTCGCGGAGGGGGAGATCAGCTGGACGTCGGCGCCCGCCGCGATGAGCGCCGGCAGCCGCCGCTGGGCCACTTGGCCACCGCCGAGCACCACGACACGGCGACCGGTGAGACGGAGCCCGACGGGGTACGCCGGGTCACTGGCGGGGCTGGGCATGGCGGCTCCTCGGATGGGCCGCTGCGACGGTGGAGCGGCGGACGGTTCCTGTCGGTGGGTCGACGGTCGGGGACGGGGGTCCCGGCGGCAACGATACGGTTCCGCTGGTCACAGCGGCGGAGGGGCCCTGCGGGTGCGGGGCCTGGGCGTCGTCGCCGGGGGCGGGGGTCCGGGAGTCGCGGCCGACGGGCGGTGGACGGGGACGGTGCTGGACGGCCGCTTCGGGCCGGACGCGGCCGGGCCGGGCACCCGGTGCGGGTGCCCGGCGCGGGCGGGTGCCGGTGGGGCTACTTCTCGGTGACCCCGGCCGAGTCGAAGGTGGCGACCTCGTGCATCGCGCGGGCCGCGCTCTGCACCAGCGGCAGGGCGAGCAGCGCGCCCGTGCCCTCCCCCAGCCGGAGGTCCAGGTCGATCAGCGGGCGCAGACCCAGCTTGTTCAGCGCCGCGACATGGCCCGGTTCGGCGCTGCGGTGGCCCGCGATGCAGGCGGCCAGCGCCTCGGGGGCGACCGCGCGGGCGACCAGGGCGGCGGCGCCCGCGCTGACCCCGTCCAGGATGACGGGGGTGCGCAGCGAGGCTCCGCCGAGGATCAGACCGACGAGGGCGGCGTGTTCGAGACCGCCGACGGCCGCGAGGACGCCGATGGGGTCGGCGGGGTCCGGCCGGTGCAGGTCCAGGGCGCGCCGGACGACATCCGTCTTGCGGGCCAGGGTCTCGTCGTTGATGCCGGTGCCGCGGCCGGTGACCTCGGCCGGGTCGGCGCCGGTGTAGACGGCGATCAGGGCGGCCGACGCGGTGGTGTTGGCGATGCCCATCTCGCCCGTCAGGAGTGCCTTGTTGCCCGCCGCGACCAGGTCGCGGGCGGTCTCGATGCCGACCTCGACGGCGGCCTTGACCTCTTCGCGGGTGAGCGCGGGCCCGGTGGTCATGTCGCCCGTACCGGCCCGGACCTTGCGGGGCAGCAGCCCCGGGGTCGCGGGCAGGTCGGCGGCGACCCCGACGTCGATGACGCAGACCTCGGCGCCGACCTGGTTCGCGAAGGCGTTGCAGACCGCGCCGCCGCCGAGGAAGTTCGCGACCATCTGGCCGGTGACCTCCTGCGGCCAGGGCGTCACACCCTGGGCGTGGACACCGTGGTCGCCCGCGAAGACCGCGACGGCCGCGGGCTCCGGGATGGGCGGCGGGCACATCCGGGAGAGCCCGCTGAGCTGCGCGGAGATGATCTCCAGCATGCCGAGCGCCCCGGCGGGCTTGGTCATCCGCTTCTGCCGCTCCCATGCCTCGCCGAGCGCCTTGGCGTCCAGCGGGCGGATGGCGGCGACGGTCTCGGCGAGCAGGTCGTGCGGGTCCTCGCCGGGCAGCGCGCGGCGGCCGTACGTCTCCTCGTGGACGACCCAGGACAGCGGGCGGCGCTTGGCCCAGCCCGACTGGGCGAGCTCGGGCTCCTCCGGGAACTCGTCGACGTACCCGACGCACAGGTAGGCGACGACCTCCAGGTGTTCGGGCAGATCGAGGGCGCGGACCATCTCCCGCTCGTCGAAGAAGCTGACCCAGCCCACACCGAGGCCCTCGGCACGGGCCGCGAGCCAGAGGTTCTCGACGGCGAGCGCCGAGGAGTAGGGCGCCATCCGGGGCTGGGAGTGGCGGCCGAGGGTGTGCCGGCCGCCCCGGGTCGGGTCGGCGGTGACGACGATGTTCACCGGGGTGTCGAGGATCGCCTCGATCTTCAGTTCCTTGAACTGCTTCGCACGGCCCTTGGGCAGGGACCTGGCGTACGCGTCGCGCTGGCGCTCGGCCAGTTCGTGCATGGCCTGCCGGGTCTCGGCGGACCGGATGACGACGAAGTCCCAGGGCTGCGAGTGCCCGACGGACGGCGCGGTGTGCGCGGCCTCCAGCACCCTCAGCAGGACTTCGTGCGGGATCGGGTCCGGCCGGAAGCCGTTGCGGATGTCGCGGCGTTCCCGCATGACCCGCAGTACGGCGTCGCGTTCGGCGTCGTCGTAGGCGGGGGCGGCGGGACGGGACGACGGCTGCTCGGCGCCGGGGGTGTCGTCCGGGCTGTCCGCCTTCTCCGGGGTCTCCGGGGTCTCCGGGGTCTCCGGGGCGGTCGCGGCGGCTTCCTCGGGGGATGCCATCTCGGCGCTGCCGTCCGGGGCCTCGGCTTCGACCGTGGCCGGGGCGGCGGGCTCCGGGGTGACGGTCTCCGCGGCGGGGGGCGTCGCGTCCTCGGTGGTCGCGTCGGCGGCCGGGGCGGTGGCGGCTGCGTCGGCTTCCTCGGGGGCGGCTGTCTCCGGTGCCGCCTGGGCGGGGGCCTGGGTGACCTCGTCCGTCGGCGCGGGCCCGGCGGCGGGCTGCGTGGCCTCGGTGGTTCCAGGCGCGTCCGGGGTGCCTGCGGGGTCCGGGGCCTCGTGGGCGTCCTGGGCCTCCGTCGGACCGTCCGTGACGGCGTCGGTGGACGGCTCGGGGGCGTTCGTACCGGTGACGGAGGTGACGGACGGGGACGCGGGGGTACCGGCCGTCGCGTCGGGCGCCACGGGCGCCACGGGTGTCTGCGGTGCGGCGGCGGGCAGGGGTGCGTCCGGTGCGAGGCCGGACCCGGACTCCGGGGTCTCCGGGTCCGTCCGGGGGGCTGCGTGGGTCACTTCGCTGTCGGCTTCTTGCGGGTGCGGGTGCGGGTGCGGGTGGGGGTGGGGCTGGAGGGCCGGTGCGTCGGGGGTGTCCGGCGAGTCGGCTGTCGCGGCGGGGGTGGTGCCGGTCACCGTGTCCGTGACGACGGGGGTAGTGGGGTCCTCGGCGGAGTCCGTGGGGGCACCGGGGACGGTCTCTGCCTCGGGAGCGACGGTCTCCGTGGTCTCCACGGTGGCCGGGGCGGACGCGGGCTGGTCGGCTGCTTCGGGGCCGACGGCCTCGGTCCCGGCCAGTGCCTGGTCCGAAGCCTGCGCCTGTGCCGGGGCCTGCGCCTGTGCCGGGGTCGGTGCGGCTGTCCCGGCGACGGGGTCCTCGGTGGGCGTGGCCTCGCCGGGCCCGGTCACGGACGCGGTGACGGGACCCTCGACGGCGGACGGCTCCGCGTCGGTGACCGGCGCCTCGGCGACGGTCGCCTCGGGCACGGTCGGGTCAGGCACGGTCGCCTCGGTGACGGTCGTGTCAGGCAGCGGAACGGGCTGCTCCTGGGGCGCCGGGGCCTCGACCACGCTCTGCTCGACATCGACATCGACATCGGCACCGGCACCGGCACCGGCACCAACAGCGGCATCAACAGCGGCGGTCGGCCCTCCAGGTACCTCGGCCGTCGGGTCCGCCGTCGGGTCCGCCGTCGGGTCCGGTTCCGTCACCTGGACGGCGTCCGGGGTCGGGGCGTCCGGGGCGGGCGGAGCCTGGTCCACCACGTCGACCTGGTCCACCACGTCGGCCGCATCGGCCACGGGCGTCCCGTTCGCCACGGGCGTCTCATCCGGCACGGGAGCCGTGTCCACCGCCGGTTCCACCACGACCGCGTCCACCGTCGGTTCCGGTGCCCGCGGAGCGTCCGGCGCGGGAGTTCCCGCCACGGGCGTACCGTCCGGCTGCGGTTCGACGGCCTGAGCGGCCTCGGCCTCGTCCGACGCGGTCGGCACGGGTGCCTCGGCGGGCACGGAGGCGTCCGGGGTGACGGCCGGGTCCGGCTCGGGGGCGGCGGGTGCGGCGGTGCCGTCCGTGGCCGGGGCCAAGGGGGACGGCGCGCTCCCGGGGGCTCCGGCCTGGGCCGGGACCGGCAGGGGAGTCCCGCGCGGCGGCGTCGGCGCGAGGTGCGGGGTGGTCGGGACGAAGCCCTCGACCGGGACGAACTGTCCGGTCGGTTCCGTCACCGGGGGTTCCGTCACCGAGGGCTCGGCCACAGGCGCGGTGACCGGCCCGGCCTGGGCGCCACTCGTACCGTCGACGGGCGTGCCGTCGGTGGCCGCACCGGCGGCGGGCGCGCGCTCTTGCTCCTGGAGGTCGAGCTGGAGTCCTCGGCCGTCGGTGAGCTCGCCCGCCGGTGTCCCCGTCGTGCCGGTGGGCAGCGGCGGGGCGATGGCGTCCGCGTCGGGCACGGGGGCGTCACCGATGCTCTGCGGTCCCTGGGACGGCACGGCGGCGACGGCGGACGCGTCCGCTGCGGTCGGCGCGGTCGGCGCGGCGGCCGGGTCCTCGGCGACGGCGTACGCGGGCGCCTCGGGCGCGGGGTCCTCGGCGGGCAGCGCGCCCGGCGCGGCGAACGCGGCGTCCGGCACCAGCACGGCCCCGGTGTCGGCGGGGGACGCCATCACCTGGTCGCCGTCCATCGTCGGCACGGCGGTCGTGGCGTCGGGGGCGGGGGGGAACGGTGTGGTGGACGGGGCCACCGGTGCGCTCTGCGCGGCGGCTTCCCCGGCCTGGGTCTCCGGAGCGCCGGGCGCGGGACCCCAGGGGGCGCCGCCCTGCGGCGGGATCTCCGCGAGCTGGGGGCCGGGCAGCGGGGCGCCGGGGTGCGGCGCGTCGAGGTATTCGGGCGCGCCGGTCTGCTGCGCCTGCGACGGCTCGGACTGCGGTGCCTGCTCGGCCTGCCTGCGGACCTTGACCGACCCCCGGCGGGAACCGGCCGGTCCCCGGTCGGAGAGCGAGCGTACGGGGCTGGAGGCGGTGTCCGGGGTGGGCGGGCCGAGGTGCAGCGGGCGCCGGGCGGTCCCCGGCGCGGAGGCGGCGTGCGCGCCGGGGGTGCGGACGTCCGTCAGATCGACGGCGCCGCTGTCCCGGCCGCCCGTCTCGTGCGGACCGGGTTCATGCCCGGGGGATTCCTGCGCGGCGGGCTCGGCGGTCTGCTCCTGGGCCACGGCGGCGGCGCCGGACGGCTGTCCGGGGGCCGGTGCGGTGGCGGTGGGCGTGGCGGGGTGCTCGGCGGTCACGGGTGCCTCGGCCTCGTACGGGTTCGGGGGCTCGTCGTCGTCGGGTGTCTCCAGCGAGGTGGGCACCGACAGGACCGGGGCGGGCGCCACGGCGTGGACGTTCTCCCCCACGGGTGCCTGCGCAGGCTCCGGCACCGGAGGCCCGGGGACGGGCGCCGGGTACCGGGCGTCCGGCGGCGGGGTCTGCTGGACCGGTACGGGGGGTGCGCTGGTGGTGTGGACGACCGGCGGGTAGGCGTCGGCGGACGGGAAGAGTCCCGTACCGCCCGGGGTGTCGCTCCAGGCGCCCTGGGAGCCGGGCATCAGGAGCTGATCGTCGTCGGCGGGGGGCTCCGCAGGGCCCGGGTACGGGTACGGGCCCGGGGTGTCCGGGCCGTGCCGCTCCGCCGCCCGGCCCTGGACGGACCCGGCAGCGACCCCCTCGCCGGCGTTGTCCGGCAGTGCCTCGCCCGGAATCCGGCCGGTGTCGGTCATGCGTACCCCTCGCCCATCGGTAGTGCTTCCTCGACCGTCCCGGCCCCCGCCGAGCGGCCCGTGTACCCCGGGCGGCGCACCGACCACCCGTCCATGAGAACGAGCGGAGGCGCCGCGCGGCACGTCCCGTCGGCGGCGCCGGTCGCACCGGCGAACACCGACCACTGGCATTGTCCCGGTCGGCCCCCACCGCGGCACCTGAGTTCCGGCACGGTCTCCTGTGGACTGCGCCACGTCGCGCGTCCTGCGGTCCCGCCGTACCACACTCCACCCAAAACGGGCGGGATTTCCGGACATTGAGCCATGAAGCGCTGGGGGCCCGGTGCGGTACAACGATCGGCCAGCCTACCCCGCGCGTCGCCGGGCGGCGGTCAGGGGGCGCGGTCGGGAAGGCTGCCGGAGAGCAGGAATCCGACCGTCCGTTCCTTCTCCGTCCAGACCCGGGTGTCGAGTTCCACGGACTGGAGCAGGGCACATTCGACGTCGTACCCGTGTTCGACCAGGTCACGGCCGAGGCGTTCGGCGATGTCGCGGGTGGCCGCGTGGGTGACGATGCGCTCGGGGCGGCGGTCCGCGACGGCGGAGACCACGGCGGGTCCGCCGCCCGCGACACGCACGACATCGGGTTCGGGAAGATTCTCCAGTACATGGGGGGCGCGGCCGTGGACGGTCTGGATCTGGACGCCGAAACGGCGGGCCGCGGCGGTGGTCCGGGCGCAGGCGTCGGGGTCCTGGTCGACGGCGATGACGGCGGCGCCGAAGCGGGCCGCCTCGACGGCGAAGGCGCCGCTCGCGGAGCCGATGTCCCAGACGAGGTCGCCGACCCGGGGGCCGAGACGGGCGAGTTGGGCGGCGCGCAGCCGGTCGTTCTCGCTCTCCCGCAGTCCGGGGCCGTGGACGTGGGCGGGCAGGGCCCAGCCGCGCGGGCCGGCGGCGGGGTCGCGGCCGGCGATCCAGCCGGAGCCGGGGGCGGCGGTGCCGCCGATGACGATGACGACGTTGGGGTCGCGCCAGGTGCGGTCGGCGGCCTTGTCGGAGGTGACGACGGTGACGCGTTCGCTGGTGGTGCCGAGTTCCTCGCAGACGACGAAGGTGCGGTGGACGCCTTCGAGGAGCAGGCCGAGTTCGGCGGGGCCCGCGCCGGGCGAGGTGAGGACGGCGACCTTGGTGTGGGCACGGCAGACGTTGACCGCCCGGCGCAGCGTCCGGCGGTGGGCGACGACGACCTCGGCGTCGTCCCAGGGCATGCCCGCGCGGGCGAACGCCTGCGCGACGGCCGAGGGCGCGGCCACGACCTCGACCTCCAGGCCGAACTCGGGGTCGCGCAGGGCCCGTACGACCCCGAAGAAGCCGGGGTCGCCGTCGGCGAACACGACGGCGGTGCCGCGGTGGGCGGCGATCCGGCGGGCGGCGAGGGAGACGCTGCCGAGCCGGACGCGTTCGGCGCGTTCGGGTACCTCGGGGAAGGCGAGGTGGTGCGCGGCTCCGGCGACCAGGGTGGCGGCGGCGAGCGCCGAGCGCGCCCCGGCGCCGAGCGGTGAGCCGTCCCAGCCGATCACCGTGACCCGGTCGGCCATCGTCGTCAGTCTCCAGGGGTCGGGTGGTGCGGCGGTGCCGCGGGGGCGGCCGGTCGGCGGTACGGCGGCCCGTCGGTGGACGACGGAGGTCCGGTGCGGTCGGTCGCGCGGGCAGCGCGCGGGGCCCGCACAGGTGGCGGGACGGCGCCGCGCACCGTGAGCGTACCCGCTGGAAGGGGGTGGCGCCCCAGCGGTGCGGGGGGTTCCGGGCCGGGTCCGGGCACCGGGTGCCGCACCGGGGCGCGGAACGGGTTCGTCCGCTCGCCGGGGCCGCCGGGCCGCTCAGGGCGGGGTGAGGCGGGCGGGCCGTGGCCCGCGGACGGGCGCGGGACGGATGCCACCGGGGCGGACGGCACCGGGGCGGCGGGAGCGGAGGCGGTGGGAACGGGGCCGCGGGAGCGCCGGACGGCGGCGGAGCGGACGGGGGGCTCGCCGGTTGCCGTCGATCGCGGGCTGTCGCCGTCGGTCGCCGTCAGTTCCAGTCGGAGAAGGCGGTGTACTCGCTCGCCCCGGCGAACTGCTCGCCCGCGCCCTCCAGGTCCTCGGGCAGCAGGCTCCACACGATCAGGTCGGTGCGCTGCTCGGTCCAGCCGCCGCCGTCGTCGGTGCGCGCCCGTGCTATCCAGGCGCCGCGCAGGACGCCCTCGCTGATGCAGCCGATCTTCTGCGCGACCTGCTGGGCGGCGGCGTTGTCGGCGGCGGTGCGCAGTTCCAGGCGCTCGAACTTCTGGTCGCGGAACAGCCACCCGGCGGTGGCGAGCGACGCCTCGGACGCGTAGCCCTCACCGCGCGCCCAGGGGGCGACGACATAGGCGAGTTCGGCGGCGCGCAGACGCCAGTCGGCGTGCCGGAGGTGGACGATGCCCACCAGCCGCTGGGTGAGGAACTCGGTGACGGCGAACACGATCCCGTCCCCCGAGGTGCGTTCGCCGGGGGCGCCTTCGGTGATCCAGGCGTGGGCGTCGTCCGCGGTGTAGGGGTGCGGGACGGAGGTCCACATGGTGACGAGTTCGTCGTTCATCATCTCCGTGAGGGCCGGTGCGTCCGCCTCCTCGAAGGGGCGCAGGACCAACCGTTCCGTGCTGAGGGAGATGTCGGGGAAGGTGGTTGTCATGACGCGCTCCGTAACCTTCAGGAATCCTCAGGTCTGCCGCTGAGTTGACCAGCATGCAGCATCGGAACGCGGAACCGCACCACGGGGTCCGCCGGAAGGCGGGACGGAACCCGTGGTGCGGTCGCGGCCCCCGGTGCGCGGGGAGCCGTGGTCAGGGGGCCTGCTGAGCCGGTGTCAGTTCTTCCCGGCGGGCAGCACGGAGCCCTGGTACTTCTTCTCGATGAACGCGGCGACCTCGGGCGAGGTCAGCAGGTCGGAGAGCTTCTTGACCCGGGGGTCGTCCTCGTCGCCCTTCTTCACCGCGAGGACGTTGTTGTACGGGTTGCCCTCGGCGCTCTCCAGCAGGATGGAGTCCTTCTTGGGGCTGAGGCCCGCGTCGAGGGCGTAGTTGTTGTTCACGACGGCGGCCTCGACATCGCCCAGGGAGCGCGGCAGCTGCGCCGGGTCCAGTTCCTTGAAGACGAGCTTCTTGGGGTTCACGGCGACATCGGAGGGGCCGGCGGTGGGGCCCGCGTCCTTCTTCAGTTCGATGAGGCCCTGGGCGGCGAGCAGCTGGAACGCGCGGCCCTCGTTGGTGGTGTCGTTGGGGACGGCCACGGTGGCGCCGTCCGGCAGGTCGGCTATGTCGCCGACCTTCTCGGAGTACAGGCCCATGGGCGGCAGATAGACCTCGGTGACCGGGACGAGGTCGGTGTTCTTCGACTTGTTGAAGTCGTCGAGGAACGGCTTGTGCTGGTACAGGTTGGCGCCGAGGGAGCCTTCCTGGAGGGCGGTGTTCGGCAGGACGTAGTCCGTGAACTCCTTGATCTCCAGGTCGAGACCGGCCTTCTTCGCGAGGTTGTCCTTGACGTAGGCCAGGACCTCACCGGCCGGGACGGCGGTGGCGCCGACGACGAGGGTGCCGTCGTCACCGCCGTCCGAGGAGCCGGAACCGCAGGCCGTGAGTGCGACGGCGAGGGCGGTCACGGCCGCGGCGGCGGTCAGTGCTCGGGTGGTGCGCATGGGTGGTTCTCCGCGTGCGAGGGATACGAGGGGGTACGAGGGGACCGGCCCGCCGCGGGGACGGCGGGCCGGGGACCTGACAGGCCGGGGGGGGACCGACGGACCGGGGGAAGGACGGCCGGGGGACGGTCCGGTCAGAAGGCGGCGAGGACGGCGCCGTCGTACTTCTCCTCGATGAACTTCTTCACCTCGGGCGAGGTCAGCAGGCCGGCGAGCTTCTTGACCCGGGGGTCGTCCTCGTCGCCCTTCTTGACCGCGAGGAAGTTCCCGTACGGGTTGTCCTTCGCGCTCTCGGCGGCGATGGCGTCCTTGGCGGGGCTCAGGTCCGCCTCGATCGCGTAGTTGCCGTTGATCACCGCGGCGTCGACGTCCTCCAGGGAGCGGGGCACCACGGCGGCCTCCAGCTCCTTGAACTTGAGGTCCTTCGGGTTGGCGGTGATGTCCTTGGGGGTCGCCGCGAATCCGACGCCCTCCTTGAGCTCGATGACGCCGTTCTCGGCGAGGAGCTGAAGGGAGCGGGCCTCGTTGGTGGTGTCGTTGGGGACGGCTATGGTGGCGCCCTTCTTGAGGTCCGCGAGGTCCTTCAGATCCTTGGCGTACACACCGAGCGGCTCCAGATGCACCGTCGCGCCGGGCACGGGGACGATGTCGGTGCCGTTCTCCTTGTTGAAGTCGTCAAGGTAGGGCTTGTGCTGGAAGTAGTTGGCGTCGAGTTCGCCCTGCTGGACGGCGGTGTTGGGGGCGACGTAGTCCGTGAACTCCTTCACCTCCAGCTCCAGGTCGGCCTTCTTCGCGAGGTTGTCCTTGATGTACGCGAGGATCTCGGCCTGCGGGGTGGCGGTCGCGGCGATCCGCAGGGGACCGTCCGAGCCGGAGTCCTGGTCCGCGCCGCAGGCGGTGAGCCCGAGGGTGAGGGCTCCGGCGGCGAGGGCGGCGGTGGTGATCTTGGCGGCGTTACGCACGAAAAGTGCCTTTCTCCATGGGTGGTACCGCTCCCGCGCGTTCTGTGCGGGACACGGATGAGGGAGGTCGGTGCGCGCCCGGGTGCCGCCGGCCCGCGCGGGGCGGGCCGGTGACCGGGACGTCGGCGGACGGGTCAGGGGACCTTGACGGGGTCGGGTTCGCGGGTCACGTCCGACGCGGGCGACACGACCCGGGAGGTGCGCAGGAAGCGCAGCCGGGGTTCGCCGCCGCCGCGTCCGCCCCTGCGGTGCAGGGTGCGGGCGGCGTGGTCGCCGGCGAGCTGGATGAGGGAGATGACGACGGCGAGGACACCCACCGTGATCCACATCAGTTCGTTCTCGAAGCGCAGATAGCCGTAGCGGATCGCGATGTCACCGAGTCCGCCGGCGCCGACCGTGCCCGCCATCGCGCTGTAGCCGATGAGGGCGACGACGGTGGTGGTGGCGCTGGAGATCAGCGACGGCAGCGACTCGGGTACGAGGACCCTGCGGACGACGGTCCAGGTGTTGCCGCCCATCGCCTGGACGGCCTCGATCAGACCGCTGTCCACCTCGCGTACGGAGGTCTCGACCAGCCGGGCGAAGAAGGGGACGGCGCCGACGGCCAGCGGGACGATCGCCGCCTCACGGCCGATGGTGGTACCGGTGATCGCCCGGGTGAGACCCATCAGGGCGACCATCAGGATGATGAACGGCATCGACCGGGCGATGTTCACGATCTGCCCGAGGACCTTGTTGACGACCGTGTTCTGAAGGAGTCCGCCCCGGTCGGTGAGGACGAGGAGGACACCGAGCGGCAGTCCTCCGACCACGGCGATCACCGTGGACCAGCCGACCATGTAGAGGGTGTCCCAACACGCCTGCTCCAGCAGCGGCCACATCTCGGACCAGGTCACTTGGCACCTTCCTTCACCAGGGCGGACGGCTGCTCGGGGATCTGCGCGTCGACCACGTCGACCTGGAGCCCCTGCTCGCGCAGGAAGCCCACCGGCACGACGTTGTCCTCGTAGCGGCCCGGCAGTTCGATCCGCATCCGGCCGACCTGCTTCCCGGCGACGGTGTCCATCGCGGCGCCGAGGATCGAGATGTCGATGTTGTAGGTACGGGAGAGCTGCGAGATGACCGGCTGGGTGGCGGCCTCCCCGTGGAAGGTGACGTCCACGACGGTCCGGTCGGGGCCGGTGGCGTCGCCGCCGACCGGAAAGAGCGCGGCGGCCAGTTCGGAGCCGGGCACGGCGAGCAGTTCGCTGACCGTCCCGGACTCGACGATCCGTCCGTTCTCCATCAGGGCGGCGGAGTCGCAGATCGTCTTGACGACGTCCATCTCATGGGTGATGAGCAGGACCGTCAGTCCGAGCTGGCGGTTGAGGTCGCGCAGCAGCTGGAGGATGGAGCGGGTGGTCTCCGGGTCGAGGGCGCTGGTGGCCTCGTCGGAGAGCAGCACCTTGGGGTCGCCGGCGAGGGCGCGGGCGATGCCGACCCGCTGCTTCTGGCCGCCGGACAGCTGCGCCGGGTAGGCGCGGGCCTTGTCGGCGAGCCCGACCAGGTCCAGCAGTTCGAGGGCCTTGCGGGAGCGGTCCTTGCCCGAGACCCCGAGGATCTCCAGGGGCAGCTCGACATTGTCCTGGACGGTCCGCGAGGACAGCAGGTTGAAGTGCTGGAAGACCATGCCGATCCGGCTGCGGGCCTCGCGCAGCGCCTTGCCCGCGCGGGGGCCGCGTCCGGCGAGCGCCGTGAGGTCCTGTCCGTCGACGGTCACGATGCCGGAGGTGGGGCGTTCGAGGAGGTTGACGCAGCGGATGAGGGAGGACTTGCCGGCGCCGCTCTGGCCGATGACGCCGTACACCTCGCCTTCGCGTACATGCAGGTCGACGCCGTCGATGGCGGTGACCTCGCGTCCGCGGGAGCGGTAGACCTTGGTGAGGCCCTGGGTGGTGATCACTGGGATTCCGTCACTGTCGAGTGCGGGCGCCATGGTGGACGCCGGGCACGGGGCATTCATCTTCGGAACGCGGCACGGTTCTCGGTGTGGCGGTGGCGCGGGGGGGGAGAAACGTGCGCTCGGGGCGTGCGTGCCGGACGACTCGTGGTCGGGGACACGGCTCAGCTGTCTCGCTTCGGGGCGCGAGGCCGATGGCGGTGCGGGGGCCCTCAGAAGGCGCACATTCGACACATACAAGCAGCACCGGGCGTCATCATCGCCTCGGTCGCAAGGGTGCGGCTGCTCGTCGTGGTCATGTCGGCAAGTAAAGCAGACCTCCGCCCGCTGTCCACCCCCGCTGTCCGTATAGCGGACATCCCTGGACACTCCTTGGACACCCGCCCGGCGGCCCCGGCCCGCCCGACGGACACCCCGTGGCGCCGCCCGCCACCAGCCGGGACAGGGGGCGGCGGCACCCCGGCCGCCCGTCGACACCGCCCGCCGCGCCCCGGCGGTCCTGGCCGATATGTGGCCAACACCACGATCGTCCCGCCCGGGCCGTGTCCGACGATTCCCGCCCGGCCCGCGACGCGAGCCGTCCGGACACGGCCCGGGCCGATGGGGGCGGATACGGTACGGGCCGCCTCGCGTAATAAGGTCGTCGGCATGCTTGCTGCCCTGACGATCGCGACCGCGGTGGCCGCGCTCGTGCTCGCCGCGTGGTGCGGTTTCGCCGCCTACCGCGACCAGCCGACCAAGGACTGGCACTTCATCGGGATGGCCGTGGTGTCGCTGCTCGCACTCGTGCAGCTGGTCGTCGGGATCGTCCAGCTCGCGCGCGGGGAGCGCCCGGAGCAGGGCACGGCGATCTTCGTCGGGTATCTGATCGGCACCGTGTGCTGTGTCCCCGCCGCCGCCCTGCTGTCCCTCGGGGAGCGCACCCGCTGGGGCTCGGTGACGGTCGCCGCGGGCGGTGTGGTCCTCGCGGTCCTCCAGGTACGGCTCTACGACATCTGGGGAGGCTGAGATGACCGTGACCGGAGCACCGCGCGCCGAGGACGGGCGCCGCCGGCTGATCAGCGGACCGGGCACCCTGCTGGTGTGGCTGTACGGGGTGATGGTCGTCGGCGCGGTGTCCCGCTCGGCGGTGCAGATCGCCACGGACTTCGACCGGGCGCCGCTCGCCTACACGCTCTCGGCGGTCGCCGGGCTGGTGTACGGCTTCATCACGTACTCGCTCGTCCGGGGCGGCGAGCGGGCCCGGCGGGCCGCGCTGGTGTGCTGCGCGGCGGAGCTGGTGGGGGTGCTGGTCGTGGGGACCTGGACGCTGCTCGACCCGTCCGCGTTCCCCGACACGACCGTGTGGTCGGAGTACGGCATGGGCTATCTGTTCATCCCGGTGCTGCTGCCCCTGACCGCGATGTACTGGCTGCGCCGCGGCGCGGCGACCCACGCCACCACCTGAGCCGACGCCCACCACCGTCCGGGCCGACGCCCGCCGGTACCTGCAACCGCGCCCCCGGATCGCCTTCGGCGGAGGCGCGGCCACCCGCGGTCAGGCCGTCCGCGTCAGCAGACCCACGTCCTTGGTGAGGGTGACCAGGGTGAGACGGTCGTCCACCTGGTGCGACCCCACGGGGGCGTAGCCGTGCTTGCGGTACAGCCGCAGGTTCCGGTCGGAGTGATGACCGGTGAAGAGCTGGAAGCGCTTGGCCTCGCGTGCCGTGCGCAGCCGCTCCTCGATGGCGCCGAGCAGCCGTCCGCCGAGACCGTGGCCGCGCATCCGGGGGTGCACGATGAGTTTGCCGATATGGGCGACGCCGTCCTCGTCGACGGTGCCGCGTACCGAGGCGACGACCTCCTCGCCGAGCCGGGCGACGAGCACCTGGCCGGCGTTCAGTTCCGCCCGGATGGAGTCGAGCGGCTGGGTGAGCGGCTCGATGGAGTAGTCGCCGCGGACCTCCGCTTCGCTCTGGTAGCACAGGTACTGCAACTTCAGGATCTGTTCGGCGTCCCGCTCGGTCGCCGCAGAGATGGTCACGCTCATGCCCATGTGCGCATGCCTCCCGCTCACCTGTTCCACCGGTTGTCTAACGCTCCTTTCCCCATGGGTCAGGAGCCGCAACCTCCGCCGCCAGCATTCTGCGCAGACATCCCAGGCATCGGGAACGTTCCGGTCCCAGGCTCCCTTGTGAGATACCCAACTCCCCTGCGATTTCGCGGTACGTCAGGTCCCGGGGCGACAGAAAGGCAGTCATGAGTCGTGCGCAGCGGCCGGGCAGCCGGTGGACGGCGGCGCGCACGGCCCGGTGACGCTCGGCGGTCAGGGCGAGTTCGGCGGGGTCCGGCTGGAGCGGGTCGGCCGCCTCGGCGGGACCGGGACGACCCTGGCGGGGCGCCGTTTCGGCGCGGCGGAGCTCCGCGCGCAGCGCGTCCCGCAGCCAGCGCACCGGGTCGGGGGGCGGTCCGGCGGCCCGGGTGTCCTCGGCCAGCCGCAGCCAGAGGGTCTGGGCCAGATCGTCCGGCTCGGTGTCCGCGGCCAGCGCCTCGGCCGCCGCCGCGGCCATGAGCAGCGGACCCAGGGTGGCCACGAGCCGGGGCGGTACGCGGGGTGTCATGACGCGAGATGTCATACGGACCGGAACGCCGCCGCCCCGGGGCGGGTTGCCGGGACGGCGGGATGTCACCCGGACGGGAACATGTCCGGCGGGACCCGGCCGTGCTATATCCGGTCCCGCCCGGACCCGTCAGCGGTCGAGGAAGTCGGCGCGGGCCAGCAGGGCGGTGTCGGGGTGGTCGGTGAAGATGCCGTCGATACCGGTGGCGAAATAGCGGCGGTACGCGCCGAACACATCCCCGTAGCCGTCGGGCTCGGTACCCACGCGGTACTCGGCGGGCAGGAAGGGGTTCTCGTTGCGCAGGGTGTAGGGGTGCACGACCAGTCCGGCGCGGTGGGCGTCGGCGACAAGGGTGGTCGGTTCGGTGAGCCGTCCGCCCGCGTCCTTGGGGATGACGAGGTCGAGGGTGGGTCCGATGCCCCGGGCGTACGAGGCGATCCGGCGCAGCTCCGCGGGCCGGACGAGGTCGTCGGTGGTGCGGGGGTCCCCGGCCGTGACGAAATCCCAGGGGCGGGTCCCGGCGGCGGACAGCAGGACGACACCCGAGGTGTCGACAAGTCGGCTCAGCCGCTGGACGCTCGTCGGTTCGAAGGACTGGACGAAGGCGGGCGAGTCACGGCGGTGACGGCCGTGGCGGCGCAGCAGCCGGGCGAGACGTTCCTCCAGGGCGAGGCCGATACCGCGGAAGTAGGTGGGGTGCTTGGTCTCGATGTGCAGCCATACGGGGGCGCCCCGTTCGCGGCCCGCGCGGTCGGCCCAGCGCAGCACCTCCTCCAGGGTGGGGACCGGCCATCGGCCGTCGTGGAGGGTGTTGTGGGGGCGGTTGGCGGGGATGCGTTCCTTGGCGCGCAGGGTCCTGAGTTCGGCAAGGGTGAAGTCCTCGGTGAACCAGCCGGTGACACGGGTGCCGTCGATGGACCTGGTGGTCCTGCGGCCGGCGAAGCGGGGATGGTCGGCCACGTCGGTGGTGCCGCTGATGTCGTTCTCGTGGCGGCACACCAGATGGCCGTCCCGGGTGGGGACGATGTCCTGTTCCACGATGTCGGCGCCCAGATCGAGGGCGAGCTGATAGGCGCCGATGGTGTGTTCGGGGCGGTAGCCGCTGGCACCCCGGTGGCCGATGACGGCGGGTACCGGCAGCGCACCCGCCCCGGGGCGCCCGGCCCCGCGCGCCGTGACGGCCTTGGCGGGCAGCGCGCCCACCGCGCCGATCGCCCCGGCGGTGGCCGCCGCGCCGAGCAGGGCGCGGCGGGCGGGGGCGGTGCCCCGGGCGGGCCGGTCCGGGTGCCGTGCCTCGCCCGTCCCCGTGCGGATTCCCATGAGCGCTCCTCCCGACGGTCCGCGCCGTCCTTCGGCACGGTCTGGCTCCTGGCCCGCTGTCGGCCAGGAGGTGTGCCGATCGTAGGGAGGAGGTGATGACGGGAGAGGAACGTACGGCCGAACCGGAGCGTGCCGTGTGATGGCCGATCGGTGCGGGTCGGGCCGCTGATCGCCCGCCGTGGGAGGTGTGACGGGCGGACGAACGGGTAGTGACAGCGGGCGACGGATGATCAACGACACGTCACTGTTCGGTGAACCCGATGTGCGCGGGCCGGGGCCGCGCGAGTATCGTCCTCACCTGCACGGACTTCGACAGACCGTGACTTGCGCAGTCGTCGAACCCTGACCCCGGAGGGCCTGTTGTCCCGTTTCGCGCTCATCAAGGCAGTGCTCGGACCGATCATGCGCCTGATGTTCCGACTCCGGGTCGAGGGCGCCGGGAACATCCCCGGGACCGGACCCGTCATCCTGGCCGGAAACCATCTGACCTTCATCGACTCGATGGTGCTGCCGCTGGTCTGCGACCGCCAGGTCTTCTTCATCGGCAAGGACGAGTACGTGACGGGCGGGGGGCTCAAGGGGCGCCTGATGGCGTGGTTCTTCACCGGGGTCGGCATGATCCCGGTGGACCGGGACGGCGGCCGGGGCGGGGTCGCGGCGCTGATGACGGGGCGTCGGGTGCTGGAGGACGGCAGGGTCTTCGGTATCTACCCGGAGGGCACCCGCTCCCCCGACGGACGGCTGTACCGGGGCCGGACCGGGATCGCCCGGCTGACCCTGATGACGGGGGCGCCGGTCGTCCCGTTCGCGATGATCGGCACGGACAAGCTCCAGCCCGGCGGCAGCGGTATCCCGCACCCGGGCAAGGTCACGGTCCGGTTCGGTGAGCCGATGGAGTTCTCCCGCTACGAGGGCATGGACCGCGACCGCTATGTGCTGCGGGCGGTCACCGACTCGGTGATGACCGAGGTCATGCGTCTGTCGGGCCAGGAGTACGTGGACATCTACGCCACCAAGGCCAAGGCAGCCTGACCACCCCCGCACCCGCACCCAGGTGCGCGGGGAACCACGCACCCACAGCCGAACCCGCACCCGAGAACCAGCCCCAACCGGGCACCCACTCAGGGGCGCGAGGAACCGCGCACCCACGAACAGCCCGCACCGCAACAGGTACGCCCAGCAGTGGAACCCCAGAGGCGCGGGGAACCACGCACCCATAGCCGAACCCGCACCCGAAAACCAGCCCCAACCGGGCACCACCCAGGGGCGCGGGGAACTGCGCACCCACGAACAGCCCGCACCGCAACAGGTACGCCCAGCAGTGGAACCCCAGGAGCGCGGGGAACCGCGCACCCACAGCCGGACCCGCACCCGGAGATCAGCCCCAGCCGGGCAGCATCCAGGGGCGCGGGGAACTGCGCACCCACGTCCGGCCCGCACCGGGAACAGGTACGCCCAGGAATGGAACCCCAGGGGCCCGAGCCACAACGCCCCCGCACGGGACCAACGACCCGGCCAGTACCCAGCACCCGGCACCCGGCACCCGGCACCCGGCACCCGGAGGGGACCCCGCCCAGGTTCAGGACCGACGGGTCCCCCCGGAGGAATCGGGCGAGGCCGAGGGCGAGGGCGCGGACGGATGACCGGCCCGGGACGCCCCCCCGGAATGACGGGCGGCCCACCGCCCCCTGTGGGCCCGCGACAACGCCGCGGCCCGAGCCGCCGCCACCGGCGGCACACTCCGCGCACCCAGTTCGTCGAGCGCGTCCGCCATCCTCATGGCGAACCGGGCACCGACAGGGGCCAGCCGCCCACTCGCGAGCAGCGTCCCGCACGCCTCCCGTGAGGCGTCCCGCCACCGCGCGAACTCCACCCAGGCCAGCCGCCGCCCGTCCGCGGTCCGCTCGGCGCCGCTCTGCCGGTGCCAGAACAGGGCGACCCCGAGGTGCGCGTACACCCCGTGCAGGAGTCCGCCCAGCGGGCGGGGGTCCTCGCGCCAGGGCGCGTAGAAGTACTCGCCGGGCCGCTCGGCGGTGAGGTCGAACAGATGGGTGACGGCGGCGAGTTTGTTGTGCTGGAGCTCATGGACGAGGGCCAGCGCGAGGTCCCGGGCGTCGCGCGGGGTGGACAGCCCGGTGCAGCCGAAGGTCTCGTCGGAACTCCCGGCGGCGTCCCGGCCCGGGGGCGCGAGGACGGGGACGACGGCCCGGAAGGTCGCCTCCGTCTCGGCGAGCGGGCCCGGGTGCGCGGCGCGCAGCAGCCGCCGGGCGTCGGCGAACGTCCGCCGCCAGTGGGCCCATTGAGCGGCGGGCAGCCGCCCCGTGCCGGGCGCGGCGGGGAAGGCGTCGGGGTCGATGTCGTCCAGCAGCAGCGGTGTCCGGCCGGGTGCCGTCAGCAGTGGCCGCAGCCCCAGCCACCCCGTGCCGGACACGGGGTCCGGGCCGGGGCGGCCGGTGTCCGGGGGACCCGTACCCGCCGTACGGCCGCCGTCACGCTCGCGCCGCCGGGGCCGACGCGGACGGTGGCGGGCTCGCCGTCGGGCACGCCGTCGAACAGGGCGGCGCCGAGGGACGGCAGCAGCACCCGGCCGTGGCGGACCGGGAGCGTCACCGTGACGGGCAGGTTCGCGCGCAGGGCCCCGGCGACGGCGGTGGCCAGCAGCGGGTCGGCGCAGGGCACGGCGTCGGTGGCGCCGACGAGCACGCTCAGGGAACGCAGTTGGGCCGGGCCGACGGAGGGGTAGGTCAGTACCTCGCGGGCCACGTCCGGCGCGGTGCCGTGGACGCGGGACAGCAGCGACCAGGCCGTCAGGGCCGCCGCGGCGACGGGGGCCGAGTGGTCCCGCGCGCGGGCGACGACCTCGCGGACCAGCATCAGCCGGCGGCTGTACTCGGCGCGGCGCAGCAGTACGGCCGCTTCCCGGCCGCCCTCGCCGGACGCGATCCGGTCGAACAGGGCACCGCTCATCCGGTGGGGCGACGGCGTCACGGCCCGTCCGCCGGGCCGGCCGGGCCGCGGTGGGCGAGCAGTTGTCCGAGGTCCCCGGTGAGCCGGGCGCCCACGTGTCCGATGAGGGCGGCGAGGTCGGGGCAGTAGACGCTGGGGTTGGCGAAGGCGGAGCCGTCGTCGCGGTAGCGGTGGGTGGTGTGGCCGCCGCCGCAGACCCGGTGCAGCGGGCAGGCCCGGCAGGTGCCGGAGAGCCCGGCGGGTCCGGGGAGGGGTTCGCCGGGTGCGGCGGGGCGCAGGGCGCGGTCGAAGGGGTCGCGGGCGACATGGAGTCCGGTGGTGATGGCGCCGGGGTAGGCGGTGCGCAGGGTCGCGTCGCGTCCGATGGCGCCGTCGGTCTCGACGACGGCGTAGCCGACGGGTGCGAGGCCGAGGCCCTCCACCCGGGCCCGGCCGCCGAGCAGCAGGGTGATCAGCTCCTCCAGCAGCCGGACCCGGGTCCGGCGGACGGGCGCGCCGAACCATTCCTCGAACACGGCGATGAGCCACTGGGCGTACGGGGTGTCCGTGCCACCGGGGCGGCGGCCGGGCGGGGGGATGGACCAATTGCCGTGCGGGAGCAGGAAGTCGACCATCGGCGGGTCGTAGCTCAGCAGATGGCGGTAGGTCTCCACGGGGTCGTTGCGCAGGTCGATGGTGCAGAGCAGCCCGCCGAAGAGGGGGCGGTACGGTCCGTCGGCGAGCCGCCGCACGGCCGCGGCGACCTGGTCGTGGCTGCCGCGGCCGTCGGCGCGGCGGCGGTGCCGGTCGTGGGCGGCGCGGTCGCCGTCCATGCTGACGCCGATCCGGACGCCGAGTCCGGCGAGGACGGCGAGGTATGCCTCGTCGAGGCGGACGGCGTTGGTCTGCACGGTGACGTCGAGCCGGATCGCGGGGTCCAGTGCCCGGCGCAGGACGTGGACGGTGCGGGTGAGGGCGGGCGGGCCCGCGAGCAGGGGCTCGCCGCCGTGCAGGACGACGGTGACCGCGTCGAGCCGGTGGGCCGCGGCGTGTTCGGCGATACGGTCCGCGGTGCGGTCGACGACGGCGGGTGCCATGACGCGGGGCTGGGTGCGCCAGCTCTGGTCGACGCTGCGGTACATGTAGCAGTAATCGCAGGCGAGGTCGCATCTGCTGTGGATCTTGAGAATAAAGGAATGAAAAGGGGGAACAGGGTTTTCCGTGCCACTCGTGGACTTCCCGGGAACATCTCCCCGGGTCACCGTTGTCCCCGCTTCGTCGGGTCGGACCGGATTCGCGTCCTGCACCAGGCGTGCACTCCTCAAGACGATCGTGGCTCGCCGTGTCCGCCGGAAACTGCGGATTCAGTATTTTCAGTGGCTCGTGCCAGCGTCAAGACGGCAAATCGGCCGTCGTGGCCGGGGAAACGGGAGGCTCGCCCGGAGCCGTCGGACAAGGAGCCACCGCCGCCCCGGCGCACGCCGGGCGGACAGGCGGGCCGGACCGTGCGGCGGTCGGGCGTCGGCCGGCGGGGGCGTCGGCTGGCCGCCGGGCCGGGCGGTTGGCTACGATGAATCCCCTTCGCCATAAGGCACTTGATCCGCCCCGTCCGGGCTTACCCTGGTTGCTCCGCTGCTCCGCGTGCCGTGTTCTTCCCCGTGCGAGAAGGGTGGGCGATCCCGACATGGCCGATCCGGCCAAGATGCTCGACGATCTCGATTCCCTGCTGGTGAACCTGTCCGAGCTGACATTCGACGATGTGGCACGGCTGCCCGATTCGGCACTCGGCTGTGTGCTGCGCAGACTTCATGAAGCCGCGCACGCGCCGGACCGTACCTTCGCCGCGGACTACAAGGATTCCATTAGCGTCCTGGACGGTGAGTTTCCCGGCAACCCCCGATGACCCCGGACCCGCGCGTTATCCGGCCGCCGAGCAGCCGGGACGAAGGAGCGGCCCAGAAGTGGAGCGACAATGACCGCCCAGGAAGACCGGGAATCCCGTTCACGTGTGACGCTTTTCTGTTCGGCGGCGGAGAACATCGGTCAGACCACCACCCTCCTGAACGCCGCCCTGATCCTCGCCGAGTCGGGGCGGCGGGTGCTGATCGTGGAGGTCCAGGGCACCGGGGTACGGGCGTCGCGGTATCTCGGCGCGCTGACCGACCGGCCGCCCCGGGACACGGGCGCCCCCGACATCCCGGGTACGGGGGTGCGCCGGCCGAGTGTGTGGGATCTGCGGGCGCACGGCTGCGGCCTTCAGCTGTCGACGCTCGCGGTCGCCGATGTCCGCACGCTCGCGTCGCTGTTCGGGCGGGACCCCGGCCTCACCCCGGGGCACCCGTACTTCGAGCGCTACGACGAGATCCTCATCGACGCGCCCGCCCCGCGCGGACCCCGGGAACGCGCGGCGCTCGCCCCGCTGCCGCATGTGCTGGTCACCTGCTTCACCCTCAGCTCCTGGCTGATCGAGGGCGCCGCCGCGCTCGCCCGCGACCTGCGCAGGCGCGCCACCGACCGGATCGGTGTGCTGGCGGTGGGGCTGAAGGCCGACAGCCGCGCCAACGACCAGCTGCGCACCTCGCGGGCCCTGATCCGGGACTGCTTCGAGGACCTCAGCGACGGCCCCGGCGCCCACTACGTGGAGTTCCCCTACGACCCCCAGTACACCGAGTCCGACGTACTGGCCGTCGGGGCGGAACCGCCCGGGACCCAGGAGGGGCTGCGCCCCCGGTTCGTCCGGCTCGCCGCCGAACTCGCCCGCTCCCGCCCGGCGCGGCTGAGCGAGGTGACCCTGCTGCACACCCCCCGGCACATCGCGTGGGCCGAGTGGATCGAGGCGCAGCTGGAGTCCTCGGGGGTGCGGGTCAACAGCTCCGGGTTCGACAGGTTCACCGGGGAGGCCCCGGGCCAGGGCTCGATGCTGCTGGCCCTCTCCCCCATCGGTGTCACCCCGGAGCAGGCCGACGCCCTCGCCGCGCTGTCGCACCCCGACATCCGGATGGTGCTGGTCGACGCCGAGCCCCTGCCGCGCGGGCTGTCCCACCATGAGCAGGTGGTGCTGCGCAGGCTGACCGAACCGGAGGCGCTGCGCGCCCTGCGGCGCGGTCTGCATCTGCCGTCCGGCGGGGAACTGCCGGGCGCGGTGAGCCGCTTCCCCCGGCTGCCCCCGTACACCAATCTGCGCCCCCGCAACCTGGCCTTCATCGGGCGGGACCCGGTGTTCGAGAAGCTGCGCGGCGCGCTCGCGACGGCCGCCGTAACCCGCACCCGCTGTGTGCTGATGGGGCCGCCCGGTATCGGCAAGAGCCAGACCGCCATGGAGTACTGCCACCGCTTCAGCGGGGACTACGACATCGTGTGGTGGGTGCGCGCCGACACCGCGGGGGCGGTCCGGCGCGGTCTGACCCGGCTCGCGGAACGCCTCGGGCTGCCGACCGTGGGCGATGTGCCCGCCACGGTGCTCGCGCATCTGCGGGCCCGGGACCACGGCAGCTGGCTCCTCGTCTACGACGACGTCCGGGACCCGGCGCTGCTCGCGGACCCCCGGCTCGCCCCGGGCAACGCCGACGGCGGCCATGTCCTGGTCACCACCCGGCCCACGGAGGGGCCGCACGGCGGCCATCTCGTGGAGGTGCCGCCGTTCTCCCGGGAGGAGAGCCGCGCCCTGCTCACGAGGGCCGTGCGGGGGCTGTCCACGAAGGACGCCGGGGACGTGAGCGCCGCCGTCGGGCATGTACCGCTGATGGTCCGGCTGGCCGCGGCGTGGCTGGAGGACGCGGCCACCCGGGTGATGGCCCTGAACCGGCCCCGGGCGGCGGCCGTCAAGGAGGCCGCGGGGCAGTTCAACGTCGAGTTCACGGCGGAGCAGGACCGGCTGCTCCAGGAGCACCGCTCGGTGCCGCTGGCCCGGGTGATGCTGGAGGTCGCCCTCGCCTCCCTGCGGCGTTCACCGGGGGCCGAGGCGTGGAGCCAGGAGCGCGGCGACAGCTCGGTGATGGTGTGGCTGCTGGAGTGCTGCGCGCTGCTCACCGAGTCGGGCGCGAGCCTGCCTCTGCTGCGCTCGCAGCAGATGCGCGCGGCGATCGCCCGGCACACCACGGACCGCGACGGGCCCGCCGACCACACCAGGCTCAGTTCCCTGGTCAGTGACGCCCATATGGTCGACGTGGCGCTGTGGACGATGGCCCGCTACGGACTCGTCGAGGTGGACTTCGCCCGCCCGGACCGCCCGGTGCGCCAGCACCAGGTGCTCCGTGACACCGTCCTGGAGCGGATGGGCGCCACCCGTGCGGCCCGCGAGATCGAGCTGCGCGCGGCCATCGCCGAGTACTCCTTCGGCGGGCCGCCGGGCCGGCCCACGGCCGAGGCGAGCGACCAGCTGGCCCGTCAGCTGACCGCGCTGCGGTTCTGGGAGGACGACCAGCCGGAGGTGCGCCAGCGGCTCATCGAGCATCTGCTGACCCTGGCGCGGACCCGCGACGAATTGCGGCTGCGGGAGGTGCTGGAGCTCGGGGCGAGCGCCGAGGCGCACTGGCGGACGTCCGGTTCGTCCGCCGAACTGCTGCGGCTGCACCAGGTGATGGCCGCCGCGCTGCGGCTGCTCGGCCGGTACGCGGAGGCGTCCCGGCACGCCCGGACCGCCCTGCGCGGCTACCGTGCCGCGTTCGGCCCGCACCATCCGCGCACCCTGCTGTCCCTCGACGCGTACGGGGCGATCCTGCGGGCGGACGGCCACTTCGCGGACGCGCTCGCCCAGGGCCGTTCCGTGGTGCGGGGTCTGCGGGAGATCCTGGGGCCGGAGCACCTGCTCACCGCGCAGGTCGAGCACAACCTCGCGGTGAGCGAGCTGCTGACGGGCAACGCCGCGCAGGCCCTCGACCGGCTCCAGGACCAGCTGGGACGGCGCCGGGCGATCGGCGGTCCCGACGACGAACGCGCCTGGGGGGTGGTCATCACCCTCGCCTCCGCGCACCGGGTGCTGGGGCAGCACCGGGAGTCGTTCGACCTGCTGAAGGAGTATCTCGCGGGGCCCGGCGGCGCGAGCGCCACCTTCAGCGAGCGGGCCGTCACGGAGACCGGGCTCGCGGTGAGCGAACGGCGGCTCGGCAACCCCCGGGGCGCCCGGGAGCGCGACGGCCGGGTCCTCGCGGACTGTATGCGGTTCCTCGGCCCGACCAGCCCGGTCACCCTGCGCTCACGGTTCAGCCTGGCGGGCGATCTGCACGCGCTCGGCGAGCACGAGGCGGCGGCGGAGCAGTCGGCGCGGTGCGTGGAACTGCTGCGGACCCTGGTGGGCACGGACCATCCGTTCACCCAGCTCGGCCAGATGCAGCTCGCCACGCACCACCGCTCCGCCGGACGTCCCGAGCAGGCCCTGGAGGGGGCCCTGGCCGCCCATGAGGAACTGAACGCGCGGCTCGGGCCGACCCATCCGTGGACGCTGACCGCGCTGTCGTGCCTGGGGAACGTCCACATCGCGCTGAACGACCCGGACGAGGCCGTACGGCTGGAGGAGCTGGCCCTGGACGGCTACGACGAGATCGGGCTGGGCGAACACCCGGACCGGGCGCTGGTCGCCGCCAATCTCCTGGACTCCCTGGCCCGGACCGGCCAGGGGACACCGGGGGCCGGCGGCGCCCCGCGCGGGGACATCGATCTGGAGATGTCCGATGTGTGACGGCGGCGGGCGGCGGGACCCACGGCACGCCCCGCGAGTACGGGGCCGGGCCACGGACGTGAGAGCACAGGGGAGTGACGGGACTTGAGCGGCGACATGCGTCCGGACCAGGAGCGGCTGATCGCGATCGACAGGCTGTACGCGGAGCACTGGTCCGCGCAGCGGTTCGGGCTGATCAACGAGCTGAGCGAGCAGGTGGCGGCCACCTGCCCCGATCTGCGTTCCCTGAGCCACTTCAGCAACGGGGTCGTGGACTTCTCGCTGCGCCCGGCAGGGGTGGCGCCGCTGCCCGGGGGCCGGGCCGGGGATCTGGAGATCGAACGGGAGGGCCGCTCGGGGGCCCAACTGGTGCTGAGCATGCAGCAGTTCGAGAAGACGCTGGACCCGCTGCTGACCGGTGCGCTGATGCGGATGGTGGTCGAGACCCCCACCGGCGGGCTGTACTGCGGACGGGTCAAGGCCGCGCAGCACATCGTCGGCGTCACCCTGGACGGTGCCGGGGTCCCCCCGATGGACGAGGCGCTGAACGCGCTGATCACCGACATCCGGGTCGATCTGCTGTCCCTGTCGGAGGAGCACCCGGGCGGGCTGGACAAGCCGTACCACCGGCTGAGCGGCGGCGAGCGGCTGCACTTCACGGCCGGGCGTCAGATGGACGAGCCGCAGGTGGCCCGGCTGCGCGGGATCTGGCACCGCTTCCTGAACCCGGTGGATCTCCAGTACGCGGCCCTGTTCGCCAACTGGAACCTGGTCTGTGTCGGTGACGCGTTCGAGGACCCCACGATCGGGGTGCGTTTCCTGAACATCGATCCCGCGACCCGGCGGCGCAAGTACCGGGACACCGCCGACCAGCTGCGGGACACCATCGCGCAGTTGCGCAACCTCCTCCAGCCGGTGAGCCGGGAGCCGATGACCCGGCTCGTGCTGGACGTCCAGGAGGGCGCGATCTACTTCCACTGGCTGCCGAACGGGCACAACGGCGACTTCGTGTGCGGGGTCACCCTCGACCAGCACCAGGTCGACAACGCCGAGCGGCGGATACGGGAACTGCTCACCGAGCTCCCGCAGCCGATCCCACGCCCCCGTTCCCGCCGTCAGTGAGCTGGATCACGGTCTGCTGCACGCGTTCCGCGAGGGTGCTCAGTGTCTCGGTGACCTGGGCGCGCCGCACCTCGCGGGTGCCGGCGCCCTTCCCCGGGGCGCCGGGCAGGGCGTCGGGCCGCAGCTCGGGCAGCACCTCCAGGGTGATCTCGAAGCTGCGGCACATGACGAAGAGGCTGTTGCGCTGGTCCTCGGTGAGGCCGCCCTCGCGGTCGGCGGTGACCGTGGCGATCCAGTCGCCGACACTGTCGTGGAACGTGTCCAGCAGCATCCCCAGCAGGGTGGCCAGGCCGATCGCCTCGAACTGCGGCGCGGAGAAGGTGACCCGGCGGGGCCGTCCGCCGGGTTCGGCCATCCCGCTGCTGTCGACGCCGAGCGCCTCCCGCAGATCGGCGGGCCGGTCGAGGAGCCGTTCCAGGGTGCCGGACGCCTCGGCGAACAGCCGGGCGACGGTCAGCGGCAGCCGGGGGCTCTCGGCGCGGGCGGGCGGCTGGAGGGTCTGGGTGTGCGCGAGGCGGTCCAGCCGGGTGTCGAGCCGCTCGATGCGTTCCAGGACCCCGCTCTGGTGCTCGGTGACCCGGGTCAGCCGGGCGCGCACCTGGTCGAGGGTCGATTCGCGCTGGGCGGCCTCCAGCCGGGCGGCGAGCAGTTCGAGGGAGCGGTCGAGGCGTTCGGTGAAGTCGGGGTCGGTGACGACGACGGGTGAGGTGCGGGTGACCTCCGCGACCCGGTCGCGCATCCGCCGGGACACATAGCCGTTGACGACGACGAGGATCTCGCACTCCCCGCGGGGGAACGCCCGGTGCGCGGCCCGGGTGATCCGGCCGATCCGTTCGATCTCGGCGTGCTCCAGCACGGAGGTGAACGGCAGTACGCCCAGTGCCCCGCCGGCGCCCACCCGTACCCAGTAGGCGATGTCCCGGGTGGCCGGCTCGGGCGGATCGCCGAGTTCCGGTGGGGGTGCCTCCCGGCGCCACTGCCCGGCCGCGAGCGCGCGTTCCACGGCCAGCAGGACGTCCGAGTGGGACCGCTGTTCGTACATCCGCCGTACGGCGGTGTGGACCCGGGGGACGTCGATGACGGGGGTGGCGGGGGCTTGCGCGCGGGCGGGCTCCAGGGCGGTCCGCCCGCGCGCGGCGGTCGCCTCCTTCTTGACGCGTTTCCAGGAGCGGCGGCAGATCCTGAGGATCTCGCGGGGGATGCCGTTGGACAGTTCCGCGATCTCGTCGACGGCGTCCGGTTCGAACGGCCCGAGGACGATCTCACCGGTCTCGTCGTCGGTGGGGGGCACGACGGTGTCGTAGTCGGCGGGGCGCCCGGAGGTGTCGGGGCGCTCCTCGACGGGGCCGGTGCCCGCCGCCGCGCCGGGCCCGGCGGGTGTGCCGGCGCGGGCCGCGCCCACCCGGAGGTAGCCGCTGACCAGGCGGGCGGTCTCGGGCCCGGTGAGGCCGGTGGGCCAGATCTGGAGGACACGTTCGTGCAGTCCCTGGGGCATCCGGCTCCAGGGCTCGGGCTGGATGCACAGGACCAGCAGACCGTCCTGGTTCACAAAGGTGTTGACGAGTTTCTCGAACCCGTTCATGAACTGGCTGTAGTCACGGCGGCGCCAGCCGAGCACGCTTTCCAGCGCGTCGATGACCAGGACGTAACGCTGTCCGACCCGGCCGTAGAGGAAGCTGAGGACGCACAGCGCGTCGAAGACGCCTTCGGTGGTGTCGATGGCGGAGGTGATGCCGCGTTCCTTGAGCGCCGCGCTGGGTTCCTTCGCGGCGAGCCAGTCCCACACGTCCTGCTTGAACGGCCCTTCCAGCAGCAGGGACAGTCCGACGGCGAAGCGCCGGTGGTCGACGGCGACCCTCAGATGTTCCCGGAGATGCCGGTGCATCAGTTCACGGTCGATTCCGAACGCCTGGATCACCTTGCGCGGATCGAAGGTGCCCTCCTTGAGTCCCGCGACGACCTCGTGCTGCTGCGGACCGATGTGCAGTTCGTCCGCGTCGGAGCTGTTGAGCAGTTCCACGACGATGTTGGCGTAGTACGTGGAGACGACCCGTTCGAAGGCCGCGCTGGCCTCCTGGTCGTCCTTCAGACCGAGCATGCGATTGCGGTAGACGGCGCTGAGGTCGAGGCTCGGCTGATTGATCACCCAGAGCGGGATCGAGTGGTCGGCCCGGATCGCGGAGGTGACCTCACGGGCCATATGACTCTTGCCGACGCCGAACTCACCCACGAGTGCGATCGCCCGGCCCAGGTCGCCGCCCGGTTCGGGCCGTTCCAGATAGTCGGATACCTGGCGTCGCAGGCGGGTCAGCGCGTCGGTGACGATCGTCGGATATCGCTTGGGCCGGTGTTCGCCCACGCGCACCGCGTCGGCGAAGCCGCCCAACTGCACGACCGGGCTGAAGGGGAAGGGGTTCCCCTTGCCGAAGATGGCGTCGGTCTGACTCATCGTGGTGGTCCTCCTGGGCCTGGGGGCCGTGCGGTCGGCTTCAGAACTTCAAGGCCGACAGGTTGAGCGCGGCACGGCGGCGGCTGACGAGTTCCAACCGGTTCAGCCGGACCGCGTTCTCCCGGTGCTCGATCGCCTCGCTCGACATGTCGTGCAGGAATCCCTGCAAATCTCTGACATTTCTGTACAGATGCCGTTCTGGGCGGTTCTGAATGACTTCATCCGCAAATACTATGCTGGCCCCCGGAAGTCCATTCACAACTGTACGCCGCCCGATGAAGATATCCCAGTCCTCCGCATTCACCGAACTCATCTCAAGCAGCGTGTAATGCGGTTCGTACACACCCCTGAACTCCTTCTCCAGTTCTCCCCTGAGCCCCTTGTGCGAGGTTTCCAGAAAGAACACGACAGAGGGATGCGCATAGGTGTGGAAACTACTGATGAACTGAGTGGTGAGCCCGTCACCGAGCCACATCATGTCCGGCACGATGACGAGCAGAATACGGTTCATCAGACCGAGTCGCGTACTGATGGCCTCGTACACCTCACCGAGGTCTTCCGATTCCTTGCGGGGATCATCGAATCCCTGCTCGAATCCCTTGTCCATGGCGAGTTTCCTGAGCACGGTTTTCGCGATCTTCCGGTTCAGTTCCTCGACACTCGTCTTCCTGCCGTTGTTCCTGCTGTACCCGTTGTCGACGTTGCGGAAGTCACCGATGGGCAGGATCTCCACACCCGGATATCCGCCCCGGGGCACCCACAGGGTGGGGCCGCTCTCCGCGCCCGGCAGCTGGTCCGCCGCGTAACCGGCCGCCGCCGCGACGCCGTCCGGCGCGAGCGGGGCGAGCCGCCGCCCCAGATCGTCCACACAGCGGTTGATCAACGAGGTCTTGCCGGTGCCCTGCGCGCCGTTCACGACGACGACATGGCCGTGGTCCTGCCCGTAGGCGAGGACGTCCGGATCGGGACCCGTCTCGACGAACCAGTCGAACTGCGCCTCGGTGTGGTCGACGGGCACCCACAGTTCGCTGTGGCCGTGCACCAGCCACGCGGCGAGCGGGGCGTTGACCTCCCACTTGACGACGGTGGGAAGTCCCTCGCGGGAGTAGGGGACGGGTACCCGGAACGGATTGAACGAAACAGGCTGCGCGTCCGCCGGCGGACCGCTCTCCTCGGATGGACTCATCGGCCGTCCTCCTCCCCCGTGAGGTTCCCCCGCCGGGAGCGCGATACGCCCACCCGGGACCACGCCCTCGTCGCGGCGCGCCCCGCCCGGCGCGCCTGCCAGCCGAGGAATGACGCGTGCAGTTGCTCGACCCGGGCCACGGCGTCGGCGAGCGACCGCCGCTGGCGGACGGCCTCCTCGCCCATGTCGCGTGCGGTGCGCCGGACGAATCCGCCCGCCCCGGCGCGTACCTGGGTGGGGAGTTCATCCGGCAGCGGCAGGGATTCCGCGAGCGCCACGGCCCGGCGGCGACGGGAGCCGCCGTCCCGGACACCGCGCAGGGCGGTCGCCAGTTCCGCGCGGGCCCGGCCGAGTTCGTCGTACGGGGTGGCGGCCCCGGTCTCCCAGTCGGCGAGGTACAGCGCGGCGGCGTAGGAGTAGGCGTGGGTCGCGCCGGAGAGCGTGTCGGCGCGCTGGCGGCGGTGGGCCGAGCCGCGTTCGACCCCGCTGCCGAGCACGGTGAAGGCGGCGGCGACACCCGCCAGCAGCAGCCCGTTCGTCAGTGCGCCGGGGCTCTCGCCGCCGCCCTTGTCCGGGGCGTCGCCCGAGGCGGTCATGACGGCGCGGCACACCCGGCGGAAGTCGGGGCGGTGCCGCTCGGCCCACTGGTCGACGGTCAGTTCCCGGCCGTGGCCGGGGCCCGCGCGCAGCTGGCCGGGCTCACCGCGCACGGCGGTGGCCGTGCCCAGCAGGACGGCCGCCGACACCACTTCGGCGCGGCGGTCGTCGGCGAGGCAGTGGACGGTGTGGACGTCGTCCTCCCGGGAGTCGGTGTGCGCGGGCGGCGCGCAGAGCAGCAGCAGGGCGGTGGCGGCCACCGGCAGGCCCGCCACGGCCCGTGGTCCCCCGTGTCTCATCGTTCCCCTCCCCGTGGGCCGGCTACGGACACGTGGTGTCGTCGGCCGGGCGGGAGGCGGGGTCCGCAGCGGGACGCGTGGTCGGCGCCGCGGGGGCGTCGGGCTCCGGGGAGGCGGCGGCGAAGGCGTCCGTGGTGCCGATGAACCGCCAGCCGTGCTCGGGGGCCGTGGCACGGGAGCGGGGCGGGGCGGCGGGCGGGAGGGGTCCGGGGCGCGGGTCGTCGTGCCGGCCCGCCGGGTCGCCGGGGACGGGGTGCGGAGCCCGGTGGTGCTGGGTCGTCGGCTCGTCGTCGGGAGCACGCCGGTCGGCCTTGTCCTGACGGCGGCGCCAGACGCCGTTGGCCGTGTAGTGCAGGGTGTTGATGGTGAGGATCGCCGGACCGACGACGGCGACGGTGCCCGGGAAGTCCGGTTCCAGGGCCAGCGCCAGGATGATGGCGGTGATGCCGTTCTGCTGGCCGAGCCCGAGCTGGACGCGGTCGGCGCGGTCGAGGTCCGGGAAGAGCCGGGGCACGGCGAACAGCCCGATGAGGATCTGCGCGCCGAACGCGGCGGCCCCCAGCACGAAGCCGCGCCAGGGGGACACCCCGTCCACCAGCAGCAGTCCGAGGACGAAGGCCGCGACGGAGAAGGCCACCGCGACGGAACGGTTGACGAGGGCCGCGTACCGGCCGACCCGGACGACCAGGCCGAGCACGGCGACCGCGAGCATCAGCATGGTCTGCGCGGCGACGGCCACCACGGCGGCGACCAGCAGCAGGCACAGCAGATCGGTCAGGCGCGGGAACGGCGAGGCGAGCGGGGTGTCCTGGCCGGGCGGCGGCATCGCCGCCCGGGTCCGCTCCCGGTCCAGGGCCCGGCGCCACAGCCGCCGGGGCACCCACCACAGGCCCGCGGCGACGGCGAACAGCAGCAGGTTCCCGCCGAGGCTCAGGGCGTACGCCGCCAGACCGTCCCCGGCGGGTCCGGCGGCCGGAGAACCGGAGCGGCCGGAGAACCGGAAGGCGAGGACGGAGAAGTAGAGGGTGAGCAGCACGGTGACCGGGTCGTCGAAGGACGCCCAGACCGACAGCAGGTTCTTGGCGCGCGGCGACATCCGGCTGCTGCGGTTCATCGCGGCGACCGACAGCGGGTCGATCTGTGCCACGGCGATACCGAGGACGAGGTACTCGGGCTCCCGGAACGCGGCGATCATGACGCCCGCGATCAGTACGGCCTTGAGCAGGACGCCGAGGGTGACCGTCCAGACAAGGGCCCGCAGATCCTGCCGGATTTCCCCGGGGTCGATCTCATGCGTACTGCCGTAGAGCCCGACGGCGAGCAGAAGTCCCGCCATCGCCGAATACCAGGAGGCTTCGGTCAGGGCCCGGGAACCGAGGAGTTGTCCGGCGGTGAGTCCGGCGAGTACGGCACAGATGGCCGCGACAAGGGCCGGCGGGAAGGAGTTCTCCCCGTCACGGCGTAATAAACGGCGTGCCTTCACGAGCCGGTCCCCCTTCCCCGCCTGCGGTCCCGTCGCACAAGATCAGCGAATGACCGCGGGCCACGCGGGACCCGTCCCGGACACGCATATGCCAGACGGCCCGAAGGAAAGGCCGCACCGGCTGGAATGAACCGGTCGCCGACTGTACGAGCAGCCCATCATGCCGCAAGAAAAGCGGGCTCCACCCGGCTTCACCGACATCGTCATCTCCGGTTCCCCCTCCATACGACGACCCCTGATCTAAAATGACCGCTTGGTCCGGGAATCTCAAGAGCGAGGCAATTTCTCGCCCCCGGCCACCGAAGCCCGTCCCCCGGCGCGGCAGCGCCGTCCGCGCGGACCTGACCCGCGCATACGCCCCCGCACGCCCCCGCACCCCCACCCTGGACACGGCCGGGCGACGGCGAACGGTTCCCGTGACACAACTCACCCCAGGGAGAAGGGTAGTTGGTATCCGCCCGGGGCAGCGCCCGGCGTGACGACGGGACCGGGCGAAGCCGGGTCGGCGTACGCCGATCGGCCGGACGCAGCGGACGGGGGGCCGCCCGGTCACCGGGCCAGGACGCTCCCGGCGGCCCGGACACGCGGCGGGCCCGGCGTCATGTCGACGCCGGGCCCGTCCTCCGTCCGGATCGTTCCGTCAACGCCGGGGACCGGCGTCATCCTCGCCCGGCCGCAGATGTGTTCGGTGAGGGAGTCCCGGACGGAACGCCCTCACCGGGTCACCCGCGCGCGGGTCACGCGTGGTGCGCGGGTTCGCGTTCGGGCTGCTCCTCGACGCTCTCCAGCCGCTGGCCGCGCAGCATGAACCAGGCGGCGACCGCGGTCGCGAGCAGGACCACCGCGCCGACACCGGCCGCGAGCCGCATCCCGTCCACGAAGGCCGCCTGCGCCGCCGACACCAGGGCGTCCGCCGTCTGCGGCGGCAGGGCCGTCGCGGAGTGGACCGCGCCGCCCAGCGACTCATGGGCCGCCGCGGCCACCTCGGGCGGGGTCCCGGCCGGGACCGTGAAGTCGCGGTACACACCCGTCACGATCGAGCCGAGCAGGGCGATACCGAGCGCCGCGCCGAGTTCGTAGGCCGTCTCGGAGACCGCCGAGGCGGACCCCGCCTGCTCCTTGGGCACGCTGGAGAGGATCACGTCCGCGGTGACCGTGAACGCGAGACCCGAGCCGATACCGACCGTCAGCAGCACCGCGCCGAGCACCGGATAGCCGGTGGACTGCTGGAGGACCGTCAGCGCGGCCAGCGCCAGACCGATCGCGGCGAGACCGGCGGACACCACGGAGCGTACGGAGAACCGGCGGGCCACCGTACCGGCGGCCAGTCCCGCGGCGACCGCGCCGACCGCGGCGGGGAGTTCGGCGAGACCGGCCTCCAGCGGGGGCCGTCCCTGGACCAGCTGGAGGAACTGGGACAGGAAGAAGATCAGTCCGGCCATACCGAGGATGGTCAGCAGGTCCGCGAGGACCGCGCCGGAGAAACCCCGGTTCTTGAACAGCCGCATGTCCAGCAGCGGAGCGGGCAGCGACAGCTGACGGCGCACGAACCAGACCAGGGCGGCGGCACCGAGCACGGCGGCGCCCAGCGGCACGGGACCCACGCCGTGCGCGGCGGCCTCCTTGATCGCGTAGACGACGGCGATCATGCCGATCAGCGACAGCACGACACTGATGAGGTCCCACGGCCCCGGAGCGGGGTTGCGCGACTCCGGCAGCAGCTTGATGCCGACCACGACGAGCACGGCCATCACGGGCAGGTTGATCAGGAAGACCGAGCCCCACCAGAAGTGTTCGAGCAGGAACCCGCCGACCACGGGCCCGACGGCCATACCGGCGGAGGCCGCGGCGCCCCAGACACCGATGGCGATACTGCGCTCACGCGGGTCGTGGAAGATGTTGCGGATCAGGGCCAGCGTGGACGGCATCAGCGTCGCACCGGCCACACCGAGCAGCGCGCGGGCGAGGATCAGCATCTCGGGCGTACTGGCGTACGCGTTGAGCACCGATACCGCGCCGAACGCGACCGCGCCGATGAGCAGCAGCTTCTTACGGCCGATCCGGTCACCGAGGCTGCCCATCGAGACCAGCAGACCGGCGATCACGAACGAGTAGACGTCACCGATCCACAGCAGCTGGGTACCGGTGGGCGCGAGGTCCTCACTGATGTACGGGGTGGCGAGGCCGAGCACCGTCGCGTCGACCGCGACGAGCAGTACGGCCAGGACGAGGACGGCGAGAGCGAGCCACCGTCCGGGGCCGCGCTCCAGGGCCCCTGGTGCCGCGTTCTTGCTGCCGATCATGATGTCACGCTCCGTCGTACGCCGCCGAGCAGGAGCTCGACCAGCATGAAGTGGAAGTCCTTGGGGGCCAGCCGGCCGCTCGACACCGCCCAGGCGGCCGAGCCGAGCAGCCCGTAGAACGCCTCGGTGAGCCAGACGGTGCTCAGGTCGATACGGAACTCACCGCTCTCCTGGCCCCGGCGGAACAACGCGCAGATCCGCGCGTCGAGCCGGTTCCAGCCCTCGTTCTGCCCGTCCTCGAAGAGCTCGTTCTCCGTGACGAGGAAGGCGATCAGTCCGGCCGAGGGTTCGGCCGCGGCGACGAGCCGGCGGAGGGCACCGAGGGCGTCGCCCTCACCCAGCCGCGCCTCGTCCAGCGCCGCCTCGAACTCCCGCAGGCCCAGGTCCTCCAGCGCGCGGATCAGCGCGTCCCGGCCCGCGAAATGGCGGTGCAGGGTGGCCCGGCTGATACCCGCGGCCTTGGCCACCTCGTCCATGGTGGCGGTGGCCCGGCGGGTGAGCAACGCGGCGGCGCTGCGCAGCACGTCTTCTCGGTCGACTGACATGAGACGAGGGTAGCCCATGTGAGACAGCACTGTCTCATCCTGAACGTCGAGGTCCCAGGCGAGGGGTGAATGCCCAGGTCAGACCCACCAGCGGCGTCACCACGAACATCATCATTGTCAGAGGTACCGGACAGACCGGGAGATACGCACAGGTTTTCTGGGGCCGGGAAAGGCTGCGGGAACGGCGAAGGGCCCGTCGAACGATCGACGGACCCTTGTCACCGCGCGGCAGGGCCGCCGCGCGGTGATCTCGGACTCGGCGCCCGGCCCGGGTACCCGGACTCGGCGCCCGGCCCCGCTACCCGGCCTCGGTGCCCGAGGCGTCACCGGCCCAGGCGCGCTGGACCGTGAGGTCGAACTTGGTCTCCATGAGCTGGAGGGCGACAGCGGACGGCGCGGTCCCGCCCCGGCCGTTGCGCGCGGCGAGCGCGCCGGACACATCGAGGACCACCCGGACGTCGGGCGTCAGATGCGGGGAGATCTTCGCGAACTGCTCGTCGCTGAGCTCGTCCAGCTCGATGCCGTGCGCCTCGCACTCCTTGACGCACTCCCCCGCGACCTCGTGCGCCACCCGGAACGGCACACCCCGCTTGACCAGCCACTCGGCGATGTCCGTCGCCAGCGAGAACCCGGCGGGGGCCAGCTCGGCCATCCGCTCCCGGTTGACGGTGAGCGTCGCCATCATCCCGGTGAACGCGGGCAGCAGGACCTCCAGCTGGTCGCAGGAGTCGAAGACCGGCTCCTTGTCCTCCTGGAGATCCCGGTTGTACGCGAGCGGCAGCGCCTTCAGGGTCGCCAGCAGGCCCGTCAGATTGCCGATCAGCCGCCCGCTCTTGCCCCGGGCCAGCTCCGCGATGTCCGGGTTCTTCTTCTGCGGCATGATCGAGGAACCGGTGGAGAACGCGTCGTGCAGGGTGACGAAGGAGAACTCCTTCGTGTTCCAGATGATGATCTCCTCGGCGATCCGGGAGAGATCGATGCCGATCATCGCGGTGATGAACGCGAACTCCGCGACGAAGTCCCGGGACGCGGTCCCGTCGATCGAGTTGGCGACGGACCCGTGCTCGAAGCCCAGCTCACGGGCGACCGCCTCCGGGTCGAGCCCGAGCGACGACCCCGCGAGCGCCCCGGAACCGTACGGGGAGACCGCCGTGCGCTCGTCCCACTGCCGCAGCCGCTGCGCGTCCCGGGACAGGGCCTGCACATGCGCCAGCACATGGTGCGCGAACAGCACGGGCTGGGCGTGCTGGAGATGCGTACGGCCCGGCATCGCCACGTCCGGGTGCGCCTCGGCCAGACCGACCAGGGCGTCCTGGAGGTCCGCGATCAGCGCGCCGACGATCCGCGCGTGGTCGCGCAGATACATCCGGAAGAGGGTGGCGATCTGGTCGTTGCGCGAACGGCCCGCGCGAAGCTTGCCCCCGAGGTCGGGGCCCAGCCGCTCCAGCAGCCCCCGCTCCAGCGCCGTGTGCACGTCCTCGTCGGCGACGGTCCCGGTGAACGAGCCGTCCGCGACATCCGCCTCCAGCTGGTCCAGTCCGGCGAGCATCCGCTCCAGCTCGTCGGCGGTGAGGAGTTCCGCCTTGTGCAGGGCGCGGGCGTGGGCCCGGGACCCGGCGATGTCGTAAGGGGCGAGCCGCCAGTCGAAGTGGACGGACGCGGAGAGTTTCGCCAGGGCCTCGGCGGGGCCGTCGGCGAACCGGGCGCCCCAGAGCCGGACATCACCGCTGTTGCTGCTCACTGCACTTGCTCCTCGGCTTGCTGGACTCGCTGGACTTGCTGACTTGCTGTCCTGCTGACTTGCTCGACCTACCGGATCTGCTGGATCTACCGGATCCACGGCGATCGTAGGGGGTGACACCCACACCTGCGGACCCTCCCGGAGAGCCTTCGCGACCCTTGCGCCGCCGGGCCGGTGGTGATGCGCGACCGCCTCCCGGCCGGGTACGGCGAGGAGGCGGTGGGCACCCGCGGCCGGGACCCGGCTGCGGGCGGGAGGCTGCTCGGCCGTGGACGAGCCGCTGGGCGGGCTCAGTCGCGGACGAGGCGCCGGCGGGGGGCGGTCAGCCGAGGTCCCGCTTGGCGGCGATCTTCGCGGACAGCGCGAAGATGTCGATGAAGCCCTGCGCCTTCGACTGGTCGAAGGTGTCGCCGGAGTCGTAGGTGGCGAGGTTGAAGTCGTACAGCGACTCCTCGGAACGACGGCCCGTGACGACGGCCCTGCCCCCCTGGAGGGTCATCCGGATGTCGCCGGAGACATGCTGGTTGGCCTCGTTGATGAAGCCGTCGAGCGCGCGCTTGAGCGGGGAGAACCACAGGCCGTCGTAGACCATCTCGCCCCAGCGCTGCTCGACCTGGCGCTTGTAGCGGGCGAGTTCACGCTCGACGGTGACGCTCTCCAGCTCCTGGTGCGCGGTGATCAGCGCGATCGCGCCCGGCGCCTCGTACACCTCACGGGACTTGATGCCGACGAGGCGGTCCTCGACCATGTCGATCCGGCCGACGCCCTGGGCACCCGCGCGCTCGTTGAGCTGCTGGATCGCCTGGAGGACGCTGACGGGCTTGCCGTCGATCGCGACGGGCACGCCCTCCTTGAAGGTGATGACGAGCTCGTCGGCCTCACGGGTGAGCGCCGGGTTCTGCGTGTACTCGTAGATGTCCTCGATCGGCGCGTTCCAGATGTCCTCCAGGAAGCCCGTCTCGACCGCGCGCCCGAAGACGTTCTGGTCGATGGAGTACGGGGACTTCTTGGTGGTCGCGATCGGGAGGTCGTTCTCCTCGCAGAAGGCGATGGCCTTGTCGCGGGTCATGGCGTAGTCGCGGACCGGGGCGATGCACTTGAGGTCGGGGCCGAGGGCCTGGATACCGGCCTCGAAGCGGACCTGGTCGTTGCCCTTGCCGGTGCAGCCGTGGGCGACGGTGGTGGCGCCGTGCTTCTTCGCGGCGGCGACCAGGTGCTTGACGATGGCGGGCCGGGACAGCGCGGAGACCAGCGGGTAGCGGTCCATGTAGAGGGCGTTGGCCTTGATCGCCGGGAGGCAGTACTCGTCGGCGAACTCGTCCTTGGCGTCCGCGACCTCGGCCTCGACCGCACCGCAGGCGAGCGCGCGCTTGCGGATGACGTCCAGGTCCTCGCCGCCCTGGCCGACATCCACGGCGACGGCGATGACCTCGGCGCCCGTCTCCTCGGCGATCCAGCCGATGGCGACGGAGGTGTCCAGGCCGCCTGAGTAGGCGAGTACGACGCGCTCGGTCACGGGTTTTCTCCTCACAGTGCATTCGCTGATATGCATGAGTATGCAGTCTTCCGCATGTTTCGTCAATCTCGCCCTCGGGTAGCCCCGGCGGACCCCGATCCAGGCCCCCGCGACCCGCCCGGCCTGGGTCCGCCACCTCCCCGGTCCAGTCCCCCGCGACCTGCCTGAACGGACCACCCGACCTGCCGCCGAAGCCGCCGCCCCGTACGTTCTGAGCCATGCGCACCGGTGCCGTCGCCCTTGTGTCCGCCGTCCTCCTCGCCCTCGCCCTTCCCGCGGCCCCGGCCGGGGCCGCGCCGCTCCCGTTCCCGCTGCCCGCGCTGATGGCGGACACCGGCGGCGGCAGCCAGCTCATCACCGCGACCGCCCCCGGTATCCGCTCCACCACGGGCACCGTCACCTGGTGGGACCGGCGGGGCGGTCGCTGGAGGGCCGCCGGGACCGCGCCCGCCCGGTTCGGCGCGAACGGCCTGGTGGAGGGCGGCGTCCGCGAGCAGGGCACCAGCACCACCCCGACCGGGCTGTACGGCCTCCCTTACGCCTTCGGGACCGCGCCGCCGCCCGGGGGGACTCGGATGCCGCACCGCCCGGTGCGCGACAGTTCCTGGTGGTGCCAGGACAACGACTCGGCCGCGTACAACCGCTGGACCGACCCCCGTCCCGCCGACTGCCGGCCGACGGAGGCCGAACGCCTCGCCGACTACCGCACGCAGTACGCCCACGCGCTCGTCGTCGCCTTCAACTACGACCGGCCGGTACGGGGCCGGGGCGCGGGGATCTTCCTGCACGTGGACGGCGCGGGTCCGACGGCGGGCTGTGTGTCGGTGCCCCGGCAGGCGATGGCGGATCTGCTGCGCTGGGCGGACCCGGCCCGCCGCCCCCATATCGCGATCGGCACCGAGGCCGGGGCCACGGCGTTGTACCGCTACTAGCCGGGTTCACAGCCTTCTGCGCAGGCCGTCAGGACGGTGGCCGCGAGTTCGTCCGGCTGGGCGTACTCCGTTCCTGTGCTGTCGCTCGGTGGTTTCGCGCAGTTCCCCGCGGGTCGCCTTCGCTTGCGCTTCCGAGGTTCGTCCGGCTGGGCGTACTCCGTTCCTGTGCCGTCGCTCGTGGGTTTCGCGCAGTTCCCCGCGCCCCTTTGGGGCGCGTTCTGTTTGTTCTTCGGGTCGGTGCCGGTCGGGATTCTCCGTCCTCGATCCGACACGCTCGGTACGACGTCCATCGGAGCTACTGAAGAGCATCGGAGTCTGCGAGCAGAGATTCCCGCCCACCCCCTCCCGCAGCAGCGCGACCGCGCGAGGAGGAGGGTATGAACCCCGGCCCCCGCTCGCCGACAGCCCGCAGCCTGCCGACAGCCCCAGGTGGGCGCCCCTTCAGGGGCGCGGGGAACTGCGCGAAAGACGAGGGCGGACCCGCACCCGAAGAGCGACCGCAAGGGGGCAGCATCCAGGGGCGCGGGGAACTGCGCACCCCACGAACGACCTGTGCGGGGACAAGTACGCCCAGCTCAAGAAACCCGGCGGCGCAAGCGAAGGCGACCCGCAGCTACCCCGTGTTCTGCGCCAGCCGCAAAAGGTGCTCGGCCAGCGCCTGCCCCCCCAGCGGATCCCTGCTGATAAGCATCAACGTGTCGTCCCCCGCGATCGTCCCGAGGATGTCGTGCAACTCGGCCTGGTCGATCGCGGAGGCGAGGAACTGCGCGGCGCCGGGCGGCGTCCGCAGGACGACGAGGTTCGCGGACGCCTCCGCGGAGATCAGCAGCTCCCCGGACAGCCTCCGCATCCGCTCCTCCTTCGCGGACTCCCCGAGCGGTGCCCGGGGCGTCCGGAACCCGCCCTCGCTGGGGACCGCGTAGATGAGGTCCCCGTCGGTGTCCCGGATCTTCACCGCGTTCAGCTCGTCGAGGTCCCGGGAGAGCGTCGCCTGGGTGACGCTCAGCCCGTCGTCGGCGAGCAGCTTCGCGAGCTGGCTCTGGGAGCGGACCGGCTGCCGGTTGAGGATGTCCACGATCCGGCGGTGCCGCGCGGTCCGGGTCTGCGGCACCGCGGGCCCGGCCTGCTCGTTGTCCTGCGCGTGCGTCATCGTCGCTTCATTCTCCGGCTCGTCCGTCCCCGTGGGCTGCGTCGAGAACACCCGGCAGCGCCCGCAGGAACGTCTCCGCCTCGTCGTCGCGGAAGTTCAGCGGCGGCATCAGCCGGACGACATCGGGGGCGGGCGCGTTGACGAGGAGACCGGCGTCCTGGGCCGCGCGCTGCACCTGGGCGGCGAGCGGTTCCGTGAGCACGATACCCAGCAGGAGCCCCGCGCCCCGGACCCGGCGGACCAGCGGGTGTCGGAGCGACTCGATTCCGTCCCGGAGTGTCCCGCTCTGCCGCTTCACGTTGTCCAGCAGTCCCTCGGCCCCGATGGTGTCGAGGACGGCGAGTCCGGCGGCGCAGGCGACGGGGTTGCCGCCGAAGGTGGTGCCGTGGTGGCCGGGCTTCAGCAGGTCGGCGGCGGGGCCGAACGCGACGGTGGCGCCGAGCGGGAGCCCGCCGCCGAGCCCCTTGGCGAGAGTGACGACATCGGGGCGCACCCCTTCGTGGGCCTGGTGCTCGAACCAGTGGCCGGTGCGGCCGACGCCGGTCTGCACCTCGTCGAGGACGAGGAGGGTGCCGGTGGCCTCGGTGATCGCGCGGGCCGCGGCGAGATAGCCGGGCGGCGGTACGACGACGCCGTTCTCGCCCTGCACCGGTTCGATGATCACCAGCGCGGTGTCCTCGGTGACGGCGGCGCGCAACGCGTCCACGTCCCCGTACGGGACATGGGTGACGTCGCCGGGCAGCGGGAGGAACGGTTCCCGTTTGCCGGCCTGGCCGGTGAGGGCGAGGGCGCCCATGGTGCGGCCGTGGAAGCCGCCGGTGGTGGCGACCATATGGCCGCGTCCGGTGAGCCGTCCGATCTTGAAGGCGCCTTCGTTGGCCTCGGCGCCGGAGTTGCAGAAGAACACCCGGCCCTCGCGGCCGAAGAGCTGGAGGAGGCGTTCGGCGAGGGCGACGGGCGGTTCGGCGACGAAGAGGTTGGAGACATGGCCGAGGGAGGCGATCTGGGTGCTGACGGCGCCGACGACGGCGGGGTGGGCGTGGCCGAGCGCGTTGACCGCGATGCCGCCGACCAGGTCGAGGTACTCGTTGCCGTCGGCGTCCCACACCCGGGCGCCCGCGCCGCGCGCGAGGGGGAGCCGGGGGGTGCCGTAGTTGTCCATGAGGGCGCCCTGCCAGCGCCGGGTCAGTTCCTCGTTGGCGGTGGTCACCGTGCTCCTCCTTCGGCGCTGTTGCGGGGTGACGGCGCGGTGCCGTCGGGCACGACCATGGTGCCGATGCCCTCGTCGGTGAAGATCTCCAGCAGGATCGAGTGCGGCACCCGGCCGTCGATGACGCGGGCGGTGTGCACGCCGTTGCGGACGGCGTACAGACAGCCCTGCATCTTGGGGACCATGCCGCTGGCCAGGTCCGGGAGCAGCTTCTCCAGTTCGCGGGCGGTGAGGCGGCTGATGACCTCGTCGCTTTTGGGCCAGTCCTCGTAGAGGCCCTCGACATCGGTGAGGACCATCAGCGTCTCGGCGCCGAGGGCCGCGGCGAGCGCGGCGGCGGCGGTGTCGGCGTTGACGTTGTAGACATGGCCGTCGTCGGCGGAGCGCGCGATGGAGGAGACGACGGGGATGCGTCCGTCGGCGAGCAGTGCCTCGATGGCCCCGCTGTCGATCTCGGTGATCTCACCGACCCGGCCGATGTCGACGAGTTCCCCGTCGATCTCGGGGCGGTGCTTGCGGGCGGTGATGGTGTGGGCGTCCTCGCCGGTCAGGCCGACGGCGAGCGGCCCGTGCTGGTTGAGCAGTCCGACGAGTTCGCGCTGCACCTGTCCGGCGAGGACCATCCGGACGACGTCCATGGCCTCGGGGGTGGTGACCCGCAGGCCCGCCTTGAACTCGCTGACGAGTCCGTGCCGGTCGAGCTGGGCGCTGATCTGGGGGCCGCCGCCGTGCACGACGACGGGGCGCAGGCCCGCGTGCCGCAGGAAGACGACGTCCTGGGCGAAGGCGGCTTTCAGGTCCTCGTCGACCATGGCGTTGCCGCCGAACTTGATGACGACGACCTTGCCGTGGTGGCGGGTCAGCCAGGGCAGTGCCTCGATGAGGATCTGCGCCTTGGGGAGGGCGGTGTGCTTGCGGGTGCTCATGGCTCCTCGGGTGTCCTCGGCCCGGCGCGGCCCCTGCGGGCGCGTGGCGGGCTCGGCTGGGGTCGTGCGCGGGCCGGTCGCGCCCGGACGTCCGGCGGGCCGGTCGCGGGCCGGGCCGGGCGGGTGCCGTCCGGGTCGGGCGGGTGCCGTCCGGGGTCGGTCCGGTCAGGAGGAGTACGCGCTGTTCTCGTGGACGTAGTCGGCGGTGAGGTCGTTGGTCCAGATGGTGGCGCTCTCGCCCCCGGCGGCGAGGTCGGCGGTGACGACGACCTCGCGGTAGCGCATGTCGACCAGGTCGCGGTCCTCGCCGACGCCGCCGTTCTTGCAGACCCAGACGCCGTTGATGGCGACGTTGAGCTGGTCGGGCTCGAACGCGGCGGAGGTGGTGCCGATGGCGGACAGGACGCGGCCCCAGTTGGGGTCCTCGCCGTGGATGGCGCACTTGAGGAGGTTGTTGCGGGCGATGGAGCGGCCCACCTCGACGGCGTCGGCCTCGGTCGCGGCGCCCACGACGTCGATCCGGATGTCCTTGCTCGCGCCCTCGGCGTCCCCGATGAGCTGGCGGCCGAGGTCGTCGCAGACCGCGCGGACGGCCTCGGCGAACGCGGCGGTGGCGGGCGTGACCCCGGACGCGCCGGAGGCGAGCAGCAGCACGGTGTCGTTGGTGGACATGCAGCCGTCGGAGTCGACCCGGTCGAAGGTGACGCGGGTGGCGTCGCGCAGTGCCCCGTCGAGTGCGGCGCTGTCGACGTCGGCGTCGGTGGTGAGGACGACGAGCATGGTGGCGAGGCCGGGCGCGAGCATCCCGGCGCCCTTGGCCATCCCGCCGACGGTCCAGCCGTCACCCCGGGCGACAGCGGTCTTGTGGACGGTGTCGGTGGTCTTGATGGCGATGGCGGCCTTCTCACCGCCGTCCTCGTCGAGCTGGGCGGCGGCCGTCTCCACCCCGGGCAGCAGCTTGTCCATCGGGAGGAGGAGCCCGATCAGTCCGGTGGACGCGACGGCGACCTCCCCGGCGTTGAGCCCGAGGACGGTGGCGGCCTTCTCGGCGGTGGCGTGGGTGTCCTGGAACCCCTGGGGGCCGGTGCAGGCGTTGGCCCCGCCGGAGTTGAGGACGACGGCGGAGACCTGGCCGCCCTTGAGCACCTGCTCGGACCACAGGACGGGGGCGGCCTTGACGCGGTTGGAGGTGAACACGCCCGCGGCGGCGAGTCGGGGCCCGTTGTTGACCACGAGGGCGAGGTCCGGGTTGCCGTTCGACTTGATCCCAGCGGCGATCCCGGCCGCCGTGAATCCCTGTGCTGCGGTGACGCTCACTGCTGCTCCTTGTCGGCCGCGCGGGGCGGCGGGTGTCCCGTCGCCCGGAGCGGGCGGGGAGGGTAAGGGTTCCTTCGGGCGGGGGCCGCCGTCCGGCTCAGGGGGCGATCCCGACGGTGGAGAGGCCGGTGGTCTCGGGCAGGCCGAGGGCGATGTTCATGCTCTGGATCGCGCCGCCCGCGGTGCCCTTGGTGAGGTTGTCGATGACGCTGATGACGATGACCCGCCGCGCGGCCTCGTCGTACGCGACCTGGAGGTGCGCGGCGTTGGACCCGTGCACGGACGCGGTGGCGGGCCACTGGCCCTCGGGCAGCAGCCGTACGAACGGCTCGTCGGCGAAGGCCTTCTCGTACGCGGCGCGCACGGCGGCGGCGTCGACGCCGTCCTTGGCGCGGGCGGAGCAGGTGGCGAGGATGCCCCGGGACATCGGTACGAGGGTGGGGGTGAACGACACGCTCACCGGCTCGCCCGCGACCGCGCCGAGGTTCTGGCTCATCTCGGGGGTGTGCCGGTGCCCGCCGCCGACCCCGTACGGGGAGGCCGAGCCCATGACCTCGCTGCCGAGCAGATGCGGCTTGGGCGTCTTGCCCGCGCCGGAGGTGCCGGACGCGGCGACGATCACGGCCTCGGGCTCGATCAGTCCGGCGGCGTAGGCCGGGAACAGGGCGAGGGTGACGGCGGTGGGGTAGCAACCGGGCACCGCGATGCGCTTGGACCCCTCCAGCGCCACACGGGCGCCCGGCAGCTCGGGAAGCCCGTACGGCCAGGTACCGGCGTGCGGGGAGCCGTAGAACCGCTCCCAGTCGGCCGGGTCCGTCAGCCGGAAGTCGGCGCCCATGTCGATGACCAGCACATCGGGGCCGAGCTGCTCGGCGACCGCGGCGGACTCGCCGTGCGGCAGCGCGAGGAACACCACGTCGTGCCCGCCGAGCACCTCGGCGGTGGTGACCTCCAGCACCCGGTCCGCGAGCGGCACGAGATGCGGCTGGAGCGCGCCGATCCGCTGTCCGGCGTTGGAGTTCCCGGTCAGTGCCCCGATCTCGACCCCCGGATGCCCGGCCAGCAGCCGCAGCACCTCTCCCCCGGCGTACCCACTGGCCCCGGCAACCGCCACGCGAACCGACATACCACTCCTCCTCCTGGAGGGCATGACTATACGCAGCGCCGCAGTTTTATGCAACGGTGGGGCGACGCCGCCTGGCGTGCCGGTTGCGACGGAGATTTTTAGTTGGCACATGGAGAACGCTGGTTGGCAAATCTTGATCCCCTCACGCTGTGTTGCGGGCAGTACCAGCGAAACGCCCCCGTCGCCGGTCGAGTGGTGCTTCTCTGGATGAGTGGGCGAGGCAGCGAGAGCGAAGATCCCGTCGGATTCAAGTCAGCTGGACCACCTTGTCACGGCGTACGACGGGGACGCCGGACTGCGGGATCGGCTGCGGCTCGGGGACGACTGGCCGCGTCGGTGGAGTTCGACGTGGCAGGTGGGCGCCGACGAGGTCTGCTGGCCGGTCCGGGACATGGCTCACGTACCGGTGATGTCGTCCCGGCCGATGCGGGGGTTCACGTGGCGGGCGAAGCAGCGGCACCGCCCCGGCCTGGAGGCGATGGCGTCAGCGGGCGGGAAGCATGGCTTCGAGTCGCTGAAGGAAGTGAGCCTGCTGGTCGCGCTGGACTTCTTGAAGGCATCGGAAGTGCTGTCGCAGCCGTTCCGGCTTGATTTCGAGCATGCGGGCGGGCGTGCCTGGCACATCCCGGACTTCCTGGCCGTGATCGGCGGTGGGATGTGGTTGCTGGACGTCCGCCCGATGGAGCTGATCAAGGAAGAGGACGCGCTGAAGTTCGCGGCGGCCAGGGAAGTGGCGGCTGCCTGCGGCTGGCGGTACTCGGTGGTCGCGGGCTGGCGACCGCATGTCTGGAGCGTCCTTGACCACCTGTCCTCGCGCCGGCGGCCGGCTAGGGACCTTCTCGGCATGCGCGAGCAGCTGCTCACCGCTATCAGCGGGCAGAAGGGGCAGGCGATGACGTTCTCCGACCTGGCGGAGGCGACCAGCGTGCCTTCCGTTGGCCGGGCGAACATCGTCCGGCTGCTCTGGCACCGCGAGCTCGGCGTTGACCTGGGCAGTCCCTTGCGCCACAGCTCACTGATCTGGGCGGTGTGATGGCAGCGAGGCGCTTCTTGCAGATCGCGCCGGGTAGGCGGGTCGCGCTCAATGGCGTCGAGTGGACGGTTGACGACGTCCACGGTCAACTCGGCCGGCTCGTCCTCGTGGATGACGACGGCCGCGCGGAGACCCGCTCGTTCCGTTGGCTCATCAACCATGCTGACCTGCGGCTTCTTCCGGTAGTCGAGTCAGGGCGCCCGCCGCCGGTCGCCCGGCAGCCGAGGACAATGGCCGACTTGACCAAGGACCAGTTAGAGCGGGCCCGGCTGCGGGCGGCGCACGTGCTGGAGGCCGAGACGGGGTTCCGGGAGGGCCACCCGGCTCGGGCCCTGCCGGGTGAGCCCCGGCCGGCCTACGACCCGGACCGCACGACGTTGACTCAGCGTCGGTACGCGAAGGCTGCGGAGATAGAGGCGATGCCCCGTCCGGAGGCGGTCCGGTGCGGTCTGCAGCACCTCAGCTACCGGACGCTGGTACGTCTGTCGGGACTGGCGGGCGACAGTCTCCTGCTGGCCTGCGCAGACGGGCGCTGGACGCGGCGACGCAGCGGGCACCGCACCATCACGAAGGAGGTCCGGGAGGCGATCTTCGCAGTAAAGGCCGAGTGCGGCCCACGCGCCCGCCTGAGCCAGGGTGCCAAGCACCGGTTGATGCACCAGTACATGCGTGAGCGGTTCCCGACGTTTCCCACTGAGAAGATTCCTTCACGCTGGACGCTCGCGGCCGTCTGGAAGGAGTGGTTCGGGCCCAGCGGAGCCCGGCCGCGTTACGGGCGGACGGCGGAGGCGGCCGCGGAGGCCGGGGTCTCCGGCCGGGTGGTGGTCCACAGGCCGGGCCAGGTTCTGGTGCTGGACTCGACCCCGATGCCGGTGAAGCTGCGCGAGACCGTGTTCGGCGACGCGATCACCGCGACGCTGACCCTCGCACTCGATCTCTACACGCACGGACTGCCGGCCTTCCGGCTCACGCTCCAGTCCGACACCTCGGTCGACATCGCGATGCTGCTGCGGGACGTGATGCTGCCGCTTCCGATGCGGGACGGCTGGGGCGAGGACATGGAATGGCCCTACGCAGGGGTGCCGGCCGAGGTGATCGCCGAGTTCACCGGGCACCGGGTCGCCGCTCTGCCGTTCTTTGCCCCGGAGACAGTCACCACCGACCACGGCGGCCCCTACAAGAATCACGACCTGGTGGAAGCCGAAACGGAGATCGGCTGCCGGATCCTGCCTGCTCGCGTCCTGCGGCAGACCGACAAGTTCGCGGTCGAGCGCCAGTTCCTCACCATCCAGACCATGCTCTTCGAGCACCTGCTGGGATTCACCGGCGGTGACGTCGCGGAGCGCGGGGCCGACCCGGAACGCGATGCGAGCCTCACACTCACGCAAGCCGAGCACATCATCGCGACCTGGATCGTCCAGATCTGGCAGAACCGTAAACTAGGCGAATACGCACCGAGTTGGGCACCGGGTGAAGACCACAGCCCCAACACCCTGTTCGCTGCCGCGATGGAACAGGGCGGCTTCGACCTGGACTTCCCCGAACCGAGCTTCTACTACAAGGTCCTGCGCAAACACCACGTGAAGATCCATCCTCGTCGCGGGGTGAAGATCCTCGGGCTCTGGTATCACCACCCGGTCTTCGACGAGCCGCGCTTCCAGCAACCCTCCGCCCGGGGCGGCAAACACGCGGGCAAGTGGGTTGTCCGCAGTGACCGGAGGGACCGCCGGCAGGTGTTCTTCCAGGACCCTGCCGACCACGAGACCTGGCACATTCTGCGCTGGAGAGGGCTGCCGCCCGAAGGTGAGATCCCTGCTTTCTCGGACAAGACTGCCGACGCCCTGCTGACACGCGTGAGGGCGAACAAGATCAGGATCCATTCCGAGAGCGAGCTCCTGGAACATCTGCTCGGGATCCTCGGCTCGGTCACCCCAGTCGACCAATGGCCCAGCCAGGCCAAGAGGAAGGCCGGAAAGAAGCAGCGCGTCGCCCAAGCCCGCGAGATCACCCGCGCACAGGCTGCGGCCGCTGACCGCCCCGCCGCACCCGCCATCGCGGATGAGCTAGCTCCGGCTGAGATGCCCGCGGCCTGGGCCGAGCACGCCCGCACGATCGACCACGCGGTCGACGCCGACCGCCGTCGACGACGCGAAGAAGCCCTCGCCGACGTCAAGCCCGTGGCCCCGGCAACGCTGCAGGAGGCCCTGAACCGGCGTCCCATGTTCCGGCTTCCGCCCCCCGACGACTCGGAAGCCGATACACCTGTCCAGGAGGACCACACGTGACCCGAGCCCTCTCTCACGATGATCCGCTGGACGGTCTGCCTTCACGAGCCAGGATCGCCGAGCTGATCCTGGGCAGCCGCCCGCCCCTCGACACCTACGTTGGCTGGCAGCACTACCGCACCCACTACGAACTACTCGTCCCCGCTCCGACGATCTCCCCGCAAAAGTGGTCGATGCTCCCTGAGAGCCGCCGGTACGACTACGACCTCTACCGGGAGCTGACGAACGCGAACCTCCCGCTGCAGGACACCCCCATGCATGACAAGGTCGGCAAGCTGATCCGGCGCCGGTTGAGCGGCAACACGAGGTAGAAGAACGACCCGACCCGCGCCGGCGTCATGATCAGCGGCTGGGGCAACTACGGCAAGACCGCGTCTGTTTGCTCAGCCGGGGCCGTCTTCGAAAAGCAGTGGCTTGAACTCCACAGCTACCTCAACCCCCAGGCTCTGCCGGGCACCCGCGATCTCCACGCACCGGTCGTCTATGTCTCGACCCCGGTGACAGCAACGCCGAAAAGCCTTTGCACGTCGATCTTAGGCTTCTTCCGGGCCCCGACGCGCAAGTCGGCCACGCTGCCGGAACTGGTACGGCAGGTCGCCGACTCCCTTTACGACCATGGCGTCAAAGCTCTGATTCTGGACGACATCAGCCGGCTGCGGATGCACAGAGCCGACGACCAGGACGTCCTCGACCTGATGCGGGCCCTTATGAGCCTGGACGTCACTCTGATCCTGACCGGCGTCAACATCTCCGGCATCGGGCTGCTGCGTGAGGCCAAGTGGAACAAGAAGACCCGGCAATGGGAGATGCCACCGCTGGAGTCGACCCGCATCCACGGTTTGGAGGTCACCCAGACGGAACACCGCTTCGAGCTCATCGAGATCGACCGGTTCCGCTACACGACCCCGAAACAGATCGCGGCCTTCGTCAATCACCTGAAGGGAATCGAGAAGCACCTGCGGCTGATGAACGCGACGCAGGGCATGCTCACCGGCGGCGGTATGCCGGAGTACTTGATGCGTCGCACCGGCGGTGTCATCGGCCTGCTGGGACGCCTGCTCGAAGACGGCGCCCAGGAAGCAATGGACTCCGGGAAGGAAATGATCGACGAGAGCCTGCTGGACGAGATCGTGCTCCGGCGGGACGAGCCCGAACAGCCGCCGGACGAGCCCGTCATTCCGGCCGCCCCGCGGACCGCCGTCAAGAAGCCCACGCAGGCGAAACGACCCCGGAACACCGTTTTCGATGACCCTGGCCCCGCTGCCCGCGCGGGCGCCTGACGGAGAAGCCACGATGCATCCACTGCCCCGGAATCTCGAACCTGCCTCAGGAGAGTCCCTTGTCAGCTACCTGCTTCGGCTAGGGCATCGCCTCAGCCTCCCGCCTCTGCAACTGATCCGTGCGGCGGGCTGGACCGATCGCGTCCAAGCCCATCACATCCCAGGCAGTCTGCTGCTGAATCTCACCGGGCCGGAGGCCCAAGGATTCGCCCGACTGACCCGCCAGACAGCCGAGGAAGTGTCGGCACTGACACTGACACAGTGGCGAGACCGGTATCCCCCCATCGCCTGGTCTTCCGTGTCCGGACCGGGACCGGGACAGAGGCCGGACCCATGGCTCTTCGTCGGCTCCCCACGGTATTGCCCCACCTGTCTGGCGGGCGACTGCACCCCAGCCCAGCGATTCCACGGCGGTCCCTGGCGCAAGCTATGGCACCTACCCTTTGTCTTCAGCTGCGTAGAACACCAGACCTATCTGGAAGCAAGCTGCCCGCGCTGTGGGCAGCCGCGCGCCATATCAGGGCGCCTGATTGAGCGGGCCAACGATCACACCCTGCACCCAGCGCAATGCCGGTGGACGATCGGCACCCCAACCCGGAAACGAAAGTCCCGCGCCTGCGGCGGCAGACTCGATCAGCGAGTTGCTACAGATCCTTACCGTCGGCCACACCCAACATCGGACATCCTTCGGTTCCAGCAGTCCCTGCTTGCCCGCCTAGAACCGCTGACTCCGGCCTCGGACGCATCCGAGTACTTCACTGATCTCCGGCTGGCCACCGCACTGATCGCTACTACTTGGCCAGTAGGGCAACATCTTCTCGACACCACCTTCACCGGGCATGTGGCCGCGTACGTCCACTCCGCTTCAGGGAATTCGAGTACCAGCAACGATTTGCAGCACTCTCGCTTGCGCGATGTACCGCCCCGTGACCCGATCGCCTGTGCCGGACTCCGACGCGCCGCACACGCCTTACTCGAAGCAGACGATCTGTCCGAACACCTTTCCCACATCGTCCACACCCCCGGGGAACGGCCGACACGTACGCCCTGGGTACGCATCTACGCCCGACATGAAAACTCGTGCTCACCGCGATTCCGAGACGCAGCCGAACCCCTGACCCGCACCTACCGCAAAATCGGCGGCCCACAGGGATTCCGAGCACCACTGCGGGACGACTACCGACCAGAACACATCCCCGCATACCTGGAACTGGACTGGTATGAAAGATACTTCGCACCTATTACCGGCATTGCCCCGAAGGTGCTACGCCGAACCGCTGCAGTCCGGCTCGTCCAATGGGCCATAGGCGGACCTCTCGACGAGGCCGCGGCCTACCTCGGCATCACCCCAAGCCTGGTGCGGTTCAGAACCAACACCGACTTCAAACGCTGGGAGCGCGCAGGACGCAGTCCAGCCGAGTTCGAACGAGTCCTCCGCGAACTCGGTGCCGAACTCCGAGCACCCCGGCGACCACTCATCGACTACCAGCGCCGACGCGAGGCGCTCAGGGACTGGTCCCTTCCTCCGGATGAATGGGACGCCCTGGTCAGCGAGTTGCCACCGCTTCCCGGCCCCATCCGGCCACCGGTCGGCGACCGCAAACGCCAGGACGCCTCCGTCTACATCTGGGTACAGGTCACACAAGGCGAGCACCTCTTCGCCCCACGCCCCATCGAGGCCGAACAGCCTCAAGACGTCCAACGCGAATGGGCTCTTCGCCGCAACACCACCTGGTATAACCTCGTCCGGCCAAATACCTTTCGACACTATGCCGACCTACGGAAACTCCTCGCCGGATATGCCCAACAGCTCGCCCGGGGCATCGACTCGGGTACAGGCGGGTCATTTACAGTCAACCAATAGTCCGACGCGTTCAGAGCGTGACCTGCCCACCAAGAATTCCGGTTACAGCGTTGCAGGCAGGGCTCGCACGCGTCACAGAGAGAAAGCAGTACTGCTCCGGCCACGACCTGGCCAAGGCATTCTCACTCGTCACGAAACTTCGAGGTTAATGAGGGTGGCTTGCTGCCAGGTCGTTGAGCACGGCGTTTACTGTGGACCAGCAGAGGTCGGCCGTGTCGAAGTCTGCGCTGTGTTTGGCTCGCTTTTCCGCGAGGGGGTGGACCAGGTTGCGGTAGGTCCGTAGCAGGTCCGAAGCCATTTTTGCGTCTTGGTCGATCCACTGGTTGGTGTGGGCATGCTGAATGAGGTCCTGCAGCCGGGTGTCGCGGGCGGGGCGGGTCAGCGGCACGGTTGCGTTTCTGACGTCGGCGGCGTGGACGAGGACGCCTTCGAGGAGGCTCCCGAGCATGATGACAGCGGAGGTGTAGGCGCCGTGTTCTTGGCAGATGCGGGCTTCGTCGAGGCGAAGTTGAACGGCGCGAGCCAGGTCGGGATCGGAGACGATGTCTGTGATGGCCACCTTCAGCTGTACGCGCTGCGGGCGAGGGGGTTCGTCGGGGTCGTACTCGATGAGGAACGGCTGCCCCTTGCGGTAGTCGATGCGGCGGCCTTCGAGGGCGAGGACTTCCTGGAGGCGCTGGATGACGGCGTCGTAGTCGGCGGGTTGTTGTTGGTATTCCCGTCGGTTGGCCAGGCGCAGGATGACGCGCTCGGTGTCTCCTGTCTGGTCTTCCTGCCGTTCGCACAGGATGGTGTGGACCCAGCGGTGGCGAGGGCTTCCGTCGTGGTCGGGGACGTCTTCCCAGCCGGCCCGGCGGAGGAATGGAGCCAGTTCCCAGCCCGCTCGGCGTTTCATGCCCGGCTCGTCACCGCAGATCATGGCGGCCAGTTCTTCAAGGGTGCTGTCGTCGAAGTTGTCCATGTCAGTGTTCCTCGCTGTCTTCGTCCGGCTCTCCGTCGTAGGGGTCCGCGTCTTCGTCGGGTTCGGCCTCGGCCAGGCCGACCGGCGTCCAGGGCATGTCAGTCGGCGCGTCATCTATGGATGACTCGCGGACCGTTCGGGGATGGATGCCCAGCTCGGTCAGGCGTTCCCACAGAGGTTCCAAGGCCTCGTCTGGTGAGAGGGCGAAGGCGCTGCTGCGTATGCGCCAGAACGTCCAGCCGGCGCGGCGAAGCTCCCGCTCGCGCTCGGCGTCGTCGTGGATCTGCTTCGGGGTGGAGTGGTGAGGGCTTCCGTCGCACTCCACTGCGAGGCGTCCGTGACCTCCGGTGACCACGAGGTCGATGCGTTTCCCGTTGACTTCCCACTGGGGCACCACGTCGTAGCCGCGTTCCTTGATGCGCAGGAAGACACGCTGCTCGAAGAGCGAGTCGAAGGGCTCGCAGCGTCGGTCTGCGCTGACGTGGGCGGGCTGGTGTGGGTGTGTGTAGGGCGGTGGCGGGCTCACCATGTAGGTGAGCAGGGAGCGCCTCAGGTCTTTGCTGCTGAGCTGGTCGACGGTCAGGGAATGGAAGAGCCACATCTGGTCGCGGGCCCGGCTGGCGGCCACGTTGAAACGTCGTTCATTGTTCCGGCCGGTCGCGGCGATGACGTTGGCTCCGTCGACGACCATCGACAGGAGAATGACGTCGCGCTGGTCTCCCTGGAACTGCTCGGGTGTGCCGACGAGGATGCTGTGGCGTTCGCGGGCCGACACGTCGATGCGCTGGTCGACGAGGTCCTGTACCAGGCGGGTCTGGTCGCCGTGGCGCAGGATGATCACGCCGATACTGCGGTCGGCGTAGGCAGGGTTCTGGGTGAGGCGGTGCAGTTCGTTGACGACAGCCTCTGCCTCCGGCCGGTTGATGAGTTTGTCCCGGCGTCCTTCGCAGTACCCTTCGGGCACATGGACGACCTTCAGCGGCGGGAGGCGGTCGGAGCCGTGCTGGCGCAGCAGGACCAGCTGGTTGTCGGGATAGAACTGCATGGAGGACCATTTGATGATCTCCGGCATGCACCGGAAGTGCTCGGTGAGACGGATCACTTCAGTGAAGCGGGACTGCAGCAGTTCGTACAAGTTGGACTTGGGGTCGAAGCCTTCGCGCTGCCAGGGTTCGAGGCCGGCCATGCGCTCGTCGAAGATCTGGGTGATCCGGTCATGCTTGCTGCCGCTGTAGAACGGGGCGCATTGCCGGTCGTCGCCGACGACGATGATGCGGGGTGCGAGCCAAAGCAACAGCAGGCCGTCCAGGCCCACTTGGCTTGCTTCATCGACGATGACGACGTCGAAGGAGTCCGGCTCTGGACTGATCGTTTCCGCTACCTGGTTCAGCGGCATGATCCACGCCGGTACCGCTCCTTGCGCTGTCTGCATGGCTGAGCGCGCGTGACGCTGGTGGCGTTTGCCGTACTCGGTGGTTCCCTTGCCTGCATTGGCCACGGCGCTGGCGTACGCAGCAAGGGCCTGTTTGTGCTTGGTGGTCATGCGGCTGACGCAATGGAGTGCTGCGCGGTCGCAGACCAGCTGTTCCACCAGGTCGTGCAGCCGGCCTTGGATCTGGGCCAGTTCGCCTTCGAGTTGCTCTTCGCGTCCTGGGAGCAGGTGGGTGTCGAGGAAGTCCTGAGCCTGCCTCCATGCCCAGGCCTGGGGCAGCACGGCGAACCGGGAGCGCCAGTGCGGGGCGAGGGGATCGCCGGCGAAGTCCTTGGCGAGTTCGGGGTGGGCATCGGCAAGGCACTCGAAGAGTTTCCCGGTCTCGCGCCGGTCTGCCTCACGCTGGTATGCCGCAGCCAGTGCCTCCACCGCCTGCGCGTAGGCCTGCGCATCACGGGCCGCTACGGCATCCACCGCGCGCTGCAGCTCTTCCACGCCATGCGGGTGAGGCGGCGGAAGACTCTTGAGAAGCTCTTCGAAGCGTTGTGTTGCGGTCCTGATGTGCAGGAGTTGACGGGCCTGGGCCGTGGCCTGGCGGATGTCGCGCCACTGCTCGGCGGTGGTGACCGGTGTCTGAATGCCGTCGGCCAGCAGGGTTGCGTGGAGCTGGCGGATGACCTCCACGCAGGTGTCGATGGCCTGCAGGATGACGGCCCTGTCCAGGAGCTCGGACGTCATCAGTTCGGCGGTGTCCTGTCCGACGGCCGATCCGACGCCGGTCCACCGGCCGCGCAGGGTGCGGGCGTGGGCACGCATCTCCAGTTGCCGTACGACCGCGGTGATGTGCGCCCGGCTGGCCGGCGCCATGCCTTCTACCCGGCACTGTTCGAGGAGGAATCGGGCTTGCTTGACGACGGCCGGTCGGGGCCATCGCGTGTTCAGTTTTCCGGTGCGCAGGACGTGTTGCTCCAGATTGCGGCCCGCGATCAGGAACTCCTTCTCCTCGCTTTCAGACAGGCGCGGGATCTCCACTTCCAAGAAGGAGGCGGCGGCTATCTCGTCGTGGGTCTGCTGTGCACGCTGTGAGGCGTTTCGGATGCTGTCCCACAGCTGCTGCCATCGCTGGGCGATGCCGTCCTGCAGCGCACGCGTGGACCAGACATTCGCCTGCCAGGAGGTGGGGTCCGCGGACAACCCGACCCTCTGCAGGGCCTGCTGAGCTCGGTCCAGGAGCGCTTCCAGCACCATGAGCCGCGCGTCACCGTGGTCCGCCAGTTCCTGCGCCAGCGGTGTGACCGGCTCGCGGCCGACGGCTTCCTCGGCTTCTTGAAGTTCCGTGATGCGGCGGGAAACCTCCGTCGAGTCCGGCAGCGTTGCCGGGTCCGGGCAGTACTGGATGCGGGCGTCGAGGATTCCGGGGCCGTGTTGGGCAACCAGCAGCCACAGTCGCTCAGCTTCGTCCGTGGTCAGGGGCGGGACCTGTGGGGCCTGGACATCCAGGGGCGGCAGCCACTGATATTCAGCTGCGCCGTGTTCCACTGCCTGCACGATGTCGTCGAGCCGCCCTCGGTAGCCCGGCGCGATCTCGGGGTGCTCGTACCACTCGACCTCGCGTACCTGACGCAGACGGTCTTGGACTTTGGCCTGCTCTGCCATGAGCTGGTGCCGCTGCGTCTGTTGGTCGTCGATGCGCTGTTGGAGCCGAGCAAGGTTCGTTGTCGCGTTCAGGTGGGCCAATGCTCCCAGCGACTGGCTCAGATCGGAGTTACCGCCCTGCCACTGATCGCCTTGGATCACGCACATGCTGCGCAGCTTGGACGGCAGCTGGTCGCGCAGCACGTTCAGAGCCTGGCTCTTGGCGCTGGTGACCAGGACTCGCTTGCCGTCCGCGAGGAGTGCGGCGATCAGGTTGCTGATGGTGTGTGTCTTTCCGGTGCCCGGCGGGCCCTGGACCACGACACTGGTGTCGCGCTGCAGCCGGTCCAGGACATCGCGCTGGGCAGCGTTGGTGACCATCGGGAACAGCGGATCCGGTCCCAGTGCCGGCGGCACGGAGCCATTCCTGCTCCCCCAGGCCGTCCGGTGCTCCGGTTCAAGGTCATACAGCAGCTGCGCCAGCCCCAAAGGAGCCCGTGCTTCGGGACGTTTCAGCGCCCGGGCGATGCTCTCGTAGAAGCCGAGGACGGAGCGCTGGCTGTGTTCGCGCAGGATGAGCGCGGGCGCGAGATGCAGTGACCGCGTCTGGGGTTCAGCGGTGCGGTCGGGGTGCTGGCCGGTGGGGTCGAACGGGAGCACGCGGTCGACTCCGAAAGCCCGCTGCGCCCACGAGCGCACGGCCTGTGCAGCCCGGTCCGACAGCGGGTGGAAGGGGACGTCCTCGACAGCGGAGCGCACGACCCCCAGCAGCTCCGACGTGTAGCCGTCGGACTCGCTGAGGAAGTCGGTGTCTTCCAGACGGCCGGGGTGCTCCGGCACGAGAGAAACGGTCACGTTGATCGATGCCGGTTCAACGGTGAGGGTCACCGGTGTGGTCACGATGCGCCGGCGGACCCGGGCCGAGGGACGACCGGCTCCGAGTTGCAAGAGACCTACAGCCAGGACTACTTCGAAGGTGTCACTGTCCTGATCGATCTTCTTGGCCATCCGGTACAGCTGCCGGTGCAGTCGCCGCTGCGGCTCGGCCGCCAGCTCTTCCTGCGACCATCGCATCCACTTGCCGGCCCACGTCTCGTACGCCTTGCGTTCTTCGGAGCTGCCGCTCTCCAATGCCGGCTGGTTCTCCTCCACAACCGCCTGGAAGTCGGCCATTCGATCATTCGGGGTGCTGTCGATCAGGCCGGGAGGTTGTGGTCCGGCGGTGGCGGCGGCCTCGGCGGAGACCCTGCCATGCAGGATCGCCGGCAGCCGCGGTGCCTCTTGGGGCGGACGGTGCTTGACCACCATGATGCGAGGATCAGCGTCCGCAGCAGGGCGCACGGTCCCATCGGGAGCGTCCGCGAGCCATACCGTTTCCGGGTACTTGGCACAGTCGCGGATGGTCTTGGAGACGGCGCCCCGCACCAGCTCCTGCAGACAGTCGATCAAGACGCGAGTGTCACGGACGGCTTTGGGATCGCTGCCATCTCGTACTGCCGGGCGGGCCATCACATCCCCCAAACGCCTACCACTGTGGCAAGCCTTTCAGGATCCATGACTGCTGCACGCCAGGCAATGTGGGGGACTCGCGCACAAACATTTCCGGACATGAAGACAGTCCGGTGTGCCTCTCTCTCGGTCCTGCCGGGCTATGAACGGATCAGCCGCTGCAGCACGGCGCATCACGAGACGGCACAGGCCCACACTCAGAGAGGAAGACACCCTGGCCACAGCCTTCCGTCGCAGGTTCTGGCTGTATTGAGCCGCAGCGTTGATCACGCGGCTGATCGGTGGCTGGCCGCCGAGTGCGGTGTGGCAGCAGTGGTGGTTGTAGGTGTGTAGGAAGTCTTCCAGGGCCTCTGTGCATTCGGTGTTGCTGGTGTAGGGCCGCAGGTAGGCCCACTCGTCGAGCAGGGTGCGGTTGAAGCGTTCGACTTGCCGTTGGTCTGCGGCCGTAGGCGCGGGTGAGCTTGCCGGTCCACGCTGAGGAGATCCCGGGCCTGCTGGAGCGACTGGCCGAGGTGCCCGATCCCCGAGATCCGCGGCGTGCGGCACGCTCGGGCCGTCGTACCCGCACTGACCGCGTACGCGGTTCTGACCGGAGCGGCCTCCCTGCTGGCGGTCGGCGAGTGGATCGCAGACGCCCCGCCGTCTGGTCCTGGAAAGCCTTGGCATACGACCCGATCCGCTGTGCCCGAAGCGGAGCCGGCCGTCGGAGGCTACGGTACGGCTGTCACGGGAATGCCCTCCCCCCAGTGGTCGGTGAGCCCGGACGCCTGCAACGGACTGCCAGCGCCGTCCCGTACCCAACGCCTGCACGCACGTGAAAGCACCTGGGCGGGATCAACGACCGAGTGACCGGTCAGGACCGAACTGGACGTAGTTTTTCGCATCACTGACCACTTTGAGCCAAGTAGGGATCCCCGTTCCTTCCGTATCAGATACTGCTCTGACTCTCGGTAGTTACAGGCATAAGTCGCCCCGGGAGCTGGGTTGGGGACGATGTCGGGAGTGAGATGCAGCTGACCCGTGCCGAAGTGATCAACTTTCGCGCCTTGGAGAGAGTGGACGTCCGGGTTGATCCGAAGGCCACCCTGATTGTTGGACGCAACAACAGCGGCAAGACATCATTCGTCAATCTCTTCGAGAAGTTCTTCGGTGAGGAGGACACGAGGTTTGTCCTGGAGGACTTCTCCACCTGTCGTATCGCCGACATCGAGCAAGCGCGGCAGATTTTCGGCGAGGCGCAGACGGAGGCTGACCGGGGCGACACGGAGACGAGCGAGGACCTGCTGGCCAAGGCGTACGACCTCGTCCCGGCCATCCGGTTGGTCCTTACCATCGAGTACACGGAAGACGACGACCTCGCGCCACTCACGGGTGTGATCCTCGACCTGGACGATGCCTGCTTCGAGGTCAAGATCGAGGCGGCTTTGGAGGTTGCCCGCCCGCACGACTTCCTCAAGGATTTCTGGTCGGCCAGCCAGAGGAAGCCGTTCGATCGCATCAAGTGGCTGCGCAAGAACTTCTCGGACTACGTCGCCACGGCTTACCGAGCGGTCAGTCCCTTGGATGAGAACGTCCGCAAGGAGATCAAGCGCGGCGCCGCCGAATCCATCCTGTCGGTGAAGTTCGTCTACGCGCAGACCAAGGTGGACGACACGCCGACCGACAAGGCCCGCACGTTGTCGAAGACGTTCGAGGCCTACTACAAAGTCAACAGCGGGCAAGAGGACCGCCACCAAAGCATCGAGCAGATCGAGACCGCTCTGGCGTCCGCCTCGCAGCAGCTCGACGACAACTACGCCACGCTGTTCGACCCGATCTTCGAGGACCTGCGCACCTTCGGGGTGGGCACCATCACCCCAGTCCAGAAGCCCCGCATCGTCTCCCTCATCGAGGCCTCAGGAATCCTGCGCGGAAGTACCCGCATCCAGTACCCGTCCGGGGACGACAACTTCCACCTTCCCGAAGGCCACAACGGGCTGGGCTACAGCAAGTTGATCTTCACGATCCTGCAGGTCATCAGCTTTCACCAGACCTACGAACGCACCACGCCCAAGCCGGCGCTGCAGGTGCTGTTCATAGAGGAGCCGGAAGCCCATCTGCATCCACAGATGCAGGAGACGTTCATCAAGAACATCCAGGACTTCATCGACCGCAAGACGGGCTGGAAGGTGCAGGTGTTCATCACCACGCACTCCTCCCACATCGTCGCCAGCAGCGGCTTCCAAACCGTGCGCTACTTCGACCGTTCCGAGCCGCAGCTCACGGTCAAGGACCTCTCGACCTTCCAGGCAAACGTCAAGGCCACCCCGCAGGGCGACGAGACCCTGCGCTTCCTGCGCCAGTACATGGTCCTGCACCGGTGCGACATGTTCTTCGCCGACAAGGTGATCCTTATCGAGGGCACCGCGGAACGCCTGCTGCTGCCCGAGATGGTCCGACGCTGCGCCAAGGCGCTGCTGCACCAGTACGTATCGGTAATCGAGGTCGGCGACGCCTACGCCGTCCGCTTCCGGGAACTGCTCGCCTTCCTGAACGTCAAGACCCTCGTCATCACCGACATTGATTCCGTATGCCCCAAACACCGCAAGGCCTGCCCACCCGGCCAGGGACAGACGGTCACCTCGAACCAGACGCTCAAGAACTGGCTGCCCGCAAAGTCCAGCATCGCCGAGCTGCTCGCCACCGACCCGGCCGAGAAGGAGCAGGGACACGTCCGCGTCGCTTACCAGATCCCGGAGAGAGATTCGGGAGTCTGCGCGCGGAGCTTCGAGGATGCCTTCATCATCGCCAACGCAGAACCCCTCGCGCGTGACTTCCGCCAGCTCGCTCTGAAGGCGGCCTTCGCCAAGGAGGTCGGGGCCGACCCCACCGCTGACCACATCGAAGCCAATGCCTACGACATCGCACAGCAACTCAGCGACCACAAGACCGACTTCGCCTTCGACGTCATGCTCGTGGAGGACTGGGCTGTTCCCCGCTACATCGCCGAAGGACTGCAGTGGCTCGCCTAGACACCCTCGAAGCCGTCGCCACGGAGATGGAGGCCCGGCGCAGCTTCCTCGTCGAAGCAGGAGCCGGCGCCGGCAAGACGACCACCCTGGTCCGCACCTTGCAGCACCTCCTGAACCACCACCGCACAGACCTGGAGGCACACGGTCGGCGGATCGCCTGCATTACATACACGAACGTCGCCAAGAAGAAGATCCACGAACGCATCGCCGCGGACCCCCTCATCGACGTCGGCACCATCCACGAATTCCTCTGGAGTGCCATCCAGCCCTACCAGCGTGAGCTCTGGCTGCAGATCCTCGACTACAACAAGGACCTGACCAAGCCCGAAGACCTCGATGACGTCACCGCTCCCCCAGTGATCGAGTACTCCGACCGCGGGCGCAGGCTGAGCGAAGGGCGCATCTCCCACGACGACGTCATCGCGCTGTCGCTCCGCCTCGTAACAGCACACCCCAAGCTCATACGCATCATCGCCAGCAAGTACCCCATCATCTTCGTCGACGAGTACCAAGACACCTCACCCAAAACGATCCAGCTCCTGCTGGACCACCTGGCGGGCGCCGGCCACGAGAACTGCGTGGTCGGCCTCTTCGGCGACTCCATGCAGAAGATCTACGAGTCCGGTGTCGGAGCGGTGAAACGCCCCGGCCTCCTAACCGAGATCACCAAGCACGAGAACTACCGGTGCTCACCTCCCGTCGTCGAGGTGCTCAACCGGATGCGTCCCGACCTCATCCAGGACGCCATCGGCGACCAGCAGACAGGCGAGGTCCACCTGTTCCTCAACACCGGCACCCCAGCCGGCCCTGAGCGACTCACCGCCGCCGAAGCAACACTTGCCCAGAACGGCTGGACTCGGGAGAACAGCAAATATCTCCTGCTCACTCACCGCAGGATCGCGGGCACACTGGAGTACGCCAACCTCCTCGAACAGTACAGAAAGTTGAGCCGGTACGGCCCCGACGACCTCATGGCACGCAATGAGCCCTACATCCAGTACCTGACGCGCGTCGAGTCCGTGAGCACGGCCTTCCGCAACAACGACTTCGCGGAGCTGACCAGCCTCTTAGACGAGGGATGGACACGGATTACCCGTCACTCCGACAAACGCGCCATCAGTCAGGCCATCCGTGCACTCGACGCCGTACGTACGAGCGGCACCATCGGCGACGTGCTCGACCTGATGGGCGACGGCCACCTCCTCGCCACGCCCGGAAAGCTCAAAAGCCTCGAACGCCGCAGAACCGCAACGGGTCTCGATGAGCGCGACCAGCGACGAGCGGATTTCTCGAACAACCTCCGCAACGTGTCCTACCGGGAAGTGATCAGCGTCACAAATTTCATCGACGAACTCACCCCGTTCTCAACCCAGCACGGCGTCAAGGGCGACGAATTCGAGAACGTCGTGGTGGTGGTCGACGACAGCGCCTGGAACAGGTACAACATCGGCAAGATGCTCGCAGGCACCGACAAACCCGACCGTACCGAGCGCTCACGCAACCTGTTCTACGTGTGCTGCTCGCGAGCCCAGCGCGGCCTGGCCGTGGTTTTCGTCAACGATCTCCCGGAAGGGGCGGAGTCCACTCTTCAAGACTGGTTCGCTTCAGGGATCATCCATCCTTGAGATGGGCCCTAGCGTGATGCCTGCGGACCGGCGGATCCCAAGATCATTCACGGAATTGCGGTTTGAATCAAATCCAACGAGTCTCATCAACGACCGAGGCGAGCATCGCGCTGTTCGGGTAGATGGAGGGCATTTACAACTCCCGGCACAGCCAGAAATGGCTCCGCTACCTCAGCCCACCGAGTTCGAAGGGAAGCACCACACCGGCCAGGCAACGGCCGAACGCACCTGAAAACCGACAACCCGCTCTGACCATCCGATAAAAGTACCCACCGCACGCCGGAAGAACCTCAGACAGCACCCTCGGCCACATGGCGGTTCGCTTGGACGGCGCCCCCCTCAATCCCATACATATGGGTCCAGATCAAGAGCGGCGTCGCCCATTGCCTCGCTTACCCCGAACGAGCTCCGCGGCGACCCACTGCTCGAATTCGCTGATAGGGACCACTGGCACGTTGGAGGCAAGCACTCGGGGAGCCATAAGATCCCTGCTGGTGACGATGGCGGATGTAACAGTCCAGCTGGTGCTATCGCGATCCCCAAGGAAGTGAGTCAACGTTTCCGCAAGGTTTTGGCGTACCCACTCTGTGCGGCGACCAAGCTTGAAGAGAGCACTTTTGTCGCCGCGCAGTAGAGCATCGGCTTCGTTGGCCATTTCGGTCGGATTACGTGACATCTCGAAGTCCTTGGCTTCGATAACGATGATCACGCGTCTAGCCGCGTTGATACCAAGCGCATCGATGTCGCCCAGATCGTGACCCTCGACTGACGTGAGTCTACGTCCCGCGATTTTGGAGACACCCCTGACAGCGAGGGAACAGCCTCCAGCCCTGAGTGTGTCGACGACACGCGCTTCGAAGGCCTTGTTCTCGTCCTGCCGAATCACTCCCAGCAGTTTCTTCATCGACGATGACGTGCTGCGCAACCGTCCGGAGTAGATGAGGTTGACCCAATACGAGCCACTGCTCCAAGTGTGTCTAGCTCCCCAGACGAGTTGAGAGCCGTCCCCTGTGCCCACACGGATGAGCGGGCGTCGAACGTACGACCATTCACGGTTGTAGCGCCACGGCCACGCATCGGATTTGACAGAAAGGAACTTGGCCCGGGGACGCAGTGCGAGCCGATCGAGGAAGGTCTGCGCTTTCTCATGTTCCCAGTGCAGCGTCGTGGACAAGTGATTGGCAACAACCGACTCTGAAAGGGTGTAGGGCTCTGATTGGCAGCGCTCATCCCCCAGGGCGATGACCTCGCCGACACCCTGGGCCAAGTCGGTGAGAGAGAAGCCGAACTCGGTGACCATTGCTTCCTCTACCTGTGCGGTGGGCCCTTGGGGCTCGGATCCCCGGCGGGAATGACGAGTCGGTGCCGCAAGCAGGAGTGCCTCTGCTCGGGCTGTAGCAAGGGCGTTGGAGCCTGATTCGTATTGGTCGCCGCGGGAGACACCGAGTCGGCCGGAGGGCAACAAGGCAAGTTGAGCCTCTGAGAAGTCGTGGTGAATGGCTTCCGAGAGAGTGGCACGAGAGATGAGTTCTGCAGACAACGCCATGAGGTGGTCGTACGTGTCCAGGGTGAGTGACGAGTCCCCACTGGGAGGTTGGGCAGCGACGTATTCGATGAGGAATCGGCTGGCCTGAGCAGCTTCCACTTGGCGCTTGGTGGTCCTGACAAGGTTCTCGGCCGGCTGGCTTGCCTCTCCGAAGCAGGCGATGCGCGATGGGAGGATCTGGTCATTGAAAGCCTCGTCGTACAGGAGCGCTTCGTGCCGCGAAATCAGCGACTCGATGAGTCCCTCGGCCGCCAGACCGGCCACCATATCCTCGATGAGCGCGAAGTAGTGCCCCACGACCTTCTGCAGAACCTGGGTACGCTTCTCCGAGGGGATGGTCTCCACTGGCGTACCGGCGCTATCGAGGTACCGGCCCAATACGTCAAGAACCGTGGCGGAAGCGGCAGGTTGTACCAGTCGAGCCGTAGGGAGTGGACCGGGACGCAGCGGAAGGCGTGGGTTCAGTTCGACGTGCATCATCTGTTTGGGACCCTCGGGCGCCAGTTGATCGATGAGCGCGTCAAGATCCTCCTCCACCAATCCGGCGGTTTGCGCGATGCCTTCAAGCAGGGCTCGTAGCAAGATGCGGTCGGCTCCATTTGCGTCTGCGAGAAGGCTGGCCATGCCCTCCGCGTAGAGGCGCAGATCGAGGAGCCCAGGTTTGGCGCCACGGACGCCGACCCAGGGACGTTCACTTTCTGTACCAGGATTGCCGTCCAACGCGGCCTGCCATGCTGAGGAATCGTCGAAGGAAAGGCTCACGTACAGCTCGCCCGTAGACGCGGCTAGCGGCAAGAGCTCGGGACGGGCGGTGGAAATCTGCCAGGTCCAGAAGGCTGCTGCCTCTACCGTCAGGTGATGGAAATCCTCCAGTCTGTCAGCAACTTCATAGTCGCCAGCGCCCAACCACACATTTATGTCTGGGACTTCGACGAGTCTCCCCACCTCGGGTACGTCTGCAAGAGGTCGATAGATCGGCGCCGTAGACGTGCCGTATACGGAGACCACCGGCACGAAGGCATGCCTCTGCGGGCTGGGAACGTCATGACGATCGTAGCGTTGCTGAACTTCAATGCGCAGCGCTCGAGAGTGGTCCTGTTCGACGAGAAGCATCGTAGGTCTCGCGTCGTCTGACAGGTAGTAGCTGTACTCGCAGTTCCGGTAGAGCCCGTAGTTGTCCAGTGCGCTCCACGACTGCACACGAGTCGTCTCGTGCAGCTCCGTTTCCGCTTGCGCAAATCGCCATAGGAACAAGGGGTCTGAGCCGTCCAGCTCTGCCATGACCTGAAGGTCGCTGAGAGAGGTCACGACGACCGGGCCGGTGCGACGCTGGGCGGCGAGTCCCAAGAACGAGGATCGGCCTACGCCTTCGTTGATGATGAGGCGAAGAGTGCACGCGTCCTCGGGAAGAGGCGGGCCGACAGGGTCAATAACGTTCTGCACCCGCAGACCGAGATCCCGGACGGGCCAGTGACCTGCCGGATTGGTGTCGTCGTAGTCGGACAGGTCATCCATGACCACGGCAAGGTCAAGGATCTTGTCCTCAGCAAACGTGAAGGTGCGGCGGGTGATCAGGTCGTCACCCACATGTTGAGCGGGCTCTGTCGGGGCCGCACCACACAACGTCAAAAGGCGGCTGGTGTCTCTCATCGTCTGATCGTGCAGTAGGCGCGCAAGCTGGGGTCGACACTCGTGCAACCCGGCTTGAACGATGAGTTCATGGCGCAGCGACGTAACCAGTTCGGACGGATTTGCAACGATCAAGCCGTCTTCCATGAGGAGAAGAGGTTTGAGTACGAGTCCATCGTCCGGCCCGGGCCCCGTGGTGAACGTGTGTTCGCCTGGTCGGATACCCCATCCAGCGAGGAGATCGGCGGAACTGGCTGGCAGCAGGTCAGACAGGTCGGTGAAGCGATAGCGGACGGCTTCCCGCAGGGCCGTGAGGTTCTTCTCTCCCGGAACGAACACCTCGTCGCCGTGTTGCTGCGGCGGAGCGATACCCCGGTGGAGCCCGGCCCGACACAGCGTGGCGTCGCTCAACCTCAATGCCGTGTGCGCCCACAGCTGTGTCGCCTTGACGAACTGCGCCGGCAATCCAGCCTGTCCATCAGGCCCGAGGATACTCCGCAGCATGAGATCGAGGGTGTGAGCACACCGTGATGTCAGTCCTTGCGCGACGAGACATGGCCCGCCGTGGAAGGAAACCTCGGCGGTGTACAGGTCGTCGTACAAGTCTTCTTGGGCACGGATCTGAGAGCCGCTGACCAGGGGATCCTTGAGCAGCGCCCGGAGCTTGCTGGGTGACAGCCGGGGTGCATCCGGACGGCTGGGGAGGCACGCGCCGATGGAAGCAAGGCGCTGAAGCCTCACAAGGCGCGGAATGTTCTGAGGAATCAACTGCAGAGCGGCTGCCGACGCGACAAGCACGGGGCCGTCTACATCGTGCCAAGGGCGGCCGGTCAAACGGGCAGCAGTCATGCACGTCTCCTAGGGCGGGCGGACGATCCATGATGCGGCCGAAGAATTTACTGCGACCAGCAACTGGCGCCTCCGTACGTCACGGTAGCGCCCAGGACTGACAACGGACGCCTCTTCCCAACCCCGAACGTCCGACGCCTACGGGATCGAGTTCACCAGGCGCTCGGCATCGCCGACGAGGAACTGGCTCACCCCATCCCTCACTCACAGTGAGCATCCAAGCTCATGATTCGCCAACTATGCCTCTCATGATTTGCCAACAAGGGTTCTCCACGCGCTCCCCACCTGCGCGTCTCAGTTCATGATTCGCCAACTAAAGATCTCGGTCACAGCCGGTGCGAGCGGGCGGTGCCGCTCGGGGACGGCCGGCCGCGTCCGTGGAGTTCGGCGTGGCGTGCGGGCGCCGATCGCCGCGTTCAGCGAGGAGCGGCCAGCACTGCCGCGAGGCCCTCCCGCAGGTCCTTGACGAAGAGCTCGGGCACCTCCAGCGACGGGAAGTGCCCACCGGCTTCGGGCGTCCCCCATCGGACGATCCGCCGGTAGCGTTCCCGCGCCCACGGGCGCGGACACTTCTCGACGTCGCGGGGATACATGGTGATCGCCGATGGGACGTCGACCCGGAGTCCGGGGTCCAGCGAGTTGTGGCTCTCGTAGTAGATACGGGCCGCCGACGCGCCGCTCCGCGTCAGCCAGTACAGGGTGACGTCGTCGAGGACCCTGTCCATGGGGATCTTCTCGAACGGGCTGTCCTCGGTGTCCGACCACTCGGCGAACTTGTCGAGGATCCAGGCGAGAAGCCCGACCGGTGAGTCGACGAGCGAGTAGCCGATGGTCTGCGGCCGGGTCGCCTGCTGCTTCGCGTACGCCGCGCGGTGGCGCCAGAAGTGGTGGGTCTCCTCGGCCCACCCGCGCTCGTCCGCCGTCAGTCCGTCCGTCGTCAATCCGGGCGGCCCCTCCGCGAACGTGGTGTGGATGCCGAGCACATGCGCCGGAAACCTGCCGCCGAGAACGGTGGTGATGTTGCCTCCCCAGTCGCCGCCATGGGCCAGGAACCTGGCGTAGCCGAGCCTTCCCATGAGTTCCACCCATGCGGCCGCGATCCTCTCGGTGCCCCACCCGGTGGTGGCCGGCTTGTCGCTGTGGCCGAAGCCCGGCAGCGACGGGACGACGACGTGGAACGCGGGCGCGTCCGGGTCCTTCGGGTCCGCCAGCTCGTCCACCACATCGGTGAACTCGGCGACGCTGCCCGGCCAGCCGTGCGTCAGGACGAGAGGAGTGGCGTCCGCGCGCGTGGAGCGACGGTGCAGGAAGTGGATTCCCAGACCGTCGACGGTCGTACGGAACTGACCGATCCGGTCGAGGCGCTCCTCGAACGACCGCCAGTCGTACCCGGTGCGCCAGTGGTTCACGACATCGACGAGGTCGGCGAGCGGAACACCCTGTGCCCATCGGCGAGGACCGGGCGCGGCGGGATGGACCGTCTCGGCCTCCGGCAGCCGCGCCGCGGCCAGTCGCGCGCGCAGATCGTCGAGGTCGGCGTCGGTCGCGCGGGCTTCGAATGCTTGCACGTCGTCGCTGGTCGGGCGGGGCATGGAACCTCCTGGCCTTCGCGGAACCGGCTGCGGGCAGCAGCGAACCGGCAATGACGGTTCTACTATGCCTTCCCGTCCACCCGCAACCGGCTATGGTGGTTCCATGCGTACTGGGTTCCCCGACTTCCGTCTCGGCAGCGTGCTGGCGACCAGCTTCACGGGGACCCTGTCGGAGCGTCACGGCAACGCGGTGGAGCGCATTCCCACCCCGCACCGACTTGTCGACTGGCTGAAGGTCTACGACCTCGCCGTGGCGTCCTGCACCAGCGCCCAGCTCGAACTCGCCCGGGAACTGAGGGAGTCGATCCACGTCGCCGCGACGGCGGCGGCGCTCCAGGAGACCCTCCCTGCCTCCGCTGTGCAGGTCATCAACGACCGCAGCGCCCAGGGTCGGGCCGCGGCCGTCCTGACGCCCGAGGGCGAACGGCGGTGGCGGCTCAGCCCGGCCTCCTGCGTGGAGGACGCCCTCGGTGTGATCGCCGCCGACGCGATCAGCGTCATCGCGGGCGAACGGGACGGAAGACTGGCCTTGTGCGCCTCGCCGACCTGTCTGGCCGCCTTCTTCGACACCAGCCGGAGCCGCACCCGCAGATGGTGCGACATGAACACCTGCGGGAATCGCCAGAAGAAGGCGCGCTTCAACGCCAGCCAGCGCAAGGACCCCGGTTCAGCGGAGTGATCGTCACCTTCGTCGGCGGACGGCGGCGCGCGGTGGCGACTGTCGGGCACGATGGCCGCCATGACGCACGTCGTACTCCTCCACTCCGTGCTGGGCCTGCGCCCCGTGGAGCTTCTTGCCGCCGAGCGCCTTCGCCGGGCCGGGCACGATGTCGTCGCCCCTGACCTCTTCGGTGGCGTGGCGGCGAACACCCTTGACGAGGGATTCGGGCTGTTGAACCGAGTGGGCTGGGACACCGTGACGCGGCGTGCCCGGTCGGCACTGGAGGACATGCCCGTGGACACGGTGCTGGCCGGAGTCTCCATGGGCGCCGGAGTGGTCAGCGCCCTGTTGCCCGAACGGACGGCTACCGCCGGGGTTCTGCTGCTGCACGCCACCGCGGAACTCCCGGCCGGCTCCCGCCCCGGCCTGCCCCTCCAGCTGCACGCCGCCGACCCTGACCCCTTCGCCCCTCCGGAACGCGTCGCCGCCCTGGAGGTGGCGGCCAGGAGATACGGAGCCGCCCTGGAGATCTTCCGCCACCCCGGCGTCGGCCACTTCTACACGGACCCCGGATCACCGGAACACGACGCAGCCGCGGCCGAGCTGACCTGGGCACGGGTGGTGGATTTCCTCGACCGGCTCGATCCGCGGCCCGCCCCTGACATACGGCCGTAGAGAGGCCGAACGGGGCATGCCCGGTAAGCGTTCCGGAGGGCGAATCCCGTCGGCCGAAGCGGCGGAGCGACAGCCGGTGCGCCGGTGTTCGCGTCCCGGGTGGCCTGTCGGCGAGCGGCGGCCGGACGGCTTCCGCTGTCATCGGCTCCGCGTACGGTCTGGAAATGGTTGATCAGAGACTTGCTTTAGCGTCGGTGAGCGATTTCGCGATCTGGGAGCCCGTGCTGCGGCTCATGCTGACCGACGACACGTACCGGTCCGCCGACCGGTCGGCCCGTGTCGCGGGACGTATCAGCCGATACGGCTGGAGCCTCGGCCATCAGGGGTCCCTGGCGTCGACGCGGAGCGCGGTGGAGGACATACAGAGGTCGCTCGCGCGCGGCGGGGCCCAGGAGGTCGCGTTCAGCGCGGAGGTCCAAGCGGACGGGACGACCACGCTGGGCCTGGTCTGGCCGAGCCCGGTCGTGGAACCGGCTGTCGGTTACCCGGACCTGGGGGTGCTCCTCCTGGCCGATGACTCCCTTCCCGAGCCGTGGCTCCGCCGTCCCGAGCCGGTGCCCGGGGCGATGCCGGCACCGTCGGCGGATCCGGGGTTGCTGGAGCGGACGCTCCGCGAACGACTGCCTGACGCCATCGGCGCGACGGAGGAGGAGATATCAGCGGCCGGAGTACGCCTCGGTGTGCCGCTGCCCGATGAGCTCAAGGTGCTCTACCGGGTCACCCGGGTGGACGAGGGCGACGACTTCGAGGCGGCGGACCGTGCCGGGGAGGCGGTCGGCTGCGAGCTCTTCGGCCTGGAACACCTGGGCGCCGTCGACGCGGCGGGGCGTCATCGCGGCTGGAACCCCGGCGCGAAGCGTGCGGTCCGCACCGGACCCGACACCGCGGTGCAGGGCCTGGCAGGCTCACCGGGCTGGATCCGCTTCGGGACCAACGGCGGCGACGAGTTCGCCGTCGACCTGACTCCCGGCCCGGCCGGACACCTCGGACAGATCATCCTGATCGACCACGAGCAGAGCCTCGGTGCCGAGCTCGTGGCCGATTCCCTGACCGATTTCGTCCTGGGCCGGACGCGGGCGGAGGGTCGTGACCACGGCGGGAGTCAGCTTCCCGCCGAAGTCGGGGTCCGGGTCGGGGTCGGGGTCCGGGTCGGGGTCGGGGTCGGACACCTTGAGACCGTCGAGGCCGCAGCCCATCCCGCCCTGGAGGTGCTGTCCGTCGGCCCTGGGGACGGCAGAACGTACAGCCTCGCGCCGGTCGCCGGACTGCCCCGGCTGCGCACTCTGACCGCCTCGCCCGGCACGCTGACCGACCCGCTGGAGGTCGCTGGGCTGACCGGACTGGAGTTCCTGGAACTCGGCGCGCGGGAATGGCGCGTCCTCCTGGACGCCGGAGCCGTCCCCCGCACTCTGAAAGCCGCGGCCATCACGGTGCGCGACCAGCACCACCTGCCCGTCGTGCCCCTCGCCAACGAGATCCTGGCCCTCTGGAACCGGCCCCGGATCGTACAGACGCTCCTCCACGGAGACCTCGGTCCCGGGGTCTGACCGGTGGGGCGCCTCCCTCCTCGACCGGGTCCGGTCGGGAAAGGAGCGGCCACGGCCGGGTGAGCGGACGGACAGGCACGCGGGGCGGCCGTCCTGGTTCAGCCGGTCGCGGGGAGGGGCCGGTCGCGGGAGGTGTCGGCGAGTGCGCGGATCGCGGTGGCGACGGTGTCCCAGGCGGAGACGGGAAGGTCATGGCCGACCCCGGGCAGCAGGATCAGCCGAGCATCGGGGATCCGGGCGGCGATCGCCCTGGCCGCGCGGGGCTTGACGAGGGGGTCGTCCGCTCCGTGGAGCACCAGGGCGGGCCGGGTGATGGCGCAGATCGGCGGGCCGTGCCAGCGCGCGCCGATCTGACGGCTCTGCGCCCGCCGGTCGTGCACACCGCTGTCCGCGTTGCGCTCGGCCGCGGCACGCGCCGCCGCCTCGTCGAACGGACGGTTCGGCGAGGCCAGGAGACGGGACACCGCGACCCCCGCCTCGACCGCGCCCTCCCGGGTGTCGGGGAACCTCAGACGGCCGAACCTCGCCAGGGTGCCCATCCGTATGTACCGCATCGTCCGCAGCCCCGCGATGTCGGCGGGGACGGCGGCCATGGACGTGAGCGACCGGACGCGGTCCGGGTGGCGCAGGGCCACCCGCTGCACGACGGCACCACCCAGCGAGAAGCCCAGGAGATGCGCCGAGGGCCACTCCAGGGCGTTCATGACCACGACCGCGTCGTCCTCCATGTCCTCCGCCGTGTACGCGCGCGGGTGCCGGGTGAGCAGCGCGGAGACGGGGTCGCGGGTGGAGACGGGCGGCAGACGGGTCGACTCGCCTCCGTCGCGCTGGTCGTAGCGGGCCACCGCGAAGCCCTGCCCGGCCAGCGTCCGGCACAGCCCGTCCGGTACCCAGCGGCGATTGGCGCCCAGACCCGTGGCCACGAGGAGCGGTTCGCCTCCCGCCCCTTCGGTGAACCGGTCGTAGGCCAGCCGCACGGGGCCGTCACCGGCCCAGCGGGTGGGGCTCCAGAGGGATGACGGCGATGGGGACATGAGCGACCTCCACTTACTGCGATCGGCGTTCTCAGTTTTATGATAGAGGCTGTGCCCCAAGAACTGAAAGGACGGGTGGACGAGTTGACGCAGGAGCCTGTGATCGTCTGGCTGCGGCCCGGCCGGGGCGCCCGTGGCCCCGCGGCCGGAGTCAGTCACGCGGAGCTGGCCGCCGCCGCCGTCGGGGTGGCCGACCGGAGCGGTCTCGGGGCGGTGTCCATGCGTCAGGTCGCCAAGGAGCTCGGGGTCGGCCAGTCGTCCCTGTACCGCTATGTCTCCAGCCGTGAGGACCTGCTCGACCTGATGACGGACGCGGCGGCCGGGGAGACCGACCTCGGTGTCCCCTTGCGGGGCGATCCCGTCGAGGACCTGCTCGAACTTGCGCTCCGGACCCGGGCCGTCCAACTGCGGCACCCCTGGCTGACCGACATCCCCCCCGAGCCTCTCCGGCTGGGCCCGTGCGGACTGGCGTACCTGGAGTACGCGCTGCGGGCCATGGAGAGCGTCCGGCTGCCCGGCCCCGCCAAGCTGGAGGCGCTCGCCGTGATGAACGCGCTGATCGCGCAGTTCGTCCGGACGGAGGCGGGGAACACCCCGGCGAGCAGCGGTCGGCGGGCCGCGCAGGCCGCGTATCTGAACGGGGCGGCAGCCCAGGGGAATCACCCCCGGCTCGCGGCCGCCCTGGCGGAGCGGGTGGAAGGACAGGGGGTGACGGAAGCGGGCACGACCGAGGACGACCCGCACGGGCGGTTCCGGCGGACGATGCGCCGGGTGCTCGACGCCCTCGTCACGCCCGGGATCCCCGCGTAGCGGAACGGTACGGGGACGGGCTGGCTCCCACCCCCGCCGGGACGGCCGGGCGCCCGCACCCCTCGGACTCCGGCTGGGGCGCGGCCCGCCTCACCTGCCGGTCTCCCACCGTCTCCCCGTCTTTCGCCGTTCCCTTCGCCGGGTCCGTGGGCGTGGCGCCCGGCGGACGAGCGGTTCCGCCCGGACCCACCGGACGGGATGCGCGCGACACGGGCGTCCAGGTCCACCCCGAGCGGCGGTCCTTCGGCCGGACGGACGTTCTTGCGCACCCTCTCCTGCTCCATGGCCCGCCGCACCGCCTGCGCGGCCGGGGAGAACTCCTCCACGAACGCCGCCGCCCGGCCCTTCGTCCTGCGGTAGTAGAGCCAGCCCCGGCGCTCCGCGCCCAGCAGCGCGCGGTCCAGCAGCACAAGGCAGACGGCGCCCGCGACGACGGCCGCCGTCACCACCCAGTTCTCCATGCCGGTGGAACGAACCAGCCCCGCGCCACGTTCCACGGAATGCCGGGGAGCCGGTTCCGGTCGGGGAGACGGTGCCATCAAGCCACTTATGGGGAGGGGACATTGACGATGCGTCAACGACGGCGGGTACCCGTGGAGGCGACCGGGCCCGAGCAGGGGGCGCGGGCCGACCGTTCCGGACTGTCGTGCGGCGCGTGCGTCGACCGGGCGGACGGCTCATGACCCGCCCGGCCCCGGCGGCCCTCGACTGGGTGGCGTCCGTCGTCGGCGCCCCGGTCACCGGGGCCGACGCGCTGCGGGAGGGGTCGGGGCCCTGGCGGCTGCGGCTGGCGGGCGGCGGGAGCGCGCGGACCGTGGTCCTGCGGACCGGCGGGCCCGGCGGGGAGGTGCGCGAGCGGTTCGCCACCGAGGTGGCGGCCCTGGAGGCCGCCGCGGAGCGGGGTGTCGCCGCGCCCAGGGTGATCGCGTACGACCTGGACGGCACGGCCGCCGGCCGGCCCGCGCTGCTGACCAGCGTGGTACCGGGCAGCAGTCGTGTCCCGACGGCGGCCGACCCGGCCCGGATGCGGGCCCTGGGGGCGGCCGCCGCCGCGCTGCACTCACTGCCGATGACACCGCGCGCCGCGCTGCCGCGCCGCTCCCGGCCGCTGGCGGACGTGGACTTCGGGGCGCTGCGCCGGTCCCATGGCCCGTCGCCGCTCTGGCGGCGGGCCACGGAGGCGTTCGCGCGGGCCGCGGTCCCCGACGAGGCGGGTGTGCTGGTCCACGGCGATCTGTGGCAGGGCAACACCATGTGGGACGGCGACACCCTGACCGGGATCGTGGACTGGGACTCGGCCGGTGTCGGTCACCCCGGGGTGGACCTCGGTTCGCTCCGCTGCGACGCGGCGCTCTACTTCGGCGAACGGGCCGCCAACGAGGTGCTGTCCGGCTGGTGCGAGGCGTCGGGGCGCGCGGCCGGGGACACCGCGTACTGGGACCTGGTCGCCGCGCTGAGCACCCCGCCGGACCTGGCGATGTGGCTCCCCGCGCTCACGGAACAGGGCGGCCCCGCGCTGGACCGGGCCACGGTGGCGGAGCGCCGGGACCGGTTCCTGCGGGCCGCCCTGCACCGGCTCGACGCCTGACGGTTGTCCGGCCGGTGGACTCCTTGCCGGTCGGCCGGCCGAACCGCTGACCGGAACCGATCGGCTCCGGCCGGCCTGTTCGGCTCCGGCCGGCCCACTCCGGCCGACCACGCCCGCCCCGCTCACCCGCTACGGGGACGACGAGGGTGAGGGGGACGTCTTCGGGACCGGGAGGTTGAACACATGGTCCGGGGTCACGATCTCGGTGATCGCCTGACCGAACAGCGTGCTCGGTTCCTGCTTGTCGTGCAGGATGTCCGTGTTGAGGAGGACGACGAGCGTCGCCTTCGGCCCGGGCAGATAGATCGTCAGGGACTCGTACCCGGGCAGTGAGCCGTTGTGGCCGATCCACCCCTGGACGTTGAAGATGCCCAGTCCGTATCCGGCGCCCGGGATCGACGTGGGAGCGGTCTTCAGCCGCTCGGCCTGGGTCTCGGGGGTCAGCAGGGTGCCGTTGGCGAGGGTGGGCGCCCAGATCCGCAGGTCCCGGAGGTTGGAGATCATCGCACCGGCGGCCCAGCCCCACGAGGGGTTCCAGTCGGCGGAGTCCTCGACCTTCCCGTTGGCGGTCTGGTCGGTGTAGCCCTGGGCGTGCGGGCTGGGGAACGCGGCGTCCGTGGGGAAGGAGGTGTGCCGCATCCCCGCGGGGTCCAGGACGTTTCGCTGGATGAACTCGTTGATCGGCGTTCCGCTCACCTTCTCCACCACCAGCCCGACGAGGATGAGGTTGGTGTTGGAGTACTCGAACTCCTCGCCCGGCTGGAACTGCACCGGGTGCTTGAAGGAGTAGTCGAGCAACTCCTGCGGGGTGAAGGGGCGGTCGGGATCCGAGGTCAGCGCCTTGAAGAAGTCCTCGTCCATCGAGTAGTTGAACAGTCCGCTGCGCATCCCGGCGAGCTCCCGCAGCGTGATCCTGTCGCCGTTCGGGACGCCGTCGATGTATCTCCCGATCGTGTCGTCGAGGCCGATCTTGCCCTGGTCGACCAGTTCGAGCATGGCGGTCACGGTGAAGGTCTTGGTCTCGCTGCCGATGCGCATGTACAGGTCGGGGTCCATCGGCGCCTTGGTGTCCTTGTCGGCGACACCGAAGGAGCGGACGTAACTCCCCTTGCCGGACGCCCAGAGTCCGACCGTCACACCTGGTACCCCGGCCTCCGTCATGACCTTTTTGACCGCGGAGTCGAGCTGGGCGGCCGTGGCACCGTCGAGGTCGGGGAAGGCCGGGTCCGTCGCGGACGGTGGGGCGGAGACGGTCCGCTCCGGGGACAGGGTCTGTGCGGAGGAGACCCCCGTCGAGGCCGGGACGACCAGCATCCCGGCCGCGGCGAGCCCTACGCACGCCCTGCGCCAACGTATCGGTGAGCGCTTCACAGTGGCCCTCCCGTCTGTTGTGGCCCGTACGGCCCACAAGACGACGTCACCCTTTCGGACCAGGCTAGGCCCGCCCGCGAACCCCCGCACGGCGACTTCCCCGCGCCCCGGGACGTACGGCGCCGTGAGCCGTTGTCCCCCACGGTCCGCCTTCGCTTGCGCCCTTGAGTTTCCTGTGCTGGGCCCACTCGTTCCTGTGCGGGTCGCTCGTGGGGTGCGGTTCCCCGCGCCCCTGGATGCTGCGCCTGCCCGCTGTCCGTCGAGTGCGGGTCCGCCCTCGTCTTTTGCGCAGTTCCCCGCGCCCCCGGGTGCTGCGCCTGCCCGCTGTCCGTCGAGTGCGGGTCCGCCCTCGTCTTTTGCGCAGTTCCCCGCGCCCCTGGATGCTGCGCCTGCCCGCTGTCCGTCGAGTGCGGGTCCGCCCTCGTCTTTTGCGCGGTTTCCCGCGCCCCCGGGTGCTGCGCCTGCCCGCTGTCCGACGGGTGCGGGTCCGCCCTCGTCTTTTGCGCGGTTCTCTGTGCCCAATTCGGGGCCCGCGGCAGCCGTCGCGTCGGTGGGCCGACGGGGACCGTTACCGGCGGGAGCCCTCGTCCAGCCGCAGGCTCCACCGGCCCGCGCCACCCGCCAGGGTCACTGTGGACAGCGGCGGCGCGTCGATGCTCCAGTACGTGTCCGGGGGCACATGAAGCGCGTACACCAGCACCGCGCGGACGACCGCGGGTTCGGCGACGGCGACGATACGGACCCCGTCGTCGGCGGGCCGGGTGTCGAGCCAGTGACCGACCCGTGTGATGAACCTCAGCAACGACTCGCCCCCGTGCGGCGCCGACCGCGGATCGCGCAGCCAGCTGTCGAACGCCTGGGGCTCCCCCGCCGCGACCTCCATCAGGGTGCGTCCCCGCCAGCGCCCCATGTCGCAGTCGCTGAGGGCGGGCTGGGCGAGCGGCGCGAACCCGAGGGCGGTCCCGGTGGCGCGGCTGCGCGGGGTCGGCGAGCAGTAGCGCAACTCGGCCGCCCCCAGCGGGACGAGCACCGGCGCGGCGAGCCGGACCTCGTACCAGCCGGCCTCGTCGAGCGGCCGGTCCTCGTCGAAACGCTCCGCGAGCAGCGGGGAACTGCGGGCGGCGGCGATGAGCGTGACCCGAACCTGCATGCCGCGATCGTGGAGCCCGGACAGGCCCAGGTCAAGGCTTGACAGAGGGTGACCTTCCGGCTCAAGCTGCCGACCCTCCGGGCGCCGCGCCCGCGATACGGACGGCGGCCTCCCCAACTCCCCCACCCACCAAGGGAATGACTCCGGGAGAGTGTCCCCAGGGCATGCCCACGAGAATGCGCGCCACGACCGGCGGCATTCAGGAGCGGAACTCCTCCCACGCGGCGCGCAACCGCCGCACACCCTCCGTGATCTCCGCCAGATCCGCGACCGCGGCGAAACTGATCCGCACATGCGGGGCGGGGGGTTCGGCGCAGAAGTAGGGCCGCCCCGGAGCGAGCGCGACCCCGTGCGCCAACGCCCCGGCCACGAGCGCGTTCTCGTCGGTGCCGTCGGGCAGCCGCAGCCAGAGCTGATAGCCGCCGGCGGGCAGGTGCGGGGCGGCGATCCCCGGCAGCGCGAGCCTCAGCGCGTGGCGCATCCGCTCGCGCCGGGCCCCCAGTTCGACGGCGACCGCTCGCAGATGGCGGGGCCAGGCGGGCGAGCCGACGAGTTCGAGGGTGGCCTCCTGGAGGGGCCGCGGTACGAAGAAGGTGTCGACGACCTGGATGGCGCGCAGCCGTTCCAGCACGGGCCCCCGGGCAGCCAGCGCGCTGACCCGGAAGCTGGGTGAGGTGGCCTTGGTCAGCGAGCCGACATGGACGACGACCCCGTCCGGGTCGTCGGCCGCGAGCGGCGGGGGCAGCGGCCCGCAGTCCTGGTGCGCCAGCCGCCGTACGAAGTCGTCCTCGATCACGAAGGCCCCGGCATCGCGGGCGATCCGCAGGATCTCCGGGCGGCGTTCGGCGGACAGTACGGCGCCGGTCGGGTTCTGGAAGAGCGGCTGGCAGACGAGGACCCGGGCGCCGGTGGCCCGGAACGCGTCGGCGAGCAGCGCGGGGCGCACCCCGTCCGTGTCGACGGGGACGGGGACCGGCCGCAGCCCGGCCGCGCGGGCGATGGCCAGCATGCCGGGGTAGGTCGGTGACTCCACCAGGACCGGGGCGCCGGGCGGGGCGAGCGCGCGCAGGGCGGTGGTGAGCGCGGACTGGCCGCCGGAGGTGATCAGCACCTCGGCGGCGGTCATGGACCCGCCGATCCCGCGCGCGAACCATTCGCGCAGCTCGGGCAGTCCGTCCACGGGCGGACGGCCCCAGGCCCCGGGGCGGCGTCCGGCCCGCGCGAGGGCGTCGGCCATCGCCCGCTCGGGCTGGAGGGAGGGATGGAGGTAGCCGCCGTTGAACTCGACCACCCCGGCGGGAGGCGCGGCGAGGGTGACGAGGACCCCGGAGGCGTCGACCGAGCGGGGTACGGCGTCGGCGGTGGCGTCGGCGCTGAGCGCGAGTTCCTGCCAGGAGGTGTCCCCGGCGGGGGTGTCCCGGCCGGCGGTACGGGGGTCGGGTCCGGCGCGGAAGGCCCCGGCGCCGGGCCGGGTCGTCACAAGCCCTTCGGCGGCGAGCCGGGCCAGCGCCCGGGAGACGGTCACCGGACTGATCCGGTAGCGCTCGACCAGGGCCCTGCTGGACGGCAGCTTCTCACCCGGGGAGTAGCGCTTCACCTCGTCACGGAGGCGATTCACCAGTTCATCGGCGCTGCTACGCTCATACATGAGAGCTCAAGATAGCGCTACTTCGGCTGGGACGATAGCGGTGCACGCTCCGGTCGGCGAGGTGACGGCCTCCGGGGCGACCGGGGACGCCGGGGGGACCCGCTCCCCCGGGTCCCGGCGCGGTGGCACCCTGCTCGCGGCCCTCGGCGTGCTCGCCTTCTCGCTCACCTTCCCGGCGACCGCGTGGGGGCTGGAAGGGTTCGGCCCCTGGTCGTTGGTGACGGTGCGCAGCGTGCTGGCGGCCGTGATCGCGGGCGGCTGTCTGCTGCTGACCCGGGCGCCGGTACCGGCGCGACGGCACTGGCCGGGTCTCGCGGTGGTCGCCGCGGGCACCGTACTCGGCTTCCCGTTGCTCACCACGCTGGCCCTGGAGACCTCCAGTACCGCGCACGCCGCGGTGGTCGTCGGGCTGCTGCCGCTGACGACGGCGGTCTTCGCGGCGCTGCGCACGGGTGCCCGCCCGTCGCGCGCGTTCTGGGCCGCCGCGGGCGCGGGGGCGGCGGCCGTGGCCGTGTTCACCTTCGGACGCGGCGGGGGCGCCCTGACGACCGCCGATCTGTATCTGTTCGGCGCGCTGCTGATCTGCGCCGCCGGGTACACCGAGGGCGGCAGACTCGCGCGGATCATGCCCGGCCGGGAGGTCATCTCCTGGGCCCTGGTGATGTGTCTGCCGCTGGCCGTCCCGGGGGCGCTGGTCGCGCTGTCCCGGGAGCCGGTGGCGCTCACCGCGCACGGGGTCGCCGGGCTGCTGTGGGTCGCGGTCGGTTCGCAGTTCCTCGGGCTCGTGGTCTGGTACCGGGGAATGGCGGTGATCGGGGTGCCCCGGGCCAGTCAGCTCCAGCTCGCCCAGCCGCTGCTCACCCTGGTGTGGTCGGTGTTCCTGCTCGGCGAGCGTCTCCCGGTGGCCGCGCCGGTGACCGCCGTGGCGGTGCTGGTCTGTATCGCGGTGACCCAGCGGGCCCGGACCTGACGGCGCCGTCCGGCCCCCGGTCGTAGACTTGGCGGGTAGGGAACGGATCGTCGGCCGGGCGGCCCCGCATGGACGGTACGCCGGGTCCCCCGGGTGCGGCGCGCGCCCGGGCAGGACGAGGAGGGCCCGTCATGGAAGCAGTCAAGGGCGACCGGTTGCTGGTGCACGGCAGGACCGTCGGCCGGCGCGACAAGGTCGCGGAGATCGTCGAGGTCATGGGCGACGCGGGCACCCCGCCGTACCGCGTCCGCCACGAGAACGGTCATGAGTCGGTGATGGCGCCCGGTCCGGACTGTGTGGTCCGGCACCGGGACCCCGCCGCGCCACGGTGACCGCGCGTCAGCCCCGGACCCGCGTGGGGTAGTGGTCCGCGACGACCCTGGCCATGGCGCCACTCGGGTCGTCGCGGACCTCGCGGCCCGAGAAGAAGACATGCCCGTCCACCCTCGGATGCTTCTTCTTCGCCAGGGTGAGATGACGGGACAGTTCGGCGGGGTCCTGCCAGGGCGCGGGCTGCGCCGGGTCGCCCGACTTGTACAGCGCCTCCCCGATGTAGAGGTCGGTGTCCGTCCCCTCGGCCACCCCGGCCCACCAGGACATCAGCCGGGCGTAGTCGGCGGCCTCGAAGCCGATGTGCCAGTAGAGCTGCGGGCAGATGTAGTCGATCCAGCCCTCCCGTACCCAGGTCCGGGTGTCCGCGTACAGATCGTCGTACGTCTGGACGCCCGCGCGGGTGTCGGAGCCGCGGGGGTCGGTGGCCGCGTTGCGCCAGACACCGAACGGGCTGATGCCGAGCCGGACCCCCGGCCGCAGCTCCCGCAGACGCGCGGCGGTCTCCCGGACCAGCAGATCCGTGTTGTGGCGGCGCCAGGCGGCCCGGTCGGGGAAGCCGTCGCCGTGCTCGGCGTACGCGGCGTCGTCGTCGAAGTCCTCGCCCGCGACGGGGTACGGGTAGAAGTAGTCGTCCCAGTGGAGGGCGTCGACGGGATAGCGGCGGACCGCGTCCAGCATCGCGTCCCGGACGAACGCCCTGACCTCCGGCAGCCCCGGGTTGTAGTACAGCTTGCCGCCGTACGGGACGACCCAGCCGGGATTGCGGCGCGCCGGATGCGAGGCGGCGAGCCGGGCGGGGTCGGTGTGATGCGCGACACGGTACGGATTGCACCAGGCGTGCAGCTCGAGCCCCCGGTCATGGGCCTCCGCGACGGCGGTGCCCAGCGGGTCCCAGCCGGGGTCACGGCCCTGCGTACCGGTCAGGTACTGCGACCAGGGCTCATGGGTCGAGGGCCACAGCGCGTCGGCGGTGGGACGGACCTGGAGGATCACGGCGGTGAGCCGCCGCTCGACGGCCAGGTCCAGCCAGCCCAGCAGCTCGTCACGCTGCCGGGCGGCGGACAGTCCCGCCTTGGAGGGCCAGTCCCGGTTGGTGACGCTGGCCACCCACATGCCCCGGATCGCGTGGCCGTCCCGCGCGGGCCCGGCCGGGTGCGGCCGGGCGGTGGCGGTGGCGGGCTGGTGGTCACCGGCGATCGTCAGCCCGGCGAGCAGCGTCATCGAGCCCACCGTGAAACCCCTGCGATTCAGATGCCCCATGCGATCATCCCGTTCCTTCCGTTCTTCCGCGCCGCCGTCGTCCACGCCGGTCCGGCCGTCCCTCCGGACAGAATGCCCGACCCGGCGGCCGGGTCCCGGTTCGTTCCGGAGTACCGTGCAGACGGAGGCAGGCGCCTGCTCCATACGGGGTCCTGTCGGATCGAAGTTCACGAAAGGGACGAAGTGACGGACACGCTGACCGACATCACACGCGTCGGAGTGGTGGGCTGCGGCCAGATGGGAGCGGGCATCGCCGAGGTCTGCGCCCGCGCGGGCCTGGATGTCAAGGTCGCCGAGACGACGGGCGAGGCACTGGAGTTCGGCCGCACCCGGCTGTTCAGCTCCCTGGCGAAGGCCGCCGAGCGGGGGAAGATCAGCGCGGAGGAGCGTGCCGCCACGGAGTCCCGCCTGGGGTTCACCACCGACCTCGGCGAGTTCGCCGACCGTGATCTCGTGATCGAGGCCGTGGTCGAGAACGAGCAGGTCAAGACGGAGATCTTCCAGGTGCTGGACCAGGTGGTGACCCGCCGGGACGCGATCCTGGCGTCGAACACCTCCTCCATCCCGCTGGTGAAGCTGGCCGTCGCCACCTCCCGGCCGGACCAGGTCATCGGCATCCACTTCTTCAACCCGGCGCCCGTGCAGCGGCTGGTCGAGCTGATCCCGGCGCTCACGACCTCCGAGGCGACGATCAGCCGCGCCCAGCTGATGGTCGAGAAGGCGCTCGGCAAGCACGCGATCCGGGCGCAGGACCGCTCCGGCTTCGTGGTGAACGCGCTGCTCATCCCGTACCTCCTGTCGGCGGTGCGGATGTTCGAGTCCGGCATCGCCAGCCGTGAGGACATCGACAACGGCATGGAGCTGGGCTGCGCCCACCCGATGGGCCCGCTGAGGCTCGCGGACCTGATCGGGCTGGACACGGTCGCGTCGGTCGCGGACTCGATGTACGCCGAGTTCAAGGAGCCCCTGTACGCGGCGCCGCCGCTGCTCCAGCGGATGGTCGACGCGGGGCGGCTGGGCCGTAAGTCGGGGTCGGGCTTCTACCCCTACGGCTGACGGTTCCGCGGCCGGTGGTTCCGCCGCCGACCGCTCGGCGCGTGCTCGCGGGTTTCGGGCCGCCGCTCCCTGTACGGGGGCGGCGGCCCGTTCTGCCGGACCCGGACCGTGACGGCGCGGTGCCCGGCGGGACGTGCGGGGGCGGTCGGGGGTGCCACGGCGGTCAGCGGGACACGGTGTCCTGGCCGAGCCGCAGATGGTGCAGGAGCAGCAGGGCCGCGGCCATGTTCGCCGCCGGGACCTCGCCGCGGGCCACCAGATCGGGGACGAGTTTCAGCGGCACCCGCTCACGGCGGTCCGACTCGAAGTCGTCCACGGGATGGCCGGTGTACGTGGCCTCCTCGGTCCAGTAGACGTGGTGCACGGCGTCGGTGAGGCCGTTGGACACTCGTCCCTGTGCGGGTCGCCTTCGCTTGCGCCTCCAGGTCTCCCCACCTGAACGTACCTTCGCCCGTGCGGGCCGGACGGGGGTGCGCAGTTCCCCGCACCCCTGGGCAACCGCACCCGAGCCCACTCGTCCCTGTGCGGGTCGCCTTCGCCTGCGGCACCAGGTCTCCCCACCTGAACGTACCTTCGCCCGTGCGGGCCGGACGGGAGTGCGCAGTTCCCCGCGCCCCTGGGTAACCGCACCCGAGCCCACTCGTCCCTGAGCGGGTCGCCTTCGCCTGCGGCACCAGGTCTCCCCACCTGAACGCACCTTCGCCCGTGCGGGCCGGACGGGAGTGCGCAGTTCCCCGCACCCCTGGGCAACCGCACCTGAGCCCACTCGTCCCTGTGCAGGTCGCCTTCGCCTGCGGCACCAGGTCTCCCCACCTCAACGCACCTTCGCCCCTGCGGGCCGGACGGGAGTGCGCAGTTCCCCGCACCCCTGAAGGGGCGCCCAACTGGGGCTGTCCTCCGTCTGCGGGCTGTCAGCAACCGTGGCCGGGGTTCAAACCACTCTCCTCGCGCGGTCGCGCTGCTGCCGAAGGGGGTGGGCGGGAATCTCTGCTCGCAGACTCCGATGCTCTTCAGTAGGGCAACGACACGTCGTACCGAGCGTGTCGGATCGAGGACGGAGAATCCCGACCGGCACCGACCCGAAGAACAGACAGAACGCGCCCCAAAGGGGCGCGGGGAACTGCGCAAAACCCACCGAACGACGGCACAGGAACAAGCGCGCCCACCCGGACAGACCTAGGAAGCGCAAGCGAAGACGACCCGGCCCTGGCGGAGCTAAACGCGGCTGAGCATGGCCAGCCGGTCCACCCGGCCCCGGTCGTGCGCCGGGGTGTCCACCGCAGCCTCGGCGTGCTCGGCGGCCGACCGGACCGCGTGGCCGGACGGGTGCCCGTCCGTTCAGACGACCCGGTGCGCGGGCCGGGGCAGGTAGGTGCCCCGGCCCGCGCGGGTGCGGCCGCGGTCGTTGCGGAGCACCAGGACCGCCGCGTCGTCGGTGGGCAGTCCCCGGGTGTGCCGCAGCAGTTGGCGGAAGACGGCGCGGATCACGGCGTCGGGCGCCAGGGGGTCGGAGCGGATGGCCTCGATCAGGGCGATCTCCAGCGGGAAGAACCTGCCGCGGGCGTCCCGGGCATCCGCGACCCCGTCGGTGTGCAGGAACAGCGCCTCCCCGGGCAGCAGCGGCCCGCAGGGCACCAGCGCCGGTTCGGCGGGCAGCGGGAAGGGGCCGAGCGGCGGCAGCGGGTCGGCCTCGGTGACGGGGAAGGCCCGGCCCCGTACACCCCGGGGGCCGCTCAGCGACCGCAGCCGGTAGGGCCAGGGATGGCCGCAGTTGAGGGCGACGATGCCACCGTCGGCGCGGATCTCCACCAGCAGCAGTGTCACGAACTCCTCGGCGACGGGGCTGTCCGACCCCGGGTCGCCGCCGGGCCGCTCGCAGCGCGCGCGTTCCCCCAGATGACGGGCGAGCGCACGGTCCAGCCGGCGCAGGACCCCGGCGAGTTCGGATTCGTCGTGGCCCGCCTCGCGGAAGCTGCCGAGCACGGCGGCGACCGTGGAGAGCGCCGCGAGTCCATGGCCCCGGACATCGCCCATGACGATCCGCACCCCGTGCTCGGTGGCGAGGACGTCGTACAGATCGCCGCCCACGGACGCGCCCCGCTCGGCGGAGAGCTGACCGCCCGCGAGGGCGAGCCCGGCGACCCGGGGCGGCAGGGGCCGCAGCAGGACGTTCTGCGCGGCGGCGGCGACCTTGCGTATCTGGCGGACCTCGCGCAGCAGGGCGTACCGCACATGGACGACGAGCCCGGTGCCCACGGCGAAGAACACGGCGCCGGTGACGAGCCGGGCCCCGAAGCCCGCGTCATGGGCCAGCGGACAGACGAGCTTGTACGTGATCGCGACCGCGCCCCACAGCATGGGCAGGCCCAGCGCCCGCGCGGAGGACCGGAGCCACGGGGGAACCCCGGCCTTGATACGGATCATGCCGACGGCCCCCTTGTAGCCTCTGCCGCGCGCGGCCGACCCTTACGGGCCGGATCGATTCTCGCGACCGGGTGCCCCGGCTGGATGCGATCGGCCGGACTTGCCACCCGAACGAGTGAGGCCGGTGCCGCGCCACGCCGAAGGGGCGCGTCCGGAACTCCGGACGCGCCCCTCATCAGGCGTTTCGCGGCGGCGGGCGGCCTGTTCGCCGGGCCCGCGCGCCGGGCGGGTCAGGCGCCGCGCAGCACCGCGCCCGCCGCCTCGGCCGCGTGCGCGACGGCCGCGTCACGGGCCGCCGACGCCTCCTCGACGGTCAGCGTGCGGTCGGCCGCCCGGAACCGCAGCGCGTACGCGAGGGACTTCTTGCCCGCGCCGAGCTGGTCGCCGGTGTAGACGTCGAACAGCCGCACGTCCTCCAGCAGCGGTCCGGCGCCCAGCCGGAGCTGGTGCTCCACGAAAGCGGCCGGGACCTCGTCGTCCACGACGAGCGCGACATCCTGGGTGGCCACCGGGAAGGTGGAGATCCGGGGCGCCTGGAGCACCCTTTCGCCCGCCTGCTGGAGGACGTCCAGGTTCAGTTCCGTCGCGCAGGTGCGGGCGGGCAGGCCGAACGCCTTGACCACCCGGGGGTGCAGCTCACCGGCGTGCCCGATCAGGGTCTTGACCCCGTCGGCCACGACGTAAAGCGCGGCGCAGCGGCCCGGGTGCCAGGGCCCGTACCGGCCGCTCTCGACGGCGAGCTCGACGCCCGCCTCCCGGGCGACGGTGCGCGCGGCCTCGACGGCGTCGGCCCAGTCGGCCGGACGGCCCTTGCCCCACCAGCCGGCCTGTTCGCGGGCGCCCGCGAGGACGACGGCGACATGCCGGGGCTGGACGGGCAGCGCCGATGTCAGCGACACGATCTGCTCGTCGGTGGGGCGGTGGTCCACCGGGAGGCGGTCCGCGGTGTGCTGCTCGGCGCGGGGGTGGAAGACCAGCCCGGTCTCGAACAGCGCGAGGTCGTGGCTGCCGCGTCCGTCGTTGCGGCGCAGCGCGGCGAGCAGGCCCGGCAGCAGCGTCGTACGGAGCGCGGGCTCCTCGTCGGACAGCGGGTTGACGAGGGTGACGACCTGGCGGTCCGGGTCGTCGGCGGTGAGTCCGAGCTGGTCGAGGGCGCGCTCCCCGAGGAAGGGGTAGTTGAGCGCCTCGACGTATCCGGCCCCGGCGAGCGCCCGGCCGACGCGGCGGTGCAGCCGCTGGCGGTCGGTGAGCCCGCGGCCCGCGGGGGGCCGCGGCAGGGTGGAGGGCAGGTTCTCGTAGCCCTCCAGCCGGATGACCTCCTCGGCGAGGTCGTTGGGGTCGGTGAGGTCGGGCCGCCAGGTCGGGACGGTGACGATCAGCTCGTCCTGCCCGTAGACGTCGCAGCCGACCTCCTGGAGGCGGCGGACGACCGTCTCCCGGCCGTAGGTCACGCCCGCGACCTGGTCGGGGTGGTCGGCGGAGATCCGGATGGTGTGCGGGGCGTCCGGGCCGATGAACTCGGTGACGCCCGCGTCGGCGCTGCCGCCCGCGAGGAGGATCAGCAGATCGACGGTGCGCTGCGCGGCGGCGGAGGCGGCGAGCGGGTCGACGCCGCGTTCGAAGCGCCGGGACGCCTCGGACGACAGCTTGTGCCGCCGGGCGGCCCGCGCGACGGTCACGGGGTCGAAGTGGGCGGCCTCGACGACGACCTCGGTGGTGCCGGTGACCTCACCGGTGGACGGGTCGGTGACCGGGTCGGCGATCTCGGTGTGGGCGCCGCCCATGACGCCCGCGAGGCCGATGGGGCCGCGGTCGTCGGTGATCACCAGGTCCTCGGCGTCGAGGACCCGCTGGACGCCGTCGAGGGTGGTCAGCTTCTCGCCGGGGGTGGCGCGGCGGACCCCGAGGGGGCCGTCGACCCGGCCGCGGTCGTAGGCGTGCAGCGGCTGGCCCAGCTCCAGCATCACGTAGTTGGTGATGTCGACGGCCAGCGAGATGGGGCGCATCCCGGCCTTCTGGAGGCGGCGGCTCAGCCAGATCGGGGACCGGGCCTCGGGGTCGAGTCCGGTGACCGTGCGGGCGGTGAAGCGGTCGCAGGCGCGGGGGTCGGTGACCTGGACCGGGTAGCCGTAGGCGTTGGGTCCGGGCACGTCGAGCAGCGCCGGGTCGCGCAGCGGCAGCCCGTAGGCGGTGGCCGTCTCCCTGGCCACCCCGCGCAGCGACAGGCAGTAGCCGCGGTCGGGGGTGACGGCGATGTCGAGGACCTCGTCGACGAGTTCGAGGAGCTCGATCGCGTCGGTGCCGACCTCGTGCTCGGGCGGGAGGACGATGATGCCCTTGGTGCCGTCGTCGCCCATGCCCAGCTCGTCGCTGGAGCAGATCATGCCGCGCGACACCCGGCCGTACGTCTCGCGCTCGGCGATCGCGAAGCCGCCGGGCAGCTCGGCGCCGGGCAGCACGACGACGACCTTGTCGCCGACGGCGAAGTTCCGGGCGCCGCAGACGATCTCCTGCGGGGCGCCGGTGCCGTTGGCGGTGCCGACGTCGACGGTGCAGAAGCGGATGGGCTTCTTGAAGCCCTCCAGCTCCTCGATGGTCAGGACACGGCCGACGACGAGGGGGCCCTTGAGGCCCGCGCCGAGCTGTTCGACGCTCTCGACCTCAAGGCCGGCGGAGACCAGCCTGGCCTGTACGTCACGGCCGGTCTCGGAGGCGGGGAGATCGACGTACTCCCGCAGCCAGGAAAGCGGGACCCGCATCAGATCTCCATCCCGAACGGCCGGGTGAACCGGACGTCACCCTCGACCATGTCTCGCATGTCCTCGACGTTGTGGCGGAACATCAGCATCCGCTCGATGCCGAACCCGAAGGCGAATCCGCTGTACTTCTCCGGGTCCACGCCGCAGGCGGTGAGCACCCGGGGGTTGACCATGCCGCAGCCGCCGAGCTCGATCCAGCCCTCGCTGCCGCAGGTGCGGCAGGGGCGGTCGGGGTTGCCGACGGACTCGCCGCGGCAGACGTAGCAGAGCATGTCCATCTCGGCGGACGGCTCGGTGAAGGGGAAGTAGTTCGGCCGCAGCCGGGTCTTCATGTCCGAGCCGAACAGCGACTGGACCATATGGTCCAGGGTGCCCTTGAGGTCGGCCATGGTCAGGCCCTCGTCGACGGCCAGCAGCTCGATCTGGTGGAAGACCGGGGTGTGCGTGGCGTCCAGCTCGTCGGTGCGGTAGACGCGGCCGGGGCACACCACGTACACGGGCAGCTCACGGGCGAGCAGCGCGCGGGCCTGCACGGGCGAGGTGTGGGTGCGCAGGACGATCCCGGAGGCGTCCTCCGCGGCGTCGGCGCCTTCGGGGCCGGCGACGAAGAACGTGTCCTGCATCTGCCGGGCGGGGTGGTCGGGCGTGAAGTTGAGCGCGTCGAAGTTGAACCACTCGGCCTCGGCCTCGGGGCCTTCGGCGATCTCGTAGCCCATGTCCACGAAGACGTCGGAGACGCGCTCCATGAGGGTCGTCAGCGGGTGCCGGGCGCCGGCCGGGACACGGTCGAAGGGCAGCGTGACATCGACCGCCTCCTCGACGAGCACCCGGGCGTCCCGCTCGGCCTCCAGTTCGGTCTGCCGCGCGGCGAACGCCTTGTTCACGGCTCCCCGGGCCTGGCCGACGCGCTTGCCCGCCTCGGCCTTGGCCTGCGGGGGGAGCGCGCCGATCTCGCGGTTGGCGAGCGCCAGCGGGGAGGTGCCGCCGCTGTGGGCGACCTTGGCCTCCTGGAGCTCGGCGAGGTCACCCGCGGCGGCGAAGGCGGCGAGCGCCTCGTCCCGCGCGCGCTCGATCTCTTGCGGTTTCAGTGCCTCGACCTCGACCGGGTCGTACGACTTGTTCGGTGCCGACATCTCTTCCCGTGCTTCCGATTGGCTGGCGGATGGTCCCCGTCCCGGCTCATGGACGCCTCGTCCCGCTGGGGCGACGTGTCGTCCCGGAAGTGGGGACGCAAAAGTGCCAGGGGCCGATTCTAACGGGGTCGGGAGGCGCGCCCGCGCCGTGGCCCGGTGGCCCCGGACGGGGCGGAGCGGCTTCCCTGGCCGCGGGCCGGTGCTCCCGGCCGCGGGTGGGGGCGCCCGTGGTTCCTCAGACCAGATAGGCCGGGGTCGCCACGGGCAGGGTAAATCGGAACCGCGCGCCGCCGTCGGGGCCGCGTCCGACGGTGATCGTGCCGCCGTGGGCCTCGACGATGCCCTTGACGATGTACAGGCCGAGCCCGGTGCCGCCGCGCTTGCTGCCCCGCCAGAAGCGGGTGAAGACACGGTTCATGGACTCCTCCGGGATGCCTGGCCCCTCGTCGCTGACCGTGACCGCGGTGCCGGTGATGCCCGGCTCGCGCGGACCCGGTGAGGGTTCCACCTCGATGGTGACGGTTCCCTCGCCGTGGCGCACCGCGTTTTCCAGGAGGTTGCTCAGGACCTGGTCGACCTTGTCGGGGTCGGCCCACAGGGCGGGCAGCGGCTGGCGCAGCCGGACCAGGAATCGGTCGACGGGCTGCCCGGCGGCCACATGGGCCTGGACATGGCGCCCTACGGCGGCGCCGATGTCGACCGGCTGGCGGCGCACCTCCAGGCGTCCGGAGTCGATCCGGGAGATGTCGAGGAGTTCCGCGATGAGCCGGGTGACGCGGTTGGCGTCGGCGTCGACGGTCTCCAGCATCAGCTTCTTCTGCTCGTCCGTGAAGCGTTCCCACTTGGCGAGCAGGGTCGCCGTGAACCCCTTGACGGAGGTCAGCGGGGAGCGCAGCTCATGGGCGACGGTCGCGATGAGTTCGGCGTGGCTGCGTTCGGTGCGGCGCCTGCCCTCGGTGTCCCGCAGGGAGACGACCACCCGCCGTACGGGGCCCTTGGGGGCGGTACGGACGTAGCGCGCGGTGACCATGACCTCACGGCCGCCGGGCAGCAGCAGGTTCCGCTCGGGCTGGCCGCCCCGGATGACGAGTCCGCCGTACGGGTCGGTGAGCCGCCACCAGCGGCGGCCCTCCAGGTCCTCCAGCGGGAGCGCGAGCTCCAGCGGGGCGCCGAGGGCGTCGGCGGGGCTGACGGCGGTGATCCGGGCGGCGGCGGCGTTGAAGCAGATGACCCGGCCGGTCTCGTCGGCGACGACGAGTCCGTCGGGCAGATCGTCCGCGGTGATCCCGAACGCGCCCGGTGCTTCCTCTACGCCCTGTGCGTCCTGGCAGGACGCGGCGGCCGGATCGCGCACGCCGTCCGCGTCCGCCGTGCCGCTGGTGCCGACAGCCATGTCCCCGTATCCCACCTCTCGAACTGGTGCAGTGGGCCCCCGAGTTCGTCACCCTACTAGCCCCCGGTCCCCTACTACCAGTCACCGGTGGCCTACAGGGATCTTGGGCGGCGCGGGACCGACGGGGGTGGTGCGGACGTGCGCCCCGGTGCGCGTGCCGGGCGCATGTGCCCCGGGGGCACGCGGGCGGACCCGGGTGCGCGGAGCGCGTACGGAGGCGGGTGCGGGTACGCGGGTCGGGTACGGGTGCGCGGAGCGGGTACGCGGATCGGGTACGGATATGGGCGGGTATGGGTGCGCGGGTCGGCGTGCCGGGGCGGCGGGTGCCTAGGCCCGGCAGCCGCCGGTGGTGCGCTGGGCGCGGGCCGAGGCGTAGAGGCAGACGGCGGCGGCCGTCGCGAGGTTCAGGCTCTCGGCCCTGCCGTGGATCGGGACGCGGACCACGGCGTCCGCGAGGCTGCGGGTCTCCTCGGGCAGGCCCCACGCCTCGTTGCCGAAGACCCAGGCGGTGGGTCCGCCCATGGTGCCCCGGTCGAGTTCCGTGTCAAGGTCGTCGTCACCCGCGCCGTCGGCGGCGACAATCCGTACGCCCGCCTCGCGCAGCCGGCCGACGGCCGTCTCGACGGGGACGCCTACCGCGACCGGCAGATGGAAGTGCGAGCCGACCGACGCGCGGACCGCCTTCGGGTTGTAGAGGTCCACCGACGCGTCGGTGAGGACCACGGCGTCGGCGCCGGCCGCGTCCGCGCAGCGCAGTACGGTGCCCGCGTTGCCCGGGTCGCGGACATGGGCGAGGACCGCGACGAGCCGGGGCCGGGCGGCGACGATCTCCTCGAAGGGGGTGTCGAGGAAGCGGCACACCCCCACGAGGCCCTGCGGGGTGACAGTGGTGGAGATCTCCGCGACGACGGTCTCGTCGGCGAGGTGGACGCGGGCGCCCGCGCGGTGGGCCGCCGCGAGGATGTCGGGGTAGCGGTCCGCGGCGTCCGGGGTGGTGAAGAGCTCCACGAGGGTCGGGGCGCCGCCCGTGCGGTGGGCCGCGGCCTCGCGTACGGCCTGGGGGCCCTCCGCGAGGAAGAGCCGCTCCTTGCCGCGGAAGTTGCGGCGGGCGAGGCGCTTGGCCGCGGAGACCCGCGGGGAGCGGGGAGAGATCAGCTCGGGGGCCGGGGTCATGGTTGCCTCTCCTCGGGGTCGGCGCGGGGGCTGCGCGGGGCTGCGGCGGGGGATGCTGCCCGGCTGGTGTGGTTCCCCGGGTGCGGAGGGTGCGTTTTTCGCGCAGTTCCCCGCGCCCCTGATCGGGGCCCCGGTGCTGCCTGGCTGGGGCTGATCGCCGGGTGCGGGTGGTGCGCTTTTGCGCAGTTCCCCGCGCCCCTGGACGGGGCCCGGTGCTGCCTGGCTGGGGCTGTTTCCCGGGTGCGGGTGCTGCGTTGTTTGCGCAGTTCCTCGCGCCCCTGGACGGGGCCCGGCGCTGCCTGGCTGGGGCTGGTTCCCGGGTGCGGGATAGGCCGAGGGGCGAGGAGCGGGCTTTCCGCTGGCGGTCGGGCGGGCAGCGCGGCGGCGGTGGACGGCCCGGGGGTGACAGGGCGGGGAACGGACGAACCCGTGGGCCTCGGAAGGTCCACGGGTCCGGACGTCACCACGGAAAGCGAGCGCAGCGATCAGGCGGCGGCGCGCGGCGCGTTCACATCGCTCGGCAGGGCCTTCTGCGCGGCCTCGACCAGCGCCGCGAAGGCGTTGGCGTCGTTGACGGCGAGCTCCGCGAGGATCTTGCGGTCGACCTCGATGTTCGCGGCCTTCAGCCCCTGGATGAAGCGGTTGTAGGTGATGCCGTTGGCACGGGCAGCGGCGTTGATCCGCTGGATCCAGAGCTGACGGAAGTCGCCCTTGCGCTTCTTGCGGTCGTTGTAGTTGTAAACGAGGGAGTGGGTGACCTGCTCCTTCGCCTTGCGGTACAGGCGCGAACGCTGCCCGCGGTAACCGCTGGCCTGCTCCAGGATCGCCCGGCGCTTCTTGTGGGCGTTGACTGCCCGCTTGACGCGTGCCACTTGTTAACTCCTTGTAGCGGGGCCGTGGTGGTCCTCACACGGCCCGGTATCGAATGGGTCCCGGTCCTGACGTCGTACGGCCCCGGTGTGCGGGGGCCGCGACATCACTTGCCGAGAAGCTTCTTGATCTTCTTGGCGTCGCCCGGAGCCATTTCGGCGTTGCCGGTGAGGCGACGCGTCACACGGGACGACTTGTGCTCAAGCAGGTGGCGCTTGCCGGCACGCTCGCGGAGCACCTTGCCGGAGCCGGTGATCTTGAAGCGCTTGCTGGCACCGCTGTGCGACTTGTTCTTCGGCATAGCGCCGTTCTCTCCTCGTCGGTGGCGCCCCGGTGCCCGGTCCGGGGACCGGGCACTGTGGAGCGTCCTGTGTTATCGATGGACATCCCCGGACACGAGGCCCAGGGATCACGCCTCGGCTGACGCCTCGGCCGGAGCCTCTTCCTCGGCGGCGGCCTCGGGAGCCTCGGGGGCCTCGTCGGCCTCGTCGGCGTCCAGGAGCTCTTCGCCGTCGGCCGAGGAGTGCTGCACACGGCCGGGCTGGAGGGCCTGGCGCTCGGCCTTGCGGGCGGCCTGGGCCTCACGGGCCTCGGCCATCGCCTCGGTCTTCTTCTTGTGCGGACCAAGAACCATGATCATGTTCCGGCCGTCCTGCTTCGGGTTGGACTCCACGAAGCCCAGGTCCGCGACATCCTCCGCGAGGCGCTGGAGCAGGCGGTAGCCGAGCTCCGGACGGGACTGCTCACGACCACGGAACATGATCGTGATCTTGACCTTGTCGCCCTGCTTGAGGAACCGTACGACGTGACCCTTCTTGGTGTCGTAGTCGTGCGGGTCGATCTTCGGCCGGAGCTTCATCTCCTTGATGACCGTGTGCGCCTGGTTCTTGCGCGCCTCACGGGCCTTCATGGCCGACTCGTACTTGAACTTCCCGTAGTCCATGAGCTTGCAGACCGGCGGACGGGCGGTCGCCGCGACCTCGACCAGGTCGAGGTCGTACTCCTGCGCAAGCTCCAGGGCCTTGGCAAGCGGAACAATTCCGACCTGCTCGCCACTGGGACCGACAAGTCGAACCTCGGGAACGCGAATCCGGTCGTTGATGCGGGGCTCGGCGCTGATGGATCCTCCTCGGTAGCACCACGCGACGGTCTGGCGGACAGCCGCGTAAAGTCTGTGTTCGTCCGACCTGACCGCGCCGGTACATGAAAAATGCCCCGGACGATCACGGGCGGGGCTCCTTGCATACCGGAACACCGCCGCGACACATCGCGGGGCGTGACTTCGGGCGTGCCATGTCTCTCGACATGACCGCCTGACCGGTGACCCGCCACTCCTAGGAGCGGCCAGGTGGGAGAGCGGAGCCTCCACTTGTGGGCCGGGCACGTGAATGCCCGACCGGTCGTTGCCCCAGATTAACAGTTCCGCGACGGCACGGCTAATTCGCGCCGCCGGGGCCTCACTCCCCTGCCGGACGGGACTGCGCCTATCGTGTGAGGCATGAGTGACGCCACCCCTGACAGCACGGCCGCAGCGGACAGCGACGGCGCGGCCCCCGACTTCGACACCCTGACCCGGGACATCGCCGATGTCCCGGCGGTCGAGGTGATCACGACGGTGGCGGTCCATCTGATGAGCGCCGCCGCGGTGAACCTCGGTCTCGCCGAGGACGGCTCGGACCACAAGGACCTGGACGAGGCCCGCAAGCTGATCCACGCGCTGGCCGGGCTGGTGGACGCGGGCGGCACGGAGATCAGCTCCTTCCACGCGGCTCCGCTGCGTGACGGTCTGAAGTCGCTCCAGCTCGCCTTCCGCGAGGCGTCCGTCGTCCCCGACCAGCCGGGCCAGGGGCCGGGCGAGAAGTACACGGGAGCGCTCTACGGCTAGATCCGCCCGCGCACGCAGGAACGTGGACGAAGGGCCCCGCCGTCCGGCGGGGCCCTTCGCGTTGTGCGGTGGGACAGGGCGGTCAGCCGCGGAGGTACAGGGGCCGGCCGGGCAGGGTGCTGCCCGGCGGCAGCAGGGCGAGGTCCAGGCCGTGGACGAGCCGGGCGCGCAGCGCCGGATCGGCGGCGAGGCGTTCGGCGACGGCCCGCATGGCCTCGGCGGGGACGGCCGCCGGGTCCAGGACGAGGGCGAGGATGCCGTCGGCGCGGCCCGGCCCCAGATACGCGCCGACCACATCGGGCTCGGCGGCGAGGACGGCTCGTACGGCGTCGGTGACCACCGGGTCGGCGAGCGGGTCGAGCGTGGTGCGGCCCTCCGCGAGGGCGAGCAGCGCGCGGCCGGTCAGCTCGTACGCGACGGGGCCCGCGAGGTCGATGACGATCGTGTCGGCCTTCTCGTGGACGGCGGCCTGGATCGCCTGTTCCAGCGGGACGGCGACGGGCCGGGCGGCCGGGTCCCAGCGGGTGAGCGCGTCGGTGGACGTGAAGGCGGGCAGGGCGGTGCGGCCCCGGGCCTTCAGGGTGGGCACCGCCATGTCGCTGGTCTTCTCGCGGCGCAGCCCGTTCGCGTCCTCCTCGACCTCGCCGAGCAGCGCGACCATCGGGACGAGGAGACGGGTGCCCTTGAGCGCTTCGAGAAGGGGTCCCTCGGCGGACCGGTCGGCGGCCCAGGCCGCGAGCGCGGCGCTCAGCACGGGGTCGGCGGAGCCGTCGTCGTCGGAGTAGCCGGGCTGGGGGATGTTCTTGTTCGCCACGGTGCCCGAGCCTATCGGCGCGCCGCGCGGCGGTGCGGTGGGGTCCCGGGGGTCGGAGCGGTGCGGAGCGGTGCGGAGCGGTGCGGAGCGGTGCGGAGCGGTGCGGAGCGGTGCGGAGCGGTGCGGAGCGGTGCGGTGGGTGGGTGGGTCCCGGTGCGGGCGGCTCACGCCGTGTGCGGTACCCGCACCGTCGGTGCCGGGTCCGGTCGGGTCGGGTCGGGTCGGGTCAGGTCAGGTCAGGTCAGGTCAGGTCAGGTCAGGTCAGTCCACGGGGACCAGGGTGAGGTAGGCCAGCCCGAGCACTCCCCGGTAGCCGTCGAGCCAGCTCGCGCGGTGCCGGTCGGCGCGGGCGCGGGTCTCGTCGGCCAGCGGGTGGTCACGGTGGGCGGCCAGCCACTCCTCGGTGTCGGAGAGGTATCCGGACTCGAACTCCTCCCATTCGCCGCTGTCGGCGCTCTCGATCCAGGCGGGCCGGAATCCCGCCTCGACGGCGAGAGCGACGAGCGCGGCGAGGTCGTGGTACTCGTCGGCGCGGGCGTCCGGCCACATCCCGGTCAGTTCGGCGGGGGTGGGGGCCCGCTGCCAGAAGCCCTCGCCGAGCAGGACCCGTCCCCCGGGCGCGACCCGCTCCCGCAGCGCGTGGAGCGCGGCGGCGGTGTGCTTGGGCGGCGTCTCGTCGCTGAGCGCGTGACTGGCCCCGAGGCACAGCACGAGGTCGGCGGGGCCGCGGGGTGTCCCGGCGGCGGACCCGACGACGAACTCGACGCGACCGGCCAGCCCCCGGGCCACGGCGTTCGCGCGTCCCCGGGCGATGTCCTCGGCGTTGAGATCGATCCCCAGGCCGGTGGCGCCCGGCGTCGCCTCAAGGACCCGGAGCATCAGTTCCCCCCCAGCCGCAGCCGATGTCCAGCACCGTCGCGGGGCCGGTCCGGGCGAGTCTGGTGACGATCCGCGCGGCCCTGGCCTCGGAGAGGGGGCCGTGGAAGGTGAGCCGGGTCAGGCGTGGGGGAAGATCGGTTCGGTCCATATGACGCCACGCTAGCCATCTCAAGGTGACATGGACACCGGGTTTCGGCTCCGCGCGGACGGCGGCCGGTCGGTGTCCAGACCGGTCGCGGTGGCGGTACCGGTGTCCCCGCTCCCGTGCCGACGTCCGATGGGAGGGCGCCGGGGATTCTCAGCGGAAGCTGAGGTTCGTCTCAGAGGTTCCCCAGTATGGGCACGGAGCATGCCCGGCATGTCGTGGTCCCGGGGTGTGGTGGTGGCGGTCTTCGTGGGGGTTCTTGTGCTGGTCGGCTGGGCGGGGAGCGGGTTCGTGGCGGTACGGGACGAGGGAGGCGCGGGGCGGGCCGGTGGGGGTCCGGCGGCCCGGACGGCCGGGGCGGGCACGCCGGACATGTCGCGGGCACCGGGCGCGGCCCGGGCGGAGGAGGCGGCCCGGGCGGAGGAGGCCGCCGCCGCACAGGCCGGGCGGCGGCTCGACCGGGCCATGGCCGGGGTGCGGGTGAGCGGCGGGGCGCGGTTCTCGGTGGCGGTGGTCCCGGTGGACGACGACGGGGCGCCCGTCGCGTACCGGGGGGCGTCGGTGTTCGTCACGGCGAGCGTCGTGAAGGTCGACGTACTGGCCGCGTTGCTGCTGGGGGCCCAGGACAAGGGGCGGCGGCTGACCGGTCGGGAACGGGAGCACGCGGCGGCGATGATCGGGCACAGCGACAACGCCTCGACGACCACGCTGTGGGAGGCGTTGGGCGGAGCGCCGGGGCTGGACGCGGCGAACGCGCGGTTCGGGCTGACCGGCACGACCGCGGGCACGGGTGGGCTGTGGGGGCTGACCCGGACGACGGCGGTGGACCGGATAGCGCTGCTGCGGGCGGTGTTCGTGGCGGGCGCGGACCCGGAGCTGAACGGGGAGTCACGCGGTTACGCCCGGGAGTTGATGGCCGGGGTGGTCGCCGGGCAGGACTGGGGGGTGTCGGCGGCGGGTGACGGGGAGCAGCCGGCGGCGCTGAAGAACGGCTGGCTGCCGCGTGGCACGACCGGGCTGTGGGTGATCAACAGCACGGGATGCGTCTCGGTGGACGGACGGCGCTATCTGCTGGCGGTGCTGTCGGACGGTCATACGTCGATGCACGAGGGGATCACGCTGGTGGAGCGGGTGTCGCGGGGGGCCGTGGGGGCGGTGGCCGGCCGGTGACGCCCGGGGTGCCGCTGGGGTGCGTGTACGCCCGGGGCCACCCGGGACGGTGAGGTGTCGCGTCGGGACGGTGCGGTGCCTTGTCTGTCGGGGTGGTGCGGGTCCCGGAGTCGCGGGGTGCCGGGGTGGTGGGGTCCCAGGGACGGTGACATGTCGGGGTGGTGGGGGCATCGGGGCGGCTGGGGCGTCGGGGTGGTGGGGGTCCCGGGACTGTGGGGGGGGCCGGGGTGCGGGTCAGGCGGGGGTGCTTCGGCGGCCGCGCCACAGGACGACGGCCACGGCCAGCAGGGCGACGCCCGTTCCGGCGGCGAGGGGGCCCGCCCAGCCGTTGTCCTTCTTCTTCACGGGGACGGCCGGGCCCGCCCCGAAGTAGCGCTTTCCGTAGACCGCCGCGCGCAGTTCCGGTTCCCGGGTGCCGCCCTCGCGGATCGCGGCGGCCGGGTCGATCATGCCGAAGCCCCGGGAGTCGTCCCTGCCCTGCTCGGGGGCGTCCCCGGCGGTGTCCTCCAGGAGCCGTTTGATCTGTGCGGGGCTGAGGTCCGGGTGGGCGGCGCGGACCAGGGCGACCGCGCCGGAGACGAACGCGGCGGCGGCGCTGGTGCCCCAGCCCGTGTAGTACTGGCGGTCGGGGTCCAGCAGGACGATGTCCTTGCCGGGGGCGCTGACGGTGGCGTACCAGCGGCGGGTGGAGAACGGGGCGCGGGCGCCGAAGCGGTCCACGGCGGTGGCCGCGATGACCCCGGGGTAGGCGGCCGGGTAGGAGACATGGTCGCCCTTCTCCCCGCCGTTGCCCGCCGAGGCGATGACGGACGCGCCCTTCTTCAGGGCGTACTGGACGGCCGCGTCCTCGGCGGGTTCGGGGTGGGCGGAGGCGGAGTCGTCGCCCAGGGAGAGGTTGATGACGTCGGCGCCCTGGTCGGCCGCCCAGCGGATGCCTTCGGCGAGGGCGGTGCCCCGGGTGTCGCGGGCCTCCTTGCGGGAGGGGTCGCCGTCCTCCAGGATCACCCGGATCGGCAGGATCTCGGCCTCGGGGGCGATACCGAGGACACCGTCGGTGTTGCCCGCGCCGTGTCCGTGGCCCGCGATGATCCCGGCCATGGCGCTGCCGTGCCGGGCCCAGGAGCGGTCGCCGCGCCGGGCGCCGAAGCCGATCAGGTCCTTGCCGGGCAGGACGCTGCCGGTGAGGTCCGGGTGGCTGTCGTCCACCCCGGTGTCCAGCACGGCCACGGTGATGCCGTCGCCCCTGGTGGTGCGCCAGGCCTCCTCGACGCCGAGTGCCTGGTGGCTCCACTGGCGGGCGCGGATGCCGTCGGCGTGGGCGGAGGTGGCGGGCAGCAGGGCGAGCGCGGTGGTGAGTCCGGCGCAGACGAGGGCGGTGGCGGCGTGGCGCGCGGGCCTGGAGTGAGGGGCCGTGCGGTGGGGTGGGGGGAGCTGTCGGGGCGTCATGATGTCTTCTCCGGGGTCGCGCTCGCGCCTTTGCGGAACACGCGCTCCACACGGTCGGCGAGGCCCTTCGCCTCATGGCCGAGGCCCGACTGGGCGGGGGTGGTGGTGCTGTCGGAGCGGGCTGCGTCGGTGGCGGGCTCCGGGTCGGTGACGGTACGGCCGTCGGCGAAGCCGGACACCGCGAGGACGACGACCGGGGCGTCGGTGAGCACGGACACGGTCCAGGACGTGCGCTGACGGTCCCCGAATCCTTCGGCGACGGTGCCCTCGGCCGCGTACGGACGGGGCATCAGATCACGGCGGCGGTCCAGTTGCTCCTTGGTGAAGCGGGCGCGCAGGGCGCGCATCCCGTCGGCGTCCGTCTTGGTGAACAGCATCCCGACGGTGGTGACATGGCTGCGGGTGGCGTCCGTGTACGTGGCGCGCAGCAGCCGTACGCAGCCGGCCGGGGCGAGGGCGCGGCGCAGCAGCGGGTCGAGGCCCTGGGCGCAGGTGCCGTCGGGGGCGACGGCGACCCGGGTCCAGGTGCGGTCGGCGCCGCCCGGTCCGGCGCCCTCACCGCGGACGGTCCGGGGGAACAGGTCGTCGACGGGGGTGCTGTGCCAGCGTTCCCCGGCGGCGGCGAAGCGGTCGGCGGGGCCGGGCGCGGCGGTGCTGTCACCGGTGAGCCAGCTGCCGGTGACAGCACCGCCGATGAGGCCGAGTCCGAGGACGGCGCAGGCCACCGCGGCGGCGGCCCGGCGTCCGGTCCAGTGGCCGGTGGGCCGGGCGCGGTGTCCCGGGGGGTCGTCGAACGGGTCGTAGGAGCGGGGCGGCGGACGGTCGAGGGGGTCGTCGTCACGGATGGGTCTGAGCCGGGTGGTGGTCTCGGTGGGGCGGGGGGCCGTGGTGAACGCGGGGGGCGCGCCGAGGTGGTGGGCGGGGCCGGGGGCGCGCGTGGCCTGGGGCGGACGGGGTCCCGGGTGGGTGTGGGGGCCGGGGTATCCGGGGTGCTCCGGGCCGGGGTACCCCGGGTGGTCCGCGCCGGGGTACCCGGGGTGCTCCGGGCCGACGGGCGGGGCAGGTCGGCCGGGGTGGCCGTGCGCGGGGTACGGGGGGCGGCCCGGGTGGCCGGTGCCCGGGGCGGGCGGGCCGCCGCGGCGGGGGCCGCCGCCTTCGTGGCGGGGGCCGTCGCCGGGCAGGTCGGCGCCCTGCGGCGGGGCGGGTACCTGGCGGGGCGGGACGGGGCGACGGGGTTCGGGGGGCGGTTCGTCGGGGAACCGGGCGGAGGCCGGGGGCGGGGGCGGCTGATTCCCCGGGACCGGGCGGGTGGTGCCGGGGCGGGCGGGGGTCCGGGGGCCCGGCGGGCCGGGGACGGTGTCCCGCCCGGGGTGTCCGGGCATGCTGGTGCGGGGTCCGGGCGAACCCGGTCCCGGGTCGTTGTCGGCCATCCCGCGAACGTCGAACACCCCTTGAGTATCCAGTGACTTGGCCGTCCGGGTCCCGGGTGCCCCGGAACTGGCCGCGGAGGCGGGCATTCCGGATGGCTCGCCGGGCGGTGCGGGGGCGGCCGGTCGGGCCGTTCCGGGGGCCGTCGGGCGGGGAGTCGCGGCCCCGGGAGGCACGGCGGACGGGGGCGGGACGGGGCGCCAGGGTTCTCCCGGCGCGGGCGCGGTCGGGGCGCTCGACGCGGCGGGGGCGGTCGGAGTGCCCGGCGCGGCCGGGGCCGGGGCGGTCGGGGCCGGGGCGGTCGGCGCGGCGGGGGCGGGGGCCGTCGGGCCACCCGACGCGACCGGGGCAGGTGCCGCCGGAACGCCGGTCCGGACCGGGGCAGGTGGCATCGGAGTACCCGTCCTCCCGACCGGCGCGGGCGCGGTCGGGGCACTCGGCGCGACCGGGGCGGGCGGGGTCGCGGTCCGGGGCGTGGGGACGGACCCCGGTGCGGAACCGTGCTGGTGGCCGGGGCCGCGGCCCGGGTCGCGGGCGGGCTCGGGCGGGGGGCGGTCCGGGCCGGACGGCGGCCGGGCGGACGAGGGCCGGGCGGACGGGGGCGCGGTGGCGGGCCTCGGGGGGTACGGGGGTGGCGCGACCGGGGGCCGCACGGGGTGGGGCGGGGCGGCGGGACGCGGCGGGGCCGGGGAACCGGGCGGTGCCGGAGGCCGGGGCGGGACGGGGGGCGGGGGTGGGTAAGGGGGTGACGAGGGCTCGTCCGTCTCCGTGGTCATACGCCCCTCGCCTCCGGGCCGGTCCCCCTCGGACCGGGTCAGCTGTTCCCGGGGGTGATGCCCGGGTCCGTCGTCACCGGGCCGGGTCCGGACCAGGTCCGAACCGGCGCCGGGCCATGCCCTGTCCGGCTCCCCGGGCGGGACACGCGCCGCGCCCGGAAGCGCCCGGACCTGTCCGCAACCGCGTCCGGGAGCACCGTCCCCTGCCGGGCGGGCCGTGCGGCCGCCCGTACGAACGGCGGGCCGCGGTGCGGGCGTCCGGGCCGGCGCCCGGGTCGTCCGCGCGGTCGGGGCGGGCTCCTTCCGCGACCCCGGGAAGGCGGTCACGGCGGGGTCCCAGCCGGTCCGGGCGCGGGCCCGGGACCGGTTCCTCCGTTTGCGTTCGCGTCACTCTACGGGCTGGCGACCACCGTGCGGGAGGCGGTCCGGGCAGCGGTGGCATCTGCCCGGTACATCCCCCTACCCTCCGGTAACCGGGTCTGGCAGGCTGCGGACATGAGTGCTCGCGCCGCCGACCGGGCCCGGTACGACCGGGCCACCGCCTCGTTCGACGCGCCCGTCGCGATCGTGGACCTGGACGCCTTCGACGCCAACGCCGCGGATCTGGTCCGCCGGGCGGCGGGCACCCCCGTGCGGGTCGCGAGCAAGTCGGTGCGCTGCCGAGCCCTGCTGGAACGGGTCCTCGCCCGGGACGGCTTCGCGGGTGTCATGTCGTTCACGCTGGCGGAGTCGCTGTGGCTGGCGCGGTCCGGTTTCGGGGACGTGCTGCTCGCGTACCCGTCGGCCGACCGGGCCGGGTTCGCGGAGCTGACGGGTGATCCGAAGCTCGCGGCGGCGGTGACGGTGATGATCGACGACCCCGCGCAGCTGCGGCTGATCGACGCGTCGCGCGGCGGTGGCCGGGAGCAAGTACGGGTCTGTCTGGAACTCGACACGTCGTTGCGGCTGCTGGGCGGCCGGGTGCGGATCGGGTCACGCCGTTCGCCGGTGCACTCCCCCGCCGAGGCCGCCGAGCTGGCCCGCGCGGTGGCCCGGACGCCCGGGTTCCGGCTGGTGGGGATCATGGCGTACGAGGGGCATGTGGCCGGGGTCGGGGACGTGGTGGCCGGGCGTCCGGTGCTCTCGGGCGCGATACGGCTGATGCAGCGCGCGGCGCGGCGGGAGCTGGCGGCGCGGCGCGCCGAGGTGGTGCGGGCGGTCCGGGCCGTCGTCCCGGACCTGGAGTTCGTGAACGGCGGCGGGACCGGGAGCGTGCAGCACACCGTCGCGGAGGACGCGGTGACGGAGGTGGCGGCGGGGTCGGGGCTGTACACGCCCCGGCTGTTCGACGGCTACTCGTCGTTCCGGGGCCGGCCCGCCGCGCTGTTCGCGCTGCCGGTGGTGCGGCGCCCGGGGGTCGGGGTGGTGACGGTGCTGGGCGGGGGATATCCGGCCTCGGGTCCGGCCGGGGCGGACCGGCTGCCGGTGCCGTGGCTGCCGGAGGGCCTGCGGTACGCCTCCCAGGAGGGCGCGGGTGAGGTGCAGACGCCGTTGCTGGGCGGGCCCGCGGACGATCTGCTGATCGGCGACAAGGTGTGGTTCCGGCACGCGAAGGCCGGGGAACTGTGCGAGCGGTTCGACGCGTTGCGGCTGGTCGAGGGCGACACCGTCACGGCGACGGTCCCCACGTACCGCGGTGAGGGGCACACCTTCCTGTAGCGGGTCCCGTTCCGTTCGGCCCGGAGCGGGCGGGCGGGAGCGGGTGGGCGCGGGCGGCGCGGGTGGGCGCGGGCGGCGCGGGTGGGCGAGGCGTACGGGCGGGGTGTACGGGCCCGCGAGTGGCGTGGGTGGCGTGCGTGGTCTCCGGCGCGGGTGGCGGGGTGGAGCGCTGTCCGCGGGCGGTCGGGCCGACGGGAGCGGGCGGGCGGGGCGGCGGGAGAGCGGGCGGACGGGTCGCCTCCGGGGTGCCCGCTGGGTAGTGCCGCGCCGCACCGGTGAGTAGTTCTCCCGTACCGGACGGCGTTTCCGCAGGTCACAGGGGGCGCGTGGCGGGGAGAAGTTTCCGGCGGGGGGCGCTGGATGGTGCCCCGGGAACTGGCACACGATGGGGAGCGTCTGCAAAGAGGCCCTTTTCGGCCCCCGCGTCAGAAAGCAGGTGCCATGGACGTCAGCGCAGCGCCCGGAGCAGCGCCGCTTCCCCTCGACGGGGTCCTCTTCGCCGTCGTCGTGATCCTGGTGTGCTGCAAGTCCGTGGGCGCGCTGGCCCGTCGGCTGGGGCAGCCCGTGGTGATCGGGGAGATCGCCGCGGGGCTCATGCTCGGGCCCTCCGTGCTGGGCGCGTGGTGGCCGGAGGCGATGGACGCGCTGTTCCCGCCGGAGGTACTGGCCCCGCTGCATGTGCTGTCGCAGCTGGGCGTGGTCCTGTTCGTCTATCTCGCGGGTCTTGAGGTGGATCTGCGGCTGCTGCGCGGCAAGGGCAGGCTGACGTCGTACGTGAGTGTCACCAGCATCGTGATCCCGGTGCTGCTGGGTGTGGGTTTCGGGGTGCTGACGCACGAGCGGTTCGCGGGCGGGGACACCGGGCCCGTGCCGTACGCGCTGTTCCTCGGGGTCGCGATGGGGGTCACCGCGCTGCCGGTGCTCGCCCGCATCCTGGAGGACGGTCCGCTGCGCGGGACGGTCGTCGCCACGGTGGCGCTGACCTGCGCGACCGTCGGTGACGTGGTGGCGTGGTCGCTGCTGGCGGTGGTCGCGGGCATGGTCGCGGCGAGCGCGCCGAGTGCCGCGCTCACCGTGGCGCTGACGGTGGCGTTCACCGCGGCCTTGGTGTTCGTGGTGCGTCCGGCGCTCGCCCGGATGCTGGCCGAGCCCCGGTTCGGCGCGACCACCCGCACGGGTGTCCTGCTGCTCGGCGCGCTGGCGTCGGCCGCGGTGACCGAGTGGATCGGGGTGCACGCGATCTTCGGCGCGTTCCTGTTCGGGCTGGCCGTCCCCCGTGACCGGACGGTGGTCCAGGAGTCGGCGGAACGGCTGGGCACCGTCGCCGGGGCGCTGCTGCTGCCGCTGTTCTTCGCGTACAGCGGGCTGCGCACCGACCTCGGCTCGCTGGCCGGGTCGGGCGCGGTGTGGCTGTGGTGCCTGGTGGCGATCGCCGTGGCGGTCGCGGGCAAGCTCGGCGGCACGGCGCTGGGCGCGCGGGCGGCGGGGTCCGGCTGGCGGGACTCGCTGCGGCTCGGCGCGCTGATGAACTGCCGGGGCATGACGGAGCTGGTGGTGCTGAACGTCGGGCTCGACCTCGGTGTGCTCAGCACGGAGATGTTCACGGCGCTGGTCGTGATGGCCTTCGTCTGCACGGCGATGACCTGGCCGGTGGCGGGACGGCTCGGACGGGGCCGGGACGGCACCCTCGCGGCCCCGCCCACCCGGCGCAAGGGCCCGGACACGTCCGCCGCCTTGGGCGGCGTACCGCACCAACCGACCAGGAAGGAAGCGTGAGACAGCGTGACGGACATGGCTTCGCAGGACGGTGGGACTCCCCACGAGACGGGTACGGGCGGGGACTTCGCGGGTGATCTGCGGGGGTTCCTCGGCTCACTGCCGCGCGGGGACGCGGACGCGGTCCTCGGCTGGTTCGGCGGTTCCCCGGCCACGGGTCCCGGTGAGGGGCTGACCCCGGAGCTGACGGCGCTGTTCGAGGACGGGGAGGGCGGGCCCCGGGACGCCGGTATCGACCCGGCGAGCCGGCCGCGGCAGGGCGACCCGCGCGCGGTGCGCCGGGTGGGCGTCATCGGCGGGGGCACCGCCGGATATCTGACCGCGCTCGCGCTGCGCGCCAAGCGGCCGTGGCTGGAGGTCACGCTCGTCGAGGCGAAGGGCATCCCGATCATCGGGGTCGGCGAGGCGACCACCCCGTCGATGGTGCCGTTCCTGCACCACTATCTCGGGATCGATCCGCAGGAGCTGTACGAGGCGGTCGCGCCCACCTGGAAGCTGGGCATCCGCTTCGACTGGGGCGGCAAGCCGGGCGGGTTCATGGCGCCGTTCGACTGGGGCTCCAACTCGGTGGGCGTACTGGGCTCGCTCGCCACCCAGGACGACATCAACGCCTTCACGTTCCAGTCGCTGCTGATGGAGCGCGACCGGGCGCCCGTGTTCCGGTCCGGGGACGACGGCCGGCTGTCGCTGATGAAGCATCTGCCGTTCGCCTACCACCTCGACAACGCGCGCTTCGTCCGCTACCTCACCGAGCTGGCGGAGCGGCGCGGGGTGGGTCATATCGACGCGAAGATCGACGACGTGGTCCTCGGCGCGGACGGCTGGGTGGACCATCTGGTGACCGACGGCGGTGAGCGCCTCGACTTCGACCTGTACGTCGACTGCTCCGGGTTCCGTTCGCTGCTGCTCGGCAAGGCGCTGGACTCGCCGTACGTCAGCTTCGCCGACAGTCTGTTCACCGACCGGGCGGTCACCGCGATCGTCCCGCACCACGGCCGGATCAAGCCGTACACCCGGGCCACCACGATGGACGCGGGCTGGTGCTGGACCATCCCCACCCGGGACGACGACCATGTCGGGTACGTGCACTCCTCGGGGTTCATCAGCGTGGAGGAGGCCACCGCCGAGCTCCAGCGCCTCTACCCCGAGGCGCACACCTTCCGTACCGTGCACTTCCGTTCCGGGCGCCATGAGGAGGCGTGGATCGGGAACGTGATGGCGATCGGGAACTCGTACGCGTTCGTGGAGCCGCTGGAGTCCAGCGGTCTGATGATGATCACGCTGGGCATCCTGTCGCTGGTCGGTTCGCTGCCGGGCTCGTGGGACGAGCCGTGCCCGCGCAAGGTCGTGAACGCGGCCCTGGCGAAGAAGTGGGACGAGATCCGCTGGTTCCTCGCGATGCACTACCGGTTCAACACCCGTAAGGACACGGCCTTCTGGCGGGCCTGCCGGGCGGACACCGATGTCTCCGGTCTGGAGGCGCTGCTTGAGGTGTTCGCGGGCGGCGCCCCGCTGCGGTTCCGGGACCCGGTGGTCCGGGGGTTCCTCGAATCGACCGCGCCGACGTTCTACGGACTGGACGGGGTGGACTGTCTGCTGCTCGGGCAGGGGCATCCGACCCGGCTGCTGCCGATGACGGAACCGGTCGACGCGTGGCGGGCCCGCAAGGCGGCGGCCGATGTGCTCGTGGACCGGGCGCTGACCGCGGCGGAGGCGCTGACGGCGTTCGACCAGGACCCGCGGCTGAACGCGCAGTTGGTGGGCGATCCGGACAGCTGGGTCGTCAGGACCGGTACGAACCGGCTGGTCAGCGCGGATCCGGACGCGCCGGCGGCTCGTGGGTCGGCGGGGGCCGGGTCGGCCGACGGGGCCCCCGGCGAAGGGGCCTTTGGCGGCGCGCTGGCCGGGACGGGGTCTTCGCGGGGCGACGGGACGGACGGATGACCAGGCCGCTGGAGCGGGTGCTGCCGGACGCCTCGGGCGAGTACGGGGCGCGGGTGCGGCGGCGGCTCGCGCGGGAGCGGGTCGTGTGGCTGTCCACGGTGTCCGACGAGGGGTTCCCGGAGCCCAATCCGGTGTGGTTCCACTGGGACGAGGACGACGGGTTCACCGTGTACAACGACACGGGGTCGCGCCGGGTCCGGAACATCCGGGCCCGGCCGGAGGTCACCCTGCATTTCGACGGTGGGGAGTTCGGGCGGGACATCGTGGTGTTCCGGGGGCGGGCCGAGGTGCTGGTGGGCGTGCCGCCCACGCTTCCGGGGTTTCTCGCGAAGTACGGGGACGACATCGATCGGATCATGGGCGGGCCCTCCGCGTTCCGGGTGGGGCACCCGGCCGTGGTGCGGGTCCGCCCGGTGGGGGTGAGGGGGCGGTAGTCCGGCCCCCTCTCCGGGCCGGGCCCCCGGGTTCGCTGTGCCGGGCGCACGTTGTTCCTGTGCCGTCGCTCGTGGGGTGCGCGGTTCCTCGCGCCCCTGGGTTTCCTGTGCTGGGCGCACTTTGTTCCTGTGCCGCCGTTCGTGGGGTGCGCGGTTCCTCGCGCCCCTGGGTTGCCTGTGCTGGGCGCGCTTCGTTCCTGTGCCGCCGTTCGTGGGTGCGCAGTTCCCCGCGCCCCTGGGTTTCCTGTGCTGGGCGCGCTTCGTTCCCGTGCCGTCGTTCGTGGGTGCGCGGTTCCTCGCGCCCCTGGGTTTCCTGTGCTGGGCGCACTTTGTTCCTGTGCCGTCGTTCGTGGGGTGCGCGGTTCCTCGCGCCCCTGGGTTTCCTGTGCTGGGCGCACTTTGTTCCTGTGCCGTCGCTCGGTGGGTGCGCAGTTCCTCGCGCCCCTGGGTACTCCCCGGTTGGCGGCCCTTGTTCCTGTGCCGCCGTTCGTGGGCGGGGGCTGCTCGCGGAGGGGAGCTTCTCATTTTCCGCCAAGCGCGCCCCACGGTGACGGGCGGATGAACGCGGGTGTGGCGACGCGCGTCACCCCGCGCCGCCGCTGGGTGGAATCCATCGGGGCGAGGTGAGTAGTTCATCCGCGGCGGCGGAGAGAACCGCTGGTCGGGAGCGGGTGCGCCGGAGGAGAAAGTTCCCCCTGGATTGCGGTGGGACCGCGGAAGCCGTTTGCACACGATAGGAGAGCCCCAACCGACGTGGTTCGGCCAATGATCCCGAACCACTGGAACGCGATCGAAAGGGATGGACCCGTCATGAGCGAGCTTGAACTGACCGAGCAGACGTCGGACGCGGAGACCGGGACCGACGAGCTCGCGGATCTGGACGACATCGACTTCGACCTGGACGAGGTGGAGAACAAGATCGCTCCGCTGGCCCTGGCGCTCGCCGAGACCCGTTCATGGTGAGGCCGTCGCCGGACCCGTCGGCGGCCGGTCTGCTCGGCGGCGCCCGCACCTCCCCCCCGGTGGGTGCGGGCGCCGTCCGGGTGGACGTGGCCACCGGGCCCGCCGCCTCGTTCACGGGGCTGCGGGTCGCGCTGGGTGAACTCCGTTCGCGGGGGGCCACGTTCGGCGGCCTGCCGGAGCGTTACGCGGCGGAGTGGGCGGAGCTGTTCCCGGGCGGGGACGGGGCACCGGACGCCCTCGGGATCGCCGAGATCGCGCTCGCGCCGTCCGAGCGGCGGCTGCACCGGGAGTCCGAGCAGAACTACCGGGTGCTCGCCACCGCCGCGGCGGCGCTGTGCGCGGGGGCCGAGGAGCTGGGCCGGCCCCTGGAGCTGTCCGGGGTCGGCGGTACGGACCTCTCGTCGCTGCGGGGCTTCATGCGCGCGGTGGAGCACTCCCGTACCCGCCCCGGTGCCGAGCTGCGGCTGGACGCGCCGGAGCGGGTCGCGCCGCCGGTGCTCCCCGAGGCGGACTACCGGGCCGAACGCGCCCGGTGCCTGCGCCGGATGGGGGTGCCCGTGGACGTGGCCTCGCTGCGCACCGAGCTGCCCGCGTACCGGCCGGGGCCGGACCCGGTGGGCGGCCAGGAGGCGGCGCTGTTCGCCGCGGCCTTCGGGGACGGCACCGCCTTCGACCGGCTCACCGCGGTCCTCGCGGGCTGCCGCCGGGGGTTCTTCACCGGCAACTGGGAGGCCATGGCGGCCCTCGCCGGGCTCGGCGGACGGCTGCTCGACGGTTTCCCCGACGCCTCGGTCGGTGATCTGCTGACGGCGGCCCGGGAACAGGACCTCCAGGCGGAGGCCATCGAGTTCGAGCCGGGCATCCTGCGCACCGCGGACGACGTACGGGCGTTCCTGCTCAAGGTGCTCGGGGTGCAGGCCACCTTCCGGGGGCGGCAGGACCAGGCGCTGGCGTACTTCCGGGCGATGCGGGAGGGCGAGCGGCTGTCGCCGGAGGTCCGGTCCCAGTCGCATCTGTACGCGGCGCTGACCCTGACCAAGCGGCTGGGGCACGTCGGGGACGCGGTGGCGGAGCTGGAGCAGGGTTTCGCGGCCGTACCGCACCGGGAGGGCGAGGAGAAGAGCGTGCGCCGCGAGCGCGGCTGGCTGCACAATCTGCGCGCGCTCACGCACTTCGCGCAGAAGGAGCTGCGGGACGCGTTCGGGCACGAGAAGCAGGCGCTGGCGTGCATCGAGGGCCTGGACGACGCGAGCTCGATCCATCTGCGGGTCAATCTGTTCTCCAACATCAGCGTGCTCCAGGAGAAGGCGGGCCGGCATCCGCAGGCCGCGCGCACCTGGGCGCGGTTCAAGGAGGCGGCCGGGTCCGGGAACGCGACGTTCGTCAAGCACCACGCGTACCGGGCGGCGGGGCTCGCCCTGCTGTGCGGGGACCGGGACGCCGCGCTGGAGGACCTGTCGCGGTCGGTGGCGTGCGCCGCCGAGTTCGACGACGACTTCCACGAGGCCGAGATCCGGCTGGAGACCGGGACGCTGCATCTCGCCGACGGGCAGCGGGCGGAGGCGGCCGGGCACTTCGAGCGGGCCGTCGAGCTCACCGCCCGGCTCGGGGACCCGTACCGGATGGCGCTCGCGGGTGTCGGGCGGGCGGAGGCCGCGGGGACCGCGCCGGACAGCTCGCTCGGTGAGCTGGCGCTGCGCGGTCTGACCCGTCCCGGGGACGGGGCGGAGCTGGCCGCGCGGATCGCCAAGGGCGACACGGCGGGGCTGCTGCCCCGGGTGCGCACCAAACTCAACCGGCCGTTCGACCTGATCAACTTCCAGGAGTGATGCGGGAGTGAAGACGGGAGGGACCCACGCGGAGGGATCGTCCTGGCGCCTGTACCCCCGGCTGCTGCTGCGGCGCGCGGGGTTCGGCGTCGAACTCCTCACGGATCTCGCGGACGGGGCCGTGGCGGGCGCCGCGGCGGACTACCGGCTGCGGGCGGACGAGTTCGAGGCGCGGCGCGGTCTGTCGCTGGCCGCGCTGCGCGCCGAGGTGGACTCGGCCGCCGGGTCGGGCGACCGGGAGCTGCTGCGGCTGCTGTCCCGGGCGCGCGGCCGGATCGGCCGGCAGCCGGCCGCTGGACGGCCCGCTCGCCGGGTGCGGGCCCGCCGCCCTCGGGTACACCGGGGCGTGGCGGGCCCGTGAGGCGGCCTGGTCCACGCTGGCCGGGGCGCTCGCCGCCGAGCGGGACGGCAGGACGGCGAAGGTGCGCCGGGTGCTGGACGACGAGCGGCTGCTGGACGCGGTGCTGCAACTGGCGCCGTCGTTCGCGGCGGAGGTGGACCGGTTCGCCGCGGCGCCGCCGCGCGCGGGAGGTCCGACGGCGAAGGACCGCGCGTTCCTGCGGCGGGTGTACCTCTACTGCCAGCGGCTGGGCGCCAAGAACGAGACGACGAGCTTCTTCGGTCCGCTGGTGCACGGTGAGGTGACCGGCGCGCCGGAGGGTGACGCGGGCAATGGCGCGGCGGGCGTCGTGACGGGTCCGGAGACCTCGTCGGGCACCGTGGAGACGGAGGCGTTCCTGGCGTTCTGGGCGGTGTGCGAGCTGGCTGCGGTGCTGGCCCGGGACCCCCGGGTGGCGCGGCGGCTGCCGGTGTCGTGGATCGCGGCGTGCCGTCATGACGGTGACTCGCTGACGCTGCCCGACGGGCGCCGGGTGCGGCTGACCGGGGCGCAGCGCAGGGTGGTGGACCTGGTCGACGGGGAGCGTTCGGTGCTGGCGCTCGCGCGGGGCGCGGGGCTCGGCACCGATGAGGTGACGGAGGTGGTGGAGCGGCTCCAGCGGGCCGGGGCGCTGCGGCACCGGCCGGAGCCGCCGTCGACCGCGCCGCGTCCGCTGGACTGGCTGACCGCGCGCGCCGACCGGTACGCGGCGGACACGCCGTGGCCGGGGGCGTTGCGGGGTCTCGCGCACCGGGCGGCGCTGTACGCCCAGGCGGAGGGTCCGGTGAAGCGGCGGGCGGCGCTGGAGGCCGTGGAGTCGGCGTTCAGCGAGCTGACGGGGGGTGAGGCGCGGCGGGCCGGTGGGCGGATGTACGCGGACCGGATGGTCGTGTCGCTGGACGCGAAGGGTGACCAGGGTCCGGTCCGGGTGGGCGCGGGGACGGCGGCGCGCTGGGAGCGTGAGCTGACGCCGGTCCTCGATGTGGCGGCGCGGTACGGCGAGTTGCTCCAGTCGGCGTGCGCGGAGCTGTGCGCGGATCTGCTGCGGGAGGCCGGGGTCGGCCGGATGCCGTACGACGAGCTGATCCGCCGGTCGGCGGCGGCCGTCGCCGAGGGGCGGCTCGACCGGTACACGGCGCGGGCCGACGCGTTCGCCGCGGAGGTGGCCCGGGTGGTCACGGACGCGGTGCGCACCGACGGGGGCGGTCCGCCGGCGGCGGTGCTGACGGCGGAGGAGCTGGCGCCGCTGGCCCCGGCGCGGGACCGGGCGCGGTTCGTCAGCCCCGATCTGATGCTGGAGGCCGCGGGGCCCGGCGGTGAGCCGGAGGGGCTGGTGCTCGGGGAGCTGCATCCGTATGTCTTCGCCTGGGGTTCCCAGGGGCTGTTCGACCATGACCCGGAGGGGACGCGGGCGGCGTTCGGGGACCGGCTGGCCCCGTGGGGCGGCGCGGCGCGGCTGGCGACCGTGATCCGCAGGCGCCGTCACAAGGGGCTGGTGGGTGAGTGGTTCCCGGGCCGGTTCGTGGAGATCACCGCGGTCGCCACCGACGACCGGTCGCGTGCCGTGCCGGTCACCGCACTGAGCGTCGAACTGGACGGCTCACGCGCCAGGTTGATGGGTCCGGACGGTGAACTCGTGCTGTACGCCGGCGAGGACGACCATGTCCATCTGCGGGCGTTCGCCGCGCCGACGGCGGTGCTGCCGCCGGTGGTGGTCGACGGGATGATGCCGCGCTGGGGTGTCGGCGCGCTGATCGCGCAGCGTGCCCGCTGGTGGATCACGCCCGCCGATCTCGGCCCCGGGGCGGGGAAGCCGTCGGCGGACGAGGTGTTCCGGGCGGTGCAGGGGCTGCGGGTGGCCCTCGGTCTGCCCCGGTACGTCTTCGCCCATATCAGCGGTGAGCCGAAGCCGGTCGGCGTCGATCTCGACGCCCCGCTCGCGGTGGAGACCCTCGCGGCACTGGCCACGGCGTCGGGCACGGAGCGGATCGCGCTCACCGAGATGCGTCCGGCGCCGGACCGGCTGTGGCTGCGCAGGCAGGGCCGTGCCGTGACCTCGGAGTTCCGGCTGGCCCTGCACCGGGAACCCGGATGAACCCCCCTTCGGAAGGTTCGATGACGACCTCGCACCCCTCCCCGACGACCTCGCACCCCTCCCCCACCCCGTCCCTCCCGCCCGACTCCCGCGCCCCGGACCCCGTCCCGTCCGGCTCCTCGTCCCCCGCCCCGGCACCGTCCCGGCGGTCCTCCCCCGTCCGGACGGCCGCCCCGGCGGCGGCCGGGGAGTGGGAGACGCTGCCCACGTTCGTGGTGCGGACCGCCGGGTTCCCGTGGCGGCTGGTGGAGCGTCTCGGGTACGGCGCCGCCCGTCGGCTCGCGGCGGAGCTCGTCGTACTGGAGGAGCGGGCCGCCGCGCTGGCCCGGCGGGCGGCGCCGGAGCGGCGGCTGCCCCGCGCGCTCGCGGCCAGGCTGCGCAATCGGCGTCCGATGCCCGCTGACGCGCCGTTCCCGCAGGAGTGGCTGGCCGGGTGGAACGAGCTGACCGGGCGGCTGGCCCGGACCAGGGAGCTGTTCACGGCGGCGGTCGCCGAGGAGTCCGCCGCCGTCACCGGTGTGCTGGCCCGGATGACCGCCGACGAGCGGTTCCTGGAGGCCGTCGTGTGCTCGTCGCCGCCCGCCTACCGGGAGTTGCGCAAGGGGGCCAAGGGGGCGCGGCTGCGCCGTCAGAGCGCCTCGTACGCCCAGCGGTTCGCCGCCAAGTGCGAGACGATGAGCTTCTTCGGGCCGATCAACTACGGGCGGCTGGACCCGGCTCCGGGCGCTGTGGCGCGCTGGTCGTGGGAGGGCCATGAGCGGGTGCCGTGGCGTACGGCGTTCACCGCGGCGCGGGTCGTCGACCGGATACAGGAGGCCGTGCTCGCGGACCCCGCGGTGGTCGCCGCGCTGGTGCCGGACCGCAAGTCGTGGCTGGCGCCGACCGGTACCGCGCCGGGGGCCTCGGTCCGGGCGCGGCTGGTGGGCGCGGCCGACGGCGTCCGGGACGTCGCCGCGCTGGCGCGGGCCCTGGACCTGGAACCGCCGGTCGCCGTCGAGGCGTTCCGGGACGCGGTGGCCCGGGGGCTGCTCACGCATTCCTTCGCGCCGCCCGCGACCGTCGCGGACCCGGTGGGCTGGCTGGCCGGGCGGCTCGCCCGGGAGCCGGACGCGCTGAGCCCCGCGCTGCGCGCGCTGGTGGCCGGGGTACGGGAGGTGCTGGCGCGCTATCCGGACGCGGCGCCGGACCACAAGGTCGAACTCCAGTCCCGGCTCCTGGGGCTGGCCCGGGACGCGGTCCCAGGCGACGGGCCCGGGGCGGACCCGGGTCGGGACGAGCGGGCGATCGCCGGGCGCGGACGGTTCTACAACGACCGGGTCATCGTCCACGAGGCCGCCGCCGGGACGCTGGACCTGCGGCTCGGCGGCGGGCTCGCCCGGGATCTGCGGGAGCGGGTGGCCCCGGTCCTGGATCTGCTGGCCGAGGACGCGGAGCTGACCCGCGCGCTCGCGGGCCGGCAGGTGGCCGGGCGGCTGGGCCCCGGCCGGTTCCCGCTGCTGACCGCGATGCGGCGGTGCGAGGGGCTGGCGTTCGAGCGCAGCGAGGGGCTTCCCTCAAGGCTGCTGGACATACTGACGGGCATGTCCGCGGACACCGCCGAAGTGGATCTCGCGGACCTGCTGGAGCGCCCCGCGCCCGCCGGTCCGCCGGTGCTGTGCTCCGTCGACGTCATGATCGACACGGCGGGACTGGACGACTACGTCCCGGGGCGGACCCCGCTGGTGCTGGGGGACATCCACGACGCCGCGCTGCTGACGCCCTGGGCCCTCCAGTTCCATCCGGACGGGGCCGCGCTGCGGGCGGGGAGGGACGCGGCGATCCGCCGGGTGCTCGGCGACCAGGACATGGTCAGTGTGATCGCGCGCCGTACGACGGGGCTGCCGCCGCTGGAGTTCCCGGGTCTGGTCCTCGAACTGGGCGGCACCAGCGAACGCGACGACGCCCCGCGGATCGGCCTCGACCGGCTGTACGTCGACAGCGACGGCGAGCGTGTCACCCTGCGGGCCACCGGGCACGACCGGCCGCTGATGCTCCACAACGGCGAACTGGACACCGCCTTCCACACGGCCCTGGCGCTGCCCCGTATCCGTCGCCCACGGCTGCCGGACCTGCCTCATGTGCCCCGGCTGACCTGGGGCAACGCCGTGCTGTCCCGGCGCCGCTGGACGGTGCCGTCCGAGGCGGTGGCGACGCTCGGCAAGGCGGCGGGCGACGCGGAGCGGCTGCTGGCGGCGGCCCGGCTGTGCGCGGCGCACGGCCTGCCGGACACGTTCTTCGCCAAGTCCGCGAACGAACGCAAGCCGGTGTACGTGGACACCGCGTCCCCCGCGCTCCTCGACTGCCTGGTGCGGCTCGCGACCACCGATGAGCGGCTGGTGCTCGGGGAGACGCTGCCCGGTCCCGGCCGGTCGTGGCTGCGGGACGGGGACGAGCGGATCGCGGCGGAGCTGCGGTGCGTGTATCTGCGGGGGGCGGTATGAGCGGCACGGGTCCGGGCGGCGACGGGCCGCTGATCGTCCCGCCGCTGACCGACTTTACGACGGCCGTCTCCGCGGCGTCCGGCGGTGACCTCCTCGACCTCGGGGCGCACTTCGTGCGCAGGCTGGCCGATCCGGAGCAGCTGCTGGCCCGTGCCGAGCGGCTCGACACCGGGCGCGGCACCTCGGCCGACGCGCTGCGGGCGCTGTTCGCGCGGGCCGCCGCCGACGCGCTGCGGCGGGGCCGCGCCGACCGGGCCGCGCTGCGGGCCACCGGGATGGCGCTGCGGCTCGCGGGTGACGCCGATCCGGCGCTGACCCTGGCGGTCGACGACCTGGAACTGCGGGACGGGACCACGGAGTCCGCCCCGGCGACGGACACCGCCGCGCGCCGCACCCGGCTGTTCGGTCCGGAGGTGGAGCTGGCGCTGCGGTGGGCCGGGGACCGTACGGTGCGGGTACTGGTCGACACCGACCAGCAGTTGCCCGCCGCGCTCGCCCTGGTCCGGGCCCTCGGTCCGGCGCGGGTGACGCTGTGCGGGCGGTTCGCCTGGGAGCACCGGGCGGTCCTGGGGCAGCTGCCGTCGGCGGCGGGCGCGCGGTTCGATCCGGCGGTCCCGGCGCGGACGGTCCGGCCCGGGTGGCTGCCCGGTACGGAGGACGTGCGGTGGGTGACCGTCCCCGGGGAGCGGACGCCCGGGGCGCCCTGGCTGGGGTGGCTGGACGTGGTGGACGCGGCGGCGTCGGCCGACGGGCACTGGGCGTGCTGCCGGGGGCTGACGGTGACCGTGGCACGGCTCGACTCGTGGGAGACGGCGGTCGGCGCGCGCGGCGGCCGGGCGGATCTGGCGGCGCTGTGCGCGCGGCTGCGGCCGGGGACCCCGCTCGCGGTGGAACTCCTGGTCGGGGCGCCCGGCACCGACGCCAAGGACGCGGCGGCGGCCGTGGCGCTGATCGCCGACGGCCCGGGGCCCGCCCCGGGGTGCGGCCGGTCCTCGCGGGGCTGCGGCCGTTCCGGCTGCCCCGGCCGTCCGGCGGCGGGAGGCCCCCGGCGGGCTGGGACGGGGTGCCGCTGCGCCTCCGGCCGCGTCCGGAGCACGATCTGCCGCGCTGGACGGACTTCGACGCGCCGGGCACCCTGGCCCCCGCCGAACGCTCGGCCACGATCCACGCCCTGCTGGGCGACCTGACACGGGACACCGACCTGTACCCCGGCAGGCTCGCCGGAGCCGCCGCGACCGCCCACGCGGTCGGGCCGCCGGCGGACGGGCCGCCGGTCTGGGACCCGTCGGCGCGGGTCGCCTCGACCGCGCGGGCCGCGGTGGACGGCAAGGGGCCCGGCACGTTCGTCGCGCATCTGCGCACCGGCAGCGCCTTCCGGCTGCACCCCCGGCTCGTCGAGGTCGTGACGGACCTCGCGGCCGGCGGCACGGACCGACTCGACCGGCTGTCCCCGGCTACCCGTACCCGACTCCTCGGCCTGCTCACCCGGGCCGGGGCCCTGGCCCCAGGGAGGACCCCATGAGCCGTGAGTGGACCCTCGGCGGCGACTTCGTGGTCCGCCACGCGGGCATGCCGTTCGACTGGCTCGAAGCGCTCGGCGCGCCGGACGGCCCGCTGGCCGCCGCGCGCGAGCTGCTGGACGCGGAGGACGCCCTGCGGGCCGCCGCCGGGACGGGCTTCGGACGGCTGGCGCGGGCGGTGGAGGGCTGCGAACCGGAGCGGCTGCCGTCCGTCCCGGCCGCGCTGCGGACCGCGGCGGACCGCTGGCGCGGCGCGGCACACCGCTACCGGGACCTGTACGAGGGCGCCGACGCCGACGCGACGAAGGAGCTGCGGGTGGTGCTGGAGCGGCCGCGGGTCGCGGAGGCCGTGCTGCTGTCCAACCCGGACGCCTACCGCAACATGCTGCGTCCGCTGCTCACCGCCGACGGACCGCTGAACTCCCGCAGGCGCCGGGCCCGCCGTCAGCTCTACACCTATGTCCAGCGGTTCTGCGCGAAGAACGAGACGGTGAGCTTCTTCGGCCCGATGGCGTACGGCACCCTCGCGGAAACCGGCCCCGAAGCCGAAGCCGACACCGGCCCTGGCCCTGGCACCGGCACCGGCACCGGCACCGGCACCGACGGCTCCGTCGACGTCACGACCTCCCTGCGCACCGATCTGCCGCGCCGCCGGAAGGTGTTCCTGTCCCACTGGGCGGGCCGCGCCCTCGCCCGGGCCGTCGCCCGGGACGGCGCGCTCCTGCCCGACCTGGTGTTCCACCGGGCGCGCCCCGGCGGCCCGGACGGGGTCCCGCCCGAGCTGCCCGAGGGCACCGCGCCGGAGCTGACGCGGGCCGCGGGGGCCGCGTACGGGCGGCTCGGCGCGGACGGCGCGACGCTGCGCGGACTGGTCCGGGCGACCGGGCTGCCCGCCCGGGACCTGGCCCGGGGGCTGCGGCTGCTGCTCTCCGCCGGGGCGGCCGATGTCCGGCTCGGGGGCGGCCCGTACGACCTGGAGCCGCTGCGGACCCTGCGCGGTCAGCTCGCGGAGCTGCCGCCCTCCGGCGCACGGGAGGTCTGGCTGGAGCGGATCGCCGGGCTGGAGGCGTGCCGCGCCGAGCTGGAGGCCGGGCCCCTGGACGGCGGGCCCGGGCCACGGGCGGAACGGATCGCCGCGCTGGAGGCGGCGTTCACGGCGGCGACCGGGGAGAGCGCCCGTCGTGCGGCCGGGGCGACCTACGCCGACCGGGCGGTGTTCTACGAGGAGGGCGCCTCGCCGTTCGCGCTGCGGGTGGGCACGGCGGCGGCCCGGCACTGGCACGAACGGCTGCGCGCGGTACTGGAGGTGTGCGTCGCGCACGGGGCCGCCACCCAGCGGGCGGCGACCGACGCGGTACGGGCGGCGCTCGGTGACACGGGACCGCTCAGCCTCACCGCGTACGCGGCACGGGCCGCCGAGGCGTTCCCCGCGCCGGGCAGCGCCTTCGCGGTGCCGTACGCGCCGACGTACCCGGTCGCGGACGCGGCGGCCGGACTGGCCCGGCTGGGCGCCGCCGCGCGGCGGGTCACCGGGGACCGCTACGCGCTGGTGGACCTGTGTGTGAAGGCGTCCGGCCCGGCGGAACTGGAGGGCGCGGCGCTGGTGGTGGCCCGGGTCCATCACCATCTGCTGGTGCCCGGCTGGCTGGGCACGATGCACTCCGGCCCGCGCCCCTTCGGTGCCGACGCCGAGCGCTGGGTGGCCGAACAGGACGGGCGGCTGGTGGGCTTCGACTTCGGACGGCGCAACAAGGGGTACTACCGCTTCCCGGGCCGCGAGGTGGCGCTGCGCCCGGGTTCCTGGGCGGACGCGGAGCGGGCGCCCTGGCGGCCGGAGGACGTGACGGTGACCGTCGGCCCCGGCACGGACGGACCGGCCCCGGACGGATCGGCCGGGGGTGGCCCGGCCTCGGACGGCCCGGCCAGGAGCGGCCCGGCCGTGGACGGGCGGGCGGTGGGCGACGGAAGGCGGGCCGAGGTGCGGATGTCCGGCCCGGCGGGGGAACCCGTCTCGGCGTACCTGCCGCTGAACGACTTCGTGAAGTACGCGCCGTTCGCCGCGCTGTCCCATCCGCAGGTGGCGCACCCGGCGTTCGTCCCCGGGGACGGGGAACCGGCGGACGGGGGCACGGTGTCCGGGGGCACGGTGTCCGGGGAAGCCGCGTCCCGGAGCACGGCGTCCGAGAGCGCGACACCCGGGGAAGCCGCGTCCCGGGGCGCGACCGCCGAGAGCACCGCACCCGAAAGCGCGACACCCGAGGTCACCACACCCGAGGTCACCGCACCCGGGATCACGACGTCCGGAATCACCGCACCCGAAGGCGTGATCACCGAGGTGCCCGAGGTCACCGTCGACGGGGTGGTCCTCCAGCGGGCCCGCTGGACGCTGGACACCGGACGGCTCGGGCTGCCCGCCCCGCACGCGCGGTTCCTGGAACTGCGGCGGATCGCGCGCCGCACCGGGCAGCGGTTCCTGTTCTGCCGTTCGCCGAGGGAACGCAAGCCGTACCTCCTGGACCTGGCGTCACCGCTGGCGGCCGACCTGGTGGCCCATGTCGCGCGGGACGCGGGGCGGTTGACGGCGGAGGCCATGTCCCCCGGTCCGGAGGAGCTGTGGCTGCGCGACGCGGAAGGGCGGCGTTACACGTGCGAGCTGCGGATGCAGGTCGTGGGCCGGGAGGTGACCGGATGAGCCGCCGGACCCGGGTGTTCGCGGAGCACTCCCACCGGCTGCGCCGGGTGTACCGGGAGCGGGGCGCCGACGAGGCGCGGACCGAACGGCGCTGGGGCGCGTGCGTGGAGACCCATGACGGACGGGGGCATGTCACCCATCGGTTCGCGGACGGGGCGGACCTGTTCGCGGACCGGACCAGGCCGGTCGGGGCGCGGGTGGCCCAGCGGGCCCGGGGGCTCGCGGACCGTCCGCTGTTCGCGCCGGACGACGCGGCGGACAAGGTGCTGCGGGACCTCGCCCGGGACGGCACGGAGCTCACCCTCGGGGTGCTGCACCAGCATGTGGCCGCCGGGGACGACGCGTGGGTGACCGTGGACGAGCGGCTGTGGTGCACGGTGGAGGTCGGTGCCCGCGCGGCGGACGGCACGCACGGGACGGAGGTGGTGCCGTGGCCGGTGGACGGCGACGCGGCCGAGGGCGCCGAACGGGTCGGGGCGGCCGTCGCGGCGCTGCGGTCCCGGCTGGCGCTGCCCCTCGCGGACACCGTGCCCGAGGGCTGCGACCTGGTGCTGGACCCGGGGCGGGCGGGGGCGTTCTTCCATGAGCTGGTGGGCCATCCGATGGAGGCCGACGTGGTGGCGTCGGGCACCAGCTATCTCGGGCGGCGCGCGGATCTGCCGGTCGCGCCCGGCTGGCTGACGGTGGTGGACGGCGGCGGGCGGGCGGCCCGTGGGCTGCGGTCGGCCGTCGACGACGAGGGCACTGCGTGCCGGGACGCCGTACTGATCGACGGGGGCCGGGTCGGTGAGCCGATGACGGACCTGGCGACGGCCGGGCTGCTGGGCACGGCCCCGACCGGGCACGGACGGCGGCTCGACTACCGGCATCCGGCGATCCCCCGGATGACGCACACGGCCGCGCTGGTGGGCGACGCGCCTGGCGGTACCGCCGTGGGCGACGCGCCCGGCGGGATCGGCCCCGCCGGGGCCGGGCGCCGGTGGCCGGTGCCGCGCGGGGAGTGGATCGCGCCGCTCGATCTCCAGCTCCAGGTGATGAACATCGCGACCGGGGCCTTCGTGTTCCGTTCGTACACCCCGCTGCACCACCGCCCGGACGGTACGGTCCGGCGGCTGCCCCCGCTGGATCTGCGCGGCGACGGGCTCACCGTGCTCGCCGGTCTCGCACCGGTCACCACCCGTGCCGTGGAGTACGGGCGGGCGACCAAGGGCTGCGGCAAGCTCGGACAGTTCCCGCTGGTGGTGACCTTCGCCAACGCGGGGGTACGCATCCCCTCCGGACTGGTCGGCGTACGGGAGGCCCGGGATGGCTGAACAGCGGCTCACCGGGACCGGGTTGCTCACCCCGACCCCGTCCGGCGCGCACACGGCGGAGAGCCTCGACACCGTCACCGTCCTGCGGGACGACCGGCAGCGGGTCAGCGGTTCCCGGCGCCTGTCCGGCGACGACGGCTCGGGCGCCCGGGTCACCGCGTACGTCCGGGAGCTGCTGGCGGGCGCGGAGCGGGCGTGGGGCTCGGTGCCCGGGGCGCCGTTGCAGAGCGCGGTGGCCCGGGTCCGGGAGACCCGGCGGGACCCCCGATCCGGCGACCACGGCGACGGCGCCTGGGCGTCGGCGTCGGTGCTGGCGCGGCTGGAGACGGTCGCGGGCCCGGTCCTGATCGGCGCCGGGACGGTCGGCCGGGGGCTCACCGGCTCCCCGCCCGCCGCCCGACCGCCGCTGCCGCCACTCCCGTCGACGGACCTGGCGCCGGAGCCGCCCGCGCACTGGCGGCGGCGTCCGCTGCTGCTGGGCCCGGCGGTCGCCGCCCAGTTGGTGACGGCCGCGTGGCTGGCGTTCACCTCGGGCGGCAGCCGGGAACGGCTCGCGAAGCTGGCGGGGCGGCGGGTGCTGCCGGGGCTCGATCTGCTCGACACGGCCGGGGACCAACCGCCGGACGGCTCCGACGACGGCGGCCATCCGGCCGGGGCCCTCGCCGTCGTCTCGGGCGGGGTGCTGCGGGCCCTGCCCCGGGACCCGGACACCGGGCTGCTCGCCGGACGGATGGTCTGGGACCACGACACCCGTGGCTGCGCGGCCCGGTTCCCGGCGTCGCTGCGGCTCACCGGACCGGAGGTGCCCCTCCCGGCGGACGCCCTGGAACTCACCGTGTGCGTCGAGGGGCTCCAGCGCTACCACGCCGACGGCGTGCTGCGGCTGGCCTGTCCGGCCCGGACCGCCGACGAGCCGGACCGCTGGTTCATGCTCCAGCTCCGGGGCCGGCCGCTGCGGCTGCTCCAGGCGGCCCGGGGACTCACCGGTCCCCCGGCCGCCGTCCACACCGACCACACCGTCACCACCGCCGCCCTGGTCCTGCCGGGCGCCGCCGCGCTGACGGAGAAAGGAACGGGCTCCCTTGACCACATATGACTACCTGCTCGTCGGCGGCGGCATCGTCGGCGCGTGTCTCGCGGAGGAACTCGCGGGGACCGGTGCCTCGGTGGCCGTGCTCGACGCCGGGACCGAGGCGGGACGGGCGACCCGGCAGGCGGCCGGGGTCGCCGTGCCGTCGCTGCGCTACCTCGGCCGCCCGGAGCTGTACCGGTGGCTGTGCGAGGGGCGGGCGCGGCTGGACGAGGACATCCGGCGGCTGGAGCCGGAGCACGGCCCGTTCAGTGTGGCGCGGCCGATCCTGCGGGCGCTGCGCGCGTCCGACGCGGAGGCCCACGCCGGACGGCTGGACCTGCTGGCGGACGCCAAGTGGGTCGGCGCGGAGGATCTGCCGGGCGTGGCACCCGGGATGAAGCTGCCCGCGGAGCGCCGGTACCTGCTCGATCCCGGGGGCCTGATGGTCGACGGCGCCCGGTACCTGGCGGCGGTGCGCGCCCGGTGCGACGCGGCCGGGGTGTCCTGGCACCAGGACACCGAGGTCCGCGCGCTGACCGAGCACACCGGGTACGCCGTGGCGGCGACCTCGCGGGGCTCGTTCCGCGCGGACCGGGTGGTCGTCACCGCGGGTGCCTGGTCGGGCGGGCCGCTCGCGCCGTCGCTGCCGGTGTTCCCGCAGCGCGGTCAGCTGGTGGTGCTGAAACCGGCGGCCGAGGTGCCGCTGATCTTCTCGTCGGCGTTCTATCTGGCGCCGGGCGTGGACGGCGGGGTCATCGTCGGCGCGACCGAGGAGGACGCCGGGTTCGACGAGAGCATGACCGCGGCCGGGGTCGCCCGGCTGCTGATGTTCGCGGTGTCCGCGGTGCCGGGGCTCTCGGGCGCGACCCCCTGCGAGCTGCGCGCGGGGCTGCGGCCCGCGACCCGGGGCGGGGAACCGCTGCTGGGCCGGATACCGGACCGCAGCCGCACCTATGTCGCGGCGGGTCACGCGGGGCACGGGCTGCTGTCGGCGCGGCTGTCCGCGCGGGGCATGACGGCGGGGCTGGTGCGTGACGCGTGGGAGGAGATCCCGGAGAGCATGTGCCCGGCCGTCGCCCTGGCCGCCGGGAACGACCAGGAGGGGCACCGGTGAACATCGACCATATGATCCTCGGGGCGCGGGACGTCGCCCCGCTGCGCGCGTGGCTGCGGGACGCGCACGGCTTCGGCATCACCGACGGCAGCCCGAACCCGGACGGCACGGCGAGCTGGGTCGTCCCGATGGACACCCCGCTGGTGCAGTACCTCGAACTGCTCGTGGTGCACGACGAACAGGCCCTGGCGGAATCGGACTTCGGCCGGGTGTTTCTGGACCGCACGGCGGACGGCCCGGCCTTCCTCAACTGGGCCGCGCTGTCGGACGACATCGACGCGGACGCCGCCCGGGTGAAGGAACTCACCGGCGCGGACCCGGAACTGCTGCGCGGTGAGTCGGTGCGCGCCGACGGACAGGTGGTGCCGTGGGCGGAGGCCGCGTTCGCGGCGTCCTGGGAGGTGCCGTCGCGGCCGTTCTTCCTGGCGTACGAGAACTGGCCCGCCCGCCGCGCCCGGGTCCCCGGCGATCTGGCCGCCGCCGCCCATGACACGCTCCCGACCGGTATCGCCTCGGTGACGGTGGTGAGTTCACGGGCCGATCTGCCGGTCTGGCTCGGTACGGACGCCCTGCCGGTGACCGTCGAGGCGTCCGCGCACGAGGCGGTGCGCGCGGTCGAGGTGCGTACTGATTCCGGGCCGCGGGTCCTGGAGCTGCCGTGACGGGCCCGGTGCTGTACGCCGTGGTGACCGGGGCGCCCCCGGCGAAGGACGTCGGCGCCCTGGTGGACCTCGCGTGCCGCGACGGCTGGCGGGTGTGCGTGGTGGCCACGCCGGACGCGGAGCGGTTCCTCGACGGCGACGCGCTGGCCGCGGCGACCGGGTACCCGGTGGTGAGCGGCTGGCACCGGCCGGGCCAGGCGCCCCGGCTGCCGCCGCCGGACGCGCTGGTGGTGGCCCCGGCGTCCGGCAACACCCTGGCCAAGCTGGCCGCGGGCATCTCCGACAGCTTCGCCCTCGGGGTGCTGGTGGAGGCCGTGGGACGGCGTGCCCCGCTGGTCCTGGCCCCGTTCTCCAACGACGCCCATCTCGCGCACCCCGCGCTCGTGGAGTCCGTGGCCCGGCTGCGGTCCTGGGGTGCGAGCGTCCTGACCGAGGGCCTGTATCCGCCGCACCCCCCGGGGCCGAGCGCCGAGTACGCCCGGTCCTTCGCGTGGGGTTCCGTCTGGGCGGCGCTGACCGCCCGTCCGGACGTGCCGCCCGCCCTCAGGCCGACCCCCGGCCCCCACCTCCCGCCACGTCCCCCCGCCGCACCGCCCGTACCCGCCCGGAACGGGGACACCGCCCGGTACGAGGACGCCCCGCCGCACCACAAAGCACCGCACCACAAAGCACCGCACCACGAAGCACCGCACCACGAAGCACCGCACCACAAAGCACCGCACCACGAAGCACCGCACCACGACACAGCGTCCCGCGACCCATCGCACCGCGCGGCACCGCACCACGGCACACCTCCCCCCGACGCACCGCACCGCGCAGCACCGCACCGGCCGTCGCTCGCGGCCGGGCGCCCCGCCGACGACAGCAGTCCTTGAGGCCGCGGCCGTTCCGTGGCCCCCACCCAGGAGGAACAGCACCGATGACCGCATCCGTCCCCGAGATCGTCTTCCTGAGCGGTTCACTGGGCGAGCTGTCCCGGACGAACCGGCTGGCCCAGTGGTGCGCCGACCAGTGCGCGCCGCGGGCCCGGACCACCGTGTTCCCCGGCGCCGAGCTGGATCTGCCCTTCTACCGCCCCGGCAGCCCGCCACCGGGCCCGCGTCCGGCCCGGTACCTGGCCGCGTTGGAGCGTGCCGACGGGGTGGTGCTGGTGTCGCCGGTGTACCACGGCACCCTGTCGGGGCTGCTGAAGAACGCCCTGGACTATGTCAACGAACTGGCCGGGGCGCCCCAGCCGTACCTCGACGGCCGGGCGCTCGGCTGTGTCTCCATCGGGCTGGGCGAACAGGGCGCGTCGTCCACGCTCCAGACCCTGCGCACGGTCGGGCACGCGCTGCGCAGCTGGCCCACCCCGATGGGCGTCGCGCTGTCGCAGGGCCGCGCGGACCTCACCGACGACGGTTCCCCGGTCGACCAGCAGGCGCACACCCAGCTGACGGTGATGCTCGGCCAGGTCATGACGATGGCCCGGCTCAACGCCCGCCGCCGCGCGGCCCGCGCGGAGCGGACCGTCCCGGCTGCGCAGCCGGCGGGCGTCACCCCGGCCGCGGTGCGGGCCGGAGGGGTGCGGTGAACCACGCGCCCGCGGTCGCGGCGCCCCTGCGGTGGACGGTGCCGCACGGCCCGGCGGAACTGGCCGTCGAGCTGCTCTCACCGTGTCTGCTGCGCACCCCGGGGTTTCCGGTGGCGCTGCTGGCGGGCACGGCGAGCCCGGCCACCCTGGACCTCGCGGCGCGCGCGGCGGCGCGGGCCCGGGTCGCGCGGGCCGCCCGCGCGGACTTCCTGACCGGCCGCTGGCCCGCGCTGCGGGCGGCGGCCCGTCCGGCGGACGCGGCGCGGCATCCGGCGTGGCGGGCGCTGCTCCGCGCGCACCGGCGGATCGAGGGGTACGAGGCGCTGGGCGAGCCGCAGTTGGCGGCGCTGGAGTCGGTCGGCGGCACGCGGACCCGGATCTGGGCGGAGTCGTGGAACGCGCGGGTCCGCTCGGACGCGGCGTTCCGGGCCGGGGCGGCGGCGCAGCTGCGGTCGGCGACGGTCGCCGCGTGGCGGCACACGGCGCGCACCGTGGACGACGAGCGGATGCGGCACGCGGTGTTCGTCTCCAACCCGTCCTTCTTCCGTACCGCGCTGGAGCGTCCGCTGGGCCCGCGGCTCGACGCGTGGGACGTGCCGGACCGCGATACGGAGGCAGTGCCGCCGCGGGGACTGCGCCGCACCCTGACGACCGCGCACCGCTATCTGCGGCGGTTCACGACACGCTGCGAGACGATCTCGTTCTTCGGCCCGGTACTGTTCGCGGCGCTCGACGGGGAGTCGGACCGGGCGGTGGTCCGGGGGGAGCCCGGGGCGGAGCGGGTCCTGGTGGAGGCGAGCACCTGGCTCACCGACGCGTTGGGCCGGGCGGTGACCGAGCGGCTGGACCCGGCGCTGCGGGTGGCCCGGCGCAGCCCGCTGTTCCGCGAACGGGACGGCGGCGGCGGCGGTAGCAGCGACCACGGTCATGGCGTCGGCGGTGTCCTGGAACGGGTCGTGGACGGGAAGGCGTTCCGGGTGGCCGCCGGGCCGCTGGCGCTGTGGCGGGCCGCCGACGGGACACTGACGCTGGGCGCCCTCGCGGAACTGCTGGGGCTGGACATCGCGGCGGCGGACACGGCGGCGCGGGCGCTCGGACCCGCGCTGATCGTGGCGGGCCGTCCGCTGCCCGCGACCGAACTGCGTCCACTGGCGAGGCTCGCCCCGCACGACCCGACGGGCACCGCGGCACGGCTCGCGGCGGCGCGGACGGCGTACGCGACGGAGCCGTGGCCCGGCCGGACGGCGGCGTACGAGCGGGTCCAGGAGCGGGCGGCGGAGCTGACCGGGGTGGTGCGGCGGGGCGCGGGCGAGCACTACGCGGACCGGGAGGTGGTGTTCGAGGACCGGACGAGTCCCTGGAGCGAGCGGGTCACGTTCGGCGCCCCGGTCCTGGACGGGATGCGCCGGGCGCTGTCGGCGGTGCTGCCCGTGTGCCATCTGGGGGCGCTGCTGGCCCGGGAGGACGCCCGGGAGGTGGTGCGCCGGGCGACCGGCGGGACGGGGAAGCCGCTGGCGCGGCTCGCGACGACGGAACTGCCCGATGAGCGGCCCCGTACGGAACTGCTGCGGACGGCCCTGCGGGATCTCGTCGCGGAACGTACGGCGTGCGACGGGGTGGTGGAGCTGACGGCCGAGGAGATCGGCGCGGCGACCGCCGGGCTGTGGCGGCTGGTCCCGGAGGCCGACCGGTACGAGGCGTCGTTGCCGAGTCCGGACCTGATGGCGGTGGGGCGGGACCCGGGGAGCGCGACCTGGCTGCTGTCGGAGCTGCACGACGACGCGAGTTCGGTCTACGGGGGCTTGGAGAACCGCGCGCACAGCGACCCGGCTTGCCTGTGGGAGGAGTTCACCGCACGGATCGCCGGTCGGTTGCCGCCCGAGGGGCTGGCGACGATCGTCTCGCGCCGCCGCAGCGCGCATGTCACCCCGGAACTGCCCGGTCTCTCGGTGGAGTTGAGCGGCCTGTCGGGCAAGCCGCGGACGGAGACGGCGCCGGTGGCGGAGGTCTCGGTGGCCCCGGCGGGTGACGCGATCGAGGTGCGGGGCGAACGGCGGCTGCTGTACCCGGGGGATCTGCGGTCCCCGCTGCACCGGGCGGTGTCGCTGCCCTCGGTGGTGCCGGTCACGGTGGAGACGGGCGCGCGCACGCCCCGGATCGTCATCGACTCGGTGGTCTACCAGCGGGCCCGCTGGCGGGTCCCGCTGCCGGACGCGCCGGGCCCGGAGCCGTACGACCGCTGGCTGGCGGTGCAGCGCTGGCGCTCCGGGCACTCCCTGCCCCGGCATGTGTTCCTGCGGCACGCCTCCGAACCGAAGCCGCTGTACGTGGACTTCGCCGATCCGCTGTCCGTGGCCGAGGTGGCGGGGCTGGGCGGCGGGGAGTGCGTGGTGTCGGAGATGCTGCCCGCCCCGGACGAGCTGTGGTGGGAGTCGGACGGTGGGGCGCAGTGCGCGGAGTTCCGGCTGGGCTGTGTCGTCGGGGCCCGGCGGTGAGCGGGCCGGACACCGGACCGGGCGCCGGGGCGGAGCAGGGCGGGGGCGCGGCCGTGGGCGGGGCGCGGGAGCGCGCCGACGCGGCGGGCGGGGCGGCGTGGGAGGCGGTGCCGGCGGGACTGCGCAAGCGCTGCCGGGCCGCGGTGGAGGGGCACCGTGAGCGGCTGCTCGCCCTGTCGCACGCGCTGCACGCCGATCCGGAGACGGCGTTCGAGGAGCATCGCGCGGCGGCGCGGGTCGCCGGTGTGCTGGCGGCGGAGGGGTTCACGGTCCGGCGGGGCGTGGGCGGTCTGGACACCGCGCTGACGGCGACGTACGGCGACGGTGAGCTGGTGGTGGGGGTGTGCGCGGAGTACGACGCGCTGCCGGGGCTGGGTCACGCGTGCGGCCACAACGTGATCGCGGCGGCGTCGGTGGGCGCGGCGCTCGCGCTGCGGGATGTCGCGGGTGACCTGGGTGTGACGGTGAAGCTGATCGGCACCCCGGCGGAGGAGACCGGCGGCGGGAAGATCCTGCTGCTGGAGCGCGGGGTGTTCGACGATGTCGGGTTCGCGCTGCTGATCCACCCCTCGCCGGACGAGCTGTGCGCCCCGCGGACGCTGGCGGTCACCGACCTGGAGGTCCGCTACCGGGGGCGGGCGGCGCATGCCGCGTTCGCCCCGCATCACGGGGTGAACGCCGCCGACGCGCTGACGGTCGCCCAGGTCGCGATCGGGCTGGCCCGGCAGCATCTGGAGGACCGTCAGATGGTGCACGGCATCGTCACCGACGGCGGCGCCGTACCGAATGTGATCCCCGACGACACCCGGGCCCTCTACTATCTGCGCGCCGGTTCGTACGAGTCGCTGGAGGGGCTGGAGCGGCGGATCCGGGACTGTCTGCGGGCCGGTGCGGTGGCGACGGGCTGCGCCGAGGAGGTGCGGCAGGTGTCACCGGCGTACGCGGATCTGGTGTCCGATCCCTGGCTGGCGGGTGCGTACCGCTCGGCGGTGACGGCGCTGGGCCGCTCGCCGGTGCCGTTCGCCGAGGAGGCGGGCCGGCTGACCCCGGCGTCGACGGACATGGGCAATGTGTCGCGGGCGCTGCCCGCGATCCAGCCGAGCATCGGGGTGGACTGCGGGTCCGCCGTCAATCATCAGCCGGGTTTCGCCGAGGTGTGCGCGGGGCCGTCCGGGGACCGGGCCGTGCTGGACGGTGCGGTGGCGCTGGCGTGGACGGCGGCGTCCGCCGCGCTGGACGGCCCGGCGCGCGCGCTGCTGCTGGCCGGGGTGCGGGAGCGCGCCGCGGGCCGGGTAGGGGGTCCCTGATCGGCGCGACCGGCCGCCGCGGTGGTCCGGCGCGGCTGCCCGCCGGCCGCTCCCCCGTACGGCGGGGACCCCGCCCGGGGCCGGGGTGTCCGGTCCGGGCGGGGTCCTCGGTGCGCCGTGCGGGGTGTCGGTCAGCGGGTCGCCTTCGAGCCGTCGATCACGGCGAAGACGGCACCGGCGACGTCGGTGAGGACGGCCTTGCGGCCGGCCGGGATGTCCTCGGGCGCGGAGACCAGGGTGGCGCCGAGGCCGACCGCGCGCTCCATGAGCTTGTCGGTGCCGGACGCGGGGTCGACGCCGAAGTACACCGTCCAGTGCGGGGGGACCTCGGCGGGGACGGCGTCGGGGAGCTGGAGGCGGCCGAGGAAGGGCGCCGCGCCGTGGCCCCACACGCTGTAGTCGTAGGTGACGCCGTCACCGATCTGCTGCTGCTCGTAGCCGAACAGGCCGCGGTAGAACTCGTCGGCGGCGGAGCCCTGGCGGGTGTTGAGCTCGGCCCAGGCCAGGGTGCCGGGGGCGCCGGTGCGGAACTCCGCGTCGCGCAGCGACTGCCACGCCCCGAAGAAGGCGCCGGTCGGGTCGGCGGCGATGACCACGTGGCCCTGCTGGGGCGCCTCGTTCTGGTAGACGACCTGTCCGCCGAGGTCCTTGACACCCTGCGCGGTCGCGTCGGCGGCGTCGGAGTGCAGATAGAGGGTCCACGCGGGGGGCTGGCCGGGCTGCGCGGCCCGCAGTCCGGCGATCGTGTTCCCGCCGTCGACCGCGTAGGTGTAGGTCCCCGAGGGGTCGAGCGAACCGTCGAACTCCCAGCCGAAGAGGCCGCGGTAGAACTCCTTGCTGGCGTCGAGGTCGGCGGAGGTGACGTCGATCAGGGCCGGGGTTCCTGGACGCGAGGACATGGCTGTCTCCTTGGTTCGTGCGGAGGAATGGTGCCGGTGGACGGGACATGACGCGCGAGGCGTCACGTGGCCGAGTACGAGACGTTCTTCTTGACGCCGAGCAGGGACGCGACGGTGCTGACGGCGACCTCGCGCACCCGGTCCTCCCGGAAGTAGGCGTGATCGCAGACACGCGGGATGAGCATGCCGTCGAGCATGGCCAGGATGACCGTGACCAGGTCCTCCGGGTCCTCCTCGGTGGTGAACTCACCGCTGGCGATGCCGTCCCGGATGGCCTCGATGAACGGCCTGCGGTACCGCTGCTGGATGTCGACGCTGTGCGCGCGCAGCTCGGGGTCGCGGGCCGCCGCGTACCAGAACTCCAGCAGCATGCGCCAGGTCTGCACCGGGAGGATGGCGAGGCCCCGTTCCAGCAGCTGGACCAGCCGCTCCCATGGAGTGCTTCCCGAGGCGGCGGCCTGCTCCATGGCCCAGACCTCCTCCTCGGTGGACTGGTGCAGCGCCTCGATGAGCATGTCGTCGCGGGAGCCGAAGTAGAACTGGAGTGTGCTCACGGCGACGCCCGCGGCGGTGGCGACATCACTGAAACGGGTGCGGTCGTAGCCGCGTTCGGCCAGTACACCGACCGCCACGCGCAGTACCTCGCCCCGTCTTTCGCCTCCAGCCCGACGCCGACGCATTTGCCCCTTTTCCAACACTTCTCCCTAATAGTTCCAATAACCCTACCATACGACCGACCGGTATTGCAGCCCCGGTAGGCCGTACCGTACTGTCATACGGTATCGTACGCATCGGTAACGAAGGGGTTGTCTTGTCCGACCACACCCTGATCAGTCCGCCCGCGTCCGACCTGCACCTGAGGGACGCCGTGACGGGATACCGCCGCTCGCAGGTGATCTACGCGGCGGTCAAACTGGGCGTCGTGGACGCGCTCGCCGACGGGCCCAGGTCCGCCGCCGCACTCGCCCGGCACTGCGGAGCGGACGCCGCGGTCCTGCCCCGGTTCCTGCGCGTCCTGGTCGCCGAGGGCCTCCTGGCCGAAACCGCCGGTGGGGGGTTCTCCCTCACCCCGCACGCCGCCCCGCTGCGCTCCGACGCCCCCGGCTCGCTCGCCGCGTGGGTGGTCACGGTCTGCGAGGAGCAGTTCTTCGCCTGGGGCCATGTCCTGCACACGGTGCGCACCGGCGGCTCCGCCTTCGAGCAGGCGTTCGGCACCGGCTTCTGGCAGTACCTGCGCGAGCACGACACGGCCGCCGCGGCCTACGACGCCGGTATGGCCGACTCCATCGGCCAGGCCCGCGACCTGGTCGTGACCGGCCACGACTTCGGCACGGCACGGCGCGTCGCCGACATCGGCGGCGGCCGCGGCGCCCTGACCGCCGCCCTGCTCGACGCCCACCCCACGCTCCACGTCACCCTCGTGGACCTGCCGGACGTGGTGACACGTGCTGCCGGACCGCTCGGCGCGCGCGGCTGGGGCGACCGGCTCACCCTCGCCCCGGCCGACTTCCTGGACGAGGTGCCCGGCGGCCACGACGTGCACATCCTGTGCCGGGTGCTCGCCGACTGGGACGACCACCGGGCCCGCCGCATCCTCACCACCTGCCGCCGCGCGATGGAGCCGGGCGCCGTCCTGCTCATCGCCGAAGGACTCGCCCGCCCCGCCGACCCGGCGGGCGCCCGGGGACTGCTCGATCTCCATCTGCTGCTGCTCATCGGCGGCCGGGAGCGGTCCGCGGACGACTACCGCACCCTGCTGTCCGAGGCCGGGTTCACGGTCCGCGGCGTCCAGGACACCGGCCGGATCTCCCTGATCGAGGCGGTCGCCTGCTGACCTTTCCGGGCCCGGGGGACGGGTCGTCCAGCGCACTTCCGCGACATCTGCACGCAGTCATGTGATGCACCAAGGGGGAGAACGCTACGTGAAAGAGCTCCAGCACAAGCCAGGAAGCAAGCCCTACCGCAGGGAACTGCGGGAACAACTGAAGGCCCTCGGATTCCCCGCGGACCGGATCAACGACGCCGTGGCCACGGCACTCGCCCAGCTCTGCCATATGCGCCCGCGCACCGCGCGCCGCCTCGCCTGCGAACTCTCGCTGGACGAGGTCGCCGCCCGCTACAGCGCCCTGCGCAACGACGCCGAGTCCCGGATGCGCGGCAGCCGCATATGGGACTTCGAGCAGTGGCCCGCCCGTGGGGTGCATCCCACGGTGCGCACCCTGCGCACCCTGGCCGACATCTACGGCACGAGCTGGGTCCAGCTCGTCGACATCGAGGACCTGCGGCACATGCCCGAGGAGGACCGCGAGCTGTACCACCGACGGCTCGCCGGTGACGCGGACCCCCAGCAACCGCCCGCCTCCCGCCCGCGGACCGCGGGGACGGCGACCGCCGGCTGCCCCGGGCACCCCGGCCCGCCCGACCCCGCGCACCGCCCGTTACGCCTGCGCGAGACCGGCACCGCCGAACTCATGGCCGTCAGCGGCGAGAACGCGCTGGGCACCGCCCGCCATGTGACGACGACCAATGTCGACGACGTCACGGTCGAACAACTCGACCGTGAACTGCGCGACGCGGGCCGCGCCTATCTGCACGCCTCACCCGCCCCGGTGCTGCTCCAGCTCACCCAGCTCGGCGAGCGCATGGCCGAACTGCTGCGCGGCCAGCAGCGCCCCAGCCAGACCGTCCGCCTCCAGGCCCTCGCCGCCCGCTGCTCCGCGCTGACGGCCTGGGTCTGCGACGACCTCGGCGGCACCTCGGCCGCCCGCGCCCACCTCTGGGCCGCCTCCATGTTCGCGGGCCAGGCCGAGCACGACGACGCGCGGCGCTGGGTCAGCGTGGTCCGCTCCCGGCTGGCCTTCTCCGACGGCGACTTCGTGGAGTCCGCCCGGATCGCCGACGACGGCGCGCGCGGCGAGTGGCCCGACGGCATCAAGTCGCATCTGCTGCTGCGCCGGGCCCGCGCGCTCGCCCGCGCCGGACAGGACGACGAGGCACGCGAGGCCCTGCGGGCATGGGAGGAGGGCAACAGGAAACAGATGTACTTCGGCACCGGGAACGGGGCCGACGGGATCTTCCACCTCCAGAGCGCCCAGCAGCGCTACTTCGTCGGGGCGGCCCTGCTGGACGTCCGCGACATCCACCCGGCGCTCCAGGAACTCCTCACCGCCCTGGACCTGTTCGACAAGGCGCCCGCGGAGGTACGCGCCTACGCCGAGCACGCGCTGAGCCGGATCGACACGGCCAGGGCGTTCCTCACCCTGGGCGAACCCTCGGAGGCGCACGAGGTGATGGAGCCGGTGTTCGCGCTGCCGCCGGAGCGCCGCTCCCGCTGCGTACTGACCGCGCTGAACGAGCTGCTGCTGGTCGCGGGCGGCGATTCCCTGTTCGGCCGGCGGTTCGCCGCGGAGTGGGGGATGCGCGCGGACCCGTACGCGAGCCGGGCGCCCGCCCCCCAGGGGCGCGCCGCCGGCACCTCGGTGCCCACCTGCGCCTGAACCTCCGGGTGCCGGGCCGGCCGACCGGCCCGGCGCCCGGGTCCGCGGGCCCGTTCCGCGACCGCGCCAACCCCATCAGCAACGCCGAGCCGAGGAGAACCGTCCGTGGAGAGCTCACCCCGCGTCGCCCCCGGAACACCACGGGGGATCGAGGCCATCGAAGGGATCGAGGGGATCGACACCAGCCGGGCCAGCGCCGCCCGGATGTACGACTACTACCTGGGCGGGACGCATCATCTGCCCGCCGATGTGGAACTGGCGCGCCAGGTCGTCGAACTGCTGCCGGAGACACCGCTCATCATGCGCGCCAACCGCGCCTTCCTCCAGCGGGCCGTGCGGTACTGCGCCGGGGCGGGAATACGCCAGTTCCTCGACATCGGATCGGGCATCCCGACGCAGGGCCCGGTGCACGAGGTGGCGCGCGCGACCGACCCCGGGATCAAGGTGGTGTACGTCGACAACGACGACGCCGCCGCGCTGCACGCCGCCGAACTGCTGGCCGACGACCCCCTGTCGGAGGCCGTCCAGGGCGATCTACGTGATGTGGACGGGGTACTGGGCCACCCCGGGGTACGGCGGCTGATCGACTTCGACGAGCCGGTCGCGCTGCTGTTCCTGTCGGTGCTCCAGTTCATCCCCGACGAGGACGACCCGCGGGCGCTGGTGGCCCGGTACCGCGACGCGCTGGCGCCGGGCAGCCATCTGGCGCTGTCCCACGCCACCGACGAGGGCCTCACCGCGCAGGCACCGGAGATCACCGAGATCTACTCCCGCAGCGCCAACCCCATCCGCTACCGCAGCCGGGACTTCGTCCTCGGTCTGTTCGACGGCTTCGACCTGGTCAGGCCGGGTCTGGCGAAGCTGATGGAGTGGCGCCCCGACGGCACGCCCGAGGAGCGCGAACTGGCGGCCCGGGTGCACGGGGCCGCGGGGGTCGGTGTCAAGCCCCGTTCCACAAGTCGTTAACCGCGCACTCACTCGTACGGCGGAGTTGTTTCGATCTACCGTATGGACAGCTGGTACGGTCGTACGGTAACTCGATCACGCCTGACGAGCGAGAGAGAACGGCCCATGTACCACGCGACACCGGCTCCGGCGGCGGGGCGGCCCCACCCTTCCGCCGCCGGAGCACCCCACCCCACCGGACGGAGCCGGACGGCCCGTCCCGCTCGCCCGCGCCCTGTGGCCCCGGCGATCGCCGGGGCCCCGGCCGCCACCCCCCACCCGCCGAGACAGGCCCCGCACCGCCACTGACGCCGGCGCGCGCCCCACCCCCCACCCGGACGACCCACCGGCCCGACACGCCACGGCCGTTGTGCGACGGCCGGCCGGACCCGCCCACCACCGGGTCCGTGACCGCCGACCGGACGTCGTACCTCGATCGCCACCCGCGCACGGAGCGTTCCGCGCGCCCTCCCCCCACCACCGTCACCTTTCATCACCCCGTCGCGCACGGCTGTGCCCCTGCGGCACGCCCGTGCTCCGGACAGCACCGTCCCCCTCCCCGTCATGTCCCGCCGGTCCCACCCGGCGCGCCCAGGGCCGAGCGCCCGGGGCCATGGCGGACCGCGCCGCGCGCGGCGGGAGCCGGTGCGGTCCGGTCGCGACGGGCCGGACCGACCCGTACCGAGACCAAGGAGACCCCATGCCCCTTACCCGTGAAGAGCGCGAAGTGTTCCTCGCCGAAGCCCATGTCGCGGCGATCGCGCTGGACTCGGGCGACCCGTACCGGGCCCCCGTCACCGTCCCCGTCTGGTACCAGTACGAGCCGGGCGGCGACATCTGGATCATCACCGGTGCCACGTCCCGCAAGAGCACCCTGATCGCCGCCGCCGGGCGCTTCACCCTGCTGGTGGACCGGACCACGCCGACCACGCGCTATGTGTCGGTGGAGGGTCCCGTCATCAAGACGATGCCCGCGACCCGGGACCACTACCACGAGATGGCGTCCCGCTATCTGCCCGCCGAGAGCGTGGACGCCTATCTCGCCCACGCCGAGAGCGAGCAGGGCGAACAGGTGGTCTTCCATATGCGTCCCGAGCGCTGGATGTCCGCGGACCTCGGCGGGGCCTGACCCCACGGCCCGAAGGGACGGCGTACCGGTGGACAGGACCGGTACGCCGTCCCGCCGCGTCCCCGGGGCGCGCTACAGCGGGGTGACGTAGGCGCCGGAGATCCCGCCGTCCACCAGGAAGTCGGTGGCGTTGACGAACGACGAGTCGTCGCTGGCCAGGAACGCGACGGCGGCGGCGATCTCGTCGGCCTCGGCGAAGCGGCCCACGGGGATGTGGACCAGCCGCCGGGCCGCGCGCTCGGGGTCCTTGGCGAACAGCTCCCGCAGCAGCGGGGTGTTGACGGGCCCGGGACACAGGGCGTTGACGCGGATGCCCTCCCGGGCGAACTGCACACCCAGTTCCCGGGACATGGCGAGGACGCCGCCCTTGGACGCGGTGTAGGAGATCTGCGAGGTCGCGGCGCCCATCCGGGCGACGAACGACGCGGTGTTGATGATGGAGCCCCGGCCCTGGCGCCGCATATAGGGCAGGGCGGCCTTGCAGCAGAGGTAGACGGAGGTCAGATTGACCTCCTGGACCCGCCGCCAGGCGGCCGGCCCGGTGGTGAGGATCGAGTCGTCCTCGGGGGGCGAGATCCCGGCGTTGTTGAAGGCGATGTCGACCGAGCCATAGGTGTCGTACGCCGTCCGGAAGAGTTCGTCGACCTGCCCGGCGTCGGTGACGTCGACCCGGACGAAGGTGCCGCCGACCGCGTCGGCCGACGCGCGGCCCGACTGCTCGTCGATGTCGCCGCAGACGACGCGCGCGCCCTCCGAGGCGAGTCTGCGCGCGGTGGCGAGGCCGATACCGCTGCCCGCTCCGGTGATCACGGCGGTACGGCCCACCAGCCGCCGGCAGACGGCCGCGGCGGGCCTGTCGTCGTCGGTGCGGGCGGGGCCGGCCCCGGGGGTGTCGGTCATGGGCGGTCAGACCTCCGTGCTGAGGAAGATGTTCTTGGTCTCGGTGAAGGCGGTCAGCGCGTCGGGCCCCAGCTCACGGCCGAGCCCGGACTGTTTGTAGCCGCCGAACGGGGTCCAGTAGCGGACGCTGGAGTGCGAGTTCACGGAGAGGTTGCCCGCCGCGACCGCCCGGGATACCCGCAGCGCGCGTCCCAGGTCCCGGGTCCACAGCGAACCGGACAGCCCGTACTCGGTGGCGTTGGCGAGCCGTACCGCGTCGTCCTCGTCGGTGAAGGGGAGCACCACGGCGACCGGCCCGAAGACCTCCTCGACGGCCGCGGGCGCGTCCGGGGCGAGACCGGTCAGCAGGGTCGGCGGGAACCAGAAGCCCGGTCCGGTGGGGCAGTCGCCCCGGACCCCCGGCAGCTCCCCGGGGACGTACCCGCGGACCCGGTCGAGCTGGGCGCGGGAGATCAGCGGCCCCATCTGGGTGCGTTCGTCGGCCGGGTCACCGACCCGGACCGCCTCGATCCCGGGGGCGAGCAGTTCCAGGAACCGGTCGTACACGGTGTCCTGGACGAGGATGCGGGTGCGGGCGCAGCAGTCCTGGCCGCTGTTGTCGAGGAAGGCCATCGGCGCGCTCGCGGCGGCGGCCTCGATGTCGGCGTCCGCGAAGACGATGTTGGGACTCTTGCCGCCGAGTTCGAGGGTCACCCGTTTCACCCGTCCGGCGCACTTCGCCATGATCGCCTTGCCGACCCGGGTGGAGCCGGTGAACACGATCTTCGCGACCCCGGGATGGGCGACCAGCGCGTCACCCGCGACCGGTCCGGTGCCGGGCAGCACCTGGAAGAGATGTTCGGGCAGCCCCGCCTCACGGCCCAGTTCGGCGAGCCGCAGCGCGGTGAGCGGGGTGGTCTCGGCGGGTTTGAGGAGGACGGCGTTGCCCGCGGCGAGGGCGGGCGCGACGCCCCAGGCGGCGATGGGCATGGGGAAGTTCCAGGGGGCGATCACCCCGATCACCCCGAGCGGTTCGAGGATCGTGAGGTCGATCCCGCCGGGTACGGGGATCTGGCGCCCGGTGAGGCGTTCCACTCCCCCGGCGGCGTAGTCGAGGAGGTCGCGGACATTGCCCGCCTCCCAGCGGGCGTTGCCGATGGTGTGTCCGGCCTCCCGGACCTCCAGTGCGGCGAGTTCCCCGATCCGCGCGTCGACGGCGGCGGCGAACCGGCGCAGGGCGCGGGCCCGGTCTGCGGGCGCGAGGGCGGCCCAGCCGCGCTGGGCGGCGGCGGCCCGGGTGACGGCCCGGTCCACATCGGCGGCGGTGGCGCCGGGGACGGTAGCGACGACTTCCTCGGTCGCCGGGTTCAGCACCGTCAGTTCGTACGGTGCGCCGGGGTCGCGGGGCGGGCGGAGCGGGTCGTCCTCGTGCTCGTGCGGCAAGGCGTTCCTCACAGGCGTTCGAAGGAGCGGCGCAGTTCCCAGTCGGTCACCGCGGCGTCGAAGGCGTCGAGTTCGACGCGGGCCATGGTCCGGTAGTGGTCGACCACCTCGTCCCCGAAGGCGGCGCGGGCGATCGTGCTGTTCTCCCAGAGCCCGGCGGCCTCGCGGAGGGTGGTGGGGACCCGGGCGTGTCCGGCGGTGTAGGCGTTGCCGGTGCAGGGTTCGGGGAGTTCGAGCCCGTGTTCCACCCCGTGCAGCCCGGCGGCGATCAGCCCGGCGACGGCGAGGTAGGGGTTGACGTCGCCGCCCGGGAGCCGGTTCTCGAAACGGGTGCCGGGGCCGTGGCCGACCACCCGCAGCGCACAGGTCCGGTTGTCATGGCCCCAGGCGACGGCGGTCGGCGCGAACGAGCCGGGCTGGAAGCGTTTGTACGAGTTGATGTTCGGCGCGTACAGCAGCGCGAAGTCCCGCAGCGCGGCGAGCTGACCGGCGAGGAAGTGCCGCATCACCGCGGACATCCCGTCGGGCCCGTCCCCCGCCATCACGGGTCGGCCGTCGGGGTCGGTGAGCGAGAGATGGATATGGCAGGAGTTGCCCTCCCGGGTGTCGTACTTCGCCATGAAGGTCAGCGAGCGGCCCTCCTGGGCGGCGATCTCCTTGGCCCCGGTCTTGTAGACGGCGTGCTGGTCGCAGGTGACCAGCGCCTCGTCGTAGCGGAACACGATCTCGTGCTGGCCGGGATTGCACTCGCCCTTGGCCGACTCGACGGCCAGTCCGGCGCCCGCCATCTCGTTGCGGATCCGGCGCAGCAGGGGTTCGACCCGGCCGGTGCCGAGGATCGAGTAGTCGATGTTGTACTGGTTGGCCGGGGTGAGGCCCCGGTAGTCGGCGTCCCACGCCTGCTCGTAGGTGTCCTCGAAGACGATGAACTCCAGCTCGGTACCGACCTGGGCCGTCCAGCCGTGTCCGGCGAGCCGTTCGAGCTGCCGGCGCAGGATCTGGCGGGGCGCGGCGGCGACCGGTGAGCCGTCGGCCCACGCGAGGTCGGCGAGCAGCAGGGCGGTGCCGGGGTGCCAGGGAATCCTGCGCAGGGTGGCGGGGTCGGGACGCATGGCGAAGTCGCCGTAGCCGCGGTCCCAGGAGGACATGGCGTAGCCGTCGACGGTGTTCATCTCGGTGTCGACGGCGAGCAGGTAGTCGCAGCCCTCGGTGCCGTGCTCCAGGACCTCGTCCAGGAAGAAGCGCGCGGCGAACCGCTTGCCCTGGAGCCGTCCTTGCATATCGGGGAAGGCCAGGACGACGGTGTCGATCCCGCCGTCCGCCACGAGGGCGCGCAGTTCCTCGACGCCGAGCGGGGGTGTGCGGTCTGCCACGGGGACGGCCTCCTTCGGTGCGCCGGGCGCCTAAGGTATTACCCGCGGCGCGCCGCCGGGCGGGTACCGGCTGCACGACACGTTCCCCGATCCTGCCCCGTCGGAACCGGTCCGCTCCCCCGGCCACCCCGCCGGTAACGCCACGCTCCGCGCCGCCCTGGACGATCCGCCGGACCGCGTCCCCCCGCCGAGTTCACTCCATGGAGTGATGGACCGTCAGAAGGAGTGTGCCCGGTGAGCAGGCCGCTGATCGGAGTGAGCACGTACCGCGAGCGCGCGCGGTGGGGGGTGTGGGAGCTGGAGGTGGCGCTGTTGGCGATCGGCTATCCCCGGCTCGTACAGTCCGCCGGAGCCCTCGCCGTACTGCTGCCGCCCGACGACCCGGCGCACGCGGCGGCGGCCGTGGCCCGGCTGGACGGGGTCGTCGTCGCGGGCGGCCCGGACGTGGAGCCGGTGCGGTACGGGGCGGAGCCCGATCCCCGGACCGGCCCTCCCGCGCGGGAACGGGACGCCTGGGAACTCGCCCTGATCGAGGCGGCGCTCGCCCACGGGACACCGCTGCTCGGGGTGTGCCGGGGGATGCAACTGCTGAACGTCGCGCTCGGCGGGACGCTCGTCCAGCATCTCGACGGCCATGTGGAGCGGGTCGGCACGTTCGGCACGCATCCCGTCACGGCGGTGCCGGGCACGTTGTACGGGACGCTGGCCCCCGGGGTGTCGGTGGTGCCGACGTACCACCACCAGGCGGTGGACCGCCTCGGGACGGGCCTTGTCGCCTCGGCGTTCGCGGAGGACGGCACGGTGGAGGCGGTCGAGGCACCGGAGGCCGGGCCGTGGGTGCTGGGGGTGCAGTGGCACCCGGAGATGGGGGACGATCTCCGGGTGGTACGGGGGTTGGTCTCAGCGGCGGCGGAAGGCCGCGGCTGATCCCCTTCGGGGCGTCATCCGCGCGAACGGGAATCCCTGTCACCGGTGGACCGGGGCGGGGCCGCCACACCCGACGAGGCACCCGGCCTTCCGGTCAGGGACCCTTGCTTGCGGAACCGGGACCTACTCCAGGCTGTTCTCGACGGCATCGAAGATGTCCGAGTCGGTCTCCCTCTGCCAGTCCGGCAGGTCGGGCCAGTCGGCCACGTATCCCGGCTTAGGGTCCTCGAAGTGCTTGAACATCTGTGCCGTCCAGCTCGTGGCGACGAACCGGCTCTTCTGCTCGCGCGACAGACGGGAAGCGTGACCACCACTCAGTTCGAGCAGCTGGCGCACCTGTTCGTAGACGGCACCCGCGGCCTCACGTTCCCAGTCCGGCGTCTGCTCCCATGGAGTCACGTAGCCCGGCTTCGGCTCGCCGGGGAAGTGCTTGCGCACTCCCGCGATCCACGCCTCACGAAAGACCCGCGCGCCCTCGGTGGTCATGCCATCCCCTCTCGTCACGCCGACAGACCGCCGATCTCGGCCTTCAGTTCGGCGACACCCCGGTCCCGCCTTACGTCGTCCAGCTCGGCGGTCAGGGTCGAGAGTCTACGGATGGCATACCCCGACCCGGAGGCCCGCGCCAGCGCCAGGGCTTCCCGTCCGTACCGCACGACCTGCTCCGAGTCCTTCCGTCTGGCCCCGATCGCCGCCAGATCCACGAGTACCGCGCCCCGGCGCCGGAAGGAAGGTCCGACGGCCGGCGGACCGAGCTCCAGCGCGTCCTTCAGGGCCGCCTCGGCCAGGTCGAGGCGGTTGAGCTGGAAATACCGGGCTCCGCGCTCCTCCGCCAGACGCGAACCGTCGAAGCGCAACCATCCGGCGGCCGGCTCCCGGTCACCGAGGTCGGCCACCTTCTCGGCTTCGTCCAGGGCCGCCTCACAGGCGTTGAGGTCTCCGAGGCCGGCAGACGCCTCGGCCTGCACCGCCGCGGCCCAGTACTTGGTGGCAAGGCCGCTGTCCCCGCGCAGGGCGACGCGCCGCGCGGCCCCCAAGGTGTCAGCGGCGCGCCGGTAGCGACGCTCGGAGAGATCCACGTAGGCGCTGCGGATCAGGGCGCACGCCCACAGGTCGTAGGCCCCGGCCTCCTTGCTCGCACTGGCCGCCAACGCGTAGGAGGAGGCGGCGTCGTGGTTCCGATCGGCGTCGAAGGCGAGCTCGCCCGCCAGTTGGAACAGGTCCCCGGCCGCGACACGGAGCGAACCTGCCCGGCCTCGTCCGTCGCGCAGCGCATCGTTCAAAGCGATGAGCTGCGACTGCACCGCGGGGTACACCGAGTGCTTGGCGCGAGCGAGCCGGTAGACCTGCCACAGATGACCGTTCATCCGCTCGAAGCCACCGGCACCGCCTTCCAGGGCACTTGCCCCGCCCGCGGGCACGGCGGCGAGCGGGCCCGAAACCGCCATGAGGTGCAGGAACTCACGTCGGATCATCGCGTCAGCGTCCCCCGGGCCGTAGTAGGCACCCGACGCGAACCGTCCGGGCTCCGGCGGCACCGCAGCCGGGGTGAGCAGAGCGTCGAGTTCTTCAAGGTCCATCTGTAGCACTTCGGCGACCTTGCGCCGCTGGGGAGTCGGACCGCCCGATGCCTACCACCGGGAAGGCGACCGACGGCCTCCGCATCCCGACCCCCGGCGCCGCCTGCCTCCGAGGACGACAGCGACCCGCACCCGGCGAACAAGGCAACAGCACCAGGAAGCGGCCCGTCAGGGGCGCGGGGAACTGCGCACCCACGAACGACCCGCACAGGGACAAGTACGCCCACCCGGGCAGACCCAGACGCGCGGGGAACCGCGCGAAAACGAGGGCAACACGCACCCGTCGAACAAGACACAAGCACCAGGGGTGCCCCGAAAGGGGCGCGGGGAACTGCGCACCCACGAACGACCCGCACAGGGACAAGTGGGTCCAGCCGGGCAGACCCACAGGCGCGCGGGGAACCGTGCGAGAAGCGGACGACCAGCACCCTGCACAGCCACCCGCACGGGCCCCGCACGGGTCACCAGTGGGTGAGGGTGAGGAGGTCCCGGGCCGGACCCGTGGGGCGGGGGCCCCGGGGCCAGGTCGCACGCAGGGCGCGGGTCAGGGCGATGTCCTGGAGGGGGACGGCGACGAGGCGGCGCGCGGCCAGTTCCTCCCCGACCGCGAGTTCGCTGAGCACCGCGGGCCCCGCCCCACCCACCGCCGCGGCCTTGACCGCGGTGGTGGACGACAGCTCGATCAGGGGCCGCGCCAGCCCACCGAGCGCCGCGGCCAGCACCTCCCGGGTCCCGGAGCCCTCCTCCCGAAGGATCAGCGGGGTCCGCGTCAGCTCGTCCCCGGCCACCGGCCGTCCGCGCCGGGCCCAGGGATGCCCGGGCGCCGTGACGACGACGAGCCGGTCGTGTCCGATGACCACCGAGTCCAGGCCGGGCGGCACGCCCACCCCCTCGACGAACCCCAGGTCGGCCTCGCCGGACAGCAGCCGCCCGGCGACCGCGGCGGAGTTCCCCGCGAGCAGGGACACCGCGGTGTCCGGGTGGCGCGCGCGCAGCGCGATCAGCCAGCCGGGCAGCAGATACTCGGCGATGGTCATGCTCGCGGCGACCCGCAGCCGCGAGTCCCGCCGGTCGCGCAGCGCCTGCGCCCCCGCGTCGAAGACCTCCGCCGCCTCGACGATCCGCCGCGCCCAGTCGGTGACCAGCGCTCCGGCGTCGGTGAGCCGGGACCCGCGCGGGGAGCGGTCCACCAGGGCCACCCCGAGCTGCCGTTCCATCGCGCGGACGCGGCTGCTGGCGGCGGGCTGGGTGATGCCCAGCTCCCGGGCGGCCCGGCCGAGGCTGCCCAGCCGGGCCACGGCGAGCAGCAGTTCCAGTGCCCCGAGGTCCGGCACCCGGTGCGCGAGCGGACCGCTCCGCTGCCCGCTTTTGCTCCCTTGACCCATAAATCCAGCTTATGCCCTCATAGCAACAACACCCCTGGTGGGCGGTCGGCCGCCCCGCGACGGTGGACCCATGCTCCATACCGCCGCCCGTCCCCGGATGTCCCCGCCGCCCGCCGGACCGCCCGCCGCCGGGGCCGCGGTCCGGCCCGGCACCCGTCATCTCGGGCCCAACTGGTACGCGTGTGTGATGGGGACCGCGATCGTGGCCACCGCCGGGGCCGCGCTCCCCGTCCGGGTGCCGGGGCTGCGGCCCGTGTGCGTGGCGGTGTGGGCGCTGTCGGTGCTCGCGCTGGCGGCGGTGACGGCCGCGCGCGCGGTGCACTGGCGGCGGCACGGGGACCAGGCCCGCGCGCATCTGCGTGACCCGGCGATGGCGCCGTTCTACGGGTGTCTGTCGATGGCCCTGCTCGCGGTGGGCGCCTCGACGGTCGCGGTGGGCCGGGACGTGCTCGGCGAGCGGGTCGCGGTGGTCCTCGGCGCGGCGCTGTTCACCGTGGGGACGGTGACCGCTCTCGCGGTGGCGGTGGTGATCCCGTATCTGCTGGTGGTGGTGCGGCATACACCCCCGGCGCGTCCGGCGCCGGTGTGGCTGCTGCCGGTGGTGGCCCCGATGGTGGCCGCGGCGACCGGTCCGCAGTTCGTGCCGTACCTGCCGGCGGGGGCGGCCCGGGGGACGCTGCTGTTCGGCTGTGCCGCGCTGTTCGGGATCGGGCTGCTGGGCACCCTGATGATGCTTCCGGCCGTCTTCGCGACGCTGGTGGCGGACGGTCCGCCGCCGCTCGCGCTGACCCCGACGCTGTTCCTGGTGCTGGGGCCGCTGGGGCAGTCCACGACGGCCGCCGGACGGTTCGCGGAGCTGGCGCCGGACGCGGTCCCGGCGGCCCACGCGCGCGGGTTCGAGGCGTTCGCGGTGCTGTACGGCGTGCCCGTGACGGGGTTCGCCCTGCTGTGGCTGGCGTTCGCGGGCGCGCTGGTGGTGCGGGCGCGGCGGCGCGGTATGCGGTTCACGATGACGTGGTGGGCGTTCACCTTCCCGGTGGGCACCTGTGTGACGGGCGCGGCGGCGCTGGCCGACCGGACGGGACTGGCCGTGTTCGGGGCGCTGGCGGTGCTGCTCTTCGTCACGCTGGCCGGGGCCTGGACGGTGGCGGCCGTCCGGACGGTCCAGGGGCTGGCGCTCGGAAGCCTCCCGGCCGCGCCCCGCTGACCGGGCGGGTCGTACGGGTGTCCGGGGCCCGGCCGGGTGTCATCTGCGGCGCAGCAGCTCCCGCAGCCCCGCGCCGACGGTCCCCGGCGCCTCCGCCAACGACGGCCCGTACCAGGTGAGATGACGGCCGCTGACGAACGCCGCGGGGAACGGCAGCGCGTCGGGTCCGTCGTCGGGGCCGAAGGGGTACGGCTCGTCGGGCAGGACCGCCAGATCGGCGCCGCAGGACCGCAGTTCGTCGAGCGGGACATGGGGATAGCGGTCGGGATGGCCCGCGTACAGGTTGTCGACCCCGAGGCGGGCCAGCATGTCCCCGGCGAAGGTGTCGCGGCCGAGGACCATCCAGGGCCGCCGCCACACCGGTACCACGGCCGTGACGCGTTCCCAGGGTTCGGGCAGCCCGGACCACACGGACTCGGCGAGATCCAGCCAGGCGGGCCGTCCGTCGGCGCCGCACGCCTTGAGCACCCGCTCCAGTTCGCGGAACGCCTGCTGGACCGTGCGGATCTCGGTGACCAGGACCTCTACGCCGGCCGCCCGAAGGGCGTCGAGGTCGGGGCGGCGGTTCTCCTCCTCGTTGGCGACGACCAGGTCGGGGGCGAGGGAGACGATCCGCGGCACATCGGGGTTCTTGGTGCCGCCGACACGGACGGCGCCGAGGTCGTCGGGGTGGGTGCACCAGTCGGTGACGCCGACGAGGGTCCCGGGCAGGGTGGCGGCGACGGCTTCGGTCAGTGAGGGCACCAGGGAGACGATCCGGGCAGATTTCACGGGATCAGACTAGTCAGCCGGAATGTGCCACGGGAGGGAGTCGATCTCATCTCCTCCGGTCCTGCACAGCGTCGATGTGCTCGGCGACGGCCACCACCAGGACCCGGGTGTCCGGTTCGGTGGCCCGCCAGCGGTGCCGCACTCCCCCGGTCAGGTACAGGGTGTCCCCGCGGCCGAGACGGTGGGCCCGGCCCTCCGCCTCGATCTCGACGGCGCCGTCCGCGACGTACAGCAACTCGTCGTTGCGGTGCTGGAATTCACGGGCCGTGTCATGGTCGCCGGTGAACTCGGTGGCGTGCAGCTGGTGGTGGCCGCGGACCAGGGAGCGGGCCCTGCTGCGCTCCCCGCCGGGGGACCGGAGGTCCTGGCCGGGCGGGGTGTCGGCGCGGACGACATCGACCGTGCAGGCGGGATCGGCGGCGGCGAGCAGCTCGACCGCGGTGGTGCCGAGCGCGTCGGCGACCTTCTCCAGGGAGGCGCGGCTGGGCCGTGCCCGTTCGTTCTCCACCTGGCTGAGGAAGGGGACGGACAGCCCGCTGCGCTCCGCGACCACGGCGAGGGTGAGTTCCAGGGACCGTCGCCGCCGCCGTACGGCGGCGCCCACCCGAAGGGTCTCCTTCTCGTCCATCGCTCCGGCTCCCTCCCGTGTCCGTGGTGCCGTGTGACCCGACCGGGGTCTCCGTCGGGTTTCTGCACCCTACGCGTGTTCGGCAAACGGCCGTCGCCGGGATCACCCGTGAGGGGCGGGCCCCGTCGTGCGACGGGGCCCGCCCCTCATGGTCGGACATGATCGGCGGTTCGGCTCGCCGGAGCCGGATTTCCGGCCATTTCACAGCCGGGCGGATGACACCGGGCGGAGGACGCCGGGCGGTGGGTGCCGGGCGGTGGGTGCCGGGCGCTCTACTCGGCGGCGGCCCGGTCACCGGGCACCGGTGCCCACTTGTCGACGGTGTCCGGGTGCTTCTCCAGCCAGTCGCGGACGGCCTGCTGCTCCTTGCCCTTGCCCGCCTTCTGGATGGCGGACTCCAGGTCGGTGAGCTGCTTCTCGGTCATCCGGAAGTCCTTCAGCCAGCGGCCGACCTCCGGGTGGTCGTCGCTGAAGCCCTTGCGGCTGAGGGTGTGCACCTCGTCGCCCTCGCCCCACGCACCCTTCGGGTCCTTGAGCTTCTTGAGGTCGTAGTCGCTGTACGCCCAGTGCGGGGACCAGAGGGTGACGGCGATGGGCTCCTTCTTGGCGTACGCGCGCTTGAGCTCGGCGAGCATCGCGGGGGTGGAGCCGTCCACGACCTTGTACTCGTCGCCCAGACCGTAGGCGCCGACGACATCCTTCTTGAGCAGGCCCATCATCCCGGCGCTCGGCTCGATCCCGATGATCCGGCCCTTGAAGCGGTCGCCCTGCCCCTTGAGGTCGGCCATGGAGTCCACGCCCTTGACGTAGCCGGGGACGGCGATCTCCAGTGAGGTCGGTCCGTACCAGGCGCCGAGGTCTTCGAGCTGCTTGCCGTACCTCTTCCAGTACTCGGCGTGGGTGACGGGGAGCCAGCCGTCGGTCTGGAAGTCGATCTGTCCCTGGGCCAGACCGGTGAACAGCGGTCCGGCGGCGTACTGGGTGGTCTCGACCTCGAAGCCGCGGCGTTCCAGGAGTTCCTTCCACAGGAAGGTGGTGGCGATGCCCTCGTCCCAGGGGATGTACCCGATCTTGACGGTGTCGCCCTTGCCGACGTCCGTGGCGGAGTCGGTGGTCCCCTTGTCGCCGGGGGTGCCGAAGATGCCCATGCCGCCCGCGACGAGCGCGAGGACGACCACACCGACGACCGCGACGGCCGGGCGGGGGCGGTGCTGCCAGATCCGCAGCTCACCGGCGGCCCGCGCCTTGGCGGCGGCGCGGCGGCCGAGCGGCGATATCTGGTCACCGAGGGCGCCGGTCATCCGGTCGAGGTAGATGGCGAGGACGACGATGCCGAGGCCGGCCTCGAAACCGAGTCCGATGTTCAGCTGGCCGATGGCCTCGTTCACCGCGCCGCCGAGGCCGCCGGTGCCGACCATGCCCGCGATGACGACCATGGACAGGCCCAGCATGATGACCTGGTTGACGCCCGCCATGATCGTGGGGAGCGCGAGCGGGAGCTGCACCCGCAGCAGGGTGTTGCGGGGGGTGGTGCCGAACGCCTCGGCCGCCTCGACCAGTTCCGCGTCGACCTGGCGGATGCCGAGTTCGGTCATCCGTACCCCGGGTGCCAGCGCGAAGATCAGGGTGGCGACGACTCCGGCGGGCACGCCCATGCCGAAGAACAGGATCGCCGGGATCAGCAGCACCATCGACGGCATGGTCTGGAGCAGGTCGAGGACCGGCCGGACGACGGAGCTGACCGTCTGCGAGCGGGCCGCCCAGATACCGAGCGGTACCCCGATGACCAGGGCGATCACGGTCGCGACCAGCACCAGGGACAGCGTCGACATCGACTTGTCCCACAGTTCCATGGAGTCGATCAGCGCGAAGCCGCCGAAGGCGAGGACACCGGCGACCAGTCCGCGCAGCCACCAGGCGAACAAGGCGAGGATGCCCGCGAGAAGCAGGGGTTCCGGGGCGGTGAGAACGGCGTTGGTGCCGTCGTACATGCCCTCGACCAGGCTCTTCAGCGCGTCGAAGAGCCACGCCATATGGGTGACCAGCCATTCGACACCGCTGTCGACCCAGTCACCGAGATGCAGCCTAGGCATCGGTGCTCACCGCCTTGCCGGTCGTCGCGGCGGCCTTGCCCGCGCCGTCGCAGGGCACCTCGGCCCGTACCGCCTCGTCGCCGTCCGCGAGGAAGCCCACCAGCCGTTGCTGGGGCACCACCCCGATCAGCTGCTTCCTCTTGTCGAGCACGGCGACCGCGTGCGGCACCCGGGCGCTGATGCCGCACAGGTCGGCGAAGGCGGTGTCGGCGTACGCGGTCTCGCAGCCGCAGTCGGCCTCGTTGCCGCGCAGCTCCCCGTCCATCACGGCCGACGCGGTCAGTACGCGGGAGCGGTCGACGTCCTGGGTGAACGCGGCCACGTAGTCGTTGGCCGGGGTCATCAGGATGTCCTCGGCGCTGCCGGTCTGCACGATCCGGCCGTCCCGCATGACGGCGACCCGGTCCCCGAGCCGCATGGCCTCGTTGAGGTCGTGGGTGATGAAGACGATCGTCTTGTTGAGGCGGCTCTGGAGTTCGAGGAGCTGGTCCTGCATATCGCGGCGGATCAGCGGGTCCAGGGCACTGAAGGACTCGTCCATGAGCAGCAGATCGGCGTCGGTGGCGAGCGCGCGGGCCAGGCCCACCCGCTGCTGCATCCCGCCGGACAGCTCGTCGGGCCAGGACTTCTCCCAGCCGGCGAGCCCGGTGAGGCCCAGCGCCTCGGCGGCGCGCTCCTCCCGTTCGGCCCGGGGCACGCCCTGGACCTCCAGGCCGTAGGCGGCGTTCTCCAGGACGCTGCGGTGGGGGAACAGCGCGAAGTGCTGGAACACCATGCTGATCTTTCGGGCCCGGACCTCGCGCAGCTCGCGGGGGCTGAGCGCGGTGAGGTCCTGACCGTCGAAGAGCACCTGTCCGGCGGTGGGCTCCAGCAGTCCGTTCAGCATGCGCAGCAGCGTGGACTTGCCGGAGCCGGAGAGACCCATGACGACGAAGATCTGGCCGGGATCGACCGTGAAGGAGGCGTCGATGACGGCGGCGGTGGCCCCGTCGGCGCGCAGCTCCTCGCGGTCCGCTCCCTGGCGGAGCCTCTCGACGGCGGCATCGGGTCGTCTGCCGAACACCTTGTACAGGTGCGCGGCCTCAAGCCTGGACACATGAACCTCTCGGGTCGAACCAATACGGCCCGCCTTTCCCCCGGGCGGGCCGTGGAGACGCGGGGTCGGCCCGCTGCCGGTGCGCGCGTCCGGTGGAGATGGACGGGCCCGGTTCGCTCCGGGAGCGCGCCTGCCCGTAGATGCATGTACCAAACACAGAAGTGGCGCGGGTCACATTTCGCCCGGTCCGTCCCTGGGAGCGCCACTCGTCCCGAGCCGCCCCCCTCGGGTGGAACGTCCGGTGCGGCCGGGGCGTCGGGCACCCCGGACCGTCAGTGCCGTGCGGCATGATGCGCTCGTGACTCAGCGAACCCGACGGCTCATGCTCCTCGACACCGCCTCCCTCTACTTCCGGGCCTACTTCGGCGTCCCGGAGTCGGTGAAGGCACCGGACGGCACCCCGGTGAACGCGGTGCGCGGTCTGCTCGAATTCATCGACCGGCTCGTCAAGGACCATCACCCGGACGATCTGATCGCCTGTATGGACGCCGACTGGCGGCCCCAGTGGCGGGTCGACCTGATCCCCTCCTACAAGGCGCACCGGGTGGCGCGGGAGACCCCGGCCGGTCCGGACGAGGAGGAGGTGCCCGACACCCTGTCCCCGCAGGTGCCGGTCATCGAGGCGGTGCTGGACGCGCTGGGGATCGCCCGGGTCGGGGTCGAGGGGTACGAGGCCGACGACGTGATCGGTTCGTTCACCGCCCACGCGACGGGCCCGGTGGACATCGTGACCGGTGACCGCGACCTCTACCAGCTGGTGGACGACGCCCGGGACGTGCGCGTGCTGTACCCGCTCAAGGGCGTCGGCACCCTCCAGCTCACCGACGAGGCGGTCCTGCGCGAGAAGTACGGCGTGGGGGGCGCCGGGTACGCGGATCTCGCGCTGCTGCGCGGCGACCCCTCCGACGGACTGCCCGGGGTGCCCGGCATCGGCGAGAAGACGGCGGCCAAACTGCTGGCGGAGTTCGGCGACCTCGCCGGGATCATGGCCGCGATCGACAGTCCGGCGGCCCGGCTGACCCCGACCCAGCGCAAGCGGCTGCACGAGTCCCGGCCCTATCTCGCCGTCGCCCCCAAGGTCGTCGGGGTCGCGCTGGACGTACCGCTGCCGCGGGTGGACCCGGCGCTGCCGCGCGCCCCGCGCGACCCGGCGGCTCTGGACGCGCTCGCGCAGCGCTGGGGGCTCGGTGGATCACTGGCCCGCCTGCTCTCCACTCTCCAGTCGTGAGATGCTAACTTAGGTAAGCCTAAGTACCAGTGATCAGGGGAGTCCTCATGGCCGAGCGACCTGTACGCCAAGCACCGGCGACCCATCTGGGACGCGTCGTGCGCACGGAGCGGATCACCCCGCACATGCACCGGGTGGTGCTGGGCGGCGAGGGGCTCGCCGACTTCGCGGCGGACGAGTGGACCGATCACTATGTGAAGTTCCTGTTCCCCCCGGCCGGGGTGAGCTATCCCGAGCCGTTCGACATCCAGCGCATCCGCGCGGAGGTCCCCCGGGAGCAGTGGCCCGTGACCCGCACGTACTCCGTGCGGTCGTGGGACCCGGTGACACGTGAAGCCGTCTTCGACTTCGTGATCCACGGCGACGCGGGCATCGCGGGCCCCTGGGCCGCCGCCGCCCGCCCCGGCGACACCGTCCGCATCCTGGGCCCCGGCGGCGCCTACGCCCCCCAGGCGGACGCCGACTGGCATCTGCTGGCCGGTGACGAGAGCGCCCTGCCCGCGATCGCCGCCTCGCTGGAGGCCCTTCCGGCGGGTGCCGTCGTCCATGCCTTCGTGGAGGTCCCCGGCCCCGAGGAGGAGCAGAAGATCGCGACCGACGCCGAGGTCGTCTGGCTGCACCGGGGCGAGCGCCCGGTCGGTCAGGCCCTGCTCGAAGCGGTGCGAGCCCTCCGGTTCCCGGCGGGCCGGCTCCAGGCGTTCGTCCACGGCGAGGCCGGTTTCGTGAAGGAGCTGCGCCGGATGCTGCGGATCGAGCACCAGGTGCCCCGCGAGGACCTGTCGATCTCCGGTTACTGGCGCCTCGGGCACAACGAGGACGGCTGGCAGGCGTCCAAGCCCGAGTGGAACGCGCAGGTGGAGGCCGAGCAGGAGAAGACGGCCTGACCGGGCCCGCCCCTCACACCGGGTCCCCGGCCACCCGGGCGTGCAGATGCATGTCGTACCAGCCGTCCTGGTGGAGGGCCGCCGAGCGTTTGGTGCCCTCCTCCACGAAACCGGACTTGGCCGCCACCCGGCAGGACGCGTCGTTGCCGATCGCGTGCATGAGCTCCAGCCGGTGGAAGCCGATCCCGAAGGCCCAGCGGCTGAGCGCCCGCACCGCGCGCGGCGCGACACCGCGCCCCCGCGCCGACGGCACGGTCCAGTACGCGACCTCCGCCACGCCGTCGCCCAGCTCGATGCTCCGCAGGGCCACCCGGCCGACCAGTTCGTCGCTGTGCGCGTCGGCCACCGCCCACTGCGCGTCGCGTTCACCGGCCCAGGCGGCCCGCCAGCCGGCGATCCAGCGCAGCACCTCGTCCGGTGAGTCGGCGCTGCGGACATGCCACTGATGCAGAGTGGGGTCCTGGAACGCCGTGAACACGGCGGAGGCGTCGTGATCCGCCCACGGCCGGGCCACCAGCCCGCCCTCGACCTCCATCGAGGGCTGGGGAACCCTCGCGAGCGTGCCCGCGGCCACCACGTCGTTCACCAGAGTAGGCATCCCCCCATCCTGCCTAACCCACCCGGCCCCGACCACCACTTTTCCCAGCCCGGCCGCCCCGCCCCGGGGACCCCGGCCACGCCCGGCGCGACCCGCCCCGGCCGCGAGGCGGACCCGGTCCGGGACTACCCTCGACCCCGATGAGCCGAAGGCGCCGCACCCCGCCCCCGCCCGCCCCGCTCCCCCAGCGCGACGGGATCGACCCGGTACGTCTGCGACTGCCCGCCGCCGGACCCGACACGGCCAACTGGCCGACAGTACGGGACCATCTCGTGGACCGGCTCGCCCCGTCCGCCGACACCATCGACGCCCTGCTCGGCGCCGGTGCCTTCGTCACCGCAGACGGCACTCCCGTCACCCCGCTGACCCCGTACGTCCCAGGGCTGTACGTATGGTTCCACCGGCCCCGGACACCGGAGACACCCGTCCCGTTCCCGCTTCCCGTGGTGTACCGGGACGAGCACATCGTCGTCGTGGACAAGCCCCACTTCCTTGCCACCACCCCGCGCGGCGGCCACATCACCGAGACCGCGCTCGCCCGGCTGCGCCGCGACCTGGACCTCCCCGCCCTGGGCGCCGCGCACCGGCTCGACCGGCTGACGGCCGGGCTGGTCCTGTTCACGGTCCGCCCGGAGGAACGCGGCGCGTACCAGACCCTGTTCCGCGACAAGCGGATCCACAAGGAGTACGAAGGGCTGGCCCCGTACCGCGACGATCTGGAGCTCCCCCGCACGGTCCGCAGCCGTATCGAGAAGGAACGGGGCGTCCTCACGGCCCGCGAGGTGCCGGGCGAACCGAACGCGGAGACCCGGGTGGAGCTCATCGGCAACGCCGGACCGGACTCGGCGGCGCGCTACCGGCTGCTGCCCCGCACCGGCCGCACCCACCAGCTGCGGGTGCACATGAACTCCCTGGGCATCCCCCTCATCGGTGACCCGCTGTACCCGGTGGTCCTGGACCCGGTGGCGGACGGCGACTTCCGTGCACCGCTGCGGCTGCTGGCCCGGGTCCTGGGGTTCACGGATCCCGTCACGGGCCTGCGCCACCGCTTCGTCAGCGCCCGGCGGCTCGACGGGGCCCCCGCGCGGCCACCGGAACCGCCCGCGCGCTGAACCCCGGCCCGCGCCGTCCTCCCCGCTCAGGCCGCGCGCCACCAGCGCGCGAGCCGCCGCCACAGCCCGCGCGGCACCGGCTGGGGAGCGGGGGCCACCGGCTCGGCGGGCGGCGGCAGCGGACCGGCCGCCCCGGCCGGCCGGTCGGGCGCCACCACGGGACCGGGCGCCGACAGCGGCGCGGGCGACGACACCTGCCAGTCGCCGCCCGCCGCGGCGGGCACCCCGAGGCTGGGCCGGGTCATCACGTCCTGGGTGGGCTGCGGGGTGAAGGTCACCGGCAGTTCCACCAGATGCCGCGACAGGATCGACGAACGCCAGCGCAGCTCGTCCTCGCCGATGTCGAGCTGCACGTCCCGCAGCCGCATCAGCAGCGCGTCCACCCCCGTGTCGGCGATGGCCCGGCCGATGTCCTGCCCGGGGCACTCGTGCGGGCCGCCGCCGAACGCGAGATGCGAGCGGTTGCCCTGCATATTGGCCTCCAGGTCCGGGCGGACCTCCGGGTCCACATTGCCCGGCGCGATCCCGAAGATGAGTCCTTCCCCCGCCCGGATGCGCTGACCGCCCAGCTCCGTGTCGTGCTTGGCGAAGTAGCCCACCATCGCGCTGAACGGCGGCTCATCCCAGAGGATCTGCTCCACCGCCTCGGGCACGGTCATCTGGCCGCCGCCGAGCTGGGCCCGGAACCTCGGATCGGTCAGGATCATCCGCAGTACGTTCGAGATGAGATTGGCGGTCGCCTCGTACGCGGCGATGAGGACGAGCCGCAGGTGCTGGGCGACCTCGTCGTCGGTGAGCCCCGACCCATGGGCGAGCAGCGCGCTGGTGAAGTCCTCCTCCGGCTGGGCCCGGCGCCGCAGGACCAGGCTCATCAGCGCGCTCATCACGTACTCGTTGCTGGCGATCGCGGTCTCGGTGCCCTTGATCATGTCGCGGGCGGCCTGCACCATGCGCTCGTCGTACTCCTCCGGCATACCGAGGAGTTCGCACATCACCGCCATCGGCAGCTGCTCGGCGAACTGGCTCACCAGATCGGCGCGGCCGTCCTCGCAGATGTCGTTGACCAGGCGCTGGCTGTAGCGGTTGATGTAGCGGCGGACCCCGCGGGCGTCGATGCCCGACAGGGCGCCGGTGACGGCGCCGCGCAGCCGCTGGTGCTCGGCGCCTTCGGCGAAACTACAGATGGGCTGCCAGGAGAAGACCGGCGCCAGGGGGTGGGTGGGACCGGCCGTGCCGTCCTTGACGGCGTGCCACTCCCGGGCGTCACGGTTGAACGTCGAGGGTGTACGGACCAGTTGCAGGTTCTCGCCGTGGCCGAGGACGGCCCACATCGGGACGTCGTTGTGGATCAGTACGGGGGCCACCGGGCCGTGCTCGGCGCGCAGCTTCTCGTAGAGGCCGGCCAGATCGGCGTCGGCCTCGGGCCCGTACAGCCTGCGTCTGCCCGCGGCGAGGCCGTGGGCGGGACAGCCGGGCGGCGGGGACGCGGCGGGATCGTCGGTGCCGGGGAGGTGAGGGGGAGTCATCACGGTGGTCGCTCCGAGAAGTCCGGGCCGGTGGCGGGGTACGGGCAGGGGGGCGGGAAGGGCGTGCCGGGAAGAGCGTTTCGGGAAGGGGGGCGGGCACGGGCGGCGGCGGGCGGACCGACCGCCCGGCCCAGGTGGAGGTCCGCCCCGGGTGGGCGCTCCCGGGCAAGCGGTCCGGGGCAAGCGGTCCGGGGCAAGCGGTCCGGGGCAGGCGGAGAAGGGGTTCAGGCAGGTGACCGCCCGGGTCGGACAGCGGCCCGGGTCGGGCGGAGTGCCGGTCGTATATGGGGTGCCGGTCGGACAGGGGTGCCGGTCAGGCGGGGGTCCGGGTCAGTGAGTGCAGGAAGTGCATCAGGGTCATCAGCGCGTCCCGGCTGGACGCCCGCTGCCGGGCGTCGCAGTTGACGATGGGGATGTCCTCCGACAGATCGAGCGCGGCCCGCAGTTCCCCGACGGGGTAGCACGGGGCGTCCGGGAAGTCGTTGACGGCGATCACGAACGGCACCCCGCGTTCCTCCAGCCGCCCGATCACGTCGAAGCTGACCTCCAGCCGCCGGGTGTCGATCAGCACGACGGCGCCCAGCGCCCCTTCGAACAGGCCGTTCCACAGGAACCAGAAGCGTTCCTGGCCAGGGGTGCCGAACAGGTACAGCACCAGTTGCTCGGTGATGCTGATCCGTCCGAAGTCCATGGCGACCGTCGTGGCGGTCTTGGTCTCGGAGCCGTAGTTGTCGTCGACACCGATGCCCGCCTGGGTCATCGTCTCCTCGGTGGTGAGCGGCCGGATCTCGCTCACCGCGCGGACCATGGTGGTCTTGCCGACCCCGAAGCCGCCCACGATCACGATCTTGACGGCCGCGGTCGCGGTGTCCGGAAGGTGATCCTCTGCGCGTGGGCCCGTGATCGTGCCGATGCTGTCAGAGTCGTTGAAGTCCATGTATCACCGCTTCGAGAAGGGAACGGTCGGGCAGCGCGGAACGCACGATCGGTGCGCGTGCCTGGACCAGATCCGCCGCCAGTAGTTCGGTCAGCAGCACGGTCACCACGCTGAACGGCAGGTTGAGATAGGCCGAGATCTCGGCGACGGACAGAGGCGAGCGGCACAGCCGGAGCACGGCCGCCTGTTCGGGCTGGGCGGTGGGCGGCGGTTCGCAGCGGGTGACGATCAGGGTCACCAGGTCCACCTCCGCCCGTTCGGTCCCCTCTGCGCCGCCGGCGATGACGTAGAGGCGCTCCGGGTCCTTCTCCGGGGCGGATCGGGGGGCGCGGCGTTCGCGTTGCGGAGGAGTCATACGGCCTGCCCGTCCCGCCTCGGGGGACTGGTGAGATGGGCGCCGATCCGTACCACCAGGTCACGCATGCGGTTGCTCATCAGACCCGCGTCGACGGTCTCGTCGGCGAGGACGGCGAGGAAGGCCCCCGCGCCGGCCGCCATCAGATAGAAGTAGCCGCCGCTGACCTCGATGATGACCATGCGCATCCGGCCGTCGCTGTCGGGGATCTCGGCGGCCACGGCGCTCGCGAGGCTCTGGAGTCCGGCACAGGCCGCCGCGAGCCGGTCGGCCGCGTCGGGTTCGCCGCCGAAGCGGGCGATCCGGAGTCCGTCGGCGGAGAGCACGACGACCTGCCGGGTGTGCGGGACTCCGTCCGCGAGTTCCTTGAGCATCCAGTCGAAATTGGCGCGCTGCTGGATCACTTGCGGTCCCCCTCGTCCATGAGGTCGTCGGTCTCCGGGCGTGCCTGCGGGTGCGGGCCGGTGCGATGGCCCTGTGCGGTGCCGTTGACGACACCACCGCTGCCGTTGACGGCGGTACCGGGGCGGGTGCCCCCGGGGCCGTGGTGCGCTGCGGGGTCGCCGGAGGCGTCCGGTCCGGTCGGGCCGGTGCCGTCGGGACCCGCCGTGTCCGGGGTGGTCGGCGCGCCCTTGATGCCGTTCATGAACGCCTCGACCCACAGGCCCGGTTCGGGCTCGTCGGGCTTCTCGGCCTGGGCCGGTACGGGGACCCGCCAGGGGTCGGGTTCCCCGGCGGCCTCCGCGGCGGCCGACGCCGCGGCCTCGGCGTAGCGCTGGCTGAGCGGGGTCTTGACCCGGCTGCGGCGCTGCGGCAGCCCGTTCGCCGTCCATTCGGTGACGACCGGTACGTCGTCGTCGGTGGCGCCCGTGGGCGTCAGATCGTCGGAGGGGCGGCGCGGGCCGGTGGTCGGACGGCGCTTCTTGGCCTTCCGCTTCAGTTCCTGCATGGGGGTGCCGTCGTCGTTCACCCGGGGTACGGCGGTGGCGCCGATACCGTGGGCGAGTCCGGGCGCGGGCCCCGAGGTGAGCATGTCGCGCGGCACGACGAGTACGGCGCGGACACCGCCGTACGCGGACTGCCGCAGTGAGACCTGCATATGGAACATCTGCGAGAGCCTGCCGACGACGGCCATCCCGAGGCGGGGCGTCTCGCCGAGGTCCTTGAGGTCGATACCGGCCTGCGCCTGGGCGACCATCCGCTCGGCCCGCAGCCGGGCCTCCTCGCTGAGACTGACCCCGCCGTCCTCGATCTCGATGGCGATACCGGTCTGCACCTCGACGGCGGTGACATGCACCCGTGTGTGGGGCGGCGAGTAGCGGGTGGCGTTGTCGAGGAGTTCGGCGGCGGCGTGGATCAGGGGCTCCACATGGGTGCCCTTGATGGCGACCTTGGCGATGGAATGCAGGTCCACGCGCCGGTATTCCAGGATGCGGGACATGGCGCCGCGCAGCACGCTGAACAGCGGTACGGGCTTGGGCCACAGACGTCCCGGCCGGGCGCCGCCGAGTACCGCGATGGAGTCGGCGAGACGGCCGATCAGCGCGGTGCCGTGGTCGATGCGGAGCAGGTCGTCGAAGACCTCGGGGTTGCGCCCGTGGTCCTCCTCCATCTCCCGCAGTTCGGCGGCCTGCTGATGGACGATGGCCTGGACCCGGCGGGCGATGTTGACGAAGGCACGCTGGGTCGCCTCCCGCATGGCCTCCTCGTTGTCGACGATCGTCAGGACGTCCTTGAGCAGGGTGCGCTGGGCGTCGGGGAGGTCGCGGTAGGCGGGGTCGGCGTCGACGACCGCGCGCATCACCTCGGCGGGCGACTCGCCCTGGCGCAGCCGGAACAGCGCGTCGGGCAGGAGCTGGCTGCCGAGGTGGATCAGTTCGGCGTCATGGGCGGCGATCCGCCCTTCCAGACAGTCGATCTGGCGGGCGTGCTCGACACGCTGGGCCTCCAGCCGCCGTCCGCGCCGTACGGTCTCGGCGCCGATCGCGGCCACCAGCACGGTGCCGATCACCCCGCACAGGGCGACGACCAGCCGGGCCGGTTCCGTGACCGCGGCCACACAGCCCCCGGTCACCGCGGCCATCAGGACGGTCGGCAGCACCTGGACGCGGAGACGCGGGACTTCTCGGCCACCGGGAGGCGCTTGAACACTCACCATGTATGCCCTCTAAGACAGTCGACTCGTGGAGTTGTCGGGGATTGCGGGGAACTTCGCGGTTTCGTAGCGGTCAGGGATGTTTCCAGTGTGATTTCCGGGTGCTGGACGTGCGGGAGCGTCCGGGATGATTCCCACCAACGGGAAGCCCGGGAACAAACGCCCGATTTCGTCTCAACTCAGCGCGCTGCGGGCGAGCTTAGTCCGGCCGCATCTTCGCTGTGTCATATTCCGCAAGCACCTGAAACCAGGCCGCCCACCCCGCTAGACTCGCCTCTTTTACACACAGGGCCATCACACACACACGCCGAGTGATCACCCGCACCCGACGAACAACGCACCGGGGCACCCCCAGGGGCGCGAGGAACTGCGCGACGAAGGCGACCCGCACCCGAGGAGCAACGAACCGGCGCAGCATCCAGGGGCGCGAGGAACCGCGCACCCACGGACCACCCACACAGGAACAAGCACGCCCAGGCATGGAACCCCGAAGGCGCAAGCGAAGGCGACCCGCACAGGAACAAGCACGCCCAGGTACGAAACCTCGAAGGCGCAAGCGAAGGCGACCCGCAGGCAACAGACCCGCCCGCAAACGCCAGACCCCCGGAACGCAAAAAGGGGCCCGCCCGCCCCGCACAAGGGGACGACCGGGCCACCGACACCGTGGGGTGACCCCACGGCAGGGGGTCACCCCACCGACGAGTACGCCACCACACCCCGCAACAGGCCGTCCACGGCCTTCCGCGCGTTCCGGGCGACCGTCGTGGACCCCTCCGTACCGCTCACGGGAGCGGCCGCGGAGATCTGCCCGAGGACGTCGATCACCTGCTTGCACCACCGGACGAAGTCCCCCGCGGGCATGTCGGCCTCACGCAGCACCTCGTCCAGCCCCTTGTCGGAGGCCCACATGTACGCGGCCCAGGCGAACCCGAGATCAGGCTCGCGCTGACCTACGCCCTCCGTCTGGTTGATCTTGAAGTCCTCCTCCAGGGCGTCGAGCCTGCCCCAGATGCGGACCATCTCGCCGAGTGCCTCCTTGGCCTTCCCGGAGGGCACCTTGGGCGCCAGCGCGTCGTCCCCCGACCGGGACTCGTAGACCAGGGCGGACGCGCACGCGGCCAACTCCGCGGGGCTGAGGCCCTCCCAGACCCCGGCCCGCAGGCACTCACTGGCGAGCAGATCGAGTTCGCCGTAGAGCCGGGCGAGCCGCTTGCCGTTCTCCGTGACCTCGTCGCCCCGCAGATAGTCCAGCTCGGTGAGCAGCTTGACGATCCGGTCGAAGGTACGGGCGATGGTGTTGGTGCGACCCTCGATCTTGCGCTCCAGCTGGGTGGTGTCCCGCACCAGCCGGTGGTAGCGCTCGGCCCACCGCGCGTGGTCCTCGCGGTCGGAGCAGCCGTGGCACGGGTGCGCGCGGATCTCCGTGCGCAGCCGGGCGATCTCGCGGTCGTCCGCGGCGGCGGCACGCTGCTTGTGGTGCCGGTCCGGCACGATGTGCCCCGCCTTGCTGCGCAGCGCGGACGCCAGGTCGCGACGGGACTGGGGCGAGCGGGCGTTGAACGACTTCGGGATGCGCATCCGCTCCAGGGGCTCGACCGGTACCGGGAAGTCCATCGCGGCGAGCCGCTTGACCTGCCGCTCCGCGGTGAGGACCAGCGGGCGCGGACCGTCCTGGTGGTCGAAGCCGCGGTGGCCGTGGGAACGCCCGGCCGGCAGCCCCGGGTCCAGGACCAGGGCGAGACCCGCGTACTTGCCGGTCGGCACATGGATGACATCGCCCGGCTTGAGCTTCTCCAGCGCCCCGGCCGCGGCGGCCCGCCGCTGGGAGACCCCGTGCCGGGCCAGCTCCGTCTCCCGGTCCCCCAGCTGGCGGCGCAGCCGGGCGTACTCCTCGAAGTCGCCGAGGTGGCAGGTCATGGAGGCCTTGTAGCCCTCCAGCCCCTCCTCGTTGCGCTGCACCTGGCGGGAGATCCCGACCACCGAGCGGTCGGCCTGGAACTGCGCGAACGACGTCTCCAGAAGCTCCCGCGAACGGTGCCGGCCGAACTGGTCGACGAGGTTGACGGCCATGTTGTACGAGGGGCGGAAGCTGGAGCGCAGCGGATACGTACGGGTACCGGCGAGACCGGCGAGGTGCTCGGGGTTCATCCCGCGCTGCCACAGGACGACGGCGTGGCCCTCGATGTCGATACCGCGGCGGCCGGCGCGGCCGGTGAGCTGGGTGTACTCGCCGGGGGTGATGTCGGCGTGCTGCTCACCGTTCCACTTGACGAGCTTCTCCAGCACGACGGACCGGGCGGGCATGTTGATGCCGAGGGCGAGGGTCTCCGTGGCGAAGACGGCCTTGACCAGGCCCCGGACGAAGAGCTCCTCCACGACCTCCTTGAAGGTCGGGAGCATGCCCGCGTGATGCGCCGCGATGCCCCGCTCCAGGCCCTCCAGCCACTCGAAGTAGCCGAGGACATGGAGATCCTCGTCGGGGATGGAAGAGGTGCGGGCCTCGACGATCTCCCGGACCTTCGCACGGGCCTCGTCGTCGTTGAGCCGCAGTCCCGCGTGGAGGCACTGCTGGACGGCGGCCTCGCAGCCCGCGCGGCTGAAGATGAAGGTGATGGCGGGCAGCAGTCCGCCGGCGTCGAGGCGTTCGATGACCTCGGGGCGGCCGGGTGTCCAGACCCGGGAGCGCTGCCGGCGGTCGCGCTCGCGGTCGGCCTCGCGGATGTTCTTCCCGCGGCGTTTGTCGCGGCCCCAGGTGGGGCGGGCCGACTCCATCCGCGCCATCCGGGTCAGATCGGGGTTGACGGCCCGCTTGCGGCCCTCGCCCTCCTCGAAGAGGTCGTACATCCGGCGCCCCGCGAGCACATGCTGGAACAGGGGTACGGGGCGGTGCTCGGAGACGATCACCTCGGTGTCACCGCGGACCGTGTCCAGCCAGTCGCCGAACTCCTCGGCGTTGGACACCGTCGCCGACAGGGAGACCAGGGTCACCGACGGGGGGAGATGGATGATCACTTCCTCCCAGACCGCGCCCCGGAAGCGGTCGGAGAGGTAGTGCACCTCGTCCATGACCACATAGCCGAGGCCCAGCAGGGACTGCGAACCCGCGTACAGCATGTTCCGCAGCACCTCGGTGGTCATCACGACCACTGGCGCGTCGGAGTTGACGCTGTTGTCACCGGTGAGCAGACCGACCTTGTCGGCGCCGTAGCGCTTGGCGAGGTCGCTGTACTTCTGGTTGGACAGTGCCTTGATGGGCGTGGTGTAGAAGCATTTCTTGCCCTGCCCGAGGGCGAGGTGCACGGCGAACTCGCCGACGATCGTCTTGCCTGAGCCGGTGGGCGCCGCGACAAGCACGCCCTTGCCCGCTTCGAGCGCCTTGCACGCCTCTGTCTGGAACGGGTCCAGATCGAATTCGTACATGTCACGGAAGGCGGCGAGCGCGGTGGCCTGCTCGGCGGCGCGCAGTCGTGCCGCCGCGTACCGCTCGGCCGGGGAGAGATCCTCTGTCATCGTGCTTTCGAGATTACCCGCCACCTCTGACAGAGGGCGATCATTATCGGGAAAGCGGTATCCGCGCTGGTCAGCGCGGCGGCCTCAGCGGCCCCCGGGGTCACCGGCGCCACCCTGGACGCCCCGGGCACCCGCGCGGACGGCGCCCCGGGCACGCCGAGGAGCGTCCGCGCGGTCGCGCCGACGGGGTCCGTACCCAGGACGGTCCGTACCCGAAACGCGCGGGCCCCGAACACGGTGGCCGGAAGACGGTGGCCCCGGAACGCGGAAGCGGCCGGTCGCGCCGTACGGGCGCCCCGGCCGCGTCACGCGGTGGGATCGGCGAGCGGAGTGGTCTCGCCGGTCGGGTGTCCCCCAGGCACGATCAGGTCCGATGCCGGGGCACTACGTCAGGTCCGGGCCTCAGGTGACGTCGTCGTAGCCGTTGATCCGGTCCCGGTCGGTGGACGCCTGCCGGGGCAGGCCCCGGGCGGCGCTGACCGGCTCCACGTCGTCCACGGATTCCGGGGTGAGGTCCAGGTCGGACGCCTCGTCGTCGTCGGGGCCCGCGGCCTCGATCCTTGCCTTGCGCTTGTCGTTCAGCAGGGAGAAGCCGGTGGCGCCGAAGTACAGCACCCAGATCGGCGCGGCGAGCGCCATCATGGTGAGCGGCTCGGTGCTGGGGGTGGCGACCGCGGCGAAGACCGTGATGCCCATGATCATCGCCCGCCACCAGCTGAGCATGCGCTTACCGGTGAGCACCCCGGTGAGGTTGAGCATGATCAGGACCAGCGGGAGCTCGAAGGACAGCCCGAAGACGATCACCATGCGGGTCACGAGGTCGAGCAGGTCGTCGAGCGGCAGCTGGTTGTCGACCGACGCCGGTGAGAACTCCAGCAGCACCTCGGCCATGGTGGGAAGGCTGGAGTACGCGAAGTACGCGCCGCCGAGGAAGAGCGGGACACCGAGACCGACGAACGCGAGCGAGTACTTGCGCTCCTCGCGGTGCAGACCGGGGGCGATGAAGGCCCACAGCTGGTAGAGCCAGACCGGGGTCGACAGGACGACACCGGCCATCAGGGAGACCTTGAGCGCCAGGGTGAACGGCGTCAGCAGACCGTTCAGCGTGATCCGGGCGCAGGTGTCCTCCTTGTTCTCCAGCTTCTCCGCGATCTCGGCGAAGCTGTCGTCGCAGCCCACCGAGCGCAGCACCGGTTCGGTGATGAACTCGATGATGTCCTTGTAGAAGAAGGCGGCGACGATGGTGACGACCAGGATGGCCACCACACTCTTCGCCAGCCGGTTGCGCAGCTCACGCAGGTGCTCCACGAGGGGCATACGCCCCTCGGGGTCCTTTTCCTTCTTGCGGGCAGACTTGAGCAACCCACGTCCTCATCTCGTGCGGCGGGCCGGTGGTCTTCCGGCCGTGGGTCAGCGCTGCGTGGTGTCCGTGGGCTCGTTCACCGGGCGGGAGCTGGTCACATCGCCCGGGGCGGCCTGGATGGTGCGCGGGGCCGTGACGGGCTGCTCCTTGTCGGCGGGCTCCGCCGGGGCGGGCTGCTCGCCCTCCGACTTCATCGCCTTGGCCTCGCTCTTGAGGATGCGGGCCGACTTGCCGAGGGATCGCGCCATGTCGGGGAGCTTCTTCGCACCGAACAGCAGCAGGATGATGACGAGGATCAGAGTGATCTCGAGCGGGCCGATCCGTCCACCGAACATCTACGTATACCTTCTCACCGAGGCGGCCTTGGGCGGTTGCTGCCCGACCGGCCGGACCGATGTCCGGCCGCCGTGCTGGCAGCGATCGTAACGCTCGGGGGTGAACGAGAGGCAATCCCCGTACGTACTCCCGGTTGCCGGCCCGCGCCTCGCTCTCCGGACCGTGTCAGCAGCCTACCCGCACACCCTCCGCCCCCGACAGGTCAAGACCACGGGTTGATCAGCGGTATCTCCGGCTCCGCCGCTTCCGGACGTCCGCCGGGGGTGCCCCGGGGCCCGGTACGGGCCGGGGAAGTGCCCGGGGAGTGTGCCCCGGGACGGCCCGGTCAGCGCCGCAGATCGCTCCCGGCCCGCGCGGCGCCCTCGGCGGCCCGCTCCAGATCCTCGGCGGCGCCGCCGACGAGCCGGGCGGCCTCGCTGACCTGGCGGCCCAGCCGGTCCGCGGCCACGAAGACCCGGACAGCGAGCACACCGAGGACGAGCAGACCGAGGAAGCCGACAGCGATCGCGAGCATGGCCCAGAACATGTGCCCGAGCCTAGACGGTCGAGTGCAGACGCAGGGTCCGCACCCCGCCGCGGATGAGGAGTTCGACGATGCGCTCGCCCGCGGGCTTGCGGACACCGGCGCCGCACTCGGGGCAGGTGAAGGAGTAGAAGGTGGTGGTCGCGGAGCCGCCGATCGCCAGCCGCAGAGCGGGGGCGGACAGTTCGAAGCGGGCCCGGCAGTCGGGGCAGCCCGCCTTGAAGACCATGGGCGTCACCCGCTCCAGACTGGAGATGTCCGGGATGTCGGAGGACATATCGGCGGCCGGGCCACCGGGCGGGACGAAACCGGACGGGACGGCGCCGGACGGGACGGAAGCAGGTGGGACGGGGCCGGGCGGCACGGTCACGGTCGCTCCCGACGGTCGCCGGACACGTCGGCCGCGTCGTACCCGTCGTATGCGGCGAGCGCCTCCCGGGCCGCGTGCCGGGCGCTGTCGGCGAGCTCCTTCGGGGCGACGATCCGTCCGTCCCGGCCGAGCCGCAGGGCGAGCCGCCGCAGGGAGGCCGGCTCCGGGGTGCGCAGGGTGATCCGCAGTCCGCCGTCCCCGAGTTCCTCCGCGCTGTCGTGCGGGTAGTACTCCGCCACCCAGCGGCCTCCGGGGCCCACCTCGATCACCACCTCGGGGTCCTCGGCGGCGGGCTGCACCAGAGCCTGGGAGAGGTCCCGCAGCTCTATCTCGGGCGGCGCGGACGGCTCGTCCAGGACCTTGATCTCCGCGACGCGGTCCAGCCGGAACGTGCGCCGCGCCTCGGAGCGGCGGCACCACGCCTCCACATAGGTGTGGCCGACGCTGACCAGGCGGATGGGGTCGATCTCGCGTTCGGTGACCTCGTCGCGGGCGGGAGAGTAGTACTTGATCCACAACCGGCGGCGCTCGGAGATCGCCCGGTCCACATCGGCGAAGACACCGCCCTCGGACTCGAAGGTGACCGACAGCCGGTTGCTGGGCCCCGCGGCCTCCCCGGCGGCGGTCTCGACCTTGGCGGTGGCCCGCAGCAGGGCCTGCCGGTCGCTCTCCCGCAGTCCGGGCAGGGTGGCCACCGCGCGGGCGGCGACGAGCAGGGCGGTCGCCTCGTCGGCGGAGATCCGCAGCGGGGCCGCGGCCTCGGCGCTGAGCGCGCCCGGGTTGCGCCACCAGATGCGGTCGCCGTCGGTGTCGATGTCGAGGAGGTCACCGCCCCGGAAGCTGGTCCCGCACATGGGCAGCACGTCGAGGTCGGAGATCAGCTCGTCCTCGGTGATCCCGAAGGCACGGGCGACGTCCTCGACCCGCGCTCCCGGGCGCTCCCGCAGATAGGTCACCAGCGACAGCATGCGGCGGGTCTGGTCGATGGCGTTCACCGGGCGCGCGGGCCTGGCGGGTTTCGCTGCCACGGTCGTCTCTCCTACCCCTTGGCCACGGCACGCAGCCGGTCGACCACATCGGCCCGCAGCTCGGCGGGTTCCAGGACCACCACGTCGGGTCCGAACTCGACCAGCCACGCGTCCAGCCCGTGCCCGTACGGAATCTCCAACTCGTCCCACCCGTTCCCGAGTTCCCGGACGTTCTCCGCCTTGGCCCGCAGGGGGTACCCGGACCCGGCGCGCAGCCTGATCCGCGCGCTGCGGTCGGCGCTCTCCCCCGCCCAGCTGGCGACGGTCTCCCGGACGGTGACGACATCGGGGACGGGGACGCGGTAGGCGCCCGCGCGGCTGCGGACCCGCCCGGTGATCCGGGACAGCCGGAACACCCGCTCCGCGCTCCGGTCGCGGTCCCAGCCCGCGAGGTACCAGTGGCCGCGCCAGCACTCCAGGGCCCACGGCTCCACCTGGCGGGGCTCGGGCCGGGCCGCGTTCGCCTTGCGGTAGTCGAACTGGACGGGCCGCCGGTCGCGGCAGGCCAGCATCAGCGGTTCGAACGCGGCCTCGTGGACGGGGATGCGCGGCTCCAGGGCGCCATGGCCCTCGTAGGGGTCGACCTCCTCGGGGAGTCCCGCCGCGCGCAGCTTCTGGAGCGCGCCGCTGGCGGCCCCGGCGAGCCGGGCCTGCTGCCACACCTTGGCGGCGAGCCCGAGGGCGGCGCCCTCCTCGGCGTCGAGGGAGAGGGGCGGCAGCCGGTTGCTGTCACGGCGCGCCTGGTAGCCGACGTCGCCGTCGACGCTCTCCACGGTCGCGATGACCAGGCCGAGCTCGCGGAGATCGTCCTTGTCGCGCTCGAACATCCGGTTGAACGAGTCGTCGGAACCGGGTCCGCCGTCACCGGGGCCGAACGTCTCGACGTACGCCTCGATGGAGCCCCGCAGTTCCCGCTTGCTGAGCGGCCGCCGCGTCCCGAGGAGACACAGCGCCAGATTCATCAGCCGCTCGGCCTTGGAGATGGCCATCGACGCCTTACGTCCTCTCGTTCGCCCCACCCGCCCGTCGACCGTACCGCCCCGGGGTGTCGCGGGAAAAGCCGAGGGCCCACGCCCGGAGGCGTGGGCCCGCTCCTGATCGGATGTGATCAGTTCCGGCGTTCTCAGACCGAGATCAGGTCACACACGAAGATCAGCGTCTCGCCGGGGGCGATCCGGCCGCCCGCGCCACGGTCACCGTACGCGAGGTTCGCCGGGATGGTCAGCTTGCGGCGACCACCGACCTTCATGCCCTGGATGCCCTGGTCCCAGCCCGCGATGACCTGGCCGGCGCCGAGCTTGAACTGGAGCGGCTGACCGCGGTCCCAGCTGGCGTCGAACTGCTCACCGGTGGAGAAGGCCACGCCCACGTAGTGGACGGAGACGGTGTCGCCGGCCTTGGCCTCGGTGCCGTCGCCCTCCCAGACCTCGACGATGTCGAGGGCGGTGGGGGCCGGGCCTTCGGGGAAGTCGATCTCGGGCTTCTCGATGCTCACGTCAATTGCTCCTGCTCAGGATGGATCAGCAACCCGCACAGTGTGCCATCCCCGCTGTCACATCTTCGCGAGGATGTCGACGGAGAAGACCAGGGTGGAGTCCTTCTTGATCGGCGAGTCCTTCGGCGGGTTGTCCCCGTACCCGAGGGCCGGCGGGACGACGATCAGCACACGGCTGCCGACCTTCTTGCCGGTGAGCCCCTGCGCCCAGCCCTTGACGACCTGCTGGAGCGAGAACTGGGTGAGCTGCCCGCGCTTGTAGGAGGAGTCGAACTCCTTGCCGTCGGCCCACAGCACGCCCTTGTACTGGACGAGGACCTGGTCGTCGGCCTTCAGCTCGGCGCCGTCGCCCTCGATGACGTACTCGGACACCAGCTTCGTGGGCGCGGCCGTCTTCGGCACGTCGATGGAGGGGGCCTTGCCGTCGGTGTCGGTGCCGACCTTCGGCAGGGCCTTGTCGTCCTGCGCGGCCGTGTCGCCCTTGGCGGAGCTCTTGCCGTTGAACGAGTCCACGATGTCGACGACGAACACCAGCGTGTCGGTGCCCTTGATACCGGCCTGCGGATTGCCCTGCTCGCCGTAGCCGAGCGCCGGGGGGAGGACCAGCTCGACCCGGGAACCGGCCTTCTTGCCCACCAGCGCCTGGTCCCAGCCGGGGATGACCTGGCCGACACCGATCTGGAAGACCGCGGGCGCGCCCCGGTCGTAGGAGTTGTCGAAGACCTTCGCCGTGTCCCAGATCTGACCGAGGTAGTTCGCCTGGAGGAAATCGCTCTTGGCGACCGTCACCCCGTCGCCCTGGACGACCGTCTTGACGGCGAGGTCCGACGACGGCTTGCCGGTGCCCTTGGCGACGGTCGGCTTCTCACCGAACTTGGTGCCCTTGGTGATGTCCGGGACGGGACCGGACACGATCTTCGCGGACGGGGCGGCCGAGTTCGCCGGCGACGGGCTGGAACTGCTGCTGGCGCTGCTCTTGTCGGGCTTGTCGTCACCGCATCCGGCGAGTGTCAGCAGTCCGGCGGGAACAGCGAGAAGGAGAGAGCGTCGGCGCACGGTGGGGGCCTCGTATCGGTCGATCTTGCGGATGGCGTGCGCGCCACCTTACTGAGGTTCCTCCGCGCCCCGGCGCTCCGGCCCGCGGCCGGAACGGACCGGTCCCGAAGGGTCGCCCCGGGGCCGCGGAGCCACCACGGGAAGGGGCGCCGTACGGGAAAACGTACGACGCCCCTGGAGCGTTCCGGCGGCGGACCTGCCGCCGGGCCGCGATCCGCTCACATTCCGGCGATCAGCTTCTCCACCCGCTCGTCCACCGAGCGGAACGGGTCCTTGCACAGCACGGTGCGCTGCGCCTGGTCGTTGAGCTTGAGGTGCACCCAGTCGACGGTGAAGTCCCGGCGCTGTTCCTGGGCGCGGCGGATGAAGTCACCGCGCAGTCGGGCGCGGGTGGTCTGCGGGGGCACCGACTTGCCCTCGAAGATCTTCATGTCGTTGCAGATACGGGCTGCCCGGCCACGCTTCTCCAGCAGGTAGTACAGGCCGCGGCGGCGGTGGATGTCGTGGTAGGCGAGGTCTATCTGGGCGACCCGGGGGTGGGACATGGTGATGTTGTTCTTGGCCCGGTACTGCTCGATGAGCTGGTACTTCATCACCCAGTCGATCTCGGTGGAGATCTTGTCCAGGTCGTCGTTCTCGATGGAGTCCAGGGTGCGGCCCCAGAGCTCCAGGACCTGGTCGACCGTGCCGGTGCGGATGCCCCGGCGCTCGACGAAGTCGACGGCCTTCTCGTAGTACTCGCGCTGGACGTCCAGCGCGGACGCCTCGCGCCCGCTCGCGAGCCGGACCTTGCGGCGGCCGGTGATGTCATGGCTGACCTCGCGGATCGCCCGGATCGGGTTCTCCAGGGTCAGGTCCCGCATCACCGTGCCGGCCTCGATCATGCGCAGCACCAGGTCCGTGGCGCCGACCTTGAGGAGCATGGTCGTCTCGGACATGTTGGAGTCGCCGACGATGACATGGAGCCTGCGGTAGCGCTCCGCGTCCGCGTGCGGTTCGTCGCGGGTGTTGATGATGGGGCGGGAACGCGTCGTCGCGGAGCTGACGCCCTCCCAGATGTGCTCGGCGCGCTGGCTGACGCAGTACACCGCGCCACGCGGGGTCTGGAGCACCTTGCCCGCGCCGCAGAGCAGTTGGCGCGTGACGAGGAACGGGATGAGAATGTCCGCGAGCCGGGAGAACTCGCCGTGCCGTGACACCAGATAGTTCTCGTGGCAGCCGTAGGAGTTTCCCGCCGAGTCCGTGTTGTTCTTGAAGAGATAGACGTCGCCTGCGATTCCCTCCTCGTGCAGACGGCGTTCGGCGTCGACGAGCAGTCCTTCGAGAATCCGCTCACCGGCCTTGTCGTGAGTGACCAGCTCGGTCACATTGTCACATTCCGGGGTGGCGTATTCCGGATGTGATCCGACATCGAGGTACAGGCGGGCGCCGTTGCGCAGAAAGACATTGCTGCTCCGGCCCCATGACACGACACGGCGGAAGAGGTACCGCGCCACCTCGTCAGGAGACAGGCGGCGCTGTCCCCTGAACGTACATGTGACGCCGTACTCGTTCTCCAGCCCGAAAATGCGGCGGTCCATGACTGAACATTACGCCTGATGCCCTGTACTGAAACCGGGTTGGGCCGCACCGTTCCGATCATTTTCCGATGACCCGGTGACCCGCGCCGTGTCACCGGGAGCGGCGAGGACCCGGTGGGTGGCCGTCAGGACGACCAGCGCGGCGGCCCCGACGAGGGCCGGGACGGCGAACGCCCAGCGGGTGCCGCCCCACTCCACGACCGGGCCCGCGACGGCGGTTCCGGCGGACGCGCCGACCGTGAAGGTGGTCACGAGCCAGGAGAACGCCTCCGTCACGGTCCCGCGCGGGGCGTGCCGGTCCACCACCACGAAGGCGCAGGCGATGGCGGGTGCCAGGAACACTCCCGCGAGCGCGCACAGCAGCGTCATACCGACCGGCCCGGGGACCAGGACCAGCGGTACGTAGCACAGGGTCAGGAACACCGTCAGGACTCGCAGCCGCACCTCCGGCGCCCCGGTCCACCGGCGTGAGCCGTACGCCGTGCCGCCGATGAGCGCGCCGAGTCCCAGGGCGGCCATCAGCCAGCCGTACACGGCGTCACCGCCGTGCCCGTCCGCGTAGGACACCCCGGCGACGGTGATGGAGCCGAGGGCGGCGCCGATGAACAGGAACACCCCCAGCAGGGCCAGCAGTCCGGGTGAGCGCAGGGCGCCGAGCCAGTGGGCCTCGCGCGGCGCCGAGCGCCACGCGCGCGAGGGCTTCGACACGACCACGGAGAGGGCGCCCAGCACCCCGACGGCGTTGATGACCAGCAGGGCGGTCTGCGGGGACCACAGCGACACGCACAGGGTCACGAGCAGCGGTCCGACGGTGAACATCACCTCCTGGGCGATGGCGTCCATCGCGTACGCGGTGTGCACCTGGTCCTCGCGGCGCAGCACGTTCGGCCACAGCGCCCGCAGCCCGCCCTCCAGGGGCGGGGTGAAGAGGCCGGCGGCGGCGACGGCGGTGTACGCGAGGGCGAGGTCATCGGGTCCGGTGAACGCGAAGACGGCCATCGCGAGGGCCGACGCGAGCGCGGCGGGCAGTTGTACGCGCGGCTGGCCGCGCAGGTCCACCAGCCGTCCCAGCAGGGGCTGCCCGACGGCGTTGGTGAGTCCGTAGACGGCCGCCAGGGCCCCGGCGAGGCTGTAGCTGCCGCCCGCGTCACGGATGAACAGCACGATCGCGATGGGGGCGGTGGCGTTCGGCAGCCGCCCCACCAGGGTGCCGGTCAGCAGCCGTCCGGCGTGCCGTGTGCGGAGGATCTCCGCGAATCCCGAGGCCATGCGTGCCCTCTCCTCAGAAGTGTTACGTATAACGAAGCCCGTCATACGTACCATGGCCCCACCCGCCGGTCCACCCCGTGGACCTCGGTGAAAGCGGCCGTGGCGACAAAGCGGCCACCCGGTCCCCGCGCGTCGCCGGGCCCGGTGGGCGGCACAGTGGAGGCAGCGTTGGACACCGGCGGACCAGGCCCGGACGGCGACGGGACGGCGCGCCCCGCGCGCGGCGGGCCGCGGCCACCGGCCACCGGCTCCCTCGTCGGCACACCCCCGTCCGGCCCCTCCGCGGCGGGCCGGGGCACCCGCCCGACCAGCCGGGACGTGGCACGGGCCGCCGGTGTCTCGCAGGCCGCGGTCTCGCTCGTCCTCGGTGACAAATGGCGCGGCCGGGTCGCGGAGACCACCGCCGAGCGGGTGCGCACCGCCGCGCGGGACCTCGGCTACCGGCCCAATCTCGCCGCGCGGACCCTGCGGCTCGGCAGGACCCGTACGGCACTGCTGGTGGTGCCCGCCCTGACCAGCGAGTTCTTCGCCGGGGTGTACGCGGGCGCCGCCCGGGTCGCCGCCGAGCACGATTTCGGCGTGATCCTCTACCCCTCCCCCATCGGGACGGGCCCGGCCCCCGACCCGTTCGCGTCCGCGCGGACCGCCCTCGACGGGGTGATCGCGTCGTCCATGTCGGCGCGGACCCTCACGGCCATCCGCGGCGACGAGCTGCCGCTCGTGATGCTCGACTCCGACCCGGGCGGCGGCCCCGGCGCCACCACGGTCAACCTCGACATGGCCGACGGGCTCCGCCAGGTGGCCCGGCATCTCCTCGCCCTCGGGCACCGCGACTTCCTGCATCTCGCCGCGGACATCGACTCCTGGACCTTCCACCAGCGCGCCGACGGCCTCGCCGACGCCCTCAGCGGCTCACGGGCGGCCCTCCGGACGATCGCCGCCCCGCTGCGGGTGGACGCGGCCCGCGACGCCGCGACGGCCGCGCTGCGCCTTCCGGGGCGGCGACCCACCGCCGTCGTGTGCGACGACGACGTCCTGGCCGTCGGTGCCCTCAAGGCGGCCCGCGCGCTGGGCCTGCGGGTCCCCGGTGACCTCTCCGTCGCCGGTGTCGACGATCTGACCCTGGCGACGGCCGTGGAGCCCGAGCTGACCACGGTCCGGCTCCCCGCCGAGGACGTCGGCGCCCATGGGATGCGCGCCCTGCTGGCCGTCCTGGACGGTCACCGGCCGCCGTCCACCACGCTGCCCGTCGAGCTGGTCGTCCGCGCCTCGACCGCACCGCCCCCCGGCCGGTCCGGCTGACGGCGGGCACCGGCCCGGACACCGGCTCAAGGGCACGACGAAGACCCCGGCCGGCGGCTGCCGACCGGGGTCCGGTACTGCATGTGCTCCCGCTGCTCCCGCGCGCGGGAGGGCGCTAGTCCTTCGGGTCCGTGCCGTCGGCCGACGGGGAACCGGTGTCCCCGGAGCCGCCGGTGCTGTCGGTGCCCTCGGTGCTGTCCGCGTCGTCCTGGGCCGCGCCGGCGTCCGGGGCGGAACCGTCCGCGCGTTCCGCCAGCAGCCGGGAGAGCCGACTGCCGACGATCCGCTGGAACTTGCGCTTCTGGGGGCGCGTACGGTCCAGGACCGCCACCTCCAGCCGCTCCGCGGGGATCTCCCGCTCCGTGCCGTTGGTGTCCCTCGACAGGGCCTGCACGGCGAGTCTCAGCGCCGCCGCCAGGGACATACCGTCCTCATGGCGCTGGTCCAGATACGTGCTGATCTGTTCGGCGTTGCCGCCGACCGCGACCGAGCCGTGCTCGTCCACGATCGAACCGTCGTGCGGCAGCCGGTAGATCTGGTCACCGTCGGGGGAATCCCCCACCTCGGCGACCACCAGTTCCACCTCGTACGGCTTCTCCGCCGAACTGGAGAAAATCGTGCCGAGGGTCTGGGCATAGACATTCGCCAGACCACGGGCGGTCACATCGTCACGGTCATAGGTGTATCCACGCAGATCGGCATAACGCACACCGCCGATCCGGAGATTCTCGTACTCGTTGTACTTACCGGCGGCGGCGAAACCGATCCGGTCGTAGATCTCGCTGAACTTGTGCAGCGCGCGGGACGGGTTCTCACCGACGAAGACAATGCCGTCGGCGAACTGGAGGACGACCAGGCTGCGGCCCCGGGCGATGCCCTTGCGCGCATACTCCGCCCGGTCGGCCATGGCCTGCTGGGGTGAGACATAGAACGGCGTAGACACCGGCTGTCCGTCCCTTTCTGTGAGTATCGATCAACGGTTTCGGCCGGCGGTTCAGAGCAGGGCGGCCCGCGGGCCGTCGGGCTGCTCCATACGCCGCTCCAGGATCGAGCGGGCGATCTCGGAGGACTCGGCCTCCGTCAGCCTGCGGAATCCGTCGTCGGTGATCACGGTGACGATCGGGTAGATCCGCCGGGCCACGTCCGGCCCACCGGTCGCCGAGTCGTCGTCGGCCGCGTCGTACAGCGCCTGCACCACGAGCGTGGTGGCCTGCTGCTCGGTGAGGTCCTCGCGGTAGAGCTTCTTCATCGACCCGCGCGCGAACAGCGAACCCGAGCCGGTGGCCGCGTAGCCGCGCTCCTCGCTCCGGCCGCCCGTCACGTCGTACGAGAAGATACGGCCCTTCTCGCGGTCCACGTCGTACCCGGCGAACAGCGGCACCACGGCCAGGCCCTGCATGGCCATACCGAGGTTGGAACGGATCATCGTGGAGAGCCGGTTCGCCTTGCCCTCCAGCGAGAGGCGGGTGCCCTCCACCTTCTCGAAGTGTTCGAGCTCCAGCTGGAACAGCTTCACCATCTCGACCGCGGGACCGGCCGAACCGGCGATACCGACGGCGGAGTACTCGTCCGCCGGGAAGACCTTCTCCATGTCGCGCTGGGCGATCAGATTGCCCATCGTGGCCCGCCGGTCACCGGCCAGCACCACGCCGCCCGGGAAGGTCACGGCGATGATCGTGGTGCCGTGCGGCGCCTCGATCACACCCTGGATCGGGGGCAGGTTCCGCCCGCCGGGGAGCAGCCCGGGCTGGTGGTCGGAGAGGAAGTCCACGAAGGACGACGATCCAGGCGTCAGGAAGGCCGCTGGTAGACGCCCGGTGCTACGACTGTTGGCTTCCACGGGATTCCCTCCAAAATAGGCGGCAGCCCGACGAACAGCGTCGGGATCATCTCCCAACTTGCCGATGGCCGAATTGCAGTTGAAGCACGGTACGCCACGGACCCTACCCGTCGCGGGGCACTGATCCACATGAGTGGCGGAGGTCGTCGGACGATCATCCGCCGGCCCCGCCGGACGGCACGCGCCCCACCGGGAGCGGCGACGGCCGAGCCGGACCGCCGGGAGGTGCCGCGCCCCGGCCGGGGCGCGCGAGCGGCGCCCCGGAAGGGACCACGAGCCCGGGGTGGGGTGCCTCGTGCACGGGTGCGGGCACCCCACCCCGGACCTCCCGGGTACGGGAGCGGCAGCGGCTCCCGGCCCCGATGGTGCGAACTACTGTCCGCCCTTCTGCACAAAGCTCCGGACGAAGTCCTCGGCGTTCTCCTCAAGCACGTCGTCGATCTCGTCCAGGACCGAGTCGACATCGTCGCTCAGCTTCTCCTGGCGCTCCTTGAGGTCCTCGGAGACCTGCGCGTCCTGCGCCTGCTCCTCGGTCTCCTCACTGGTTCGTGTGGCCTTCTGCTGTCCGCCGCCGGTGTCCTTGGTCGCCATCAACCCTCACCCCGCTCGGTTCGCCCGACTCAGTTCGATCGGTCAAGATCAGACCCTACAAGCAGGGTCCGACATCGGCCCCCGTGTTTCCTGCACCGTCGGGGGCCCCTTTCCATGATTCCCGGTGGCGGTCCCTTTCAGCCCCGGGTCAGCCGCCGGACAGGACTTTGACGAGATCCTCGGCCGTACGGCAGCGGTCGAGCAGCTCTTTGACGTGATTACGCGTTCCGCGTAGCGGTTCCAGTGTGGGGACCCGCTGGAGCGAGTCCCGGCCGGGCAGGTCGAAGATCACGGAATCCCAGGAGGCCGCCGCCACGTCGTCGGCGTACTGCTGCAGACAGCGGCCCCGGAAGTACGCCCGGGTGTCCTCCGGGGGCTTCGTACGGGCCCTCTCGACCTCCGTCTCGTCCAGCAGCCGCCGCATCCTGCCGCGGGCCACCAGACGGTTGTACAGGCCCTTGTCGGCCCGTACGTCGGCGTACTGGAGGTCGACCAGATGCAGCCGCGCCGCGTCCCAGTCCAGGTCGTCCCGCCGGCGGTAGCCCTCCATCAGCTCACGCTTGGCGACCCAGTCCAGCTCGCCCGAGAGGCTCATCGGGTCGTTCTCCAGCCGGTTCAGGGTGTCCTCCCAACGGCTGAGGACATCCTTGGTCTGCTCGTCGGCGTCGGACCCGAAACGCTCCTCCACGTACTTGCGCGACAGCTCGTAGTACTCCATCTGGAGCTGTACGGCGGTGAGCGTCCGGCCGCTGCGCAGCGTGATGAGGCGTCGCAGTCCGGGGTCGTGCGAGACCTGGTGCAGGGTGCGCACCGGCTGGTCCACCGCGAGGTCCACGGCGATGAAACCGTCCTCGATCATGGACAGCACCAGCGCGGTGGTGCCGAGCTTGAGGTAGGTGGAGATCTCCGAGAGGTTGGCGTCGCCGATGATCACATGGAGGCGGCGGTACTTCTCCGCGTCGGCGTGCGGCTCGTCGCGGGTGTTGATGATGGGCCGCTTGAGGGTGGTCTCCAGCCCCACCTCGACCTCGAAGTAGTCGGCGCGCTGACTGAGCTGGAAGCCGTGCTCGTGCCCGTCCTGGCCGATCCCGACCCGTCCGGCGCCGGTGACGACCTGCCGGGAGACGAAGAACGGCGTCAGATGGCGCACGATGTCCGAGAAGGCGGTCTCCCGCTTCATCAGATAGTTCTCGTGCGTGCCGTAGGACGCGCCCTTGTTGTCGGTGTTGTTCTTGTAGAGATGGATCGGCTGGGCACCGGGGAGCTGGGCCGCGCGCTCCGCGGCCTCCGCCATGATGCGCTCACCGGCCTTGTCCCACAGGACGGCGTCCCGGGGGTTGGTGATCTCCGGGGAGCTGTACTCGGGGTGGGCGTGGTCGACGTAGAGCCGCGCCCCGTTGGTCAGGATGACGTTGGCGAGCCCGATGTCCTCGTCGGTGAGCTGGCTGGAGTCGGCGGACTCACGCGCGAGGTCGAAGCCCCGGGCGTCCCGGAGCGGGTTCTCCTCCTCGAAGTCCCAGCGGGCCCGGCGTGCCCGGTGCATCGCCGCCGCGTAGGCGTTCACGATCTGGGACGAGGTGAGCATGGCATTGGCATTGGGGTGGCCGGGGACCGAGATCCCGTATTCCGTCTCGATGCCCATTACTCTCCGTACGGTCATGCGGCCCTCCTTGCCCGGCGGCGCCCCCGGGCGGGGGCGGCGCTCAAGTACCGCTGGTGCTCCGGTGCGTGTGCGGTGCCCGTCCCCGCACTGCGCGACGCGGCGGTACCCGAGAGCCTATGACGCCTCCGCGCTGGTGGGGAGATCATTCCGGTCATTGCCGTGTCGCGGTGCGGCGGCCTGGGGGACAGCCGGCCGCGGGTACCCACGGGCACCCGCGGCCGCCCTGCCCTAGAGGTACTGGCCGGTGTTCGCCACCGTGTCGATGGAGCGGCCGGTGTCGGCGCCCTGCTTCCCGGTGACAAGGGTGCGGATGTAGACGATCCGCTCGCCCTTCTTGCCGGAGATCCGGGCCCAGTCGTCCGGGTTGGTGGTGTTCGGGAGGTCCTCGTTCTCCTTGAACTCGTCCACGCACGCCTGGAGGAGGTGGGCGACCCGGAGGCCCTTCTGCTTGTGTTCGAGGAACGCCTTGATCGCCATCTTCTTGGCGCGTCCGACGATGTTCTCGATCATGGCGCCGGAGTTGAAGTCCTTGAAGTAGAGGACCTCCTTGTCACCGTTGGCGTAGGTGACCTCCAGGAAGCGGTTCTCCTCGGTCTCCGCGTACATCTGCTCCACGGCTGTCTGGATCATGCCGTGGACGGTGCCCCCGCGGTCGCCGCCGTGCTCCCCGAGGTCGTCGGAGTGCAGCGGGAGCCGCGCGGTCAGGTACTTGCCGAAGATGTCCTTGGCGGCCTCGGCGTCGGGGCGCTCGATCTTGATCTTCACATCGAGGCGGCCGGGACGCAGGATCGCGGGGTCGATCATGTCCTCACGGTTGGAGGCGCCGATGACGACCACGTTCTCCAGGCCCTCCACACCGTCGATCTCGGCGAGGAGCTGCGGGACGATGGTGTTCTCCACGTCCGAGCTGACGCCCGATCCACGGGTGCGGAAGAGGGACTCCATCTCGTCGAAGAAGACGATGACGGGGGTGCCCTCGCTGGCCTTCTCACGGGCCCGCTGGAAGATGAGACGGATCTGCCGCTCGGTCTCCCCGACGTACTTGTTGAGGAGCTCCGGGCCCTTGATGTTGAGGAAGAAGCTCTTGCCGGTGGCCTGGCCGGTGACCTCCGCGACCTTCTTCGCGAGGGAGTTGGCGACGGCCTTGGCGATCAGTGTCTTGCCGCAGCCGGGCGGGCCGTAGAGGAGGACGCCCTTGGGCGGGCGCAGTTCGTGCTCCTTGAACAGGTCGGGGTAGAGGTAGGGGAGCTCGACCGCGTCGCGGATCATCTCGATCTGGTTGCCCAGACCGCCGATCTGCTCGTAGCCGATGTCCGGGACCTCTTCGAGGACCAGTTCCTCGACCTCGCTCTTCGGCACGACCTCGTAGACGTAGCCGGAGCGGGGTTCGAGCAGGAGGGCGTCGCCGGGGCGGATGGTGATGTCGAGGAGGGGTTCCGCGAGGCGCACGACGCGCTCCTCGTCGGTGTGCCCGACCACCAGGGCGCGTTCGCCGTCCTCCAGGATCTCCTTGAGGGTGACGATGTCGCCGACGCGCTCGTAGGTCATGGCCTCGACCACGTTGAGCGCTTCGTTGAGCATGACTTCCTGGCCGCGCCTGAGCCCGTCGAGCTCGACGCTCGGGCTGACGTTCACCCGGAGTTTGCGGCCGCCGGTGAAGATGTCGGCGGTACCGTCCTCGTTGGCCACGAGGAAGACACCGAAGCCGGCGGGCGGCTGTGCGAGCCGGTCGACCTCTTCCTTGAGGGCCACGATCTGGTCGCGGGCCTCACGGAGCGTGTTCGCGAGCCGTTCGTTCTGCGCGGACACGCCGGCCAGGTTGGTCTGAAGCTCGACGATCCGCTCTTCGAGAATCCTCGTGTGCCGCGGAGAGTCGGCGAGCTTGCGTCGCAGGACGGCGATCTCCTGCTCAAGATAAGCGATCTGACCGGCCGGGTCATCGGACCCTCGACCCGGGCGGATGCCGCGGTTCATGTCGTCGTCGTGGGCTGCCACGGTCCTCACCTCCTCCAAGGGGAGCTGGACGCTTCCTGACCCTACCTGGGTGGGTGTCGATTGAAACCCCTAGATCACAAAGACCGTGGGGGTGTGTCCGATCTTCACCCTTGCGCTCTCCCTCACGCCAGGGGGATACCCAAGGAACCACGTCTGAAAGCGGCCGCGTATGCCCGGGAAGTGTTCAACACCCAACAGGGCGCGGCCGACTTGTGACGTGGTCGCCCCCTTCGACGGCCGGATCGGGGCACGGTGTGTGACGGCCGACACATGTACAGGGTGGGTGTTCCGTCATGGTTTTCGGCCAGGAGGGCGGGTTGCGGGACGGACTCCGCCGTGACGCTGCGTATGCCGCCTACGGGCTCCGTGGTGCCGGCACCGGCGGTTGTATCGTCGAGTCGTCCGGCACGAGCGGGACGCGGGACGGTGGCCGGCACGGCCGCTGTCCGGCAGGCGCACATTCATGGGTCAGGAGACACGACGGTGGGGCAAGAGGACCGGTCCGGCGCACAGGACGGCGCGGATCTGGAGGTGTGGATCGACCAGGATCTGTGCACGGGCGACGGCATCTGTGTGCAGTACGCCCCGGAGGTCTTCGAGCTGGACATCGACGGGCTGGCGTATGTGAAGGGCTCGGACGACGAGCTGCTCCAGCAGCCCGGGGCGACGACCCGGGTGCCGCTGCCGCTGCTGCGGGACGTGGCGGACTCCGCGAAGGAGTGCCCCGGGGACTGCATCCATGTCCGCCGGGTCGCGGACCAGGTCGAGGTGTACGGCCCGGACGCCGCCTGACGCGCGGTACGCGCGCGGGGTGCCGCGGGCCCCTTCGGCGCGCGGGTCGGCCCGCGCGGGTCAGACGCTGCGGGCGTCCGCCGGGTCGGAGGCGATGAAATGGCCGTCCCGCCATTTCCAGGTGGTGCGGCGGCGTTCGTCGGGGCAGCAGTTGGGTATGTCGGACGAGGAGTAGCCGAGGAGCGTCGCGGCGACGGCCGAGCCGCGTATCGCGAGGTCCATGACATTGAGCCGGTCCTTGGGCGCGACCAGGGTGGCGACGACCCGGGGGGCGGTGTCGGGGCGGGTGGAGCGGGTGATCACGTAGACGCCGTTGGGCGGGGTGCCCATCGACGAGTCGCAGCGGACGACCGCGACGGTCTCGGGGGTGCCGTCGCCGTCGAGGTCACCGGCGGCCGTTCTGACGACGACGGCCCGCACGGGCCCGCAGTCGATCGGGAACGTCACGTCGGCGGCGTCGGGGGCGGGCCCGGGAGCTCTCTTGGCGACGGCCTCGGGGCCGTCCTTCTGGACCGCGGTCGCCGCGTCGGGCTGGACGAAGGACGAGCCCGCGACGACGGCGGCGAGGGCCGCCGCGGTGGCCACCCAGTGGATGGGGCGTGTGTGCGTGTGCGCCAGTTCCGGAACGGCGAGTTGCTGCACGAGGAGTGTCTCCTGTGAGGGCTGTGCCGGTGGGGTGGCCAGCATCGTGCCACACCGCGCGGGGACAGGGAACGGCGGGGCCGGGGTTGGGCCGGGTCCGGCGATTCCCGCCGGGCCCGCGACACGGATCGCCGGACCCCGCCCGGGTTCCCGGGCCAACGAAAAGGCGCCTTCGCCGAGTTCCCGGAGCGTTCCGGGAACTCGGCGAAGGCGCCGGTGCGTTGAAGTCGGTACGGACCCCGGTCCGGCCGCGCGGGGCGTCCGGACACCGGTCCGTGGGCCGGTGCGCTCCGGTCCGCGAGGGCCGAAGGGGGTCGGGTGTACCGGGCGCGAGGGGTCGCGCCGGGATCAGCGGGGGGTGCCGCCGTCGGCGTTGGGTCCGGTGTAGTCGTCACCGTAGGAGCCCTTGGAGGGGCGGCGGCGGCGCATCGGCGGCTCGACGCCGTCCGCGAGGCGGCGGGCGGTGAGGAGGAAGCCGGTGTGGCCGATCATCCGGTGGTCCGGGCGGACCGCGAGACCCTCGATGTGCCAGTTGCGGACCATCGACTCCCAGGCGGTCGGCTCGTTGAAGCAGCTGATCTCGCGGATGGACTCGACGGTCCGGGCGAGCTGGGTGGTGGTCGCCACGTAGCAGCAGAGGATGCCGCCGGGGACGAGGGCCTTGGAGACGGCCTCCAGGCACTCCCAGGGCGCCAGCATGTCCAGGATCACCCGGTCGACATCCGTGTCGGACAGATTGTCCTGGAGGTCGCCGACCGTGAGCTGCCAGGCCGGGTGGGGGGCGCCGAAGTAGCGCTCCACGTTCGCCCGGGCGATGTCCGCGAAGTCCTCGCGGCGCTCGTAGGAGTGGAGCATGCCCTGGTCACCGATGGCACGCAGCAGGAAGCTGCTGAGCGAGCCGGAGCCGACGCCCGCCTCCACGACGCGCGCGCCGGGGAAGATATCGGCGAAGGCCAGGATCTGACCCGCGTCCTTGGGGTAGACGACGGCCGCGCCTCTGGGCATGGACAGGACATAGTCGGGGAGCAGGGGGCGCAGCGCCAGATAGGCGACGTTTCCGGTGGTGCGGACAACGCTGCCCTCGGGGGAGCCGATCAGCTCGTCGTGCGGGAAGGAACCTTTGTGGGTATGAAAGTTCTTTCCGGCTTCGAGCGTGAACGTGTAGTGGCGTCCCTTGGGGTCGGTGAGCTGGACCTGGTCCCCGACCTCGAAGGGCCCGCGGCGGCGGGCGGCACCGGTCGGTTCGGACATGTGACCAGCCTACCGGTCGCCGGCAGACGCTCGGACCACGGCGGTCCGCGCCGCGGCGCGGACCGCCCGGGGCGGGGGCCTGGTCAGCTGGGGCGGGCCATGGCCTTGACGAAGGCGCGTTCCACGTCGGCCGCGGACAGCACGCCGTAGATCTCGCCGGAGTCCTCGGTGACGAGGTACTCGGTCGCGGGGGTCGCGCGCAGGACGTCGAGCAGTTCCTCGCCGGCCAGCTCCGCGGAGACGCGCATCCCGTCGGTCAGCTCCTGGGCGAGCCCGCTCACGGCGACCCAGGGGCGCCGGTGCTCGGGCACCCCGACGATCGCGGCCTCCCTGACCACGGCGACGGGTTCCCCGTCGGGGGCGACGACGACGAGCGCGCGGGCCCCGGCGTCGTTGGCGCGGCGCAGGGCCTCGGACAGCGGGGTGGCGCTCTCCACGGGGACGGCCCGCCGGGTGAGGGTGCGGGCCCGCAGCTCGGGCAGGTGCTCGCGCAGCCGGGCCACCCGCAGGCTGTTGCCCGCGCCGGTCCAGATGATGGCGGCGAGGATCGCCGCGAGCAGCGCGTCCGTGACGGTGTCCATGCCGTTGACCTCGGAGGCGGGGCCGAGGACTCCGGAGTGGGTGAGCAGCGGCAGCCCGATCAGCACGGCGACGGCGAGGGCGCGGCCCACCCACGCGGCGGCGACGGTGCCGCTCATGGGGTTGCCGGTGATCTTCCAGACGACGGCGCGCAGCATCCGGCCGCCGTCCAGCGGCAGCCCGGGGAGCAGGTTGAACGCGGCCACGATCAGGTTGGAGATCATCAGTCCGGCGAGCAGCACCCCCGGTACGGTGCCGGGTTCGACGAGCAGCATCCCGCCGTAGAAGAGGGCGGCGAGGACGAGCGACAGGAGCGGGCCGACGAACGCGAGGACGAACTCGCGGCCGGGCGTCTCGGACTCCTTCTCGATCTCGGAGACCCCGCCGAAGAACTGGAGCTGGATCCGGCGGACGGGCAGCTTGAAGCGGAGCGCGGCCACGGTGTGGGCCAGTTCATGGACGAGCACCGAGGCGTAGAACGCGACGGCGAAGAAGAGGGAGACCAGGTAGCGCAGTCCGCCGAGTTCCGGGAGCACCCGGTCCAGCTGGCCGCCGAAGACCCAGGTGATCAGGGCGGCGACGAGGAACCAGCTCGGGGCGACGTAGACCGGCACCCCGAAGGGGCGGCCCATGAGGATGCCGCCACCGGGTTCCTTGGGCCGCCGCGCCTTGCCGGGGCCGGGGGCCGGGGCGGGGGCGTCGCCCGAGCCGAACGGCTGGTGTCCGGGGGAGCCCGGGGTGTGCGCGGGCGGCGGACCGCCGACGGGAGCGTCCTGGCCGTCGTGGGCCGGGCGGTCCGGGTCACCGCTGTGGGCGTAGGGGTGCTGGGGGGCGCGGACGTGCGGCTTGGTGAGGGAGGTCCGGGCGGGCCGGTCGTCGTCACCGGCCGGAGGCGGGGTCACGTGGGCGCCGGGAGCGTCCGGGGCGGCGGGTGTGCCAGGGGCCTCCGGAGTGGCGGGAGTGTCCGGGGTGGCCGGGACGCCCTGGGCTGCGGGAGCGTCCGGAGTCACCGGGGCGTCCGGAGCGGCCGGGGCACCGGGGGTGCCGGGGACGTCCTGGGGCGGGGTGTCCGGGGTCGCGGTGCCGCGGGGTGGGCGCGGTGCGCCGGGGGCCGGTGCGGCGTCCCCGGTGGGGGCGTCGGGGGCCGGTGGACGCTCCTCGGCGGATCGGTGGCCGGGCGGGCCGTCAGCCTGCGCGTCGCCGCGCGCGACACCGTCCCGGGGGTCCGGGGTGGTGTCCCGGTCCTCCGGATCCGGGCGGTGCCCGGCCCCGGATTCGCTGTCCGGCTGCGGCTGACCGCTCCCGCCGCTCTCGTCCACGGTTTCCTCTCGTTCGGCGTTCCCTCACTCCCGATCATGCAGGGCGGAGGGGTCTGCCGTCGATGGTATGCGGATCGGTGTCGGTGGCGGGTCGTAGGGTCTGTCCTCATGGAGACCCGTACCGGCGATGCCGTGGCACCCACACGTCCGGCGTCGCTGTCGCCGTCGCGCGCGAGCGACTTCATGCAGTGCCCGTTGCTGTACCGCTTCAGGGTGATCGACAAGCTGCCCGAGAAGCCGAGTGCCGCGGCGACCCGCGGGACGCTCGTGCACGCCGTACTCGAAAAGCTGTTCGACGCACCGGCCGCCGAGCGGACCGCGCCCCGCGCCAAGGCCCTGATCCCCGGCCAGTGGGACCGGCTGCGGGAGGCCAGACCTGAGCTGGCCGGCCTCTTCAAGGACGATGCCGGCGGCGCCGCGGCCGGGTCGGACGCGTCCGCCGCCGCGGCGGAGGACGGGGGGCCCGTCGAGGCCGCGCGGCTCGCCCAGTGGCTGACGGAGGCCGAGCAGCTGGTGGAGCGCTGGTTCACGCTGGAGGACCCGACCCGGCTGGAGCCCGCCGAGCGGGAGCTCTTCGTGGAGACGGAGCTGTCGTCGGGCCTCAAGCTGCGCGGGATCATCGACCGGGTGGATGTCGCGCCCAGCGGTGAGGTCCGGATCGTGGACTACAAGACGGGCAAGGCGCCACGTCCGCAGTACGCCGACGGCCCGCTGTTCCAGATGAAGTTCTACGCGCTCGTCGTCTGGCGGCTGAAGGGTGTGGTGCCGCGCCGTCTCCAGCTGGTGTACCTCGGCAGCGGCGACATCATCACGTACGACCCCGTGATCGCCGATCTGGAGCGGGTCGAGCGCAAGGTCCTCACCCTGTGGGAGGCGATCCGGGCGGCGACGGAGAGCGGGGAGTGGCGCCCCCGGCCGACGAAGCTGTGCGGCTGGTGCGACCACCGGGCCGTGTGCCCGGAGTTCGGCGGCACTCCCCCGCCCTATCCGCTGCCGGTCGTGCCGCCGCCGGCCGAGCCCGGGGCGCCGGGGGCGGCGAGCCCGGAGCAGGGCAGAATGGGCGGGGACTAGCGAAGGAGACTTACGTGGCCATCCGTGTCCTACTGGTCGACGACCAGCCGCTGCTGCGCACCGGCTTCCGGATGATCCTGGAGGCAGAGGCGGACCTCGCGGTCGTCGGCGAAGCCGGAGACGGCCTCCAGGCTCTCGACCAGGTACGCGCGCTTCAGCCCGATGTGGTCCTCATGGACATCCGGATGCCCCGGATGGACGGTGTCGAGGCGACCCGCCAGATCACCGGTCCCGGCCGGGACGGTCCGGCGAAGGTGCTCGTCCTGACGACGTTCGACCTCGACGAGTACGTCGTCGAGGCGCTCAGGGCGGGGGCGAGCGGGTTCCTGCTGAAGGACGCCCCGGCGAACGAGCTGGTGCAGGCCATCCGTGTCGTCGCGGCGGGTGAGGCGATGCTCGCGCCGAGCATCACCCGGCGGCTGCTCGACAAGTACGCCGACCATCTGCCTTCGGGTGACGAGCCCGTGCCGGACACCCTGCACACGCTCACCGACCGGGAGGTGGAGGTGCTGAAGCTGGTGGCGCGCGGACTGTCGAACGCGGAGATCGCGGCGGACCTGTTCGTCAGCGAGACCACCGTGAAGACCCATGTGGGGCATGTGCTGACCAAGTTGGGCCTGCGGGACCGGGTGCAGGCGGCCGTGTACGCCTATGAGAGCGGACTGGTCCGGCCCGGGGCGCAGTAGCCCCCCGGCCCGGGCCGGCGCGCTTGTGGTGCCCCCGGTCGGTCGGGGTCAGCCCTTGCTGATCTCCCAGAAGCGGAAGACGGTCGACGCGTCGAGGCACTTCTCCAGCCCGTAGACCCTGTCACGGACCACCGCGTACTGCTTCGCCTGCCACAGCGGGATGATCGGTACGTCCCGGGCGACCGCGTTCTGGAGCTTGGCGTAGTCGCCGCTGGTCGCCGAACGGTCGTTCTCGGCGGCCGTCGCGGGGATGATCTCCTCCGTGATGACGCGGTTCACGTACTCGTTCTCCAGGACATTGCCCTTGCCGAAGAACGGCTGGGTGAAGTTGTCCGGGTCCGGGTAGTCCGGCACCCAGCCCTTGACGTACACCCCGTACTCGCCCGCGGCGATGCCCTTCTCGTACTCGGCGAACTCGACGGAGCGCACCTTGGCGTCGAAGAGACCGCTGGCGTTGAGCTGTTCGGCTATCGCCCGGAACTCCTTGTCGGTGGACGGGCCGTAGCGGGACGGCGTCGACCACAGGGTGATGTCCACCTTCTCGGTGATGCCCTCGTCCCGGAGTGCCTTCTTGGCCTTCTCCGGCTCGGGGCGCGACCCGTACTCGTCGAAGAAGGCCGTGTTGTGCGCCGTGATACCGGCCGGGATGATCGAGTAGAGCGGCGCGGCGGTGGAGTCGTAGACCTGCTGGACCAGGGCTTCCCGGTCGATGAGGTACGCCATCGCCTTGCGTACGCCGTCCTTGCGGGTGACCGGGTGCTTCATGTTGAGGACCAGGTGCTGGACCTCGGCGCTGGTGCCGGGGACGATGTCGATCCCGGATCCGGTGCTGGTGTCGCGCTCGATCTCCGCGATGTCCTGGGCTTCGAGGCCGCGGTAGGCGACATCGACGTCCTCGGCGAGGAGCGCCTTCTTCAGGGCCGGCTGGTCACCGTCGAAGAGACGCAGGACGACACGGGAGTTCTTGATCTCCGCGGGGCCCTTGTAGGAGCCGCTGCGGGAGAACTCGGCGCGCTCCTTGGAGAACGAGTCGAGCTTGTAGGGGCCCGAGCCGACGGCTTTTCCGTCGGTGCGGAGCTTGTCGGCGGGGTACTCGCGGCGGTCCACGATCGATCCCGCGCCGGAGGCGATCTTGCTGGGGAAGGTGGCGTCGGGGACGTTGAGGTGGAAGACGACCGTCCGTTCGTCGGGTGTCTCGACCTTTTCGAGCATCGGGAACATGATCGCCGGGCCCGCGTCGTCGTTGATGCGCAGGGTCCGGTCGAAGGAGAACTTCACATCGGCGGAGGTGAGTTCGTTGCCGTTGCTGAACTTGAGTCCGTCACGCAGGGTGCAGGTGAACACCTGTGTCCGGGTGTCCGTGAACCCGCACTTGCGCGCCGCCTCGGGCTCCGGCTCGGTGCTGCCGACCGGGAAGCTCAGCAATGACTGGTACACGTTGTTGAACAGCAGCCACGACCCCGGGTCGTAACCGGAGGCCGGATCGGTGGTCTGGACGTCGTCGGACATGCCTACCACTACCGAGGCTCCACTGCCGGAGTCGCCGTCCTCCGTACCGCAGCCGGTCAGCGTGGCGGCGGCCAGTCCTGTCGCTATGGACAGGACCGACCACTGGGTGCGCTTATTCACGATCTACCTTGTCGGTCCAAGGGAGATCAGCCGCTGACTCCCCGGCTGAGCTCCCACAGCTGAAGGTTCGACGAGGAGTCGAGTGCCCATTCGACTCCCTGGATGTCGTCGCGCGCGGCGACGTACTGCTTGCCCTGCCACAGGGGCAGGACGGGTACGTCGTCGGCGACGATGTTCTGGATCTCCTCGATGCTGTCCGACGCGATCAGCCGGTCTGCCTCCCGGCGCGACTGGGGGATCAGGTCGTCACGGATGGCGCTGTTCACATAGGGCAGCGCGAGGAAATTGCCCTCGTCGAGGAAGGGGGCGAGGAAGTTGTCGGCATCGGGGAAGTCAGGGAACCAACCGAGGCCGTAGACCGCGTATTTGCCGTCGAGCCCATCAGCACGGAAGTTGGTCCACTTCGTGCCCTTGATCTCGACCTTGAAGAGACCACTGCGATCGAGCTGCGTCTTCAGCACCTCGAACTCCTTCTTGGTGCCGGAGCCGTAGTGGTCGGTGGTGTAGTTCAGGGTGAGCCTGACCGGTGTGGTCACACCCGCCTTGCTCAGGATCTGGCGTGCCTTGTCGGCGCTGGGGGCGCCGTACTTGTTGAAGAACGCGTTGGAGTGTCCGGTGATGTTGGCCGGAACGAGGGAGAAGAGGGGTTCGGCCATCTCGCCGTACACGGTGGAGGCGAGCTGACCGCGGTCGATGATCTGGGCCATGGCCTGGCGGACGGCTTTGTCGCGCACGACCGGCGCCTCGGTGTTGAAGCCGAGGTAGCGGATCTCCAGCCCGGGGGTCGCGGTCAGCTTGACATCCCCCGTCGTAGCGCTGGAGAGCTTCTCGACCTGTGCCGGGGTCATGGTGCGGGTCATGAGATCGATGTCGCCCTTGTCGAGTGCGGCGCCCATGGCGTCGGCGTCGGCGAAGGGACGGAGTTCGATGCTGTTGTTCTTGGGGGTGAGCTGGCCCGTGTAGCGGTCGTTCTTGGTGAACACGGCCTTGGCGATCGTGTCGCCCTTGACCTCGGCCCGCAGGGTGTAGGGGCCGGAGCCGTCGACCTTGAACCCGGTGCGGAGCTTGTCCCGGGGGTACTCCTCGGGGTGGACGATGCCCGCGACAGGGGTGGCGAGCTTGTACGGGAAGGTCGCGTCAGGGGTCCTCAGATGGAAGATGACCTTCTTGTAGCCCTGGGTCTCGATGGTGTCGACGGTGCTCAGCAGGCCCGAGACGCCCGTGGACGCCTTGATGCCGAGGACCCGGTCGATCGAGTACTTGACGTCGGTCGCGGTGATCGCGTCGCCGCTCGCGAACTTGAGACCGTCCCGCAGGGTGCACTCGTAGCGCTCGTTGCCGCTGTCGGTGAAACCGCACTCCTTGGCGGCCTCCGGGACCGGCTCGCCGCCGCCGCGGGGCATGGTCATCAGGGTCTGGAGGGTCTGCCGGAGCAGGTTCCAGGAGCCCGCGTCGTAGGCGTACGCCGGGTCGAGAGGTGCCGGAGCTTCCTTGGAGGCCGTGTACGAGTCGGTGGTGCCGACCGTGATCGCGCCGCCCGCCCGGCCGCCGTCGTCGGACCCGCCGCACGCGGCGAGCACCGGGGCGAGCAGACCGATCACGGCCGGCAGCACCAACGTCTTGCGGTTCATGGGCGGGATTCTCCAGAGCTGTTGATCCCATGACACCGGCGACGGGGGTGTGAGGGCGGTGTCCGGGGTTCCGGCGATGTTCTCGCCACGAGATTAGTGCGGCTGCCGACGGGGCCCCGACCGGGCGGCCCATGACCGTCCATCACGCTCCGGAACGGGGCGCGGACACACCGAAAGACCGATGGAGGAAGGTATCCGTCCACGCTTTCACCAATCGGGACACATAGCCCCGACTCCGTCCCGTACCGGGGCGGTACCGGCACGGGGCGGGCCCCCTGTCGACCCCCCTAGGGGTGGCAAAGCTCACACGGGAGACTTGAGTGCGGAGCGTCCGGGGCCGCGTGGGGTGAGACGCAATTCACCCGAACCGGGCGGCGGGGCCGCACAGTTGGCGGGTCACGGGTACGGAGGAGCACCCCGCCGGACGGGATGCCCACGAGGGGCGGGGCCGCTGATCAGACGCGGTGCGGGCCGGTCAGTTGAGACTCATCAGACCGTGCAGGAACGGCAGGTTCACCTGCTCCAGCGAGGTCACCACGGTCCGCCCCGGGCTCGCCTCGATCGGTGACACGGAGGGCACCGCGACGACCCGGCAGCCGGCCGCCTCGGCGGCCGTGACCCCGGTGACGGTGTCCTCGACGACGGCGCAGCGCGCGGGTTCGGCGTTCAGCCCGGCCGCGGCCAGCAGATACGGGTCGGGGAACGGCTTCGTGCGCTCCACCTCGTCCCCGGCGACGGTCAGGGCGAAGTTGGCGTGGCCGAGCGAGTGCAGGACGCGGTCGATGATGCGGCGGTGGGACGCGGAGACCAGGGCGGTGGGGACGCGGTGGGCGGCCAGTTCCGCGAGCAGCCGGGCGGCGCCGGGCATCAGGGGCAGGGCGCGGCCGATACGGCGCTCGAACTCGTCGTTGAGCAGGACGGTGAGCTCCGCGAGGGTGATGTCCGCGCCGGTCGCCGTGATGAGGAAGCCCGCGCTGCGGGTCATGGGGCCGCCGACCACGACCTGCTGCCACGCGTCGTCCAGCCGGTGCCCGAGCCCGGCGAAGACCGCGACCTCGGCGTCCCACCAGAAGCCCTCGGTGTCCACGAGAGTGCCGTCCATGTCGAGGAGGACGGCCTGGAGCGGGGAGCCGTCGGCGGATCTGGTACCGAGGGCGGGAACCGTACTGGTCATCCGGGCACACCTCCATGAGGGACGAAGAGGCCGACCGCCGCTCCCGTGGGAACAGCAGCCGGCCTGCGCTGGACCGACCAGTGTACGACTTGGCGGCCGGAATGGCTCTGCGAACGGTGCGGCTTCCCGGCGGGCGGGGCCGCGCCCGTCACGGTGACGGTCCGGGGCGGGCGGGCGCCCGGGACACCCGGGGCCGGGCCGTCACCCGTGACTGCCGGGGCAGGTGGCCACGGGTGACCGCCCGGCCCCGGTGGTCACCGTGCGTTGAAGTACTTCGCCTCCGGGTGGTGGATGACGATCGCGTCCGTGGACTGCTCGGGGTGGAGCTGGAACTCCTCGGAGAGGACCACCCCGATGCGCTCGGGGTCCAGCAGCCGGGCGATCTTCGCGCGGTCCTCCAGATCGGGGCAGGCACCGTAGCCCAGCGAGAAACGGGCACCCCGGTACTTCAGGGCGAACATGTCCTCGACGTCGGAGGGGTCCTCGGCGGAGTAGCCCAGCTCGGAGCGGACCCGGGCGTGCCAGTACTCGGCGAGGGCCTCCGCGAGCTGGACGGAGAGACCGTGCAGCTCCAGATAGTCGCGGTAGGCGTTGGCCTCGAAGAGTTCGGCGGTGGCCTCCCCGATCCGGGAGCCCATGGTGACGACCTGGAGGCCCACCACATCGGTCTCGCCGGACTCCTCGGGGCGGAAGAAGTCCGCGAGACACAGCCGGCGGCCACGGCGCTGGCGGGGGAAGGAGAAGCGGGTGCGCTCGTTGCCCTCGTCGTCCAGGATGATCAGGTCGTCGCCCTTGGAGACACAGGGGAAGTAGCCGTAGACGACGGCCGCCTCCAGCAGGTTCTCCGTCTGGAGCTTGTCGAGCCAGCCGCGCAGCCGGGGGCGGCCCTCGGACTCCACGAGCTCCTCGTACGTGGGGCCGTCGCCCTTGCGGTTCTGCTTGAGGCCCCACTGGCCCTTGAACAGGGCGCCCTCGTCCAGCCAGGAGGCGTACTCCTTGAGCTGGATGCCCTTGATGACCCGGGTGCCGAGGAAGGGCGGGGTGGGCAGCGGGTTGTCGGTGGACACGTCCGAGCGGACGGTGCCCTCCTCGGGCTGCTCCTCCACGGCGGGCGCGGCGGTGGCGCGGACCCGGCGCTGCTTCAGCTCGGGCAGGGTCGCGCCGGGCACCCCGCGCTTGACGGCGATCAGGGCGTCCATGAGGCGCAGGCCCTCGAAGGCGTCACGGGCGTAGCGGACCTCGCCCTGGTAGATCTCGTGGAGGTCCTGCTCGACATAGGCGCGGGTGAGCGCCGCGCCGCCGAGGATGACGGGGTAGTCGGCGGACATCCCGCGCTGGTTCAGCTCCTGGAGGTTCTCCTTCATGATCACGGTGGACTTCACCAGGAGGCCGGACATGCCGATGACGTCGGCGCGGTGCTCCTCGGCGGCGTCCAGGATCGCGGAGACGGGCTGCTTGATGCCGAGGTTGACGACGTTGTAGCCGTTGTTGGACAGGATGATGTCGACGAGGTTCTTGCCGATGTCGTGGACGTCGCCGCGAACGGTGGCGAGCACGATGGTGCCCTTGCCGTCGGCGTCCGTCTTCTCCATGTGCGGTTCGAGGTAGGCGACCGCGGTCTTCATCACCTCGGCGGACTGGAGGACGAACGGCAGCTGCATCTGGCCGGAGCCGAACAGTTCGCCGACGACCTTCATCCCGTCCAGCAGGGTCTCGTTGACGATGTCGAGGGCGGGGCGCTCGGTGAGGGCGGCGGCGAGGTCGGTGTCCAGGCCGTTCTTCTCACCGTCGATGATGCGGCGCTTGAGCCGCTCGTCGAGGGGCAGCGCGGCGAGCTCCTCGGCCTTGCCCTCCTTCATCGACTTGGTGTCGACGCCGTCGAAGAGTTCGAGGAGGCGCTGAAGGGGGTCGTAGCCCTCGGCGCGCCGGTCGTAGATGAGGTCGAGGGCGACCTTGACCTGCTCCTCCTCCAGCCGGGCGATGGGCAGGATCTTCGACGCGTGCACGATGGCCGAGTCGAGTCCGGCCTTGACGCACTCGTCGAGGAAGACGGAGTTGAGGACGAGCCGGGCGGCCGGGTTGAGGCCGAAGGAGATGTTCGACAGACCGAGGGTCGTCTGGACGTCCGGGCGGCGCCGCTTGAGTTCCCGGATGGCCTCGATCGTGGCGACGCCGTCCTTGCGGGACTCCTCCTGACCGGTGCAGATGGTGAAGGTCAGGGTGTCGATGAGGATGTCCGACTCGTGGATGCCCCAGTTGCCGGTGAGGTCGTCGATGATGCGTTCCGCGATGGCGATCTTCGTCTCGACGGTACGGGCCTGGCCCTCCTCGTCGATGGTGAGGGCCATCAGGGCGGCGCCGTGCTCCTTGGCCAGCGCGGTGACCTTGGCGAAGCGGGACTCGGGGCCGTCGCCGTCCTCGTAGTTCACGGAGTTGATGACGGCCCGGCCGCCGAGCTTCTCCAGGCCCGCGCGCAGCACCTCGACCTCGGTGGAGTCGAGGACGATGGGCAGGGTGGAGGCGGTGGCGAAGCGTCCGGCCAGCTCGGCCATGTCGGCGACGCCGTCCCGGCCGACGTAGTCGACACAGAGGTCGAGCATATGGGCGCCCTCGCGGATCTGTTCGCGGACCAGCTCCACGCAGTCGTCCCAGCGGCCGTCGAGCATCGCGGTGCGGAACTTCTTCGAGCCGTTGGCGTTGGTGCGCTCGCCGATCGCGAGGTACGCGGTGTCCTGCCGGAACGGCACGGTCTGGTAGAGCGACGCGGCGCCGGGCTCGGGGCGGGGCTCACGGCCGGGCGGGGTGAGGCCGCGGACGCGTTCCACGACCTGGCGCAGATGCTCGGGGGTGGTACCGCAGCAGCCGCCGACGAGGGACAGTCCGTACTCGCGGACGAACGTCTCCTGGGCGTCGGCGAGTTCGGGGGCGCCGAGCGGGTAGTGGGCGCCGTTCTTGCCGAGGACCGGCAGTCCCGCGTTGGGCATGCAGGACAGCGGGATACGGGAGTGGCGGGCGAGATAGCGCAGATGCTCGCTCATCTCGGCGGGGCCGGTGGCGCAGTTGAGACCGATCATGTCGATCCCGAGCGGCTCCAGGGCCGTGAGCGCCGCGCCGATCTCCGAGCCGAGGAGCATGGTGCCGGTGGTCTCGACGGTCACCGAGCAGATCACCGGCAGATTGGCGCCGGTGGCCTCCAGGGCACGGCGGGCGCCGAGCACGGCGGCCTTCGTCTGGAGGAGGTCCTGGGTGGTCTCCACCATGAGGGCGTCGGCGCCGCCCTCGATCATGCCCTCCGCGTTGCTCTGGTAGTAGTCGCGCAGGGTGGTGTACGCGGCGTGGCCCAGGGTGGGGAGCTTGGTGCCGGGGCCCATGGAGCCGAGGACCCAGCGCTGCTGACCGGTCGACGCGGTGAACTCGTCCGCGACCTCACGGGCGATACGGGCCCCGGACTCGGACAGTTCGTGGACCCGCTCGGGGATGTCGTACTCGGCGAGCGCGGCGAAGTTGGCGCCGAAGGTGTTGGTCTCCACGCAGTCGACACCGACGGCGAAGTACTCCTCGTGGACCGACCGGACGATGTCCGGGCGGGTGACGTTGAGGATCTCGTTGCAGCCCTCAAGGTCTTCGAAGTCCTCAAGGGTCGGGTCCTGTGCCTGGAGCATCGTGCCCATCGCGCCGTCGGCGACGACGACTCTGGTGGCGAGTGCTTCGCGCAGGGCGTCGATGCGGGTACGGCTGTCAACGGGCGCGGTCGGCGGGGTCGGCGACGAGGCCATGTAAGGGCTCCCTGGTTGCGACGGCTGTCGGCTTTGCGGCTCCTCCGGGAAGGCGCACCCGCCCAGGGTAGCGGGGCCGCCGCCCGGTGCGCCCGTAGCGTCCAGGGGGCGGACCGGTTCGTGGCGGTTCGCCCCGCGACCGCCCCGGGCGCACGGGTCCCGGTCCGGTCCCGCGGGTGCGCGGGGCGGCGGGGCGCGCGGGGTCGTGCGCGCTGGGCCGGGTGAGCGGTCCCGCTGGGCCGCCCGGGTGGTTTCGCAGCGCGCGGGCGGCCGGGGGCGGCGGAGCGGGGGCCGTTCGCCGGGGCGGCGCGGACGGCGACGGCGGCGAATGTGCCCGGAGCGGCGCCGCGGGTGGAAACATACGCTCACCGCCCGGAGGCAATCGGTCGGCAAGGACCGATACTGTTCAGCATTGCCGAACGCCCTACGGCATGTGGTCGGCGTGGAGCACCCAGAGGACGCAAGGAGGCGCGGCGATGGCGAAGAACATCCAGTCGCTCGAACGGGCCGCGGCGATGTTGCGTCTGCTCGCGGGCGGTGAGCGGCGGTTCGGCCTGTCCGACATCTCCTCCTCGCTGGACCTCGCGAAGGGCACCGCGCACGGCATCCTGCGGACCCTCCAGGCGGAGGGCTTCGTCGAGCAGGACCCCGCCTCGGGCCGCTATCAGCTGGGCGCCGAACTGCTGCGCCTGGGCAACAGCTACCTCGATGTGCACGAGCTGCGGGCGCGCGCCCTGGTGTGGGCGGACGACCTGGCCCGCTCCAGCGGGGAGAGCGTCTACCTGGGGGTGCTCCACCAGCACGGCGTGCTGATCGTGCACCATGTCTTCCGCCCGGACGACAGCCGTCAGGTGCTGGAGGTGGGGGCGATGCAGCCGCTGCACTCCACCGCGCTGGGCAAGGTCCTCGCGGCGTACGACCCGGTGGCGCACAGCGAGGCGCTGGAGGCCGACCGCAAGTCGTTCACGGCGCGGACGGTGAGCGAGCCGGACGCCTTCGAGGAGACCCTGGGGCTCACCCGCGCGCGCGGGTACGCGTCCGACGTCGAGGAGACCTGGGAGGGCGTCGCGTCGGTCGCCGCCCCCATCCACGACCGGCGCCGGATGCCGGTCGGCTCGGTGGGGATCACCGGTGCCGTGGAGCGGGTGTGCGGCGAGGACGGCGAGCTGCGGCCCCAGCTGATCGCGGCGGTACGCGCGTGTGCGCGGTCCGTCTCCCGCGACCTGGGCGCGGGCCGCTTCTAAAGCCTGCCGGCGGCCGGTCGGGCACTCGTCCGGGTCCTGGCCGCCCGTCCGGTTCCTGGCCCGCCGCGCCCATACCGCACCGCACCTCCGCCGGGGTGCCCTGGTCCGGGGTGCGCCGTGCCCTTCCGCGCCCGCGCCGCCCCGCGTAATCCGCCACCCCGCTGATCCACCGCCCCGCTGATCCGCCACCCCGGGTTCCGCGCTGCCCGGCGACGGCTTCGGCCGCTTCCTGCCGTCGTCCTGCCGTGTCGTGCCGCGTCCTGCCGTTAGTTCTTTCGCGCGCTCGTACGCCCGCGCGCGCGAAGCGGGCCCGCCAAGGGTGCGCCCGGGGCCGATCGGGGCCGTCGGGGCCGCCCGGGGCCGATCGATAGGCGGCCGCGATCAGTAACGATCGTGTTCTCGATTACACAACCCTTGACTCGCCGGTAACCCCAGGGAAAGACTCCCGTCCATCGGTCGGCATTGTCGAACACCTAACGGCAATACGCGCTAGAGTGTGGCGACACAAGCAACAAAGGAGTCGCGGGTGTCCACCTCCGACATCTTCATCGGCGAGACCATAGGAACCGCCGTCCTCATCCTGCTCGGCGGCGGGGTCTGCGCCGCCGTCACGCTGAAGCATTCCAAGGCCCGGGGCGCGGGCTGGCTGGCCATCACCTTCGGCTGGGGCTTCGCGGTCCTCACCGCGGCCTATCTGGCCGGCGGCGTCTCCGGCGCCCATCTGAACCCGGCCGTCACCCTCGGACTCGCCGTGGAGGGCGGGACGGAATGGGCCGATGTCCCGGTCTACCTGGGCTCCCAGCTCCTCGGCGCCATGATCGGCGCCGTACTTGTGTGGATCACGTACTACGGGCAGTTCCGGGCCCATCTGACCGACCCCGAGATCGTCGGCACGCCCCCGGCCCCCGGTGACAGCGGCCCCGGCCCGGTGCTCGGGATCTTCTCCACCGCTCCGGAGATCCGCAACGCGGTGCAGAACGTCACCACCGAGGTCATCGCGACGGTCGTCCTGGTCCTGGCGATCCTCACCCAGGGCCTGAACGACGAGGGCAACGGCCTCGGCGTCCTCGGCGCCCTCATCACCGCCCTGGTGGTCGTCGGTATCGGTCTGTCCCTGGGCGGCCCCACGGGGTACGCGATCAATCCGGTGCGCGATCTGGGCCCCCGTATCGTCCACGCCCTGCTCCCCCTGCCCCACAAGGGGGGCTCCGACTGGAGCTACGCGTGGGTGCCGGTGGTGGGTCCGCTGATTGGCGGGGTACTCGCGGGCGGTATCTACAACATCGCCTTCACTTAAGGTCACCGCCGACCACCGCCGCGCACCACGACCCGCGCGCCCCACCGGCCCGAGCGACCCGCTCGCGGCCCCGGAATCCCCAGGAGCAGACCCGTGACCGACGCCACCACCTCCAGCGCCCCCGCCCAGGGCGAGGGCGCCCACTCGCACGGCACCGGCCCGTTCATCGCCGCGATCGACCAGGGCACCACGTCCAGCCGCTGCATCGTCTTCGACCGTGACGGCCGGATCGTCTCGGTCGACCAGAAGGAGCACGAGCAGATCTTCCCCAAGCCGGGCTGGGTCGAGCACAACGCCACCGAGATCTGGACCAACGTCCAGGAGGTCGTGGCCGGAGCGATCCGCAAGGCCGGGATCACCCGGGACGACGTCCTGGCCATCGGCATCACCAACCAGCGCGAGACGACCCTGCTGTGGGACCGGAACACCGGTGAGCCGGTGCACAACGCGATCGTCTGGCAGGACACCCGTACCGACGGGCTCTGCAAGGAGCTCGGCCGCAACGTCGGCCAGGACCGCTTCCGCCGCCAGACCGGGCTGCCGCTGTCGAGCTACTTCGCCGGGCCCAAGGCCCGCTGGCTGCTCGACAACGTCGAGGGCCTGCGCGAGCGCGCCGAGGCGGGCGACATCCTCTTCGGCACCATGGACTCCTGGGTCATCTGGAACCTGACCGGCGGGACCGACGGCGGCCGGCACGTCACCGACGTCACCAACGCCTCCCGCACCATGCTGATGAGCCTGCACACCATGGAGTGGGACCCCTCCATCGCCGCCTCCATCGGGGTGCCGATGGAGATGCTCCCCGAGATCCGCTCGTCGTCCGAGGTCTACGGCGAGGTCAAGGGCGGCTCGCTCGGCGAGCTCCTCGGCGGTATCCCGGTCGCCTCGGCGCTCGGTGACCAGCAGGCGGCCCTCTTCGGCCAGACCTGTTTCAGCGAGGGCGAGGCCAAGTCGACGTACGGCACCGGCACGTTCATGCTGATGAACACCAGCAACAAGATCATCAACTCGTACTCGGGGCTGCTGACCACCGTCGGCTACCGGATCGGCGACCAGGAGCCCGTCTACGCGCTGGAGGGGTCGATCGCGGTCACCGGGTCGCTCGTGCAGTGGATGCGCGACCAGATGGGGCTGATCAAGTCCGCCGCCGAGATCGAGACGCTGGCGTCCTCCGTCGAGGACAACGGCGGCGCGTACTTCGTCCCCGCGTTCTCCGGGCTGTTCGCCCCGTACTGGCGCTCCGACGCGCGCGGTGTGATCGCGGGCCTCACCCGGTACGTCACCAAGGCGCACATCGCGCGCGCCGTCCTGGAGGCCACCGCGTGGCAGACCCGGGAGATCACCGACGCGATGACCAAGGACTCCGGTGTCGAACTGACCGCGCTCAAGGTCGACGGCGGAATGACCTCCAACAACCTGCTGATGCAGACCCTCTCGGACGTCCTGGACGCACCCGTGGTGCGCCCGATGGTCGCCGAGACCACCTGCCTCGGCGCGGCCTACGCCGCCGGCCTCGCCGTCGGCTTCTGGCCGGACACCGACGCGCTGCGCGCCAACTGGCGCCGGGCCGCCGAGTGGACACCCCGCATGGACGCGGACAAGCGGGACCGCGAGTACAAGAGCTGGCTCAAGGCCGTCGAGCGGACCATGGGCTGGATCGAGGACGACGAGAGCTGACAGGACAGCGGCGCCGCCGACCCACCGGCGGCGCCGAGCACGAGAGCTGACGAGGAGCACCACACCATGACCACCCAGCCCAGCAGCCCCGCCTACCCCACGCTCGGGCTGCATCCCTCCGCCGGTTCCCACCCGGGCCGCGCCGAGACCCGGGAACAGCTGTCCAGGGCGACGTACGACCTGCTGGTCGTCGGCGGCGGCATCCTGGGCATCTCCACGGCCTGGCACGCGGCCCAGTCGGGGCTGCGGGTGGCACTGGTGGACGCCGGTGACTTCGCGGGCGCCACCTCGTCGGCCTCGTCCAAGCTGCTGCACGGCGGGCTGCGCTACCTCCAGACGGGAGCCGTGAAGCTCGTCGCCGAGAACCACTTCGAGCGGCGCGCGGTCTCCCGTCAGGTGGCGCCCCATCTGGCGAACCCGCTCACCTTCTACCTGCCCGTGTACAAGGGCGGACCGCACGGCGCCGCGAAGCTCGGCGCGGGTGTCTTCGCGTACTCGGCGCTGTCGGCGTTCGGGGACGGCGTCGGCCATCTGCTGTCGCCCGCGCGGGCCCAGCAGGACGTGCCGGAGCTGCGCACGGAGAACCTGAAGGCCGTCGCCGTGTACGGGGACGGGCAGATGAACGACTCCCGGATGGCCCTGATGACGGTCCGCGCGGCCGTCGAGGCCGGGGCCGTCGTCCTCAACCACGCCGAGGTCACCGGACTGCGCTTCACCCGGGGCCGGGTCACCGGAGCGGAGCTGAAGGACCGTCTCGACGGCACGGAGTTCGGGGTCGACGCACGGCTGGTGCTCAACGCGACCGGCCCCTGGGTGGACCACCTCCGGCGGATGGAGCACGCGGGCGCCGACCCGTCGATCCGGCTGTCCAAGGGCGCGCACGTGGTCCTCAAGCGGACCTCGCCGTGGAAGGCGGCCCTCGCCACCCCCATCGACAAGTACCGCATCACCTTCGCCCTGCCCTGGGAGGACATGCTGCTGCTGGGCACCACCGACGAGGCGTTCGAGGGCGACCCGGCGGACGTGTCCGCGACGGAGGGCGACATCACGCAGATCCTCGACGAGGCCGCGTTCTCCGTCCGCGACCAGCAGCTCGACCGCGATCTGATCACCTACTCGTTCGCGGGGCTGCGGGTGCTGCCCGGCGGTCCGGGTGACACCTCCAAGGCCAAGCGGGAGACCGTCGTCAGTGAGGGCCGGGGCGGGATGCTGTCCGTCGCGGGCGGCAAGTGGACGACGTTCCGGCACATCGGGCGCACCATCGTGAACAAGCTCGCCGTGCTGCCCGGACGGCCGCTCGGCGAGGACATGGAGCCCATGTCCTCGCTCCCGAAGCGGCTGCCGCTGCCGGGCGTCGCCAACCCGCAGGCGGTCGCGCACCGGCTGCTGGTGGACGGCGGGACCCCCGGCCCCCGGATGGCCGCCGACACCGCGAAGCACCTGGCCACCCACTACGGCTCGCTGTCCTTCGAGATCGCGCGGCTGGCCAACGAGGACCCCGCGCTGGCCGCGCGCGTCCACCCGGACGCGCCCGAGATCTGGGCCCAGGTCGTCTACGCCCGCGACCACGAGTGGGCCGAGACCGCGGACGACGTGCTGCGCCGCCGCACCACCCTGACCATCCGCGGCCTGGCCACCGACGAGGTCCGCGCCGGGGTGGAGAAGATACTCGGCGGCGACCGCTAGGAAGACGTCCGGGGACAGCGGCCCCCGCGCACGACGACGGTCAGGGCGGTCGGGAAGGCCTGTACGGGCTTTCCCGACCGCCCTGACCGTCTCCCGGACCCCTGGGACCCCTGCCACATCACGTACACACGCCCGCAACGTCCCGCGGCGACAGTGGTCGTATGAAGTTCCAGGTGCTCTCCATCGTCGGCCACGCGCCGCACCCGCTGACCGGTGAACTCCTCTCCCCCGCCGACCGGTTCGACGAGGTGCTGGACGCCGGGGTGGCCGCCGAACGGCTCGGCTTCGACGCCTACGCGATCGGGGAACGGCACGCGGGCGCGTTCCTGTCCTCCAGCCCCACCGTGCTGCTGGCGGCGCTCGCCGCGCGGACCAGCCGGATCAGGCTGCTCACCGGGGTGACCGTGGTCGCGATCCTCGACCCCGTACGGGTCGCGGAGGACTACGCCACCCTCGACCAGCTCTCCCGGGGCCGGATCGAGCTCGTCATCGGCAAGGGCGCCGAGGCGGGCCACTTCGACCTGTTCGGACTGGACGAGGAACGGCAGTGGGACCTCCAGAAGGAGAAGTACGAACTGCTGCGCCGGCTGTGGCGGGAGGAGGGCGTCGACTGGGCGGGCGAGTTCCGGCCCGCGCTGAAGAACGTCACCACCGTGCCCCGCCCCTACGCGGGCCCCCCGCGCGTCTGGCACGGCTCCGCCACCAGCCTCAACTCCCCCGAACTCGCCGCCCGGCACGGCGATCCCCTGTTCACGGCCAACGCCGTCCAGCCGCGCGCGGCGTACGTCCGGCTGATCGACCACTACCGCGAACGCTTCGCGGCGTACGGGCACGACCCCGCGCGCGCCCATGTGGCGGCGGGCTCCGGCGGACTGCTGATAGCGGACACCCATGAGCGGGCCGTGTCCCGGTACAAGGAGCTGTACGAGGCCCGGGTGCGGCAGAACTTCAAGCCCCGGCTGGAGGGGAAGGCGGGCTACAACACGCCCTTCCGGACCATCGAGGACGCCATCGCGGACGGCCCCCAGCTCATCGGATCGCCGCAGCAGATCATCGACAAGATCCTCGGCTACCACTCCGCGTACCGGCACGACCTCCAGTCGGTCACCGTGGACGGTTTCGGTCTCTCCCGGGGCGAGCAGATCGAGACGCTGGAACGATTCGCCGAGGAGATCGCCCCGGTGGTCCGCCGGGAGGCCCCTTCCACGCTGTGGGAATGACCGCGCGGCCCGGCTCGTCGCGGGCCGCGCCACGGTTCTGTCCACGTCGTCCCCACACCCTGGCCGTCCACCGCGCGGGACGGCCGCGAGGCGAGGTCCCCATGGCGGTCACCGACGTGGCCATCGAGAAGATCAAGAGCATGATCGTCACCGGTGCGCTGCGACCCGGGGACCGGTTGCCCCCGGAGAGTGAACTGGCGGGCGCGCTCGGTCTCTCCCGCAACTCGCTGCGCGAGGCGGTCCGGGCGCTGTCCCTGATCCGGGTCCTCGACGTCCGGCAGGGCGACGGCACCTATGTGACCGGCCTCGGCCCGGAGCTGCTGCTGACGGCGGTGGGGTTCGCCGTGGACCTCCACCCGGCCCACACGGCCCCCCAGTTCCTGGCCGTGCGCCGCATCCTGGAACCCGCCGCGGCGGCGCTGGCGGCGGCCCGGATCACCGAGCCCGAGCTCGACGCCCTCCACGCGCTGCTGGACGTCCCGGCGGACACCGTGCCGGAGGCGGAACTGCTCGCCCGTGACCTGGAGTTCCACCGGAGGATCGCCCGCGCCGCGGGGAACCCGGTGCTCTGCGCGCTGCTCGACGCGCTGTCCAGGACCGCTCCCCGGACCGGCCCTGCCGCCACCGGCCACGGCGTGGCCGCGCACGCCCTGCGCGAACACCGGGCGATCCTCGCGGCCCTGCGGGAGCGGGACGCCGAGGCGGCCAGGTCATGGGTGTCCGTCCACCTGGCGCCGGTGGCTCAGGAGCCGGGTTCCGCTTCCGTGACGGGCTCCCTCCCCGGAGCGGGTGTCACGGGCCGTTGACCGGGGCAGTGTCCGTTCACTCCCCCGTGCGAGGGGGCTGCGGAGGGCCCCCTCGATGGCCGTAAGGTTGGGGCGTACGTGACGGCTTGTCGGAAGGAGGCGCTGGGTGATCGAGCTCGACGGGGTACCCGAGCTGATCGACCCGGTCATGGTGGCCGCGTTCGAGGGCTGGAACGATGCGGGCGACGCAGCCTCCGCCGCGGTCGCGCATCTCGACAGGGAGTGGAAGGGCGAGGTGTTCGCCGCACTCGACGCGGAGGACTACTACGACTTCCAGGTCAACCGTCCCACGGTGTGGCTGGACGGCGGCGTCCGGAAGATCACCTGGCCGACGACGCGGTTGTCCGTGGTCCGGGTGGGCGGTGAGAAGCCGCGGGACCTGGTGCTGGTGCGGGGCATAGAGCCGTCGATGCGCTGGCGGTCGTTCTGCAACGAGTTGCTGGGCTTCGCCCATGAGCTGGGCGTGGAGCTGGTGGTCATCCTCGGCGCGCTGCTCGGCGACACCCCGCACACCCGTCCGGTGCCGGTCAGCGGGGTCACGTCCGATCCCGATCTGGCCCGCACGATGGATCTGGAGGAGACCAAGTACGAGGGCCCCACGGGCATCGTCGGCATCCTCCAGGAGGCGTGCACCCACGCGGGCGTCCCGGCCGTGTCGCTGTGGGCGGCGGTGCCGCACTACGTGTCCCAGCCGCCGAACCCGAAGGCGACCCTGGCGCTGCTGAACCGCCTGGAGGACCTGATCGACCTGCGCATCCCGCTCGGTGAGCTGCCCGAGGACGCGCGCGCCTGGCAGCTCGGTGTGGACCAGCTCGCCGCCGAGGACACCGAGGTGGCCGAGTACGTCCAGACGCTGGAGGAGGCCCGGGACACGGCGGAGCTGCCGGAGGCGACCGGGGAGGCGATCGCGCGCGAGTTCGAGCGCTATCTGCGCCGCCGGGACGGTGGCGGTCCCGGGCCCGCGGGGCCCGGCGCGGCCACCGCGCCGGGGCTTGCCACGGACGGCGGCGAGACCACGTCGTACCTGCGGGAGCCGTCCGGTGAGCGGGTCCGCCAGCCCCGCCCCCAGCGCGCGGCCGACCCGGGCACGGACACGTCCGACACCCCGGAGGCGGAGACGGACGCCGAGGACAGCGAGCAGTCCGCGCCGGAGGCGGCCGGGGGCACCGCGCGCCGGAAGGCCGCACCGGACAGCGATGTCGAACCTGACACCGATGTCGCGGACACCGGCGCCGCGGAGGAGACCACGGAGGACGGCGAGACCGCCACCGCCGAGGACACGGAAGACTCCGGCGACGGTGGCGACACCGATGACGCGGACGGCTCGGACGGCGGCCGTGACTCCGAGGGGGCCCAAGGCTCCCCGGGCACGGGCGGCGCCGGAAAGCGGGACAAGGGCCCCGGTGCGGGTCCGGGCCCGGCCCCGGAGCTGGGCTGAGCCCACCGGGGCGCACCGGCGGTACAGCGATCGACGCGGGCCGCCGCACCGGGACAGCCTCCCGGTGCGGCGGCCCGCGCCCGTGTTCCTGGCCACGCACGTGTTCCGGCCCGTCCCCTGGTTCCGGCCCGTGGCGTGTTCCGGCCTTCCCCGGGGGCGGGCGAGCGAGGCCGGTCGCGCTGTGCGGCCCGCCCCGGGGAAGGCCGGTCGTATGAGGCCGGTCGCCGGGTCCGGGATGCGTGGGGTCGTCCGGCCCGTGGGCGCGGCGTCGGGGCCCGGGATGCCCGTACCGTTCCCGGGCGGAAGAATTTTCTTCCGGGTGTCGATCGGGCCCGGTCCCGTTCGTCGTCATGGTGCGCGGCAGTCGCCGCACATGAACGGGACACATGACAGGAGTACGGACCATGAAGTACATGCTGCTGATCCAGGCCGGCGCGGTCGACGCACAGGGCGGCGCCGCCGGGTGCGAGGTCTCCGACTGGATCGCCTACGACAAGTCGGTACGGGACGCGGGTATCCATGTCTCGGGCGAGTCCCTGGCCGACCTGGTCACCGCCACCACGGTCCGGGTCTCCGAGGACGGCGAGCGGACCGTGACGGACGGCCCCTTCGCGGAGAGCCGTGAGGTGCTCGGCGGGTTCTACGTCATCGACGTACCGGACCTCGACACCGCGCTGGACTGGGCGGCCCGCTGTCCGGGCGCACGGGGCACCGGCGCGGTCGTGGTGCGGCCGATCGCGGACTTCGGGGTCTGAGTCATGGCCGCGCCGGAGTCCTGGGACCACGGAGGTCCGACGGCCGCCGACGAGGCGGTGGCATCGGTGTTCCGCGAGGAGCACGGACGGCTGCTGGCCTCGCTCGTGGCGCGCTTCGGGGACCTGGACCTGGCGGAGGAGGTCACCTCGCAGGCGCTGGAGGCGGCGCTCGTACGCTGGCCGGTCGACGGGGTGCCGACCCGGCCCGGCGCGTGGCTGCTGACGACGGCACGGCGCAAGGCCGTCGACAGGTTGCGCAGGGACCAGGCGTACGCCGCCCGGCTCGCCGTCCTCCAGGTGGAGGCCGACCGCGCGGCCCCGGCGCCCCCCGCCGACGCGGGCGGCGGGCTCCCCGACGAGCGGCTGACGCTGTTCTTCACCTGCGCCCATCCCGCCCTGCCGGCCGAGGCCCGGGGAGCGCTCACCCTGCGCTGCCTGGCGGGGCTGACCACCCCCGAGGTCGCACGGGCCTATCTGGTGCCGTCCGCGACCATGGCGCAGCGGATCGTCCGGGCGAAGCGGAAGATCCGTGAGGCGCGCATCCCGTTCCGGGTGCCGGGCGCCGACGAGCTGCCCGCGCGGCTGCCCGGGGTGCTCCAGGTGCTCTACTCGATCTTCACCGAGGGGTACACGGCCAGCTCGGGCCCCGAGTTGCAGCGGCTGGACCTCGCCGAGGAGGCGATCCGGCTGACGCGGGTCCTGCGTCGGCTGCTGCCCGCGGAGCGGGAGGTCACCGGGCTGCTCGCGCTGATGCTGCTGGTGCACGCGCGCAGGGCGGCCCGGACGGCGCCGGACGGGGCGCTGGTGCTGCTCGCGGACCAGGACCGCGGACGCTGGGACCGCGCGATGATCGACGAGGGTCTGGCGCTGGTGCCCGCGGCGCTGGCGGCGGGGCCGCCGGGGCCGTACGGGGTGCAGGCGGCGATCGCCGCGCTGCACGACGAGGCGCCGGATCTGTCCGCGACCGACTGGCCGCAGATCGTGGCGCTGTACGACGTGCTGCTGGCGCTGGCGCCGTCGCCGGTCGTCGCGCTGAACCGGGCGGTGGCGGTGGCCATGCGGGACGGGCCCGCGGCCGGGCTGGCGCTGCTGGACGCGCTCGCCGACGAGCCGCGGCTGCGGGGGCATCATCCGTATCCGGCGGCGCGGGGCGATCTGCTGCGGCGGCTCGGGCGACTGCGGGAGGCCGGGGCGGCCTATCGGGTGGCGTTGGCGCTCGCTGGGACGGAGCCTGAGCGGGCGCATCTGCGGGGCAAGCTTGCGGCCATCGGGGCGACCGGTCGGTCCGGGCCGCCTGATCCGTCCGGTCCGCCTGGCCCACCCGGTCCATCGGGTCCGCCTGGCCCACCCGGTCCATCGGGTCCGTCCGGTCCGTCCGGCGGGGCTTAGGCGCTCGGCTCGGGCCTGGGTTGGCTGTGCTGGGCGTACTCCGGGCTGTGCGGGTCGCTCGTGGGGTGCGCAGTTCCTCGCGCCCCTGAGGTTTCCTGTGCCGGGCGTACCTGTTCCTGTGCGGGTACTCCGTGGGTGCGCAGTTCCCCGCGCCCCTAGGTTGCCTGTGCTCGGCGTACTCCGAGCCGTGCGGGTCGCTCGTGGGGTGCGCAGTTCCCCGCGCCCCTAGGTTGCCTGTGCTCGGCGTACTCCGAGCCGTGCGGGTCGCTCGTGGGGTGCGCAGTTCCTCGCGCCCCTGAGGTTGCCTGTGCCGGGCGTACCTGTTCCTGTGCGGGTACTCCGTGGGTGCGCAGTTCCCCGCGCCCCTGAGGTTGCCTGTGCTCGGCGTACTCCGGGGTGTGGGGTAGGTCCCGGCCTCTTCGGGGGGAGAGGCCGGGACCTACTGGCTCGGGGGGAGGGTTAGAGGGCCACTCCCAGTAGGGCGTCCACGGCGCGGGAGACCACTCCGGGTGCGCCCTCGTCCTGGCCGCCGTCCGCCGTCTGGCGGTCGGCCCAGCGGTCGACCGCGGCGAGGGCCGTGGGCGCGTCCAGGTCGTTCGAGAGGGCCGCGCGGATCTCCTCGACGAGGTCGTCGGCGGGCGGGCCGTCGGGGCGGGAGACTGCCGCGCGCCAGCGGGCGAGGCGGGCCACCGCCTCCTCCAGCGCGGAGTCCGTCCACTCCCAGTCGGCCCGGTAGTGGTGGGCGAGCAGGGCGAGCCGGATCGCGGCGGGGTCGACGCCCGCGCGGCGCAGGGCCGAGACGAAGACCAGGTTGCCCTTGGACTTCGACATCTTCTCGCCGTTCAGGGCGACCATCCCGGCGTGGACGTACGCCTTCGCGAAGGGGTGCTCGCCGGTCAGCGCCTGGGCGTGCGAGGCGCCCATCTCGTGGTGCGGGAAGGCCAGGTCGGAGCCGCCGCCCTGGATGTCGAAGCCCATCCCGAGGTGGTCGAGGGCGATGGCCACGCACTCGATGTGCCAGCCGGGCCTGCCCCGGCCGAGGGAGCCGCCGTCCCAGTCGGGCTCGCCCTCCCGCGCGGCCTGCCACAGCAGCGGGTCGAGCGGGTTCTTCTTGCCGGGCCGGTCGGGGTCGCCGCCGCGCTCGGCGGACAGCAGCCGCATGGCGGCGGCGTCGAGCCGGGAGACCTCCCCGAAGTGCGGGTCGGACTCGACGGAGAAGTAGACGTCGCCTTCGAGTTCGTAGGCGGCGCCCGCGTCCCGGAGGCGTTCCACGAGCGGGACGATGCCCGGTATGGCCTCGACGGCTCCTATGTAGTGCCGCGGCGGGAGCATCCTGAGGGCGGTCATGTCCTCGCGGAAGAGGGTGGTCTCGCGGTCGGCGAGCCCCGCCCAGTCGACGCCGTCACGTGCGGCGCGTTCCAGTAGGGGGTCGTCGATGTCCGTCACGTTCTGGACGTAGTGGACCTGGCGCTTGGTGTCGAGCCACACGCGCTGCACGAGGTCGAACGCGTTGTAGGTCGCCGCGTGACCCAGATGGGTCGCGTCGTACGGCGTGATGCCGCAGACGTAGATACGGGCGACGGGACCGGGGTCGAGAGCGACGAGGCCGCCGGTCGCGGTGTCGTGGATCTTGAGGTCGCGGCCCTGTCCGGGCAGGGCGGGTACCTCTGAAGCGGGCCAGGCATGCATGTCTTGAGCGTAACCGGACGGTGCGTCCGGTACACCGGTGGCCAGGTGTTTAAACCGGCGGCCAGGGGATCGCGGGCCATTCGCCGCCCGGTTTGGGATGGATACCGGCGGCCAGGAGGGCGGCCACCCGCGCGCGGGTGGCGGCGATCTCGGTCTCGGTGAGCAGGGTGGTGAGCCGGGCCGCGAGGGCCTGTCCGGGCTCCAGGGCCGCTTCGAGGGCCGTCAGGGCGGTCAGCGCGTCCTCGGGGAGGGGTTCGCCCGCCCAGCCCCACAGCAGGGTGCGGAGCTTGTCGTCCGTGTGGAATGTCACTCCATGATCGATGCCGTAGAGGCGTCCGGCGGCGGTGGGCAGCAGATGGCCGCCCTTGCGGTCGGAGTTGTTGATCACGGCGTCGAGGACGGCCAGCCGGCGCAGCCGGTCGTCGTCCGCGTGCACGAGCAGTGCGGTGCGGCCGCCGCCGACGTCGGCGAAGCCGATGGCCTTCCAGCCGGGCCCCGGCTCCTCGGTGTCGAGGAGGGCGAGCAGTCCCGTACCGGGGTCGTCGTCCGTACCTGGGCCGTCGGGGGTGCCGGGGACGGCGAGGGTCGCGGCCGAGCCCTCGATCCACAACTGGCACACGCCCTCGCCGTAGGGTCCGGCGCGCAGCACGGTGGGCGGGACGAGTCCCCAGCCGAGGGCCTCGGACACCTCGTAGGCGGCGACCTCGCGCTGGGCGAGGGTGCCGTCGGGGAAGTCCCACAGGGGGCGCTCCCCGGCGATGGGCTTGTAGGCGCAGTGGACCCGCTCGCCCTCGTGCTCGACGGTGCAGTACAGGACCGCGTTGGACGCCTCCTGGACCCGGCCGCGGACCGTCAGCTCACCGTGGGTGAGCAGGTCGGTGACGGTCATACGCCGCGGCGGTATCCGTTCTGGCGCGGACATACGTGTCCTTCCGGGTCGAGCGGCAGGCTGCACAGCGGGCAGGGCGGACGGCCCGCGTTGACGACGTCCAGGGCGCGTTTGGCGAAGGCCCTGGCCTGGACGCCGCTGAGCCGGACCCGGAGCATCGGGGGGCCGTTCTCCTCGTCCTGGAGGAGGCGTTCCTCCGCCTCGGCCAGATCCTCGTCGGACTCGGCGTCCAGCTCGACGAGGGCCTGCGCCTCGACGATCATGCGCTGTTCCTCGCCGTCCCAGGCGAGGGCCATGGTGCCGACCCGGAACTCCTCCTCGACGGGGGTGTCCAGGGGCGCGGTGTCGGAGATCTCCGTGGGTGCCATCGCGGGGACGGAGGCGCTGCCGCCGCTGCGCCGGACGACCTCGTCGAGGAGTTCGTCCATGCGCTCGGCCAGCGCGGCGACCTGGGTCTTCTCCAGGGCGACACTCGTGACGCGGGTCCCGGAGGAGGCCTGGAGGAAGAAGGTACGGCGCCCTGGCAGTCCGACCGTACCGGCCACGAAACGCTCCGGCGGGTCGTAGAGGAACACCTGACGCGACACGTCCGGATCTCCCTTGGGATCGACGGGTCGATCAAGGGATCGCCCGGGTTCACTGGCTTGGTTCCGACCGCTTCACCCTACTGCGGTCGGCGATCACGGCGCGCCCGCTCCTCCCCCCACCTCGGCGGTGGCGGCGGACGCGTCGGTGGGGGCGGCGTCCGTGTCGTCCCGGGGCAGCAGCGACGCGAAGTCGCCGGTGTCCCCGAGGCGGACGAGGTAGGGCCGCAGCCGGGTGTAGCGGATCACGGTCACCGAGCAGGGTTCGACGGACACCCGCTGGAAGAGGTCCAGGTGGAGTCCGAGGGCCTCGGCGACGAGCGACTTGATGATGTCGCCGTGCGAGCACATCAGGTACGTGGCGTCATCGCCGTGCTCGTCGGCCACACGCGCGTTCCACTCGCGGACGGCCTCGGCGGCGCGGGTGGACATGGCCCGCATCGACTCGCCGCCGGGGAAGGCGGCGGCGGAGGGGTGCTGCTGGACGATGTCCATGAGCGGCTCGTCGTTGAGCTCGGACAGTTTGCGGCCGGTCCAGTCGCCGTAGTCGCACTCACCGATCCGGTCGTCGGTGTGGTGGGTCAGTCCGGGCCGGGCGGCGAGGAGGGGCGCGACGGTCTCCTGGCAGCGCTGGAGCGGGCTGGTGACGACCGCGGCGACGGGGACGCCGTCCAGCCGGCCGGGGAGCGCGGCGGCCTGGGCGGAGCCGCGCTCGTCGAGGGAGATACCGGGCGTCCAGCCCGCGAGCAGGCCCGCGGTGTTGGCGGTGGAGCGTCCGTGACGGACGAGGATCAGCGTGGGCATACCGACAGCCTAGGCGTGGGGGGTGTGCGCTCCTCGGGCGAGGGGAACACGTGCTGCGTGATCGTGGACTCTGCCATCTACCAGGACGGGCGCCGTATGGCGGGGCCCGCCGATCTCTCCGACGCGCTCGCGCGGGCCCGCGCCGAGGGTGACGCGTTCTTGTGGATAGGGCTGCATGAGCCGACGGAGGAGGAGTTCGAGCACGTCAGGACCGAGTTCGGGCTGCATCCACTGGCCGTCGAGGACGCCCTGAACGCCCACCAGCGCCCCAAGCTGGAGGTGTACGACGACTCGCTGTTCGTGGTGCTGAAGCCGGTGGTGTACGAGCCGGAGGGCGACACCGTGTCCTCGGGCGAGGTGATGCTGTTCCTCGGGGACTCGTTCATGGTGACCGTGCGCCACGGTGAGGGTTCGCCGCTCGGGTCGGTGCGGCAGCGTCTGGAAGCGGAGCCGGGGCTGCTGAAGCAGGGGCCCACTGCGGTGCTGTACGCGATCTCCGACGCGGTCGTGGACCACTATCTGGATGTCGCGACCGAGCTCCAGACGGACCTGGAGGAGCTGGAGGCGCAGGTCTTCTCACCGGAGGGCGGGCGGTCCCGGCACACGGCGATGCGGATCTACAACTTCAAGCGGCAGATCCTGGAGTTCCGGCGGGCCACGGTGCCCCTGGGGGCGCCGCTGGGGCGGCTGGCGGGCACGGGGCCCTTCGCGGCGGCGGTGCCGTTCGTGGCGGAGTCCGCACAGCCGTTCTTCCGCGATGTCAGCGACCATCTGACCCGGGTGAACGAGTCCGTGGAAGGGCTGGACCGGCTGGTGTCGGACATCCTGTCGGCGCATCTGGCGCAGATGAGCGTCCGGCAGAACGACGACATGCGCAAGATCTCCGCGTGGGCGGCGATGGCGGCCGTCCCGACGATGATCGCGGGCGTCTACGGCATGAACTTCGACCATATGCCGGAGCTGCACTGGACGTGGTCGTACCCGGCGGTGATCGCGCTGATGGTGGGGCTGGAGATCGTCCTGTACCGGACGTTCAAGCGGCGCGGCTGGCTGTGAGTGACGCCGAGCGGGGGCGGCGAGCCGCGTGACCGGCTGGTGGCGGACGGCTGACGGTTGACGACGGCCGACCTGTGGCGGACGGCTCACGGCGGACGCCTTCTGGAGTGACGCCGCACGCGCGCGCGTGCGGCGTCCTCCGGATCACGGACCGTCCGTCATGGGTTCAGGCGAACTCGGGGGCGGCGGTCGCGGGACCGCCCAGCGCGTCGCGGCGTTCGGGCATCGCCAGGGACACCATGCGCCGCCAGCCGAAGGCGCGCTCGTAGACGTACACCGCGTGGATACCGGCGGCGAGGGCCGCGCTCTTGGCCTTGGGCCAGCCGAGGATACGGCCCATGTGTGCCATCACGGCGAGGCTGACGTCACGGTAGATCCGGATCTCGGCGAGCGCGCACTGTTCGAGGGTGCGCTGGATCGCACGGCCGTGTCCGGCGTAGGCGAACCTCAGCAGTTCCTCGTGGCAGTACGCGAGGTGGTTGTCCTCGTCGTTGGAGATCATCCTGACCGCGCGCCCGAGGTCGGGATGGTCGGCGAAGTACCTGCGCAGCAGTCGCATCTGTTCGGAGGCGCGCTGTTCGGTGACCCTGCTGTGGGCGAGGTAGGTGACGATGTCCTGGACGGTGAGCGGCTCGTCCCGGTGGAGCTTGTCGTGGGCGAGGCCGATGCCCCGGCGTTCCAGGAGCATCGTGTAGTCGGTGTCCTGGGGCACGTCGACGGGGGTCAGTCCGCGCTTCTTGATGAGCGCGTTGAAGATCCGCCCGTGCTTGTCCTCGTCGGCACCGTGCCGGACGACCTTGGGCGCGATGTCGCGCTCGGTGACGGGCACGAGGGCCGCGATCCGACCGTTCTCCCAGCCGCCCTGGGATTCCCCGCTGGCGGCGATGGAGCAGAACAGGCGGAACGACTCGTCGTTGTCGAGGATCTCCTGGAACAGGCTCTTGGCCGAGAGCATGACTGCCACCTCCGTGCAGGGGTCCGCGCACCACGAGTCAAATGCGGGACGGGCCGAACGGCAACAGCTCTGGGCGCCCACTCGGCCGAACGAAGGACCCCCCACGCGCGCGGGGACCCGCCGGTGAGGGCGTAACCAGGAGCGCGCGGAGGCGTTGTACGGGGTGACGGCCGTGGCGGGGAAGACCCCCGAGCCCCCACCACGGCCGGGCCGGGGGTCAGCCGAGGCCGGCGTGCTCCAGGGCCTGCGACCCGGCCCGCAGCGCGGCGATCCGCTCCTCCAGGGTGAACCCGGCGGGGGCCAGTGTGAGGGTGGTGACCCCGGCCGCGGCGTACGCCTTCATCCGGTCCGCGATCCGTTCGACGGACCCGAGGAGCGTGGTGGAGTCGATCAGCTCGTGCGGGATCGCCGCGGCGGCGCCGACCTTGTCGCCGGACAGGTACTTGTCCTGGATCTCGGCGGCCTCGCGCTCGTAGCCCATGCGCTGGGCGAGCTGGTTGTAGAAGTTCTGCTTGCGGCTGCCCATGCCACCGACGTAGAGCGCGGTGTACGGGCGGAACGTGTCCGCGAGCGCGGTCACGTCCTTGTCATCACCGAGGGCGAGCGGCAGCGTGGGGCAGACGTCGAAGCCGTCGAGTGTCAGGGCCGCCTTCTCGCGTCCCGCGCGCAGATGCCGGATCGCGGTGTCCTCCAGATGGTCGGCCGAGGAGAAGATCAGCAGGGCGCCGTCGGCGATCTCGCCGGTCTGCTCCAGGTTCTTCGGGCCGATCGCGGCGATGTACAGGGGGATGTGCTCGCGCTCGGGGTGGACGGTCAGCTTCAAAGGCTTGCCGGGGCCGCCGGGCAGCGGCAGTGTCCAGTGGGCACCCTCGTACGAGAGACGTTCGCGGGTCATGGCCTTGCGGACGATCTCCACGTACTCACGGGTGCGGGCGAGGGGCTTGTCGAACTTCACCCCGTACCAGCCCTCGGAGACCTGGGGGCCGGAGACACCGAGGCCGAGCCGGAACCGGCCGCCCGACAGGGAGTCCAGGGTGGCGGCGGTCATCGCGGTCATCGCGGGCTGGCGGGCCGGGATCTGGAGGATGGCGGAGCCCACGTCGATACGTTCCGTCTGGGCGGCGACCCAGGACAGCACGGTGGGCGCGTCGGAGCCGTACGCCTCCGCGGCCCAGCAGACGGCGTAGCCGAGCCGGTCCGCCTCCTGGGCGACCGCGAGATTGTCCGCGTCCATTCCCGCGCCCCAGTAGCCGAGGTTGATCCCGAGCTGCATGGCCGATTCCCCTTACTGACGAGTAACGTGGCTGTGCGGCTGACCCTAGCGCGCGGCGGGCGATCCGTCAGGACCGGTGGGCGCCGCGCTCCCGTCCGTCCCCCGCCACCTGGGGAGTCACCCGTGGTGGGGACGGCCGTGCCGGTTCGGCGTGGGTTGTCCACAGGCTCCGCGCCGCCGGACATCCGGCCAGTAGTGTCAACGCCCATGGAGCAGAGGTATCTCGGCCGTACCGGCCTGCGTGTGTCCCGCATCGGGCTCGGCACCCTGACCTGGGGCCGCGACACCGACGAGAGCGACGCCGCCGACCTGTTGAAGCTGTTCTGGGACGCGGGCGGCTCCCTGGTCGACACGGCCGATGTGTACGGCGACGGGGAGGCGGAGTATCTGCTCGGGCGCCTGATAGAACGCCTCGTGCCGCGGCGGGATCTGGTGATCGCCACCAAGGCGGGCAGCGTGCCCGACCCGCAACGGCGCTTCGACGGCTCGCGCGGGCATCTGCTGAGTGCCCTGGACGCCTCCCTCGCCCGTCTCGGCACGGACCACGTCGATCTGTGGCAGCTCCACGCCTTCGACCCGACGACCCCGCTGGAGGAGACCCTTCAGGCCGTCGACATCGCCGTCAGCAGCGGCCGGGCACGGTACGCGGGCGTCTCCAACTACTGCGGCTGGCAACTCGCGAAGGCCGCCACCTGGCAGCTCGCCGCCCCCGGCACCCGGGCCCGGCTGGCGAGTACGCAGATGGAGTACTCGCTGCTCCAGCGCGGGGTGGAGCGCGAGGTGCTGCCCGCCGCGCTGGACCTGGGCGTGGGGCTGCTGCCCTCGTCCCCGCTCGGCCGCGGGGTGCTCACGGGGAAGTACCGGCACACCACTCCCCCGGACTCACGCGGCGCCTCCGAGCATCTGTCGCTCTTCGTGGAGCCGTACCTGGACAACGAGGGCGCCCGCATCGTGGACGCCGTGACGACCGCCGCCGACGGTCTCGCCGTCACCCCGCTCCAGGTGGCCCTCGCCTGGGTGCGGGACCGCCCGGGCGTGACGGCCCCGATCGTCGGCGCGCGCCACGCGCAGCAGCTCACGGCAGCGCTGTCAGTGGAGACCCTTAGTCTTCCTGACGAGATCCGCCGGGCCCTCGACGATGTGTCGGCGCCCATCCACCGCTATCCCGACCAGGACTGGAGCACGTTGTGAACACGGAGGCCGCGCACCCCCGGGCCGCAGGGCCCGCGCCGGAGACCGAGGCCGCGAGCGGGGCGGGCGGCCAGGACGGTGACGCGCCCGGACCCCGGGACGGGTCCGGTCCGGGGGCGCGGGGGAACGGCCTCGGTGACGACCAGGTCGGCCAGGACGAGCAGGTCAGCCGGAGCGACCCTGATGGCCAGGGCGAGCAGGGGGACGGTCCGGCGAGCGGAGCGGCCGGCGCCCCCGGCGACGGGGAGGCGGCGGACATCACGGACGGCACGACGGACGACATGGCGGACGCGGTCGGGTCCGGCGACGACGCGGCCCCGGCGGACGGCGACAGCTCGGCGGGCACCAGCGGTGAGAACGGTGACGAGGCCGGTGAAGCCGGTGAAGCCACCGTCGCCGCCGTCGCAACCGGTACGGACGGCGAGAAGGCGGCGGAGGCCACCGAGGCCGAGGCCGAACTCGCCGCGCAGCGCGAGGTGCGTGAGCGGATCGAGCGGCGCAAGGCCGAGAAGGCGGGGCCCGTCGACAGCGGCGCCAAGCTGAGCGGGACCGCCGCCGAACTGCTGGCCGCCGTGCGCGCGGTCGAGAGCGGTGAGAAGCCCGCGAAGACCTTCGGCGAACCGGCCGCGGCCCCGCGCAGGCCCGCCGCGCCGCCCGTCGCACCCGCGCCGCGTCCGGTCGTGGCGCCGGGCCCCTCCGCGCCCGCTCCGCCGCCCGCGACCGTGGGCGGGATCGGTACGGTCCTGGCCGAGGGCGGGGCCCCGGAGTCGCTGGCCGGTGCGGTGGCCGCCACGCTCGGGGAGGACGCGGCCGAGCGGCTGCGGGACGATCCGTGGCAGTTGCTCCGGGTCCCCGGTGTCCGTCCCGAGCAGGCCGACAGCTTCGCCCGGGCCTGCCTCGGGCCCGACTGCGGCCCGGCCGACGAGCGCCGGGGCCGGGCCGTCACCGTCTGGCTGCTGGATCAGGCGGCGCTGGCGGGACACACCGCGCTCGACGCGCCCGCGCTGAGCGCGGCGCTGGAGCAGCGGTCCGTTCCGGTGCCCGACTCCGCGGTGCAGAGCGCCATCGCCGAGGGCGAGGTGCTGGTCTTCCAGGACGTGTTGGACATCCCCGGCGCCACCCCCGGTGAGACACCGCGCCCGGCGACCGAGGCCGGACCGGCGGGCGAGGCCGGACCGGCGGGCGAGGGTCCCGAAGGAAACGACGGGACCGACGGGACCGACGCCGAGGAGGGCGAACCGGAGCGGCCGGTACGGGTCCTCATCGGGCTGGAGCGCTTCGCGCTGGCCGAGGAGAGCCTGGCCGACGGGCTCGCCCGACTGGTGAACTCACCGGTGGACGGCGGCGCGGCGCCCACGGAGCCGGGACCGGCCGCCGGAGCGGCGCGCGGCGCCGCCGCCGAGCTGATCCGCGCCTGCGCGACGCACGCCCTTGTGGCACACACCGGCGGCGAGGCCGCGCGCGCGGAGGTCGCCGCCCTGGTGACCGCGGAGCTGGCGCGGGGCCGACGGGTGATCGCGGCCACGCACACCGCGGACGGACGCGACAGGTTCGCCGCTCTCCTCGCGGCGGCCGGCGCCCCGGGGGGCGCTCAGGGCGTTCAGGGGGACGGGCCGGACCCGCGGGCCGCCGGGGTCGCGGTGACCGTCGCCGGGCTGCTGTCCGGTGCCGAGGGGCCGGGCCGGGACGGCGAGGGCGCGCTGGTCACGGATCTGCTGGTGGTGCTGGACGCGCCACAGTTGGACGTGGAGAGCGCCGCGATGCTCGTGGAGTCGCTGCCGGACGGGGCACGTCTGGTGCTGAGCGGTGATCCGGCCGTGCTGTGGTCGGCGGGTCCCGGCCGGGTCTTCGCGGATCTGCTGGCGGCCCGGGTCTGCCCCCAGATCGCTTCCCGCACCCCGGACCCGGGCCCGATCGGTGAACTGATCTCCGGTATCGCGTTCGGTGAGCTCACCCAGGTCGAGGCCCCCGGCAAGGAAGTCATGATCGTCCCCGTCCGGGACCCGGGCGAGGCGGTGCACCGCACGGTCCAACTGGTCGCCGACTCGATCCCCCGGGCCCTCGAGGTACCGGCCGAGCACACTCAAGTGATCACTCCGGGCCATGGGGGCGCGGTGGGCACCCGCGCCTTGAACACCGCGCTCAAGGAGCGGCTCAACCCCGGTCCGGGCAGGTTCGGCGGGTTCGACCCGGGTGACCGGGTGGTGTGGTCACCCGTGCCGGGCCGCGCGGTCCCGGGCAGCGTGGTGGGCGCCGACGCGGAAGGGCTGCGGCTGGAGTGCGACGGTGCGCCGGTCGTGGTGGCCCGGGAACGGGTCGAGCAGAGCGTGCGGCACGGCTGGGCGATGACCGCCCACCAGGCCGTGGGGCGCCGCTGGCCCGCCGCCGTCGTCGTCCTGCCGGGGGACGCGGCGCACACCCTGAGCCGGGCGTGGGTGTACACCGCCTTCGGCCGGGGCGAGCGGCATCTGTCCGTGGTGCACGGGGTGGAGCAGGCGTTGCCCCGCGCGGTGGCTGAGGGCGCGCCCAAGCCGCGTACGACACGGTTGGCGGACCTGCTGCGCGGCCAGGTACCGGCGGCGGAGTAGGACCGCGGGGCCGCGCGCGAGGGGCCGACCCCTCGTACGGCGGCGGCGCTCGGCCCGGAACGGGCGTCACGGCGTCACGGCGTCACGGCGTCACGGCGTCACGGCGTCACGGCGTCACGGCGTCACGGCGTCACGGCGTCACGGCGTCACGGCGTCACGGCGTCACGGCGTCACGGCGTCACGGCGTCACGGCGTCACGGCGTCACGGCGTCAGGGCGTCAGGGCGTCAGGGCGTCAGGGTGGAACGGCGACCGGCCCCCGGGGTCCCTCTACGGGGAGCCCGGGGGCCGGTGGGTTGTGCGTGGCGGTGGGGTGCGGGCAGCGGGTCAGCGTCCCCCGTCGCGCCGCTGCGGCCCCTCGCCGTCGGGATCGCCGCCGTCCGGATCGGGTTCGCCGTCCGGGTCGTCGTCCGGGTCGTCGTCGCGACCGGAGGTGGGCTCGATGTCGAGGTCGTCCTCCAGCCCGGGGCGGTCGTCGTCGACCGCCGCGTCCACGAGGTCCGTGAGGGCGTCCGCCGTGTCGGTGCGGGGCTCGACGGCCCCGGTCCGCACGGTGTCCTCGATGTCGTCGTCCAGATCGTCGATGTCCACGATGTCCTCGTCGTCGAAGACGGCGCTGACATCGAAGCGGCACACCACCCGCTGCGGGTCCGCGTGCTCGAAGGGGCTCTCCAGCCACACGCCCGGGTCCTCCGGGTCGTCGGTGGCCGTCACCCACAGCGTGGAGTCGCCCTCCTCCAGCCCGAACTCCTTGTGCCGGGAGGCGATCTCGTCGGGTTCGAACTCCCCGAAGAGGACGCCGAGCGCGCCGTGCACGGTGGTGCCCGCCGTGTCGACGAGCGGCGCGCCGTCCGCCTCGGCGGCCTCTACGCGCTGGGCCTGGGCCATGAGCCGCTGCGGCTCCACCACCGAGTAGTCGCGGCGGATCAGCACGCTGACCGCGTTCGGCTCCTCGGGGCCGGTGTACGGAGGAAGGGCGTCCTCCGAACCGGGGATCTCGAAGGGGGTGACCTCGTCGTAGCGGTCGTAGAGCAGCTCGTCGTACTCCTCGGCCGCGACGGCCAACTCGTTGAACGCTTCGTAGACGGCCGGGTCATCCTCCCCCGACCTCCGCTCGACCGCGGCAAGGTGGCGGTCGAGCGCGGCCTTGACCGCCTCGGCGGCGGCGCGTACCTCGGCAACCGTGGGCTGCGCAGCATCAGACATAGTGCAGACGCTATCCGTACCGGGCCGGTGCCCGCACAATAGATGCGATGCCGGAATACGAATTTGTCGACGTGTATGTCCCCCGCGGGGTGACCCGCAAGGACACGACCCGCCTGCTGACCGACCACGCGGAGTACGGACACTGGGAGTTGGACCGTCTGAGACTGCACCCGGACGGCAGCCGCAGGGTGCGGTTGCGGCGCCGGATCATCCGCCAGGTGCGCGCCACATGGTGACGGACCACGGCGAAAGGGAAGTGGGCCCCGCGTTCGCGGGGCCCACTCAGTGTTTTACGGAGAGCGACGAGATCCCGGTACCGCGCGGTCGCCGAAGGCGGTGACCTGCGGGGTTCCGGCCGCCGTGAGCGCGCCGTGTGATGTCCGTGACAGCGGGGCCGTCAGACCCCGCAGGGCGTACGGATGACCCCCGCACGGGCGACGCCCGGTCGTGCGACGACTGTCACCGGGGTGACGGGCGCCGGGGCGCGCGCCCCTCACGCACCCACACGCCCCCGGCGGTACAGGACTCCGCCGCCGAGCGCCGCGCCCGCGGCGAGCAGTCCGGCCGCTCCGATCGGCAGCGGGCTGCCGGTCTCGGCGAGGCTGCCCCCGGTGCGGGATTCCGCGGCGCGGGCCGCGCCGCGGTCCGAGGAGCCGACCGTGTGACGGGCGGGCCCGGCGGGCCAGCCGCGGGTCTCCGTCCCGGGCTTCGTGTGCTGTTCCGGGGCGACGGGCCCCCCGGGAGCACCCGGAGTACCGGGCGCACCGGGGGTACCCGGCGTCGCGGGGGTACCGGGGCTCCCCGGCGTCCCGGGCGTCCCCGGCTGCCCAGGGGTGCCGGGCCCACCGGGCGTGCCGGGGCCCTCAGGACCACCGGGGTTCCCGGGAGTGCCGGGGTTCCCAGGAGTGCCGGGCGCCTCGGGACCCCCCGGGTTCCCGGGCCCACCAGGCCCACCAGGTTCCGTCGGCTCGGTCGGCTCGGTCGGCCGCCCGGGCGGGGTGCCCGCGTCGCCGTTGCCGCAGTCGTTGCCCATGGCCGGATTGCCGACACCGATGACGTCGACGCTGTTGCCGCACGCGTTCACCGGGACGTGCACCGGGGCCTCGACGGTGTTCCCGGAGGCCACCCCCGGTGAGTCGGTGGTCCGTCCGCCCGCGTGCGCTCCGCCGGGCCGCTGCGGGCCGCCCCGCGCGGAGGCGTTCACACAGGTGTTCCCGTACGCGGGATTGAGGAGCCCCACGGCGTTCACCGTGTTTCCGCACGCGTTGACCGGGACGTCCACGGGCGCGTGGACCGTGTTCCCGGAGAGCACACCGGGAGATCCGGGCGCCGTACCGTGCGCGCCGGAGTCCGCTTGCGCGTATCCGCCCCCGGTCGCCAAGGCGCCGGTCGCGGCCACCATCGTGATCAGTCCCTTGCGCGTGACCTGTCGCATAACCACCTGTTCCCTGCCCCTGCTCCGTACTCGCTGTGCCATGCCTGGTGCCGTACCGTCCCCGCCCCTCCCCCGGCCCCCAAAAGCGATGGCCCCGGAGTGCATGGATGGCACTCCGGGGCCAGGACCTCAGGGCCTCACGGAAGGAGGCGCGGCAATCAGCTGTTGATACAGGTGTTGCCGAAGGCGGGGTTCAGCAGACCGACCACGTTGACGGTGTTGCCGCAGACGTTGATCGGCACGTGGACCGGCACCTGGACGACGTTGCCCGAGAGCACGCCGGGGGACCCCACGGCGGCACCCTGGGCACCGGCGTCGGCGATGGCGAGGCCCGCACCCGCGAGCATGAGGCCACCGGTGGCAGCCGCGACGGCGACGACCTTCTTGATCATGAGTTCCTCCTTGTTGGCAGAACGGTCCCCAGCACGCGGACCGCACCACCTGTAACGAGGAGGGCGCAATGGAGCTACGAGCTTATCTTCGGATTCACTCTTTCCGGAGCGGCTCCGTACATACGCCCGAATAACGGAACCGGCCGCTCCGGCCGCCGTCAGGAAGCGTCGAGGAAGCGGTCCAGCACCCGGACCCCGAACTTGAGGCCGTCCACCGGGACCCGCTCGTCCACCCCGTGGAACATCCCCGCGAAGTCCAGCTCCGGCGGCAGCTTGAGCGGCGCGAAGCCGAAGCAGCGGATGCCGAGGTCGTCGAACGACTTGGCGTCGGTGCCGCCGGACAGCATGTAGGGCACGGCCCGGGCGATGGGGTCCTCGGCGCGCAGCGCGGTCTGCATGGCGTCGACCAGGTCGCCGTCGAAGGTGGTCTCCAGGGCCTTGTCCCCGTGCACGTCCTCCCGCCGGACGCGCGGGCCGAGAACGCGGTCGAGGTCGGCCAGGAACTCGTCCTCGTACCCCGGCAGGAAGCGTCCGTCGACGTGCGCGGTCGCCTCACCGGGGATGACGTTCACCTTGTACCCGGCGCCGAGCATGGTGGGCGCGGCGGAGTTGCGCAGGGTCGCGCCGATCATCTTGGCGATACCGCCGAGCTTGGCGAGGGTGGCTTCCATGTCCTCGGGGTCGAGGGGGGTGCCGAGCGCGTCGGACAGCTCGTCGAGGAAGGACCGTACGGTCTTGGTGACCCTGACCGGCCACTGGTGGCGGCCGAGCCGGCCGACGGCCTCGCAGAGTTCCGTGATGGCGTTGTCGTTGTTGGTCATGGAGCCGTGGCCCGCGGTGCCCTCGACGGTGAGCCGCATCCAGTGCATGCCCTTCTGGGCGGTCTCCACCAGGTACAGCCGCAGATTCTCGTTGACGGTGAACGAGAAACCGCCGACCTCACCGATCGCCTCGGTCACCCCTTCGAAGAGGTCCGGGTGCTTGTCGACGAGGTACCGGGCGCCGTACGTGCCACCGGCCTCCTCGTCCGCGAGGAACGCGAGGACGATGTCGCGGGGCGGTTTGCGCCCGCTGCGCAGCCGGTCCCGGACGACCGCGAGGGTCATCGCGTCCATGTCCTTCATGTCGACGGCGCCCCGCCCCCATACGCAGCCGTCCGCGATCTCGCCGGAGAAGGGATCGTGGGTCCAGTCGGCGGCGTTCGCCGGTACGACGTCGGTGTGGCCGTGGATCAGCAGTGCGGGGCGGGAGGGGTCCTCGCCCTCGATCCGGGCGACCGTGGAGGCGCGGCCCGGGTGGGACTCGAAGATGCGGGGTTCCAGTCCGACCTCGGCGAGCTTCTCCGCGATGTACTCGGCGGCACCCCGCTCACCGGGGCCCGAGTGGTCACCGTAGTTGCTCGTGTCGATCCGGATCAGGTCGCGGCAGAGATCGACGACCTCGTCCTCTCCGGTGACGGTCCGGGGCCCGGCGGCCCTGTTCGACTCGCTCACGGCGGTTCCTCCCACTGTCGCTGCCTGCTGCTCTCCCCTCCATACTCTCCCTCCTTGCCCGTCTCCCCCAAGGGCCGGCCCGGCCCGACATGCGCCGTTCACGCTGCCGCGGGGGTCACCCCGGCGGGCGCCCCCGGCCGGGCCGCGGGTACCGGACGGCCCGCGTGATCAGGGTCCGGATTCTTTGCTATGGTTTCCCACGTCGCCGCGGGAAACCGCGACACACCACCGGTCCGGGTGGCGGAATGGCAGACGCGCTAGCTTGAGGTGCTAGTGCCCTTTAACGGGCGTGGGGGTTCAAGTCCCCCCTCGGACACCAGCTGAGACCCCTGATGATCAGGGGTCTTCTGCATTTTCGGGCAGTGACTCCATTACCGGGTCACTTCGGTGTCGTGCCCGCGGCTCCCCCGTCGCCGCAAGCACGCGGGAGAACGCTGCCCCGGCGACCGGACGGGCCCGGCGCCGGAACAGTCGGCGTGATGTGGGCGGGCACAATGGGCGTATGGCTCGACGACCCTCGCGCAATGCCCGTTCCCGCCCGGCCCGTGATGCCGCGGCGGGCCTCGGCGCCGGGCCGGCCCCGGCCGCTCCCGTGGACTGCCCGTGCGGCGCCGGCCCGGCGTATGCGGAGTGCTGCGGGCGGTTCCACCGGGGTGAGGGGGCTGCGGCCACCGCGGAGGCGCTGATGCGGTCGCGGTACGCGGCGTTCGTCGTGCGGGACGCCGGATATCTGCTGCGGACCTGGCACCCGTCGACCCGGCCGCCGGTGGTGGAGTTCGATCCCGCGCTGCGGTGGACGGGGCTGGAGATCACCGGGACGGGCGAGGGGTCGGCGTTCCACGCGGTGGGCACGGTGTCGTTCCGGGCCTCGTACCTGGAGGACGGCCGGGCCGGGGCGCTGGTGGAGCGCAGCCGGTTCGCGCGGGTGGACGGCGCGTGGGTCTACGTGGACGGGGAGTTCGGGGAGGGCTGAGGGGAGGACCGAGCGGGGCGGGTCCTGCTTCCGGGCCGTACGGGGCCGTGGACCCGGGGCGGGCGCGGGTCAGGGGGCGAGGATGTCCAGCTCCTGGAGGGCGCCCACCGCGATCTGGCGGGTCAGCTCCTCCGCGCGGACCGTGTCGCCCTCGCGTACCGCCTCCGCGACCCGGACATGCAGGGTGACGGCCGCCGGGTCCGGGTCCTCGAACATGACCTGGTGATGGGTGCGGCCCGCGAGGACCTCGGCGACGACATCGCCGAGGCGGGCGAACATCTCGTTGCCGGACGAGGTGAGGATCACCCGGTGGAAGGCGATGTCATGGACGAGGTACCCCTCCAACTGCCGTCCGCGTGAGGTGGCGACCATCCCGAGGGCGCACCGGGTGAGTTCCGCGCACTGCTCGGCGGTGGCGTGGCGGGCGGCCAGCGCGGCGGCGGCCGGTTCGACGGCGGAGCGCAGCACGGTCAGGGAGCGCAGCTGGCGGGGGCGGTCGGCGCCCGCGAGCCGCCAGCGGATGACCTGGGGGTCGTAGACGTTCCACTCCTCGGTGGGCCGGACCGTGACGCCGACCCTGCGGCGGGACTCCACCAGCCGCATCGACTCCAGTACCCGGACCGCCTCGCGCATCACCGAGCGGGACACCTCGAAGCGCTGGGCCAGTTCGTCGGTCCGCAGCACGCTGCCCGGCGGGCACTCGCCCGCGGTGATCGCCGGGCCGAGGGTGTCGAGGACATGGGCGTGCAGGCCGCGGCCCGGTGTGGTCATGCCGCTCAGCGTACGAGCTGACCCCGGGCGAGACGAAGTCGAAAAGTCAGACTTTTATGTCACAGACTCTTGAATTCATCAGACCTAATAGGTTTCAGTGTCGTGACACCTCGCCGCCAGACCCCTTGGAAGCCAACGAACCGGTTGAAAACGGGTGATGCCGACGAGGTCTCGGCCAGGTCAACAAGGACATCCATCGACACGAGGACCCCAGATCGTGAAGAACACACCGCCGACCCCCCATGTCATCGTGGTCATGGGCGTGGCGGGGACCGGGAAGACAACAGTCGGTCCGCTGCTCGCGGAGCTGCTGGGCGTCCCGTACGCCGAGGGCGACGACTTCCACCCGGCCGCGAACATCGCGAAGATGACCGCGGGCACCCCGCTCACCGACGAGGACCGCCGGCCGTGGCTGGACGCCATCGGCGAATGGGCCCACACCCGGGACGGGCTCGGCGGGGTCGTCAGCAGTTCGGCGCTGAAGCGCGGCTACCGTGACCGGCTGAGGTCGGCCGCTCCCGGGCTCGTGTTCGTGCATCTGACGGGCGACCGCGCGCTGATCGAGGACCGGATGAGCCACCGGCAGGGGCACTTCATGCCGACGGCCCTGCTGGACTCGCAGTTCGCCACGCTCCAGCCGCTCCAGCCGGACGAGGCGGGCGTCGCCGTCGATGTGACGGGCACCCCCGCCGACATCGCGCGCCGGGCCGCCGAGGCGCTGCGGCCCGCCACCGACCCGGCCGCCGCAGGTCCGGCCCCCGCCGGTACGGAGGGCTGACCCCCGGGTCCGGGCCCCGCCCCGCGACCCGCCGCTCCCGGCACCCCCACCCGCGCGGACCGTCCCGACCCCACCCGACCGGTCCTCCGCGCATCCGCTCCCCCGCTCCCCCCGCTCCACCCCCTGCCCCGTTCACCGCCGTACCTCCCCGTACGACCGAGTCCCCAAGGAAACCGACCGTGACCAGTCTCAGCGTCGAGATGCTGGCAGCGGACCCCGTCGCGCCGATCACCTCCGCGGGCCACGCCCAGCTCGGGATCGCCGTTCTCGCGGGCATCGCCGTCATCGTCCTGCTCATCACCAAGTTCAAGGTCCACGCGTTCCTCGCGCTGACCATCGGCTCGCTCGCCCTCGGCGCCTTCGCCGGGGCACCGCTGGACAAGGTGATCCCCAGCTTCACCACCGGCCTCGGCAACACGGTCGCCGGTGTCGGTGTGCTGATCGCGCTCGGCGCGATCCTCGGCAAGCTGCTCGCGGACTCCGGGGGCGCCGACCAGATCGTCGACACGATCCTCGCCAGGGCGAGCGGCCGTTCGATGCCGTGGGCCATGGTGCTGATCGCCTCGGTGATCGGTCTGCCGCTGTTCTTCGAGGTCGGCATCGTGCTGCTGATCCCCGTCGTGCTGATGGTCGCCAAGCGCGGCAACTACTCGCTGATGCGGATCGGTATCCCCGCGCTGGCCGGTCTGTCCGTGATGCACGGGCTGATACCCCCGCACCCCGGCCCGCTGGTCGCGATCGACGCCGTCCAGGCGAACCTCGGTCTCACCCTCGCGCTCGGTGTCCTCGTCTCGATCCCGACCGTGATCATCGCGGGTCCGGTCTTCGCCAAGTACGCGGCCCGCTGGGTCGATGTGCCGGTGCCGGAGAAGATGATCCAGGCGCGTCCTTCCGAGGACCTGGACAAGCGCCCCAGCTTCGGCGCGACCGTCTTCACCGTGCTGCTGCCCGTGGTCCTCATGCTCGGCAGCGCGCTGGTCGAGATCATCATCGACGACCCCGCCAACATGGTGCAGCGGGTGTTCGACGTGATCGGTTCGCCGCTGATGGCGCTGCTCGCGGCGGTCATCGTCGGGATGTTCACGCTGGGCCGGGCCGCCGGGTTCACCAAGGGCCGGCTGTCGACCACGGTCGAGAAGTCGCTCGGCCCGATCGCCGGTGTGCTGCTGATCGTCGGCGCCGGCGGTGGCTTCAAGCAGACGCTGATCGACTCGGGCGTCGGCCAGATGGTCCTGGAGATCTCCGAGGACTGGTCCATCCCCGCGCTGCTGCTGGCCTGGCTGATCGCCGTGGTGATCCGGCTGGCGACGGGCTCCGCGACGGTCGCGACGGTGTCGGCCGCCGGTCTGGTCGCCCCGCTGGCCGCCGATATGTCGAGCACCCACCTGGCACTGCTGGTGCTGGCGATCGGCGCCGGTTCCCTCTTCTTCAGCCATGTGAACGACGCCGGTTTCTGGCTGGTGAAGGAGTACTTCGGGATGAGCGTCGGCCAGACCATCAAGACCTGGTCGGTCATGGAGACGATCATCTCGGTGGTCGCGGGCGCCATCGTCCTGCTGCTGTCCTTGGTGATCTAGGTGATCCAGGTGATCCAGGTGGCCGACGTGGTCCGCACGGTCCAGGTGGTCTCGACGGCCCAGGTGGCCCGGGTGGTCCCGGGGGTCTGAGGCCGGTCACCGGGAAGGCCGGGATGTGCGGGAGGGGCGGTCCGTCGTACGACGGACCGCCCCTCCCTGCGTCACCGGACGTGCGCCCCGGGGGTCAGGAACCCTCCTCGGCCGCCTTCTCCAGCTGGAACGCCTCGTTGCCGAGGCCGATCCGGGCGTGCGCCTCGGGCTTGCGTGCCTTGAGGTACGCGCCGACGGACAGCCCGACGGCGGCGGCGAGGAAGATGATCCCGGGCAGGACCCAGCGCAGCGCCGAGTCGGGGCCCGCGCCGACGAGGAGGTAGAAGTCCTTGGCGGTGTACCCGGCGATCACCAGCAGCGACACCCCGGCGACGCCGGACGCGATCAGCCGCCAGAGCTGTGCGCGGGCGGCGCCCCGGCGCACGAAGAAGACGATGACCGCGAGCGAGGCGGTGGCCATCAGCAGGATCACCCCGAAGGCGCCCACGTTGCCCATCCAGGTGAACAGCCGCAGGATCGGCGCGGTCGGGTCGCCGGTCTCCTTGGTGTCGGTGAGGGCGAAGGCCGCGATCACGACGACGGAGATACCGGTCTGGAGCAGCGCGCCGGTGCCGGGGGCGCCGCTGGCGCTGTTGGTGCGGCCGAAGACGGCGGGCAGCAGCCCTTCGCGTCCCATGGCGAACGCGTAGCGCGAGACGACGTTGTGGAAGCTGAGCGTCGCGGCGAACACACCGGTCACCAGCAGGATGTGCATGAGGTCGGCGAAGGTCTCCCCGAGCCTGCTCTCGGTCAGCACGAACAGCAGTCCGGCGGTGTGCTCCTGCGCGGCGGGGACGATCCCGTCCGGCCCGGCGGCGACGGTCAGCGCCCAGGAGCTGAAGGCGAAGAACAGCGCGACGAAGGTCACCGCGAGGAACATCACCCGGGCCACCACGACCTGCGGGCGGCTGGTCTCCTCGGCGTACACGGGTGCCTGCTCGAAGCCGGTGAAGGCGGCGATGCAGAAGCACAGCGCGGTGCCGATGCCCGCGCCGGTCAGGGTCTCCGGGTTGAACGCGGCGAGCGACACACCGCCCTTGGCGGGCTCGGAGAGCGCGGCGATGTCGAAGACGACGACAAGGGCGACCTCGATCAGCAGCAGCACACCGAGGACGCGCGCGTTGACGTCGATCTTCATCAGGGCGAGGAAGCCCACGATCGCGGCGCCCGCGAGGGAGGGTATCCACCAGGGGACGGACACCTCGAAGTGGGCGTTCAGCAGCAGCGAGACCTCGAAGCCGAGGAGCCCGTAGAGGCCGACCTGGAGTGCGCTGTAGGCGACCAGCGCCACGAGCGAGGCGCCCGCTCCGGCGGTTCCGCCGAGGCCGCGGGAAATGTACGCGTAAAAAGCGCCCGCGTTGTGAACATGACGGCTCATCTCCGCGTATCCGAAGGAGAAGAGGATGAGGACGACGCCGAGGATGACGAAGAGCAGTGGCTGCCCCACGATGCCCATGACCGCGAAGGTGGTGGGCATGACCCCCGCGACGACCATGAGCGGTCCCGTCGCGGCGAGCACCGACAGGAGGAGTCCCGCCGTGCCGAGCCGGTCCGCGCGCAGTGCGCGGTCCTGGCCCTTGAAGGTGTTGATCCCGCCGCCGGACTTCGCTCCGGTGGTCGATCTGGCTTCGCTCGTGCTCGAACTGCCCGTCGTCATGGCGGGGTTTGTCCTTTCGGGTGGGCGGGTCAGGCGTGTTCCGGTTCGTGCGGGCGCGGCCGACGTGGACCGCGGCCGTACCGGGGTACGGCCGAGCGGTGCACGACCCGGTGGTACGGGTGGTGCGAGTCGTACGTGTGGTGCCGGGTGATGCCCGTCGTACCTGTGGTGCGGGTGGTGACGGGTGACGCCGATAAGGACGACGTCACCGGTGGTGCTGGTGTTGCCAATGCTGTTGCCGCCGATCGTGCAGCGCGCAGAACCGCTGGTTCGCACCCGAGGTGCCGGTTCCGCGCGGTGGTGCCTTCTTCCGCGATGGTGCTTGCGGTGGTGCTGGTGACACTGGTGGTGCGTCCGCGCCTACCGCCGGTGGGCGCGGGGATGTGGGGTGGGGGTCATCCGGTGCCGAGGGACGCGTTGCGCGCTTCCCTGAACGCCTCGGACGGGTCCCGGTCGGGGTACGACCAGGGGGCGGGGGTGATGTGGTTGCCGATGCGGTGGAAGAGGGCCGCGGCCTCGGCGGCGCGGCCTCCGCAGTACTTCGCGTGGGCGAGGAAGTTGAGGTCGACGCGGTTGCGCGGGTGGTCCTCGCGCTCCCACTCCAGCCACCAGTCGAACGCCGCCTTCATCACCTGGCGGGCGCGGCGGCCGACCCAGTGCCCCGAGGACAGCGGGTCGGCGGGCTCCCGGCCGGCCAGGGCCAGCACGCGGTACCGCTCGGCGTGCGCGACGACCGGCAGGATCGCCAGCGGGGAGTCCGCCGGGGCCTGTTCGGCGGCCCAGGCGGCGAAGTCGTAGACCTCGTGCATGGGGTCCTGTCCGGCGTCGGCGCGGCGCTCGGCGAGCCGGGCGATCATCAGATGGTGGGCGTGGTGGTGGTCGGGGTGCCGGTGGCGGACCTCGTCGAAGAGCTGGACGACGTCCTCCTCGGTGCCGACCGTGCGTTCCAGCATCAGCAGTCCGAGCCAGGGCGTGGGGTCGGCGGGGACGAGCCCGGCGGCGGTGCGGCAGGCGGCGCGCGCCGCGTCCGGGCGCGCTTTGCCGTTCAGCGCGCGCTGGACGGCGGCCAGGGCGAACAGGACCGCGGCGTCGGCGGACTCGGGCTCGGCGATCCGCCAGTCCTGGGCCCAGGCCGAGGTGGTGGTCTCCTGGGCGAGCGCCGTGACGCGGTGGCCGCGGCGGTCCCAGTCGTCGCCGGTGTCGACGAGCAGCCCGCGGACGACGGACCAGCGGCCCTGACCGAGCGCGGTACGGGCGGTCGCGAGTGCCGTGTCGTCGAGGGCCGCGTCGAAGACATGAGAGCCCCGCTTGCGCGAACGGCCCAGTGGCGGTGGGGGTGGCGTCACCGCGGGACTTCCTCCCCGACACGGTGTGTTGAGCGAATGATCACGGACAGCAAACCGGTAGGGGGTGCTCCGAGTCAAGGGCCACCAGCCCACCTACACGTGTCAAGTGCCTGATCGGACGGTCGAGTTGTCCCTTCGATGCCACTTATTACCCAAGTGCGCCCGCGATCCGGGGGGCGTAATCGGCGTGGCGGCTTGATCGTTGCGCCCGTGATCATGCGGGACGGGCGACGGGAACGGGGGCCGCGGAGGCGCCGACCCGGGGTTCGGAAGTGGTCCTACCCCACCCCTCCGACGCTATGCGTGGCCGGAGCACGTATCCCGTTGCGCCCGGTTCCTCCCGTACTCCCCCGATTCCAGGCGCACTTGTACGGGCTCGGGAGGCGTCAGCCCGTCGCGCGGGCGGCGGCACGGCCGGCGGTCCGGCCGGAGAACAGGCAGCCGCCGAGGAAGGTGCCCTCCATCGAGCGGTATCCGTGCACCCCGCCACCGCCGAACCCCGCCGCCTCGCCCGCCGCGTAGACCCCGCCGAGGGGTTCGCCGCTCTCGGTGAGGACACGGGAGGACAGATCGGTCTCCAGTCCGCCGAGGCTCTTACGGGTGAGGACACTGAGCCGGACGGCGATCAGCGGACCCGCCTTCGGGTCGAGGATCGGATGCGGGGCGACCGTACGGATCAGCCGGTCCCCGAGGAAGGACCGCGCGCCGCGGATCGCCGTGATCTGGGAGTCCTTGGTGAAGGGGTTGGCCACCTCACGGTCCCGCGCGGTGATCACCCGCCGCAGATCCGTCTCGTCGATCAGCGGTTCACCCGTGAGGGCGTTCATGCCCCGGACGAGGGCGGCCAGGTCGTGCTCGACCACGAAGTCCTCGCCGTGGTCCATGAACGCCCGCACGGGCGCGGGCACGTCGGCGCGGGCCCGGTCGATCACCCCGCGGACGGACCGTCCGGTGAGATCGGGGTTCTGCTCCGAGCCGCTGAGCGTGAACTCCTTGCCGATCACACGGCGGTTGAGGACGAACCAGCTGTGCTCATGGCCGGTGTCCATGAGGTGTTCGAGGGTGCCGAGCGTGTCGAAGCCGGGGAAGAGCGGTACGGGGAGCCGGTTGCCGCGCGCGTCGAGCCACAGGGAGGACGGGCCGGGCAGGACCCGGATGCCGTGACCTTCCCAGATCGGGTTCCAGTTGTGCAGGCCCTCGGTGTAGTGCCACATCCGGTCACCGTTGATCAGACGGCCGCCCGCGGCCTCGGTGACACCGAGCATCAGCCCGTCGACATGGGCCGGGACCCCGGCGACCATCCGCTCGGGCGCCCGGCCGAGACGCGCGGGCCAGTTCCGGCGGACCAGCTCGTGATTGCCGCCGATCCCCCCGGAGGTGACGATCACGGCCTGGGCCCGCAGCTCGAAGGAGCCGACGACATCCCGGCCGCTGGGCCTGCCACGGGCCACCTCGGAGCGGTCGAGGATCTCGCCGCCCACCGTGTCCACGGTGCCCGCCGCGCCGCACAGCGCGGTGACCCGGTGCCGGAACCGCAGATCGACCAGCCCCCGGGCGGCACCCGCGCGGACCCGGCGGGCGAACGGGGCGAGCAGCCCCGGGCCGGTGCCCCAGGTGATGTGGAAGCGGGGGACGGAGTTGCCGTGGCCGGTGGCGTCGTAACCACCCCGTTCGGCCCAGCCGACCACGGGGAAGAATCGCACCCCCTGGCGGTGCAGCCAGGCCCGCTTCTCCCCCGCCGCGAAATCGACGTAGGCCTCGGCCCAGCGCCTCGGCCAGTGGTCCTCGGCACGGTCGAATCCGGCGGTGCCGAGCCAGTCCTGGAGCGCGAGGTCGTGACTGTCCTTGATCCGCATCCGGCGCTGTTCCGGGGAGTTCACGAAGAACAGACCCCCGAAGGACCAGTGGGCCTGACCGCCGAGCGACTGCGGCGGCTCCTGGTCCAGCAGGACGACCTTGCGACCCGTGTCGACCAGTTCCGCCGTCGCCGCGAGGCCCGCCAGACCCGCACCGATCACGATCACATCGGCGTCGTACGCCATGGGCCGTCCCTCTTCTCAGCCGCGCTCCCGCCTGCCGCACCGGCGGGGCGGCGCACCCATGGGGATACTGGGGTTACTGGTGGGTCAGATCCTTGGGGACGGCGTGACCGGCGTCAACCGTCCCGGGGCCGTGACTCACCGGCCACGTACCCGGCGGCCCGGCTGGCTCGGGCCCGGCTGTCGTGAGGGGTAACGACGTGTCGGTACTCGTTGTCGTCCTGGCGGTCTGCGCCGCCTGCTGCCTGGGCTTCGGGTTCGTCCTCCAGCAGGACGCGGCGCAGCGGGCGCCCCTGAGCGACTTCCTGTCGTTCCGGCTGCTGCTGGATCTCATGCGGATGCCGCGGTGGCTCGGCGGGATCGCGCTGATGGTGTGCGGGATGGTCCTCGGGGCGCTGGCCCTCGCCCATGGCCAGGTGAGTCTGGTCGAACCGCTGCTCGCCACGAATCTGCTGTTCGCGCTGGCACTGTCCCGTGCGGTGACCGGGCAGCCGCTGGGTACGCAGGGCTGGTCCGGGCTCGCGGTGCTCGCGGGCGGGGTGACGCTGTTCATCGTCGCGGGGCAGCCGGAGGCCGGGGAGGCCGTGACCGACCCGCTCCGGCAGTGGCTGATCATCGGGGCGGTGGCGGGCCTCGCGGCGCTGCTCGTACTGCTGGCCCTGCGGGCCCGGCTGGTCATGGCACCGGTACTGCTGGGGGGTGCGGCGGGGTTGCTGTACGGGCTCCAGGACGCGCTCACCCGGGTGAGCGCGCTGCGGTTCGCCGAGGACGGCTGGACCGTGGTGGTCGCGACCTGGCAGCCGTACGCGGTGCTGGTGCTGGGGGTGACCGGGTTGCTGCTGGTGCAGAGCGCGTTCGAGATGGCGCCGTTGCGGATGTCGCTGCCCGCGTTGACGGCTGCGCAGCCGATCGCGGGGATCGTCTGCGGGGTCGGGTTCCTCGGGGACCGGCTGCGGACGGACCCGCTCGCGCTGCTGGGGGAGGTGGTGGGGCTGCTCGCGGTGGTCGGGGGGATCGTGCTGCTCGGGTTGCACCCGGCGATGCCCCGGGGGGCGGGGCGGTTCGAGCGGGCGGGTGAGCTCCATGGGGGGTGAACGGGACGGGTCGCCTTCGCTTGCGCTTCCCAGGTCCGTCCGGCTGGGCGTACTTCGTTGCTGTGCCGTCGTTCGGTGGTTTCGCGCAGTTCCCCGCAGGTCGCCTTCGCTTGCGCTTCCCAGGTCCGTCCGGCGTGACGTACCTCTTCCTGTGCCGTCGCTCGGTGGTTTCGCGCAGTTCCCCGCGCCCCTTTGGGGCGCCATCTGCTTGTTCTTCGGGTCGGTGCCGGTCGGGATTCTCCGTCCTCGATCCGACACGCTCGGTAAGACGTTCCGTGACTCGACTGAAGAGCATCGGAGTCTGCGGGCAGAGATTCCCGCCCACCCCCTCCCGCAGCCATGCGACTGCACGAGGAGGAGGGTTCAACCCCAAGGACCTGCACCTGACCGACAGCCTCAGGAGGCGCCGCCAAAGGGGCGCGGGGAACTGCGCGAGCAACCACGGAGGGCCCGCACCCGAACGGGAACCGCAAGGGGCGCGACCTAAGGGGCGCGGGGAACTGCGCACCCACGAACGACCCGCACAGGGACAAGTACGCCCAGCCGGACAGACCCAGAGGCGCGAGCGAAGGCGACCCGCACAGGTAGCCCGGAGGCGCGAGCGGAGGTGGGCGGTGGTTGGATGGGGGGATGGGTGCAGCTGGCACGGACACGGACGGCGCGGCCGACGCGAGGGCCGAGGTCCTGGACGTGGTGGACGAGGACGACCAGGTCGTCGACCGGGTACCCCGGGGCGAGGTCTACGCCCGCGGCCTTCTGCACCGCTGTGTCTTCGTCCTCGCCCGGGACCCCGGCGACCGTGTCTTCGTCCACCGCCGCACGGCGTCGAAACTGATCTTCCCGTCGCGCTACGACATGTTCGTCGGAGGCGTCGTCGGCGCGGGCGAGTCCTACGACGACGCGGCCCTCAGGGAGGCGGAGGAGGAGCTGGGGGTCAGCGGACTCCCCCGGCCCACCCCCCTGTTCCGGTTCCTGTACCGGGGCGAGGGCCAGGGCGGCTGGTGGTCGGCGGTGTACGAGGTGCGCTGCGCGCTGCCCGTGCGCCCCCAGCTCTCCGAGGTCGCCTGGCACGACTTCGTCCCGGAGGAGGAGATCGACGCCCGGCTCGGCTCCTGGGACTGGGTGCCGGACGGCCTGGAGGCGTACCGACGGCTGAAGGCGTTCCGGGCCGCGCGGGACGTGTCCCCGTGAACGCGCCGACCGGACCGGGGGGACGGGACCGGCCGGGCGGCCGGGCGTTCTCCTCCGTACGGCTCTGGTTCGCGCCGGCCCGGCTCGCACAGGAGGGCCGTACCCCCGACTACCGCTTCTCGCTGGCGAACGAACGCACCTTCCTGGCCTGGCTCCGTACCGCCCTCGCGCTGATCGGCGGCGGCTTCGCGGTGGACCAGTTCCTGCCCGATCTGCGCTGGGGCTGGCGGGTCGGGCTGGCGCTGGCCCTGCTCGCGGCGGGCGTGCTGTGCGCGCTGCGCGCCGTGAACCACTGGGTGCGCTGCGAGCGGGCGATGCGGCGCGGCGAGGACCTGCCGGTGTCGCGGTTCCCCGCGCTGCTGAGCGTCGTCATCGCCATAGTGGCCCTGGCGATGGTCGTGATCGTCCTCGCGGGCTGGGCGGGCTGACATGACCGGCGCCGGGGTACGCGACCCGGGGCTCCAGCCGGAACGCACCAGGCTGGCGTGGCGCCGTACGACGCTGACGGCGACGGTGGTGACCGTACTGGCCGCGCGCTCGGCGTTCCAGGACGGGGAGGGCGCGGTGGGTCCGGTCGCCTGCGCGTTGTGCGTGCTGGTGTGGCTGGGGCTGCTGGCCGTGGCGCACCGGCGGATACAGGAGCTGACGGGCGATCCCGTGGATCCGCCCCGGCTGATGGTGTGGGCGGCGGCGGTCGGCACGCTGTGCGCGGTGGGTCTCGCGGTGTGCGCGGCGGCCGTCGTGTTCTAGCGGGGGCGCGTTCCGGCGGGGCGGCGCCTCGGGCAGTCGTCCGGCGGGTCAGGGGCGCAGGGCCCGCAGCAGCAGGTCGGCGAGGTGGTCGGCGATCTGCGTGGGGGTGAGGGTGCCTGTGGCCCGGTACCAGGTGGGCAGATGGTGGACCGAGCCGAAGTGGTGGTCGACCACGAGGTCCGCCGGGGTGCGGGTGGAGAAGACACCGGCGGCCTGGCCCTCCTCGATCAGGGCGCGGAACCGTTCGTGGTAGCGGCGGCGTTCGGCGCGTACCCGCTTGTTCTTCGCCGGGCTCAGATGGTGCATGGAGCGCTGGAAGATGACCGCGTCGTCCAGGTTCTCGATGGTCGTGACGACGACATCGGCGGCGGCGTCCCGCAGTCGCCGTTCCACGGGGGCGTCGCGGGCGGCGAACGCGTCGAGGCGTTCCTGCTGGAGGCGCAGCACCCGGGAGTAGATCTCCTGGAGCAGGTCCTCCTTGGAACCGAAGTAGTGGTAGAGGGCGCCCTTGGTGACTCCGGCCGCCTCCACGATCTCCTGGACCGAGGTCCGGTCGTAGCCCTGGTCGGCGAAGAGCCGGGTGGCCGCCGCCAGCAGCCGCTGCGGGACGGTCGCCCCGTCCGTGTCCGTCGTCCTGGGCACGTGGCCGCCCGCCTTCCTGTTGTCGTGGACCACCGGTCCGGCTCGCCCGGGTGCCGTTCGGCTCCCGCCGGAGGATCTTCCCATCTGCCGGCGCGGTGGGCGCGGGGATATCGCCCCGAGGGGGACGGCGGCGGGGTCCGTACCGGCGGGACGGTATCGCCCCACGTCCCGGGCCCCGGGCCGTACGGACGCGGAGGGGCGGGAGGGGCGGGAGGGCGTCCGGCGGGGCGTGGCGGGGGCGTACGCGGCTGCGGTCGGGCCGGGGGGCGGTCCGGCGGGTGTGGGCGGTCCGCTCGGCCGATCACTTGTGTCCGGGACGTTCCGCGGCGCCGCGGCCCGCGCTACCGTGCGTGATCATGACCGTTTCGCGATCACCACAGGGTTCGAATGTGACGGATTCTGTGCGGAATCGCTCGAACCTGGAGGTACTCCGATGACCCTCTCCAGACGCGGACTGCTGGCCGCCACGGGCGGCACGGTGGCGGCCGGAGCCGCGGTGGCGGCCCCCGCCGCGGCGGACGGCGGTGACCGCGGCCGGTCCCGTCGCCGTACGCGCACCGGCTTCGAGCGGCTCCAGGCGAGCGGCTACGCCCTGCTCGCGGGGGACAAGGTCGGTGTCGTCACCAACCCGACGGGCGTCACCCGGGACGTCCGGCACATCGTGGACGTGATGCATGTGGACGACCGGGTCGAACTCACCGCCGTGTTCGGCCCCGAGCACGGCTTCCGGGGCACCGCGCAGGCGGGCGGTTCGGAGGGCCGTCACGACGACCCGGCGACGGGGCTGCCCGTCTACGACACGTACCGGCTGAGCGGGCGGGAGCTCGCCGATGTGTTCACCGCGTCCGGGGTCGACACTGTCGTCTTCGACATCCAGGACGTCGGCGCGCGGTTCTACACGTACATCTGGACGCTGTACGACTGCATGGCGGCGGCCCGGCTCGCGGGCAAGCGGATGGTGGTCCTCGACCGGCCGAACCCGATGACCGGGCGTGGGGCGTACGGGCCGTTGCTGCGGCCGGAGTTCGCGACCTTCGTGGGCCGGGAGCCGATCGCCCAGGCGCACGGGATGACGGTCGCGGAGCTGGCGCGGCTGTTCAACGGGGAGTTCCTGGAGCGGCCGGTGGAGCTGGACACCGTACTGATGTCGGGCTGGCGGCGCGACGACTTCTACGACGTTTCCGGGCTGCCGTGGGTGCCGCCGAGCCCGAACATGCCCACGCCCGAGACGGCGCTGGTGTACGCGGGCACCTGTCTGTTCGAGGGGACGAACCTCTCCGAGGGGCGGGGCACGACCCGGCCATTCGAAATGATCGGGGCCAAGGGGCTGGACGGCCGCTGGGCCGCCGCCGCGAACGCCCTCGGGCTGCCGGGGGTACGGCTGCGGGAGGCGTACTTCGCCCCGACGTTCGGCAAGTTCTCGGGCCAGACCATCGGCGGGGTCCAGGTCCATGTGGACGACCGCGAGGCGTTCGATCCGGTGCGTACGGGGATCGGGCTGCTGGTGACCGCCAAGCAGGTCTGGGACGGCTTCGTGTGGCGGCTGGACCGGCGGCCGGACGGCACGTCGTCGTACTGGGTGGACCATCTGACCGGGTCCACGCGGGTCCGCACGATGATCGACGCGGGTGCGGGGACGGACGAGGTGGTGGCCGGCTGGCGGCACGAGCTGTCGGCGTTCCGCGCGGTGCGCGGGCGGTACCTGGCGTACCGCTGACGGACCCGGCGGGCATCGACAGGGCCCGTCCCGCCGGTCGGCCGGGGCCAGGTCCCCCCGACCGGCGGGACGGCATCGCCCATAGGCGGGCCAATGGGTCGGCCACAACTCCCTGACCTGCGGGAACATCAGCCACTGGCGCCACGGGTGTGACACGACGCACGTTACCGGCCGTATACCGGCGGCCGAAGGAGAGCGCGGGTCAACTTCCCCTTGAGTTAAGCGCCTTGACCGGCATGAACGCCGGACCAAACGCCTCCTTCCAGCCAATCGTTCGCCCACCCGGAAAATGAGAGGGAGCCAATCCGGTCGCTCGTTCGTCTACTCCTCAACGCCCGAACGACGTCGACCACGTGCTGGCGCACATGTGACGGAGGTGCAGGACGATGGCCGGATTCCGGAGTCTCGCGAGACAGGTGCGCGACCCGCGCAACGACCTGGCGCTGCGAAGGTACTCGCTGCGCAAGTGCCTGGAGCGGTTCGCCCCCTACGGACACCGCGCGACATGGGACCACTTGTGCTCCAGGGCCGGCTTCGGGCCGGAGGACAGGTCACCCGACCCGGCGCGGCTGGTGGCCGCGCTCGACGAGCTGGAGGAGGCGCGGGCCGTCTGGCTCGCGTACGAGGCGCAGTTCGCGGAGCGCCGGCGCAAGGAGAAGCACGGGGGTTTGCGCAGGCCCGGGAGTGTGGACGACTGGCACCGGCTGACCTGGGGCGGCTTCGGTGTCGCCTGGTGCGACGACCCCCGGCGGCATCCCCGGCAGTCGCTGGGCGAGGTGCTGCGGCGGCTGATCGCCGCGCTGGAGCGGGAGCCGGGCGAAGGGTGCCCGGTGTGCGCGGGCGACCGTCTGGTGTGGTCGGAGAGCCTGGCGCACGAGCCGTCCTCCGGGCCGGTGTGCGGTGAGTGCGGGATCGTGGTGCCCGAGCCGGTACTGACCCGTGGCGCGCTGCTGCGGGCCCGCCGGGGAGCCCTGCTCGTGTCGGTGTGACGACGGTACCGGGCACGGGCACGGGGCCGGGGCCGGGGTGCGGCGCCGGGGCACCGTACGGGCGGTGCGGGTGGCCCGCCGCGTCAGCAGCTCTCGTCCTGCGGGTCGCAGGTCTCCTGGGCCGGTTCGACGACACGGCCCATCGGGGGCCGCGCCTTCTGGAGCCGGGCGGGGAGCAGCCGTGAACCGGTGTGGTCCTCGCCGAACGCGTCGCCCGGGTTGGACAGGACGCAGGTCTCCAGCGAGAGACAGCCGCAGCCGATGCAGTCGGTGAGATGGTCGCGCAGCCGTCCGAGCTGCTTGATCCGCTCGTCCAGCTCCCTGCGCCATGCCTGGGACAGCCGGGCCCAGTCCTCCTTGTTCGGGGTGCGTTCCTCGGGCAGCTCGGCGAGGGCGTCCCTGATGGTGGCGAGCGGGATGCCCACGCGCTGGGCGGCCCGGACGAAGGCGACGCGGCGCAACGCGTCCCGGTGGAAGCGGCGTTGGTTGCCGGAGGTGCGGCTGCTGCGGATGAGCCCCTTGGACTCGTAGAAGTGCAGGGCGGACACCGCTACGCCGCTGCGGGCGGCGAGTTGGCCGACCGTGAGTTCATGGATCTTCACCGGGATCTGGGACACCCTTCGCAGCCTACCGATCCCGCGGGGCGTACGGCACGGCGTCATCCGGGCCCGCCGCGCACCGCGCGCTCCCGGAACGCGGCGGAACGCCGGGAACGCGTCACCGTTGACACGGCCCGCCCGTACCCGCATTCTGAGCAAGCGCTTAGGCAGATCGTTCGACCGGAACCGTCTGCGCGGTACGGGGAAGGCACAGGGACATGGCAGAGCCGAGGATCTTCCGATCCGCCGGGGAGTTGGGCGCCGCGGTCGGTGAGCGGCTGGGGTACAGCGACTGGCTGGGGATCGACCAGCGGCGCGTCGACCTCTTCGCCGACGCGACCGGCGACCACCAGTGGATCCATGTCGACCCCGAGCGTGCGGCGGCCGGGCCGTTCGGCACGACGATCGCCCATGGATATCTGACCCTGTCGCTGCTCCCCGTGCTGGTGCCCCAGGTGTTCCAGGTCGAGGGGGTGCGGATGGGGCTCAACTACGGCACCGACAAGGTGCGTTTCCCCGCTCCCGTACCGGTGGGCTCCCGGCTGCGGGCCACGGCCGAGCTCCGGAAGGTGGCCGAGGCGGGCGGCGGCGTCCAGGTGACCGCGGCGGTGACGGTCGAGCGCGAGGGCGGCGACAAGCCGGTGTGTGTCGCGGAGTCGGTGTCCCGGTACTACTTCTGAGCGCCGGCCACCTCTGCCGGGTCACCCCGGAACCCCACCATGCGCAGCACCAGTTCGGCGTAGAGCGCCCCGACCTCGTCGGGTGTCCGCCGTCCGCCGACGTTGAACCAGCGGGCCACGTCGATGCACAGCGACAGCACGGCGACCGTGGTGCCCGCCGGGTCGGCCACGTCGAACTCCCCCGCGCGGACGCCGTCGTCGACGAGTTCGCGGATCACCCCGTCCGTCCGGCGGCGCAGCGCGACGATCTCGGCCCGCGCGCTCTCGCCGAGCGCGTCGAGTTCGTACTGCACGACCCGGGCGGTGGTGTGCTGCGCGGCGTGCCAGCCGACGAACGAGCGGACCGCGACGGCGAGCCGCTCGGCCGGGGTGCCGGCGCCGTCCGCCGCCGTGCGCAGGATGTCCAGCGCCTTGTCGTGGCCGATGCGGCTGATCCGGTGGAGGAGTTCCTCCTTGGTCTTGTAGTGGATGTAGAGCGCCGCCGGGCTCATCCCGGCGCGGCTCGCGATGTCCCGGGTGGTCGTCGCGTGGTAGCCGCGCTCGGCGAACGCCTCCACGGCCGCCACCAGCAGCCGTCTGGCCGCGTCCGGTGTGACCTCGCCCCAGGGCTGGGCGTCACGGCCGGTCTCCTCCGCAGTCATCGCGTACTCCTCTCCGCAGGTCAGGGAGGCCACCTTACCCTTGCGGGTGAGCAAGCGCTTAGCGAACGGAGGGCGGACACCGCCGGACCCCGGCGCCCCCTCGGGGACTCAGAGCTTCTCGAAAGGGTCGTGGGCGGCGAGCAGTTTGTCCACCCGGGCCTGGTCGACCCGGCTGGTGAGCTGACCGGCCTCCTGCCGGTCACGGATCACCTTGGCGAGCGTGAAGCACGAGGTGACGAGATACAGGACGGCGATGGCGAGGAAGCCCCGCACCCAGGAGTTCGCGTCCAGGCGGGCGATACCGATGCCCGTGGCGGCGATCGCGATGACGAACGACACGACGGCCTGAACGTGGAACGCCGCCGTCGACTGCTGCTTGACCGGTGAGTCACTCATGTCGCACAGGGTCGCCCGGCCCGGGGCGGACCGGATCGGTACGGGTACTCAGTTCGGTACTCAGACCCCTGCGGGGTATCCCGGCGAGGGGTCCGGGAGGATACCTCCGCTCTACTATGTGGCGCATGGCCAGACCCCGTAAGCCGCTGCTCAGCAGGGACCTCATCGTCGAGACGGCCTGTGCGCTGGTGGACGCGGAAGGGCTGGCGGCGCTGTCCACCCGCCGGCTCGCCGCGGAGCTGGGGGTGAGCGGGCCGTCGCTGTACAACCACTTCCGGACCAAGGACGAGATCCTGGAGGCGGTCGCGGACTCGGTGAGCGCGCAGGTCGATCTGTCGATGTTCGACGACGTGCGGGACTGGCGTACCGCGCTGCGCGACTGGGCCGTGTCGTACCGGCGGGCGCTGAGCGCGCATCCGCACATGGTGCCGCTGCTCGCGCGGGGGCCGGGGCGGCGGCCGGCCGCGCTGCGGGTCGCCGACGCGGCGTTCGGGGCGATGGTGGACGCGGGGTGGACGCCCACGCAGGCCACGTCGATCGGGGCGCTCATACGGTACTTCGTGATGGGGGCGGCGCTGGGGTCGTTCGCGGGTGGGTTCGTGGACGACGAGAGCGCCTACGATCCGGCGGAGTATCCGCGGCTCGGCCAGGCGCATCTTCTCGCGGAGCGTCAGCAGGTGATCGACGAGCGGGCGTTCGAGACGGGGCTGTCCGCGTTGCTGGACGGGTTGGCGGTCCAGTTCGCGGCGGCGGCCTCCCGGGGGGCGTAGGGGGGCTTTCCGTGCGCGGTTCCCTGCGGGTCGCCTTCGCTTGCGCTTCTGGGTCTGTCCGGGTGGGCGCACTTCGTTCCTGTGCCGTCGCTCGTGGGGTGCGCAGTTCCCCGCGCCCCTGGGTGCTGCCCCCTTACGGCCGCTGCTTCGGGTGCGGGGCCGCCCTCGCTTTTTGCGCAGTTCCCCGCGCCCCCGGATGCTGCCCTCTTGCGGTCGCTGCTTCGGGTGCGGGCCGGTCCTCGTCTTCGCGCAGTTCCCCGCGCCCCTTTCGGGGCGCCTTCCGCCGGTTCTTCGGGGCGGGGCCGGTCGGGATTCTCCGTCCTCGCTCCAACGCGCTCGGTACGGACGTTCAGTGGCCGCACTGGGGGCGTCGGAGTCTGCGGGCAGAGATTCCCGCCCACCCCCTTCGGCTGCCGGGCGAGTGCGCGAGGAGGAGGGTTCCGCAGGCGATGAGCCCGCAGCCGGGGGACAGCCTCAGGGGGCGCCCCTTCAGGGGCGCGGGGAACTGCGCGAGCAACCACAGGCGACCCGCACCCGAACAGGAACCGCAAGGGGCGCGACCTCAGGGGCGCGGGGAACCGCGCACCCCCGTCCGACCTGCACGGGAACAAGTACGTCCAGGTGGGGGACCTCAGGGGCGCGGGGAACTGCGCACCCACGAACGACCTGTGCAGGAACAAGTACGCCCAGCACAAGGAACCCGGCGGCGCGAGCGAAGGCGACCCGCGGGGAACTGCGCACCCACGAACGACCCGCACCGGGACAAGTACGCCCAGCACAGGAAACCTCGAAGGCGCGAGCGAAGGCGACCCGTGGGGGTTACTCCGGGGGACGTACGGCCAGGGTGGCCGCTGCGCAGAGGAGGGTGCCCAGGAGGACGAAGGGGGCGCCCGTGCCCGCGAACCCCGCGACCAGGCCGCCAGCCGCGGGCGTCGCGACCTGGCCCAGGCGGTTGCCGGTGAGGCGCAGCGCGAGGGCGGTGGAGCGGGCGCCCTCGGGGGCCGCCCGGACGACGGTGGTCATCGACAGGGGCTGGCCCACGCCCAGGCAGAAGCCGAGCAGCGCCAGCATCACCGCGAGGGCCCACACCGGGACCGGCACCGCGACCCCCGCGCACAGGACCCCCGCGACCAGACAGCTCGTCACCAGCAGGGGGGTCCGGCCGACGACCCGGATCATCGGCGCCATCACCACCCGGCAGGCGATCGTCGCGGCGGCCCGCAGACTGAGCAGCAGGCCGACGGTGAAGGGGCTGATGCCCCGTTCCTCGCCGATCACCGGGAGATAGGCGATCACGATGTCGGTGGCGGACAGCACGGCCAGGCTGATGAAGATGCCGCCGGGCACCCCCCGGGCCCGCAGGATGCGGTGGACGGGAACCCGGGCACCGGCCGCGGGCCGGGAAGCGGCAAGGCCCCGGGGCTCCACGCGCCACAGCGAGGTGAGCCCGATCGTGCCGACCCCCGCCGCGACGACGAGGGCGAGCGCGCTGCTGCTCGCGAGGGCGCCGTCCTGTCCCGCGTCCCCGACGATCACGAGTCCGGCGGCGATCGGGCCGATCAGCTGGCCGAGGGACGCGCCGATGGTGAAGTGCCCGAAGTTGCGGTCCTGGTCGTCGGGCGCCGAGCGGCGGGCCACGAGCGACTGGGCGCCGATCACGAAGCTGAGGTGTCCGAGGCCCATGACCCCGCTCCACGCGGCCAGCGCGCCGAGGGAGTCCGCCGTACCGCCGAGGGCGCAGCCGACCGCGATGAGGACGATGCCGGCGGGCAGCAGCGGGGCGCAGCGGCCGTGGTCGGTGCGGCGGCCGAGGGGGACGGCCGCGAACAGCGGCAGCAGGGCGTAGGCGCCCGCGATGACGCCGATGGCGCGTTCGTCGGCGCCGAGCGAGAGCGCCCGGTAGGAGACGGCGGGCCGGGCCATCGACACCGCCGCCTGCGCGAAGCTGAAGGCGATGACGAGGCGGAGCAGCCAGCCGCGGCTCCCGCCGGGCGTCGGTATGTCAGGGGGCAGGGACACCGGTCCTCCGGGGTAGGTGCGGCACGGTCACCCGGGCGGTGGGGAAGACGGCGGACGGGCACCGGGCGGCAGCGGACGGATGCGCCCGGTGCCCGTCCACCGCCGGCTCAGAGGATGCCGAAGAGGAATCCGGCGCCGAGCACGACGAGCGAGGTGAGCGCGGCCCATTTGACGGTGAAGCGGGTGTGGTCGCCGAACTCGACCTTCGCCATGCCGACCAGGACGTACACGGCCGGGACGAGCGGGCTCGACATGTGGAGGGGCTGGCCGACGAGGGAGGCGCGGGCGATCTCCACCGGGGAGATGCCGTGGGCCGCGCCCGCTTCGGCGAGGACGGGGACGATGCCGAAGTAGAAGCCGTCGTTGGACATGAAGTACGTGAACGGGATCGACATGACGCCGGTGACGAGGGCCATGTGCGGGCCCATCCAGTCGGGGATGGCGGAGACCACGGTCTTGGCCATCTCGTCGACCATGCCGGTGCCCTGGAGGACCCCGGTGAAGACGGCGGCGGCGAAGACCATGCCGGAGACGTTGAGGACGTTCTCGGCGTGGGCGGCGATCCGGGCCTTCTGGTCGGGCATGTGGGGGAAGTTGACGGTGAGGGCGAGGGCCGCGCCGAGGATGAAGAGGACCGGGATGGGCATCCACTGCATGATCATCGCGGTGAGCAGGGCGGCCGTGAGGCCCGCGTTGAACCAGTAGAGCTTGGGGCGCAGGGTCTTGCGGTTGGGGTCGAGGACATGGAAGCCCTCGTGCTCGTCGTCGTCCTCGTCCGCTCCGGTGGCGCCCTTGGTGGGCGCGCCCGCGGTACCCGTGGCGCCGGTGCCGGTGCCCGTACCGCCGGTGCGCTTGGCGGCGCCGGTGGTGTTCTTGCCGTCGCCCGTGCCGACCAGGACCTTCTCGTCGGTGGTGGTCGTGGCCTCGACGGCCTCGTCCAGGGAGAGATAGCCGAGGCGCTTGCGCTCGCGGCGGCCGAGGACGTAGGCGAGGGCGAAGACGGCGAGCAGTCCGACCGCGAGGGCCGGGATCATCGGGACGAAGATGTCGCTCGCGTCGAGCTTCAGGGCGGTCGCGGCGCGGGCGGTCGGGCCGCCCCAGGGCACGGTGTTCATGACGCCGTTGGCGGTGGCGGCGACACCGGTCATCACGACGAGGCTCATGTTGAGGCGCTTGTACAGCGGGTACATGGCCGAGACGGTGATCATGAAGGTGGTGGAGCCGTCACCGTCGAGGGAGACGATCGCGGCGAGCAGGGCGGTACCGACGACGATCCGCAGGGGGTCCGCCTTGGCGAACCGGAGGATCATCCGGACGATCGGGTCGAAGAGCCCGACGTCGATCATCACCCCGAAGTAGACGATGGCGAACATCAGCATCGCGGCGGTCGGGGCGAGGTCGCCGATGCCCTCGATGACGTAGTCGCCGAGGTGGGCCCCCTTCCCGACCAGCACGCAGAAGAGTGCGGGGATGAGCACCAGCGCCGCGATCGGCGAGACCTTCTTCATCATGATCAGGACCAGGAAGGTCGCGATCATGGCAAAGCCCAGGATGGTCAGCATTGAGTGGATACCTAACGTTCGCCCTTGACACCGTGTGGCTCTCACACCAGGGCCTTCGGTCAGCGCGACGTTAGGGCGCGTTGCTTGGCGTTAACAAGATGTTGACATGCGAGCAATATGCGCGAAAGTCCAGGTCACGAAGGTGTTGCGGTTGTCGGCGCCGCCGAGCGGGCCCGCTCGCCGGCCGCGCGGTCCTTGCGCGGCGCGGTCGTGACCCGGGCGATGTCCTCCACGGCCTCGCCGTCGACCGCCCACACGGTGCCGTCGTCGGCGTGCAGCCGGACGGTCAGTTCATGGGTGCCGCGCTCCAGGGCCGCGTCCGGCAGCCGGTAGCCGGGCTCGCGCAGTTCGGCGAGCCTGCGGTCGGCGAGGAAGAGGACGGCGTAGCCCCGGCCGGGTACGGGCCCGGTGCGGGTGTCCCGGGGGCTGAAGCGGAAGCCGGTGACGGTCAGCCGGACGTCCCAGGTGTCGGCGGAGCCGGGCCGGACGGCGATCCGGACCCCGGGCGCCTCCTCCTCGGGGACCTCCCGCAGCCGGTTGCCCGAGGGGTCGGTGGTGTCGAGGAGGGTGCCGACGGCCGGGGACGGCGTGGACGTCCCGCCGGGGCCCGGGTCGGGGTCGGGGGAGCCGCCGCCGCAGGCGGCCGTGACGAGCAGCGCGGCGCACACGAGGAGGGCCCGGGCGGCACGGGCGGGCCGCCCGCCCGGTCGTGGGACGGGGCGCGGTGCCGAGGACGCCGGAGACATGGCACAGGAGCCTAGGCGACGCCCTCACCTGGGCGGGAGCGGGGGTGTCCGGCCGGGCGGGAAGCGGTCCGGCGGGGCCGGTCGGGTCTCACGCCCTGGATCGCTCTTGCGCGCGGGGGAACCGAATCCTACGGTGATGCATAGGAATAGCTGACGAGGGAGCGCCCATGAGCGGGGAAGCCGCCCGGAAGACCGCGGAGAGCCTGATCTATCTGACGGGTTTCGGTAACGAGCACAGCACCGAGGCCGTGCCGGGCGCCCTGCCGCTCGGGAGAAACTCACCGCAGCGGGCACCGCTAGGGCTGTACGCGGAACAGCTCAGCGGCAGCGCCTTCACCGAGCCCCGGGCGGACAACCGCCGCTCCTGGCTCTACCGGATCCGGCCCTCCGCGGCGCACCCCGCGTTCTCCCGCACCGCGAACGGCGCACTGCGTTCGGCGCCGTTCAACGAGACGGTCCCCGACCCCAACCGGCTGCGCTGGGACCCGCTGCCGAAGCCCTCACCCGGCACGGACTTCGTGGCCGGGCTGTGGACACTGGGCGGCAACGGTGACGCGGCGACGCGGAGCGGTATGGCGGTGCACCTCTACCACGCCAACACCTCCATGACCCGGCGGGTGTTCAGCGACGCCGACGGCGAACTCCTCCTCGTCCCCGAACGCGGCGGTCTGCTGCTGCGCACGGAGATGGGCCTGCTCGCCGTGCGCCCCGGGGAGGTGGCCCTGATCCCGCGCGGCATCCGCTTCCGGGTGGAACTGCTGGACGCGACGGCCCGCGGCTATGTCTGCGAGAACTACGGCCGCCCCTTCCAGCTCCCCGAACGCGGCCCGATCGGCGCCAACGGGCTCGCCAACACCCGGGACTTCCGGGCCCCGGTCGCCGCGTACGAGACGACCGAGGGACCCGTGGAGGTGATCAACAAATTCTGCGGCAATCTGTGGACCGCGACGTACGACCACTCCCCGCTGGACGTCGTCGCCTGGCACGGCACCCACACGCCGTACGTGTACGACCTGCGGACCTTCAACGTCATCGGGTCGATCAGCTACGACCACCCGGACCCGTCGATCTTCACGGTGCTCACCTCGCCCTCGGACAGCCCCGGGCTCGCGGCGGTGGACTTCGTGGTGTTCGCGCCCCGCTGGCTGGTCGGCGAGGACACCTTCCGGCCGCCGTACTTCCACCGCAATGTGATGAGCGAGTACATGGGTCTGATCGAGGGCGCGTACGACGCGAAGACCGGCGGGAAGGGCGGGTTCGTGGCGGGCGGCGGCTCCCTGCACAACATGATGTCGGCCCACGGTCCCGACCGGGAGACCTTCGAGCGGGCGAGCGCCGCCACCCTCGTCCCGCAGCGGGTCGACGACGGGCTGGCGTTCATGTTCGAGACCCGCTGGCCCGTGGTCGCGACCGCGCAGGCCGTCGGAGGGGACCATCTCCAGCGCGGATACGACGATGTGTGGCAAGGTCTGGAGCGCCATTTCAGGAACGCCTAGCAGAGAGCGGGCGACCGGCCCCCCGGACCGGCGGGGCCACTGCACCGATTCGGAGAGCGTCGTGACCGCATTCGCCCCGGACTCGATCGTCCTGAATCGCAAACTGCCCTTGTGGTACCAGGTGTCGCAGTCGCTGCGCGCGTCGATACTCGGACGGTCGGCGGACGACCCGCTGCGGCTGCCCACCGAGGAGCAGCTCGCGGGCCACTACGGCGTCAGCGTGCTGACCATGCGCCAGGCCCTCAAGGAGCTGGAGGACGAGGGCCTAATCAGCAGGCACCGGCGGCGCGGCACCTTCATCGAACCGGCGGCGCAGCGCGGGGCCCCGGTGCGGCTGCTGGGTTCGGTCGACGCGATCGTGGCGCAGCAGTCGGGCATGGGCATCCGGCTGCTGGAGCACGGCAGCGCTCCGGTGCCCCACGCGTACGCGGAGCACTTCCCGGATCTGGCCGAGGTCGTGATGTACCACCGGCTGCGCGGCGACGAGGAGACCGGGGAGCCGACCAACCACGCCCGGAACTACGTGCGTCCGGAGCTGGCCGCGCGGGTGGACCCCGCCGATCTCGGGCGCTGGCCGATGACCAAGGTCCTGCGGGACGTGGTCGGGGCGCGGATCAGCCGGATCACCGACACGGTGGAGGCCCGGCTCGCCGACCCCGAGACGGCCCGGCTGCTGAACGTGCCGCTGCTGAGCCCGATCCTGCACTACACGGGCATCACCTACGGCGAGGACGGCCGGGTGCTCGACCTCGCCGTCATCCACTACCGGGGCGACCGCTTCTCCTTCACGGTCACCCTGGACGCCCACTGACCCGGCCGTCCCGGTCCGCGCGGGCCCCGCACACCCGTGCGGACACCTGGGGCGCGCCGGGCGGGCCCCGTTACGATGCCGGGCGTGACGAACGACGAAGCTCCGCGGCTGGCGGACCTGATGCCGTGGTCCGTCGCCGCCCCCCGGCTCGGCCGGAGCTGGCCGCTCGCCCCGGACCCGGACACCCTCGGTGCCCGCTGGGACGCCCTGACGCGGGCGCGGGGAGCGGAGCGCGCGGCCCTGTTCGAGGTGTCCCGGGCCCGTGACCCGCACTCGGCGGTCGCCCAGCTGCCGGGCCAGCGCACGTCCACGGCCCGGCTGGCGCGCGACCCGGGTCCGCTCCCCGGGCCGCTGCGGGTCCTGTGCGGCCCGTTCGACGAACAGTGGCTGCTCCCGGACCACCGGCTGATCGACGCGGCCCGGCCGGAGCTGTGGCGGGTCGCGGACCCGGCCCAGCTCTTCGCCGTCGAGCAGCGGGTGCCGTCCGGGGACCCGGGGCCCGCCCTGCTGGTGTCCGTCCTGCTGCCGGTCTCCGCGCCGGCGTCCGGCCCGGCGCCGCGGGTCCGTCCGCTGTTCCGGCGGCCCGGGGGCACCGAGCCGAATCTCGCCCCGGGCCTGCTGGGGCGGCTGGCCGACCGGCTGCGCGGCTCCCCCGCCCCGGTGGACGTCCTCGCGTGGATCGTGGCGTATGCCCGGCCCGCTCCCGGGGGCTGTGTCGTCCCACTGACCACCGATGCCGGCGCCTGGGCGCGCGGCACCGCCACGGGCCACCGGCTGCTGCGGGTGATGTGCCGCCCGGAGGGCGGGCGTCCGAAGCTTCCGGGCGGCCGGCGCCCGTACATCCGGGTGCCGCTCCCGGACCGGCCCGGGGAACTCCGCTACGACCGTGACGGGGAGACGCTGTGTGCGGGCGAGGGTCGGATCTCCCCCGTCCCGGCCGGGGCCTGGGACTTCACGGTCGGCGGGGCCCGGGTCCTGGAGTCGTGGTTCGCGGGGCGGACAGTCGTCCCGGAGGGGTCCGGGGCGCTGGCGGCGATCCGGGCGGCCGGCTGGCAGCGGTCATGGACCTCGGAGCTGCTGGAGCTGATCACCGTCCTGGCGCTGCTCGCGGAACTGCGCGCGAGCGTCCCGGACCCGGGCGGCGCACCGCTCACGGCGGCGGAACTGCGCGGGGCCGGGGTGCTCCCGCCGCCGGAGGCGGCACGCCGTCCGGCCTCGGTGCTCGACCATCACGAGGAGGGCCCGGAGGGGCAGTTCGCGCTGCTGTGAGACACGGCCGGCCTCCGGTGGGCGCGGCGGGTGCGGGCGCCGGGTACGGGGGAAGCGGGCACGGCGGCGTGGGGAGACGCGGCGCGCGGGCCGGTCCGGCACGGAGGAGGGAGAGGGTTCGCGACACAGGCCCGGGGGCGGCGGATCGGCCGGGGAGGGACCGAACCGCGCCGCGCGGGGTGTGACGGACCGGCGCTCCGTGCCGGTGATGTCGAAACGGTGAGCACAGGTGTGACCCGTGCTCGCCGGGGGTGCCGAAGGGCGCCGCGCACCGTGGGGATGACGGTTTCGGGATGGCGGCGCGGCGCCTTACGGGGGTGGGCCGTCGAGCAGGGGCCGCCGGGGCGGCCCGCTCAGCGGTCGCCGAACAGCGACCGGCGCAGCCTCCTCAGTGGGGCGAAGAGCGACACACGCCGGACCCGCGCCTTGCGCACGCTGGGCTCACGAGCGGTGTCACGCGTCGTCAGTTCACGCATCAGCGAGGTCGCCTCGGCCGTCTCGCGCTGCGGGACGGCGGGACCGCCCAGCACCGCCAGATGACGGTCGAGACGCGAGCTGGTCGCGCTGCTCCCGCAGGTGATCGCGGGTACGCGAGCCCTGCTTCGCATCGTTATCTGTTCCATTTCTCTCCCCACCCGTACGAGGGCACCCGACCCGGGCAGGTTAACCCTATCGCCCCACCGTGACACCCGTGTATCCCGCCCACGGGATTCACCTCTCGGGTGCCCGGTTGACGCTCTCCGCACACCTCGGTCCCCAATCGCCTTGATTACCGGGCAAGTTGGACATTCCCCCACGGCCGACCCCGTCAAACCTCCGGAAAGCGCACCCGTCCGCACCGTGCCCCGCCCGAACGGTGCCCGCCGGTCGGACACCACGCCGGACCCCGCACACCCGTCCGGGGTCCGGCGCAGGTCACGGGCGCCTCGACCCCACCCTTCCGAGGGGGTCGCAAGCGGCCCCCGCTGGGCTGCTTTTGTGAGGAATCGCACGCTGCGAAGGGGGACGCCGGTGACCCGGGGACCGAGCGGTGACGGTCAGGAGCGCGGCGGCGGGGCGCCCGGAGGTGATCCGGCGGGCGGCGGGGTGCCCGAGCGGCTCGTCGGCGGGCGCTACCGGCTGCTGTCCGCGCTCGGCGAGGGCGGGATGGGCGCGGTGCGGCACGCCCGGGACGAGGCGCTGCACCGGGAGGTCGCCGTGAAGGAGGTCCGGGCCCCGGCCGGGCTCCCGGCGGCCGAGGCGGCACGGCTGCACACCCGCCTGGAGCGCGAGGCGTGGGCGGCGGCCCGGGTGTCGCACCGGGGTGTGGTCACCGTCCATGACGTGGCCGTGGACGGCGGCCGGCCGGCCGGCCGTGGATCGTGAGGGAACTGGTCCAGGGGCTCGCCCTGTCGGACGTCCTCGACGCCGAGGGGCCGCTGCCGCCGCCGCGGGCCGCCCGGATCGGCGCCGAGGCGCTGAACGCGCTGCGGACAGCCGATGGGGCGGGGGTGCCGCACCGGGACATCAAGCCCGGGACGCCCGGTCGGGGCAGTTGTCGGACCCGGGCTGGAAGGCCCTGACGTTCACGGCGGACGGCGACCTCACCCGGCGGGTGGAGCACCTGGAGCCGGTCCGCCGGGACCTGTGGTCCACGTACCGGGACGCGCTGCGGGTCGAGGTGCGCGCGCCGGTGCGCAAGGAGTCGGACGAGGTGGCGTTCACGGTGACGTGCGCGGGGGAGGTCCCGTCGACGGACGGAACCTCCCCCGCGTCGCGGTCGGGGTGAGCGGAGGATGCTCTTATGGATGTCAAGCAGCGGTTGTGAGGTGGCTTGGGGCCGCTGCTGTGGCGTTCGTGGTGGTCAGGGCGTGGTAGATCTCGCGGGCGACGAACCGCTTGAGGCAGCGAATGATCTCTTTCTTCGACAGGCCCTGCCTGGTGCGACGTTCCATGTAGGTGCGGGTGCGCTGGTCCCAGCGCAGGCGGCAGAGAACGATCCGGTAGAGGGCCGCGTTCGCGGCCCGGTCGCCGCCCCGGTTGAGGCGGTGGCGGTGGGTTCGGCCGGATGACGCGGGCAGCGGGGCGACGCCGCAGAGCATGGCGAACGCCGCTTCCGAGCGGAGCCGGTCGGGGTTGTCCCCGGCCGTGACCAGCAGCTGGCCCGCGACGTCCGGGCCGACGCCGTTCAGTTCGGTCAGGGCAGGGTTGATCTTCTGGGTGAGCGGGGCTATCAGCTCGTCCAGTTCGTCGATCTCCTGGCCCAGGCCTCGGTGGCGGCGGGCGAGGGACCGCAGGGCGATCTTCGTCGCGGTGACCGGATCGCCCGCCTGGTCCAGGCCCGGGCGGAAGCCCGTGCAGACGGCCAGGAGGTCCTTGTCCTTCAGGTACCGCAGCATCGTGCGGACGCCTTCCGGCGCGGTGACGATCAGGTTCTTGATCTGCCGGGTGACGTCGGCCCGCTGCTGGACCGCGCTGCGGCGGGCGACCCGCAGCGCCCGCAGGGCCTCGACCCGGCCGTCCCGGAACTTCGGGGTGCCGGTGCGGCGTTCGGCGAGCGCGGCCCGCGCCGCCGCCTCGGCGTCGACCGGGTCGGACTTGCCCTGCCAGCGGCGTGTCTTGCGGTCCGGGCGGTCGATCTCGACCACCCTCACGTCGTGTTCACGCAGGTAGCGGGCAAGGCCGGCGCCGTAGGCGCCGGTGCCCTCGACCCCGACCATCAGCAGGGTGCCGAAGGAAGAGAGCCAGGTCAGAAGCTTGCGGTAGCCGAGCGCGGAAGCGGGGAACTGGGCCGAGCCCAGGACCCGGCCCGCCGAATCGATCGCCGCCGCGGTGTGGGTGTCCTTGTGGGTGTCGACGCCGCCGGTGACCTCGACCTGGTGCTGTGCCATCGTGGGTTGTGCCGTCCTGTCCATTCGACCGGGTGGGATGGCACCCGTCGGCCGGGAGGGCGGACAAGACAGTGATGGGGCCTCTGGCCAGGCTCTTATGAAGTCACGTCCCCCGGCCCGACGGATGCACACGAGCGCCCCCCGAACGGGGCCGACAGATCCCGTTGAGGACCCTGAGTCAGTCAGGCGGTGGGTCAGACCCCGCCGGGGAACGCTCACGAACATCCTCATTGTCAGGCGGCGGCCGTCAGGGCGGGCAGATAGCCCCTGGACTGGCCGTTCGCCTTGGGGTGGTAGGACTCGCCGATGCTGAGCCAGTTGACGCTGTGCAGCCACGCGTCACCGGAGCAGATCTCGTGTCCCGCGAACCGGTCGGCGACCCCGGCGAAGGCGAAGCCGTGGTCGGCGGCGCGTTTGGCGAGCGTGCCGTTGAGATGGTCGGACGCGGCGTTGATCGCGGAGCGTTCCCGCTCGGAGAGCCCGGCGACACAGGTGCCGCTCAGCTTGTAGAAGCGGGGGTAGCCGAGGACGACGACCTGGGCGGCGGGTGCCCGGTCGCCGATCGCCGTGTAGACCCGGTCGAGGAGACCCGGCAGCGTCGAGTCGACGTAGGAGCGCGCGGAGGCGACCCGGGACAGGCAGGAGCTCTCGGAGCCGGTGACGCAGGCCGTCATGACATCCGCGAAGCCCGCGTCGTTGCCGCCGACGGTGACGCTGACGAGACCCGTACCGGAACCCAGGGGTCCGAGCTGGTTCGCCAGAACATCACCCGTACGAGCGCCCGAACACGCGGTGAAGTGGAAGGACGAGGGTGAGTTGGCCGCGGCCCAGAGCGCCGGGTAGGCGCGCGGGGTGCGCTTGCAGGAGCCGCTTGAGCTGTCGTAGGCACCCGCTCCGACACCGGAGGAGTAGGAGTCGCCGAGCGCTACGTAGCCGGTGGGGGCGGCTTGGGGGGATGCCTGCGCCGTGGCGGCACCGGTGACGGTGAGGCCGACGGCGAGGAGGAGCGCGGACAGGTACGACGTAAGTCGGGAACGTCTCATGGAACCACCCTTTAGCAGGATCTCTGGCTCAACTTTCGTACCAGGACGCCTTTTCAACCGGAAGTGTCCATGTCAATTCTCCCCGAAACAAACCCACCTTATTCGCCATGCATTCAATTACGTTCAGATGACGACGCCATGACAAGTCGTCAACACCCTTGCTCTGCCAGGGCGGATGACGCACGCTGCTGAACGGCCCGAACGGAACGCGTCCGTCCGGGCCGCCGTGCGCGCTCCCGCGCACACCCCCCACACCGCGCGTCCCACGACGCGCCCGCCCGGAGGAGGGCTCCCTCGTCATGGCACAGCAGCGAAGCACCACCACGCACGGCACCCCCCGCACCACGCGTACCGCCCGGATCGCGGTGGCCGTCGCCGTCGCGGCAGCCACCGGTCTCATGGGCTCGCTGACCGCGCTCCCGGCGCACGCCGCCCCCGCCGAGGGCACCGTCCTCGCGGCCGGTTCGCCGACGGCAGTCAAGGACAGCTACATCGTCACCCTCAAGAAGGACGCCGGACTGCGGGCCTCCACACCGCAGGGCAAGAAGCTCATATCGGGCTACGGCGGTACGGTCCGCACCACCTTCCGCAGCGCCCTCAACGGCTTCACTGCCACCCTCTCGGCCACCGAGGCCCGCAGGCTCGCCGCCGACCCCAAGGTGGCGTCGGTGGAGCAGAACCAGCGGGTGCGGGTGCAGGCCACCCAGACCAACGCGCCCTGGGGCCTGGACCGGATCGACCAGGCCGCCCGCCCGCTCAACGGCACCTACACCTACCCGGACAGCGCGGGCACCGGGGTGACCGCGTTCGTCATCGACACCGGCGTACGGATCAGCCACTCGCAGCTCACCGGGCGGGCCGGCAACGGCTACGACGCGATCGAGGGCGACACGGTGGCCCAGGACGGCAACGGCCACGGCACCCATGTGGCCACCACCATCGCGGGATCGACGTACGGCGTCGCGAAGAAGGCGCGGATCGTGGCGGTCCGCGTCCTCGACAACAACGGCTCGGGCACCACCGCCGGGGTCATCGCGGGCGTCGACTGGGTGACCCGCAACCACAGCGGCCCCTCGGTGGCGAACATGTCGCTCGGCGGTGGCGCGAGCACCACCCTGGACAACGCCGTCCGCAACTCCATCGCCAGCGGGGTGACCTACGCGGTCGCGGCGGGCAACAGCGGCGTCAACGCGTCCTCGACCTCACCCGCGCGGGTCACCCAGGCCATCACGGTCGGGGCGACGAGCAACACCGACGCCAAGGCGAGCTGGTCCAACTTCGGCAGTGTGCTGGACCTGTTCGCGCCGGGTGTCTCGATCACGGCCGGCTGGCACACCGGTGACTCCGCCACGAACACCATCTCCGGTACGTCGATGGCCGCGCCGCATGTCGCCGGGGCCGCCGCCGTATATCTGTCCAGCAGGCCCACGGCGACACCCGCCCAGGTCTCCACCGCACTGGTGAACGGCGCCACCAACAGCGTGGTGACCACGCCCGGCTCCGGTTCCCCGAACAAGCTGCTCAGGCTGGTTCCGTAGCACTCCCGCACGATCGTCGCAGGGCCGCCTCCCCCCACTTCACCACGGGCGGCCCTGCTCCGTGTCCGGGGAGCCGACCCCACCCGGACACCGGGGGGTTCCCCGGAGGCCCACGACCACCGGGGAACTCCCTGGCGGTAGCGGGCGTCCCGACGCCCGCGCCGGGTGGTGCCGACGGGACGGCCGTGCGTGACTCCGGGCCGTCGGGCGGGCGGGGCTGTACGGGTGGGCCGGGCCGGAAACCTGGATGCGCGGGGCAGTCGGGTGCCGCATCATGTCCGGCATGCCCACCCGAACGGAGCACACTCTGACGTACGAGCCTCAGGACGACGACCGCCCCACCGATGCCCCCCTGAACACCCCCGACCTCGATACCGCGGGCACCGCCGACAACGGCCCTCCGGAGGGCCTCACCGGCACCGTAACCGGCACCGGCACCGCCGCCGTACCGGGGGACGCGTTCGCCGCCGTCCTGCCGATGCAGGTCGCCCTGAACGACGAGGACAGCACGTCCGACGTGGTGGACGCGCTGTTCCTGGGGCGGTTCGCGAACGGTGAGCAGCCGTTCTCGCACCGGACGGCCATCGAGCGGGTCCGGGCCGGGGCCACCCTGCTGCCGCCCGGCGCGACCGTGGTGCGGGCCACCCGCGACGACAACCGCGGCAACACCCTCGCGGTGGGCGACGGCTGGACCCTGCTGGTGTCCCGCTGGCGGCAGGGCGCGGACGTCACGGTCACCGCGACCAGCGCCGAGCTGGCGGAACGGGTGCTGGAGCAGGCGACGGAAGGCGCGTCCGACGAGCCGGAGCCGCAGCCGGAGACGGTCACGATGGGCTTCTGGTACGTGTCGCCGCGGCGCGGTCCGCACCGCACCACCCGGCAGATCTCCGCCGACACCTGGGCCGGGGCGCGCGCCAACTACACCGCGCCCGTCGCGGAGGCGATGGACGGGCTGATGAAGCTGACCGCGGACGACATCGCGGGGCGGCTGCTGCTGCTCCACGGCCCGCCGGGCACCGGCAAGACCTCCGCGCTGCGCACCCTGGCCCGTTCGTGGCGGGACTGGTGCCAGGTGGACTGCGTGCTCGATCCGGAGCGGCTGTTCTCCGATGTCGGCTATCTGATGGACATCGCGATCGGTGAGGACGAGGGCTCCGGGAACGGCCGCTGGCGGCTGCTACTCCTGGAGGACTGCGACGAGCTGATCCGGGGCGGCGCGAAGCACACGGCGGGGCAGGCCCTGTCCCGGCTGCTGAACCTGACGGACGGTCTGCTCGGCCAGGGCCGCAACGTCCTCGTCGGGGTCACCACCAACGAGGACCTGGAGCGGCTGCACCCGGCCGTCGTACGGCCCGGACGCTGCCTGGCCCGGATCGAGGTCGGTCCGCTGACCCGCCCGGAGGCCGTCGACTGGCTCGGTACGGAGGAGGGCGTGGGACGCGAGGGGGCGACGCTGGCGGAGCTGTTCGCGCTGCGGCGGGGCAGTTCCCCGGCGGCGGTACCGGGAGCCCGGGACGGCGCGGACGCGGGACTGTATCTGTAGCGCGCACCCATCTCCGCGAAGAGTTCTTCGCGAAGAGTCACGACGGCACCGACGGAACCTCTTCGCGAAGATGTCCTTGTCGAAGCAGTCTTTCACCAGGGCGAACCACGCGCCGCCGTGGACCGGTAGCTTGCGGGACGCCCCGGCCGGCGCCGTGGGCGCCCTGTCGGATGCCGAGAGGATCTCGCTGGTGACCCGTCCGCCGCCGGAACCGGAGTCCCCCGGAGCGGGGTCCTCGTGACCGCCGCCCCGGGGCGGTGGCCCTCCGGTGCCCTCGGGGGCGTCCTGGCCGCCATGGCGGTCTCGGTCGTCGGCACCCGGATATCCGCGATCGCGCTGCCCTGGTTCGTCCTCAGCACGACGGGCAGCGCGACCCGGGCGGGGCTGGTGGCCTTCGCCGAGATGACGCCGTACGTGCTGGTCAAGGCGTTCACCGGGCCACTGGTCGACCGGGCCGGGCCGCGCACCGTGTCCTGGACGACCGACCTGGTCAGCGCGGCGGCCGCGGTGGCGGTCCCGGTGCTGCACCATCTGGACGCCCTGCCCCTGTGGCTGCTGCTGGCGCTGGTCGCGGTGATCGGAGCGGCGCGGGGGCCCGGGGACCTGGCCAAGGAGGTGCTGATCCCCGAGGCGGCCGAGCGCGGCGCGGTCCCGCTGGAACGTGCCTCCGGGCTGGCCGGGGTGACCGAACGGCTCGCCTCCACCCTGGGCCCGGCGGCGGGCGGCGCGCTGATCGCCGTGACCGGGCCGATGGCCGGGCTCGCCGTGAACGCCGTGTGCTTCGCGGCCGGTTCCCTGATCATCGCGGTGACGCTGCCGCGCGGAATGGGCCGGGGAACGGCCCTCCTGGGCGAGCATCGCGGCGCGGAATCCGGTACGGGGTCGGGTGCAGGGTCCGGCGCGGGGTCGGGTACGGGGTCGGGTACGGGGTCCGGCGCGGGGAAGGGTACGGGGTCCGGCGCGGGGAAGGGGGTCGAGGCCGGGTACTGGCGGCGGTTCGGGGAAGGGTTCGCCTTTCTGCGTGGTGACCGGCTGCTGCTCAGCCTGTCCGGCATGATCGCCGTCACCAATCTGCTGGCCAGCGGCTTCGTCACCGTGCTGCTGCCGGTCTGGGCCAAGGAGTCGGGCAACGGTCCGGCGACCATCGGACTGCTGGCCGCGACCGGCGGCGTGGCGGCGATCTGCGCGGGACTGATCGCCTCGGCCGTCGCGCACCGGATGCCGCGCAGGCCGGTCTTCTTCGTGGGTTTCCTGTGCGCCGGGGCGCCCCGCTTCGTGGTCCTCGCGTCCGGTGCCCCGATGTGGGTGGTGCTGGCCGTCTTCCTGGTCGACGGCTTCGGCAGCGGATTCCTCAACCCGATCCTCGGCGCCATCCGCTACGAGCGGGTGCCCCGGCCGCTGCTGGGCCGGGTGAGCGCGCTCGTCGCCTCGCTGGCCTGGGCCGGTATCCCGCTCGGCGGGCTGATCGCGGGGGCGGCCGTCACCGCGTTCGGACTGGCTCCGGTGCTGCTCGCGGGCGGGGCGGCGTACTTCCTGACGACCACGCTGACCGGACTGCGGCCGGAGTGGCGGGAGATGGACCGCTCCCGCGACCGGACCGGGAGGAACCCCGAACCGGAGGAGCCCCGGGGCGGGCCGCCCCGGGCGCGGGGCGAGGTGCCGGGTCCCGGCCCGGCGGGCACCCCTGGCACCCGGCCGGGCCCCGGCCGTTGACCTCCCGCCGCCACCACCGCCGCCACCGCCCCGGACCGCGGTGGTCCGCCCCGCCCGCCTTCGCGGAGCGCGTCGCCGTCACGCGGCAGGCTTCCTCAGCACCTCCAGCAGGCTCGTGAAGCTGTCGGCACCGCGGCCCGCCGCCACTCCGCGCCGGAAGATGTCGTGGACCGCCGACGGCAGCGTGCTGTCCACGCCCGAGTCGCGGGCCGTGTGCACCACGTGCTCGATGCTGGCGACGCCCATGGTGAGCCGGTCGACGTCACCGGGGTGCTCGCCCCGGTCGACGCGCGCGGAGTAGAAGTCCAGGAACTGGCCGATGTCCACGGTGTCCTTGACGTACGGGGCCAGTTCCTCGGCCGTGACGCCATGGGCCCCGGCCAGGGCCACCGCCTGGAGCCAGCTCAGCATCGTGGTCCAGAAGACAGTCATCTGGAGCTGGTAGAAGAGGGCCGCCCGGCCCGGGTCCTCACCGAGGTAGTCCGCGCCGGTCAGCGTCTCCAGGGTCTCCTTGTGCCGTTCGAACACCTCCCGGGGGCCGCTGTAGAAGGTCGACGTCCCCGGCTGCCCTATCCCGGACGGCGGTACGCGGACCCCGCCCGTCAGATGCGTGGCGCCGCGCTCCGCGATCCAGGCCGCCGCCTCGCGGGCCCGGTCGGGGGTGTCCGAGCTGAGATTGACGACGACCCGGCCCGCGAGCGCGTCCTGCGCGGGACCGAGGACCCCGTACGTCGCCTCGTAGTCGGTCAGGCTCAGCACGACCAGGTCGTTGGCCCGCAGCGCCGCTTCGACGCTGTCCGCGAGGACCGCGCTCCGCGCCACCAGGCCGTCCGCCTTGCCGGGGCTGCGGTTCCAGACCGTGAGGGCGTGCCCCCGGTCCAGGAACGCCGCGCCCATCGCCTGCCCCATGGGGCCGAGTCCGATGAGGGTGACCGCCTGCTTGTCCATATGTCCGGATCCCTTCACGCATACGTGGACGACTGCCGACTGCATGGAGCGCCCCGGAAGCCCCAGGACTGGCCTTGGGTGCTCTAGAACGAGCGCTCTATCTAGAGAGGACCGTAGCAGAGTCTCTGTAGCGAACGTTCTATTCGATAGAATCGCGTCGTGAAGACGACGAGCACAGCCCCCGAAAGTTCCGGCGGGACGGTCGGGACGCGCGAGCGGATCGTGCGGGCCGCGTCACAGCTGATGCAGCGGCAGGGCTACGACGGCACGGGGATCAAGCAGATCTCCCTGGAGGCGTCGGCCACGCTCGGCTCGGTGTACCACTTCTTCCCCGGCGGCAAGCAGGAACTCGCCGTCGCCGCGATCCGGCACGGCGACGCGGAGTTCGGCGACGCGCTGCGGGTCTGGCTGGACAGCGAGGCCGATCCGGCGAAGGGCGTCGCCGCGTGCGCGGTGGGCCTCGCGGCCGGGCTGCGGGAGTCCGGGTGGCTGGACGGCTGCCCGGTCACCTCGACCGCGCTGGGTACGGCGAGCCGGGCGCCCGACATCCAGGAGGCCGCGGCGGAGGCGTTCGCGCGCTGGCGTGAGCTGGTCGCCGTCCGGCTCCGGGACGCGGGGTTCGCCGAGGAGGTCGCCGGGGAACTGGCGCACACCGTGATCAGCACGCTGGAGGGCGCGGAGCTCGCCGCGCAGGTCTCGCGCAGCGGGGTGCCGCTGGAGCTGGCCGGGCGTCACCTCGCGCAGCTCATCGACCTCCACCGGTAGCCGGGGCGGCGCCGGGCCGGACGCCGGAACAGGTCGTACGGGGTCGGGGGCCGGGTCGGTCGCGAGGCCGGTCGGCGGCCGTGCTCAGCGGCCGTATGTCGCGCGGAGCGACTCCCGGACCGCGGTGAGGGCCTGCGACTCGGGTACACCCAGGCGCAGGGCGCGTTCCGCGTAGGTCATCGCGGCGACGGCCGTCTCCCGGGTGGCGGCGTCGCCCGCCGCGGCGACGAAGGTGCCGTTGCGGCCCCGGGTCTCGATGACCCCGTCCGCCTCCAGGGCCCGGTAGGTCTTCGCAACGGTGTTCGCGGCGAGGCCGAGGGTCTCCGCGAGGGCGCGGACGGTGGGGAGCCGGTAGCCGGTCGGCAGGGTGCCCGAGCGGGCCTGATCGGCGATCTGGGCGCGGAGTTGTTCGAAGGGGGCGGTGGGGGTGTCCTGGTCGATCACGACCTTCAGGGGGTTCACGGGGTGATTGTCCCCCACGGGTCGCCTTCGCTTGCGCTTGCGAGGTTGTCGTCGCTGGGCGTACGTCCTTCCTGTGCGGGTCGTGCTGTTCCCCGGGTCCCTGGGGTTCCTGTGCCGGGCGTGCTTGTTCCTGTGCGGGTCGCTCGTGGGGTGCGCGGTTCCTCGCGCCCCTTCGGTCGCGCCCCTTCCGGTTCCCGTTCAGGTGCGGGTTGCCCATGGTTGCTCGCGCAGTTCCCCGCGCCCCTGGGGTTCCATACCTGGGCGTACTTGTTCCCGTGCGGGCCGCTCGTGGGTGCGCAGTTCCCCGCGCCCCTTTGGTGCTGCCCCCAGCCGTTGTTCTTCGGGTGCGGGGCTGCCCTCGTCTTTGCGCGGTTCCTCGCGCCCCTGGGGTTCCACACCTGGGCGTGCTTGTTCCTGTGCGGGTCGCTCGTGGGGTGCGCGGTTCCTCGCGCCCCTTCGGTCGCGCCCCTTCCGGTTCCCGTTCAGGTGCGGGTGGCCCGTGGTTGCTCGCGCGGTTCCCCGCGCCCCTGGGGTTCCACACCTGGGCGTACTTGTTCCCGTGCGGGCCGCTCGTGGGTGCGCAGTTCCCCGCGCCCCTTCGGTGCTGCCCCGAGCCGTTGCTCTTCGGGTGCGGGTCTGCCCTCGTCTTTGCGCTGTTCCCCGGGTCCCTGGGGTTCCTGTGCCGGGCGTGCTTGTTCCTGTGCGGGTCGCTCGTGGGGTGCGCGGTTCCCCGCGCCCCTTCGGTCGCGCCCCTTCCGGTTCCCGTTCAGGTGCGGGTTGCCCTTGGTTGCTCGCGCAGTTCCCCGCGCCCCTGGGGTTCCACACCTGGGCGTACTTGTTCCCGTGCGGGTCGCTCGTGGGGTGCGCGGTTCCCCGCGCCCCTTCGGTGCTGCCCCGAGCCGTTGTTCTTCGGGTGCGGGGCTGCCCTCGTCTTTGTGCAGTTCCTCGCGCCCCTGGGGTTCCACACCTGGGCGTGCTTGTTCCTGTGCGGGTCGCTCGTGGGTGCGCGGTTCCTCGCGCCCCTTCGGTCGCGCCCCTTGCGGTTCCCGTTCGGGTGCGGGTGGCCCGTGGTTGCTCGCGCGGTTCCCCGCGCCCCTTCGGTGCTGCCCCGGTGCGTTGTTCTTCGGGTGCGGGGCTGCCCTCGTCCATTGCGCGGTTGTCCGCGCGCCTTGGGTGCTGCCCCGGTGCGTTGTTCTTCGGGTGTGGGCTGGGTCAGGTTCCGATGGCGTGGAGGGAGAGCCATAGTGCTGTCACCGCTCCCGCGAGGGTGGCGGGGACGGTGAGGAGGCCTAGGCGGGTGAACTCCTTGAGGTCCGGGTCGCTGTCGTGCTCGCGCGCGATCCGGCGCCACAGCAAGGTGGCCAGCGAACCGGCGTAGGTGAGGTTGGGCCCGATGTTCACGCCGATCAGTACCGCGAGCACGGCACCGGGGCCGAGCGGGGCGCTCAGCGGCAGCAGCACCAGGACTGCGGGCAGGTTGTTGATGAGGTTCGCCAGTACGGCGGCCAGCGCGGCGATCGCGAGGAGGGCGGGCAGCGTGCCGCCGTCGGGCACCAGATGACCGAGCGCTTCGCCGAGGCCGTTGTCCACCACCGCGCGGACCACGATGCCGAGGGCCAGGACGAACGCGAGGAAGGGGAGGTCCGCGGCCCGGACCAGCGCGGCGGGGGTGGTGCGGCGCCGGGCCAGGGCGCGGACCGCGAGGACCACCGCGCCGGCCAGGGCGGCCCAGGCCGGTCCGATCCCGAACGCGGAGGTGATGACGAAGCCGGCCAGCGTGCAGGCGACCACCACCAGCGCGAAGACCGGTACCGGGGGCGCCGCGACAGCGGGCGGCGCGGACGCGCCGGCGTCCAGGTCGGCGGCGAAGAAGCGCCGGAACACCGCGTACTCGATACCGATGGCCACCAGCCACGGGAGGGTCATCAGCGCGGCGAAACGGGTGAAGCTGAGTCCGCTGGCGGCGAAGGCCAGCAGATTGGTCAGGTTGGAGACCGGCAGCAGCAGCGACGCGGAGTTCGCCAGATGGGCGCAGGCGTACACATGCGGCCGGGAGCGGGCGCCCAGCCGCGCGGCGGTGGCGAACACCACCGGGGTGAGCAGCACCACCGTGGCGTCCAGGCTGAGTACCGCGGTGATCAGCGACGCGGCGGCGAACACCTGTGCCAGCAGTCGGCGCGGGCGGCCCGTCGAGGTGCGGGCCATCCACGCACCGCAGGCGTGGAACAGCCCTTCCTCGTCGCACAGCCGGGCGAGCACCAGCACCGCGGCCAGGAATCCGATCACCGGTCCGAGCTGCTCCGCCTCCGCGCGGGCGTGGTCGAGGGAGATCGCCCCGGTGGCGATCACGACGACGGCGGCCGGCACCGCCACGACGGCCTCCGGCCAGCCCCGTGGCCGCATCACGGCACAGGCCAGCACAGCCAGCAGCAGAACGACGGACAGGGCTTCCGCCGATGACGCGTTCAGGATGGGGACCCCCGGAAGGAGAGCAGGCGGAACCGACCCTCCATCGAACCAGACCACCCCCGCCCCACCCGCACGGCCACAGGTACGGCCGCGAAATTGGGAGGCGGGGCAGGGCGCGGGGTCCTAGCGTTCGGGGCATGAGTGTCGTCATCCGTGAGCTCCTCCCCACCTCCCCGGCGGACGCCGAGGGTTTCGCCCGGGTCCGCCGCGCGGCCGTCCCGTTCATGCTGGCCACCGCCGAGTCCGTCCTCTTCGACGTGTCCCACATCCACCCGGACGCCCACTACCGTCCGCTGCTCGCCGAGCTGGACGGCGAGATCATCGGCACCGTGCAGTCGGGCGTCGCGTACGACAGCCCGCTTCCCGGGCAGGGGTTCCTGAACGTCTACGTCCACCCGGAGCACCGCCGCCGGGGCGCGGGCTCCCTTCTCGCGCGGACGGCCGAGGCGCATCTGGCCGAGCGGGGGGTGCGGACGGTGTACTCCTGGGTCCTGGACGAGCCGGAGAACCGCGCGTTCGCGGAGCGCAGGGACTACCGCCCGAGCCGCACCGCGCACTTCCTGCGGCTGGACCTCGCGGAGGGCACGCTGCCGCCCCTGGCCCCCGTACCCGAGGGGGTGGAGCTGCGGACGGCGGCCGACTTCGCGGACGACCCGCGTCCGATGTTCGAGCTGGACGCGGAGTGCGTCCTGGACGAGCCGGGGGACATCCCGGCGGAGTTCGACGACTACGAGCAGTGGCTCGAAGACACCTGGCGTCACCCGTTGCTGGACCGGTCGCTGACGACGGTCGCCGTCGCCGGCGGCCGGCCGGTCGCGTTCACCGCGGCCCGTACCGACGGGGGTTCCCGGTACGCGACGGCGATGACGGGCACCGCGCGCTCCCACCGGGGCCAGGGGCTGGCCAAGCTCGTGAAGAACGACTCCCTGCACCGGGCCCGGGAAGCGGGTATCACGGAGGCGTTCACGGGCAACGACACCGGCAACGCCCCGATGCTCGCGGTCAACACGTGGTTCGGGTACGCGATCGGCGCGACGGAGGTGCGGTATGTCCGTGAACTCGGCTGAGCAGGAGGCCGTCCGCACCGTGGACGTGGTGCTGGTCAAGGGCGGCCGTACGAAGATCCGTTACCCCGCGGTGGTGCTGGACGACGACGGGGACCGGGTGAGCGTACGCGCGCCGTGGGCCGGGGACGGCGTACGGGACTTCGGGTTCGTCCGCTTCGAGCCGGGCGATGTGTTCACGGAGCACTACTGGCGCACCCGCTGGTACGCGGTGAAGGAGGTGTGGACGTCGGAGGGGCGGCTGAAGGGCTGGTACTGCGATGTGACGCGGCCCGCGCTCGTGCCGTCCGGGGAGATCGTGGTGACGGACCTGGAGCTGGATCTGTGGGTGTCCGCCGACCGGTCGGCGGTCCTGCGGCTGGACGAGGACGAGTTCGCGGCGAGCGGGCTGGACCGGACCGATCCGGTCGCGGCGGACCATGCCGTCCGCGCGCTGGACGAGTTGGAGCGGCTCGCCCGCGCGCCGCACGACCCCGCGGCCGTCCATGCCCCCTGGTGGCCCGCCGGTTAGGGCGTGGCGCGGGGGACGGTGGCCGGCAGGTGCTCGGCGCGGTCGCGGGCCGGGTCGTACGCGATGGGGTCGTCGTCGTGGTGCCAGTGGAGCACGAAGCGTTCGCCCGCGCGGTAGGCGTCGAGCCCGGCGCGGCAGTAGCCGACGAGGTCGGCGGGCAGGGCGTCGAGGGGGAACCAGCCCAGCTCGGAGCATTTGCCGGGCTCGGCGTTGACGGGTTCGCCGCCGGCGCCGTGCTCCGCCTCGAAGAACCAGCCGGTCCGGGGCGCGCCGCCGGGGCCGCGGTGCTGCATGACCAGGGCGACTCTCAGGTCCCCGGGGGCGAGCCGCAGACCGGTCTCCTCGCGGGCCTCGCGGATCATGGCGGCGCGGACGTCCTCCCCGGCCTCGACATGGCCGGAGGGTGCGTGGAGCAGTCCGTCGCCGTATCCGGTGTTCGCCCGGCGGGCCAGCAGGACGTCCGGACCGCGGCGGACGATCAGATGGACGTCGACGATCTCGGAGTGCCGCGGGCGGTGGTACGGGGGGTCGGCGGGCGGTCGCGGGGCGGCGCCGGAAGGGGGCGCGGGGTCGTTGTGCTTCACACCGACGAGGGTGACATCCACCACTGACAACGGGACGTGGATGAGTCACTGTCCCCCAACGGGTCTAGCTCCGTGTGATCGCGGGAAAAGGTAGTCCTCAAGGAGGCAGTCATGCGCCGAGTGACCGTGCAGAAGACGCCGAGCAGGACGAGCACCCGCCGCGTGCGGCGGGAGGAGACCGAGGAACTGCCCCGGGAGCGTCCGGAGGTCCGCAAGGACATCCAGCGCACCTGGTGGCCCGAGGGGTGAGCGCGAGGGGCCGGGAAACGCCGTGCGCCCCATGACACGAGGTGCCGCCGGGCACCTCGTGTCATGGGGCGTTTCGGTCATGGGGCGTTTCGGACGGGCCGTTCGTGGCGGATGTCCTGGCGCGCGGGGAGCTGTCTCCCGTTCATGACCGCGGGCCGGGTCCCTTCCCGTCCGGGTCGTCCCCGGGGCCGCGCGGGGTGTCGTCCGGCTCCGACGGGGTGTCCGACGAGTCGTCGGACGGGGTCCGCGTGGCGTCGCCGCGTGAGGCGTCCGGGTCCGGGGCGCCGACCGAGGTCTTCACCCGGGCCGGAGCCGGTGCCGCCGCCGGCTTGCGGATCAGCTTCGCGGCCAGCGGCCAGAAGAGGATCAGCAGGATGATCACGTACACCGTCACGGAGAACGGCGTGTTGACCAGGCCGGAGGCGCTGCCGTCGCTGATCTGGAGGGCGCGGCGCAGCTGCTGCTCGGCGTTCGGGCCGAGGATGACACCGATGACCGCCGGGAGCACCGGCAGGCCGTAGCGGCGCATTCCGAATCCGATGAGGCCGATGATCAGCAGGATCACCAGGTCGAGGGACTCGCCGCCGACCGCGTAGGCGCCCACCGCGGCGAAGAAGAGGATTCCCGCGTAGAGGTAGGGCCGGGGGATGCGCAGCAGCTTGGCCCACAGCGGCGCCAGCGGCAGGTTCAGGGCGAGCAGCAGGACCATGCCGACGAAGAGGGAGGCGATGAGGCCCCACACCAGGTCGGGCTCGCGCTCGAAGAGCATGGGTCCGGGCTGGATGCCGTACTGCTGGAAGGCGGCGAGCATCACGGCGGCGACCGCGGTGGTGGGCAGGCCGAGGGTGAGCATGGAGACGAGGGTTCCGGCGGCGGACGCGGAGGCCGCGGACTCCGGTCCGGCGACGCCCTCGATGGCGCCCTTGCCCCACTGCTTCTTGTCCTTGGAGAGCCGCTTCTCGGTGACGTACGAGAGGAAGGTCGGGATCTCGGCGCCGCCCGCGGGGATCGCCCCGAACGGGAAACCGATGACGGGACCGCGGAGCCAGGGCTTCCAGCTGCGCTTGACGTCGTCGCGGCCGAGCCAGGGAAGGCCGACCGGGATGGGCTCGGGGTTGCCCCGGCGCAGATGGGCGGCGACCCACAGGGCCTCGCCGATCGCGAAGAGACCGACCGCGACGATCACCACGTCGACGCCGTCCGCGAGTTGCAGGGAGCCGAAGGTGAGGCGCTGCTGTCCGGTCATCTGGTCCAGGCCGACGAGACCGATGGTGAGACCGATCAGCAGGGACGCGAGACCGCGGATGCGGGAGGAGCCGAGGACCGAGGTGACCGCGATGAACGCCAGCACCATGATCGCGAAGTAGTCGGGTGCGCCGATGTCGACGGCGAGGTCCGCGACGGTGGGGGCGAGGGCGACGAGCAGCAGGGTGCCGATCATGCCGCCCACGAAGTGGCCGATGGCGGCGGCGGCGAGGGCTTGTGCGCCTCTCCCCGCCTTCGCCATGGGATTGCCCTCCATGGCGGCCACGACGGCCGCGCTCTCCCCCGGGGTGTTCAGCAGGATCGAGGTGGTGGAACCGCCGAACATGGCGCCGTAGTAGATACCGGCGAACATGATGAACGCGCCGGTGGGGTCGAGTCCGTAGGTGACGGGCAGGAGCAGGGCGACGGCCATGGCGGGGCCGATGCCGGGCAGGACGCCGATGGCGGTGCCGAGGAGGACCCCGATGGCGGCCCAGAGCAGGTTGAGTGGGGACAGGGCCGTGCCGAACCCGTCCATCAGGGAGTTGAAGGCATCCATCTCACAGCACTCCCATCAGGGGTCCGCCGGGCAGTGGTACGCCGAGCAGACGGTCGAAGACGATGAAGGCGGCGAGCGAGATTCCAGCGGCGATGAGCGGATCACGATGGAAGTGCCGGCTGCCGAGGGCGTAGGCCGCGCCCCAGAAGAGCAGGGCGCCCGCGACGGGGAACCCGAGGGGGTCGATCAGGACAGCGGTGGCCAGGAAGACCCCGGCGAGCAGCAGGACGGTGCGCCAGTCGGCGGGTTCGCTGAGGTCGATGTCCTCGCCGCCCTCGGCCTCGCCGTGGCCGCCGCGCAGGACGTCGATGGCGAGCAGGACGGCGATCACCAGCAGCCCGATGCCGACCGCGATCGGGACGGTCTTGGGGCCGATGGGCCCGCGCTGGGAGATGTCGACGTCCATGGTGAGGGCGTCGGTGAGGACGAGTGCGCCGAGGGCGAGCAGCAGCAGGCTGACGCCGAGTTCGGAGTGCTCGCGCAGCCAGGAGCGGCGGCCCGGCTGCTGCCCGGCGGGCGCCCGGGTGGCGGCGTCGGTTCCCGCGCCCGGGTCCGGACGGCCGGGCGGTTCGGTGGTCGTCACAGTCCCAGCTCCTTCAGTACGGACACGACCCGCTTGTCCTGGGCGTCGAGGAACTCACCGAACTTGTCGCCGGTGAGGAAGGCGTCGTGCCAGCCGTTCTTCTTCAGCGACTCCTTCCATTCCTTGGAGTCGTGGAGCTCGGTGACGAGGTTCGTCAGCTTGTCGCGTTCCGCGTCGGTGAGTCCGGGCGGGGCGACGATGCCGCGCCAGTTGGTGAAGTCCATGTCGTAGCCGGCCTCGCGCAGGGTGGGCGCGTCGAGCCCGTCGACCCGCTCGGGTCCGGTGACGGCGAGCAGCCGCAGTTCACCGGACTTGATCTGGTCGAGGTACTCGCCGACGCCGGAGACGCCGAAGGCGACCTTGTTGCCGAGGATGGAGGCGAGGAGTTCGCCGCCGCCGTCGTAGGGGATGTAGTTGACGTCCTTCGGGGTGAGGCCGCCGGCCCGTGCCATCAGCATCGGCGCGAGGTGGTCGGGGCCGCCCGGGGAGGAGCCGCCGCCGACGGGCAGTTTCCCGGGGTTCTCCTTCCAGGCGTCGATGAGCTGCTTGATGTCCTTGTACGGGGAGTCCTTCGCGACGACCACCACGTCGGGCTCTTCGGTGAGCCGGGCGATCGGGGTGGTGTCGGCGAGCGTCTTCGGCGCGTCGTTGGAGTGGACGGCGCCGACGACGCCGAGCCCCATCGACATGGCGAGCTTGCCGTTGCCGTGCTCGCTGACGAGCCGGGCGAGGCCGACGGTGCCGCCCGCGCCGGGCAGGTTGAAGACCTCGATGTCGTGGGTGAGTCCGGCGTCCTCGGCGTTCTTGGCGGCCGTACGGGCCGTGATGTCGTAACCGCCGCCGGGAGTGTTGGGGACCATGAACCGCAGCCCGGGTATCTGCGTGCCGGTCTCGGCGCCACTACCCGTCGTGAGCAGCGGTGGCCCGGTGAGTACCAGGACCGCTGCCCCGAGCAGGGCGAGAGGAGTGCGCAGGCGCACGCGTGCCACCACCTGTTCGTCAAGGGGAGCCAATGGGAAGCTCACACGATATTTATGTGTGAGGTGGCCCACATGTTGCCTGGGCGTTAAGAGCCTGTCTCTCTTCCGCAACCAACGGACGTTGTGGTCCTTGTGTTCACGCGCTTAGCCTGCGGCGGTGACGAAAGTACTGGTAGTGGACGACGACTTCATGGTCGCCAAGTTGCACAGCCGGTACGTGTCCGAAATGGCTGGATTCACGGTGGTGGGAGTGGCCCACAACGGGGTAGAGGCGCTGCGCTCGGTGGAGTCGCTGCGGCCCGATCTCGTGCTGCTGGACGTGTATCTGCCGGACATGGACGGTATCGGTGTGCTGCGGGGTATCCGGTCGGCCGAGGAGATCGATCCGGGGCGGGTCCCGGTGGACGTTCTGTTCATCACGGCCGCGCGGGAGGCCGTGACGGTCCGCGCCGCGCTGCGCGCGGGGGCCCTGCACTATCTGATCAAGCCGTTCGAGCGGGGCACCCTCCAGGAGCAGCTGCGGCATGTGGCGGCGGTCCGGGCCCGGCTCGACGGTCTCGACCAGGCCCGCCAGCAGGACGTGGACGAGCTCTTCGGGAGCCGTCCACCGGGCTCGCGCGAGCTGCCCAAGGGTCTTGCCGCGCCCACGGCGGATCTGGTCGAGCGGACCCTGCGGGAGCATCCGGCGGGACTGTCCGCGTCGGAGTGCGCGCTGGCCGGTTCGCTGTCCCGGGTCAGCGCCCGCCGGTATCTGGAGTACTTCGCGGAGACGGGCCGGGTGGAGGTGTCCCTCCGGTACGGCGGAGCGGGTCGGCCCGAGCGCCGCTACCAGTGGATCGAGCGCCCCCGCCGGGCGCGTTCCTGATCCGGGCCCTGTCGGGGCGCTTCCGTCACCCCTCTGACCTGCGCGAACGGCTCCGGGATGGCGGGGCCTGCCCGGTACGGGGGCCCTGGCGGGCCGCGGCGGCACCGGGTCCCGGGGTGGCGGGGCGCCGGGTCCGGCGGGGCCGGGGTGTGAGGATTCGGGCGTATCGGGGCGTGAGCTGAGGGGAGTCCGATGGCTCCCTTAAGAGCGCCATAAAGATCACCTCCGGGGCGCCGGGAAGGCTGGATCGAACGTCTGGACGAGCTAGTTTTCGAGTCGCCCGGGAGCCCCGTACACCGCCCGTACGACTCCCGGGTCCCCCCGCTGAGCAAGACTGAGGAGTCCGTCCATGACCGCTCGCCGCACGGTAGCCGCGATCGCCGCACTGGGTGTCGCCCCGCTCGCCCTCACCGTCCTGACCGCCTCGCCGGCGGCGGCGCACGGGTCCATGAGCGACCCGGTCAGCCGGGTCTCGGCCTGCTTCGCCGAGGGCCCCGAGAGCCCCGACTCGGCCGCCTGCAAGGCCCTCGTCGCCACGAGCGGCACCCAGCCGCTGTACGACTGGAACGAGGTGAACATCGCCAACGCCGCGGGCGCCCACCGGGACATCATTCCCGACGGCAAGCTGTGCAGCGCCAACCGCTCGAAGTACGCGGGCCTGGACGCTCCCCGCACCGACTGGCCGTCCTCGCAGCTCAAGTCGGGTCAGCACACGTTCCAGTACCGGGTCACCGCGCCCCACAAGGGCAGCATCGAGCTGTACATCACCAAGGTGGGCTACGACCCGACCAAGGCCCTGAAGTGGTCGGACCTGGAGTCGCAGCCGTTTGCGAAGGTGACCAACCCGCGGCTGGCGAACGGCTCCTTCATCTTCGACGGCACCGTCCCGCAGCGGACCGGCCGCCACCTGGTCTACTCGGTCTACCAGCGGTCCGACTCCCCCGAGGCGTTCTACACCTGCTCGGACGTCGTGTTCGGCAACGCCGGTGGCGGCGCCGCCGCGCCCGTCGCCTCCGCGCCCAGCAACAAGCTGATCGAGAAGGAGCGCGACAACTCCACCGTGGAGCACGACGGCCACGGCGACCTCAGCTCCACGATCAAGGACGGTCCGCAGAACGCCTCGGCGACGGACGGTCCCGGCTCGGTGACGGCCGTGGAGAACGGCGGCGCCCAGGGCACCGCCGTCAAGGCGGACGCCGGCGCCAGGGCGCAGGGCGGCACCACCGAGAACCTGGCCGAGACCGGTGGCACCAGCACCACCCCGTACATCGCCGTCGGCGGTGCGGCGGTGCTGGCGCTGGGTGCCGCGGGTCTCTTCGCCTCCGCCCGCCGCCGTGCGGCGACGGGCGGCGGTCGCAGCGGTCGCTGAGGGACGACCGCGGCGCCGGGTGGCCACCTCCGGGGTTGGGATGGCTACCGGGTCGGGTGGCCGCTGAAACGAGCGGCCACCCGGAACCACCTTCCGGGGCGGCGGGGCGACCCGCCCGCCCCCGGAAGGTGAATGACGACGACGACCCCGCACCACGGAGGTGGCGCACGCCGGACGCGGCGTGCGCCACCTCCGTTCGTATGTCCGGGGGTCCGGGGGTACGGGGTACGGGGGTACGTCCCCCGGTGGCGGGTCACGCGGCGAGGGTGCCCGGCAGGACCGCGTGCGGGCCGAACCGGGCCCGGGCCCGGTCCGCGGCCTCCTCCAGCCGGCGGGCCTTCTCGTCCACCGGGTCGAAGGTGAGCTGACGGGACGCCCGCTCCCGCGGGATCAGCCCCTCGGCCCGCAGTGTCATCCCCCGGACCCTGGCCCGCTGGAGGCCCAGCGCCCCGTACATCCGGTACACGGCGTCGGTGAGCGCGGCGGAGTGCGCGGTCGGTTCCGCGAGCGTGCGGGTGCGCGCGGTCCCGGGCCGCCGTACCGGGTCCAGCGGGCCCGCCCGGTCCGGCCGCCGCGCGTACCGGAGGGTGAGGGTCAGCGAGCGGCACACCAGCTGCTCGGCGCGCAGCCGGGCGCCGAGTTCCCCGGCGAGGGAGAGCAGGGCCCGCCGGTGCCGGAAGGGGTCGAGCTCGTCGCGGTCGAAGGAGCGGTCGGCGGCGATCGACCGGGCCACGGCGTCCGGGACGACCCGGGTGCGGTCGGTCCCCCGGGCGCGTTCGCGCAGTTCGCGCCCGGCGCGTGCGCCGACGAGCCGTTGCAGGGTGGACAGCGGGGCGGCGGCGACCCGGTCGACGGTGTCCAGGCCGTAGGAGCGCAGGGTGCGGACAGCCGCCGCGCCCGCGCCGGGCAGCTCGCCGACCGGCCGTCCGGCCAGGAACCCGCGTACGGCGTCCGGTTCCCCGGGGACCGTGAGGGTGGCCCCCGGACCGGCGGCGCGGGCGGCCATCCGCGCGAGCATCGGGCCGGGTCCGGCGCCGATCGCGCACTCCACCCCGTACAGGGCCAGCGCCCGGACCCGGATCAGCGAGGCGAGCCCGGCGGCGTCCCGTCCGAAGTACCGTTCGGCGCCCCGCAGGTCCACGTACGCGGCGTCGGGCGGGACCGCCTGGACGACGGGGCTGACCGTGCCGAGCAGCGCGAGCAGCGGCGGCAGCGCGGTCCCCGGACCACCCGCGCCCGCGCGCGTCTCCGTGCCCGCACCCGGTCTCGTGCCCGTGCCCGTGATGTCCGGCTCGGGGAGCCGGAAGCGTATGTACAGGACGTTCGTACCGGTCATCCCGCGCTCCCCTGGCTCTGGTGCCACAGCTTCCGGACGGGGCCGCGCGGTGCCTTCGACGGGTCCTCGCCCGCCGGGCGCAGATCGGCCCAGGCGTGCATCTCGTACCCGGTGGACATCCGTATACGACGGTCGCCCGTCCCGTCCCCGGCACCCTCCGTACCGGGTCCCTCCGCGCCAGGGCCCTCGGTACCGGTTCCGGACACGGCGGTCGCGGTCGTGGCGGTCGCGACCGGGGTGCCCGGCCGTCCCGGGCCCCGGCCGTCGGGGTCCACGGCCAGCCGGCGGGCCACCGCGTCGAGGCCGCCCGCGTCCCGTACCTCCGTCAGCTCCGCGAGGTTCCAGGCGGCCGAGCCGACCACGCTGAGGCTGCGCGGGCCCCGGCGCTGGACCGTGCCCCGGACCAGGAGCAGCCAGGAGTGGAAGACGGTGTGCGCGCAACGCTCGTGGGAGTCGTCGAAGAAGGCCAGGTCCACCAGGCCCGTACCGTCGTCCAGGGTGGTGAAGACGACCCGCTTGCCGGAGCGGATCGGCGGGGTCTGGGTGGCCACCTTGGCGCCCGCGACCAGCACCGTCTCACCGTGCCGCGCGGTGCGCAGCCGACGCGCGGAACGCACGCCCAGCTCGTCCAGGAAGGCCCGGTGATCGTCCATCAGATGCCGGGAGGCGTCCATGGAGAGCACCCCCAGCTCGGCGCTGAGACGTTCCGTGTCGTCCAGGTCGGGCAGTCCCGCCGGAGCCGTCCGCCGCCCGCCCGCGAGCGGGAGCTGCGCCCCGTACGAGCCCCGGGCGCCCCGGTGCAGCTCGGCGAGATGGAGCTGGAGGTCCCGCCGGTTGGCGCCGAACGCGTCGAGCGCGCCGACCTGGGCGAGCCGCCGGGCCAGCGGCGCGCCGGGCCGGGCGCGTTCCCAGAAGTCGAGGAGCGAGGCGTACGGCTGTCCGTCCGCGATCCGCGCGGCCTCGGCCCCGCTGATGCCGTGCACATCGCCGAGCGCGAGCCGCAGCCCCCAGCGCTCCGGCCCGCCGTCGCGGTCCGCACCCCCACCCGAACCGGACACCAGTTCGATACGGTGGGCGACCGCCGACCTGTTGACGTCCAGCGGGAGTACGGGCACCCCGCGCCGCCGGGCGTCCGCGAGCAGCAGCCGTTTCGGGTACATCCCGGGGTCATGGGTGAGCAGCCCGGCGTAGAAGGCGGCCGGGTGATGGGCCTTCAGCCAGGCCGACTGATAGGTCGGGACGGCGAAGGAGACCGCGTGCGCCTTGCAGAAGCCGTACGACCCGAACGCCTCGACGATCTCCCAGGTGCGGGTGATCACCTCGGTGCTGTAGCCGCGTTCCGCCGCGCGCTGCGCGAACCAGAAGCGGATACGGCCCTGCGACTCCGGGTCCGACAGCCCCCGGCGCGCCCGGTCGGCCTCGCCGCGTCCGCAGCCGGTCATGATGTCCACGATGTCGATGATCTGCTCATGGAAGACGACGACACCGTAGGTCTCCTTCAGCGGTCCCTCCAGATCGGGGTGCGGATAGCGGACGGGTGCGCGGCCGTGCCTGGCCTCGATGAAGGGCCGGACCATGTCGGCGGCGACCGGGCCGGGCCGGAACAGCGAGATGTCGACCACGAGATCGTGGAAGGTCGCGGGCTGGAGCCGCCCCACGAGGTCGCGCTGGCCCGGCGACTCGATCTGGAAGCAGCCGAGCGTCTCGGTGCTGCGGATCAGCTCATAGGTCGCCGGGTCACCGGGCCGCACCTGCCCGGGGTCGTCCAGATCGACCTGGACACCGCTCGCCCGCTCGATCTCCCCGACGGCGTGCGCCATCGCCGACTGCATCCGCACCCCGAGCACATCGAGTTTGAGCAGCCCCATGTCCTCCACGTCGTCCTTGTCGAACTGGGACATGGGGAAGCCCTCGCCGCTGGTCGGCACCACCGGGGTCCGGGCGAGCAGGGAGGCGTCCGAGAGGAGCACCCCGCACGGGTGCATGGCGATCCCGCGCGGCAGCGCGTCCAGCCCCTCGACCAGGTCCCAGAACCTGCCGTACTTCCCCGGTCCGCCGTTCTGTCCACCGGCCTGCCCGCCGGTCGGCCCCGGCCGTTCGTGGCGCTCGTACCGCTCGCGCTGCTCCCGGGCGAGTTCCCGCAGCTCCGGCAGTTCGTCCAGGGCGGCGCGGGCGTCCCGGGCCCGGATGTGCGGGAAGGACTTCGCGATCCGGTCGATGTCGGCGGGGTCCATGGACAGCGCGGCGCCCACGTCACGGACGGCGTGCCGGACCCGGTACGTCTCGGGCATCGCGACGGTGGCGACCCGTTCGGTGCCGAAGCGGCCGATGATCGCGCGGTAGACGTCGAGACGGCGGGCGGACTCCACATCGATGTCGATGTCCGGCAGGACGAACCGCCGCTTGGAGAGGAACCGTTCCATCAGGAGGTTCTGCTCGACGGGGTCGGCGTGCGCGATGCCCAGCAGATGGTTGACGAGCGAGCCCGCGCCGGAACCCCGCGCGGCGACCCGTATCCCCAGGGCGCGCACATCGTCGACGACCCGGGCGACGGTCAGGAAGTACGAGGCGAAACCGTGGTGGGCGATGATGTCCAGCTCGTGGTGCACCCGCTCCCAGTAGGCGCGCGCGCCCGGCCCCCGGTCGTAACCGCGCAGGACCATGCCCGCCGCGGCCCGGGAGGCGAGCACCCGCTGCGCGGTACGGCGTCCGGCGCCGACGATCCCCGGTTCGGGGAAGTGGACCGACCGCATCCCGAGGTCGTCCCCGGGGTCCACCCGGCACTCGGCGGCGGTCGCCCGGGTCTGTTCCAGCAGCCGGTACGCGGTGTCGCGGCGGAACCCCGCGGCCTCCACGACGCGCTCGGCGGCGGCCAGCATGGCGCCCTCGTCCTTGAGCCAGCGCTCACCGCTGTCCGGCCCGCCCAGCGCGCCGACGGGCACCAGCCGGCGGGACGCGTCCAGGACGTCCGCGAGGGGGCCCATGCCCGGGTCCGCGTACCGGACGGCGTTGCTGAGCACCGGACGCACCCGCTGCTCGGCCGCGAGGCCGACGGTCCGGGCGGCCAGCCGCAGCGAGCCGGGTCCGGTGCCCTCGCGGCCGTGCCAGACGGCCTCCAGCCGGAGGGCGTCGCCGTACAGCTCCCGCCAGGACGTGAGCAGCCGGGCGGCACGGTCGGGACGTCCGGCGGAGAGGGCGCGGCCCACGTCGGAGGCGGGTCCGAGCAGTACGGTCACCCCGTCGGCGGGGAGCGCGGCGCGGTCGAGGAGCGGACCGCCGCCCCCGGTGGCGTGCGCGGCGGTGACCAGCCGGCACAGCTCCGCCCAGCCGGTGGCGCCGTCGCGGGCGAGGAAGGTGACACGGGACGCGGACTCGTCGACGAAGGCACCCCCGTGGACCGGGGTCCGGCGGGCGGGGTCGGAGGTATGGGGGGCGTGGGAGGTATGGGGGGACGCGTCGCGGGTGGCCCGCGCGGTCCGTGCGCCTGGGGGGTACGCGGTGCTCGGTGGTGCGGTGCGGTCGCCGGGTGACGCGGCGCGGGCGTCGGCGGGCGCGGTGCGGCCGGATGGTGTCGTGCGGTCGCCGCGCGGTGCGGACCTGGGGCCGGCCGTCGCCCGGCGCGGGGATTCCGCTTCCTGTTCCGCTACCGCGAGCTCCGTGCCGAACAGCGGACGTATCCCGGCCTTCTCGCACGCCTTGGCGAACCGGACGCTGCCCGCCAGGGTGTCCCGGTCGGTGAGGGCGAGGGCGTCCATGCCCCGCTCAGCGGCGCGTTCGGCGAGCCGCTCCGGGTGGGAGGCGCCGTAACGCTGGGAGAAGCCGGAGGCGGTGTGCAGATGCGTGAACCCTGGCACACGCACCTCCTGAAAGTTCCTGTTCCTGTTCCGTTTCCGCTCCGGCAACGACCCCCGTCTTCCACCATAGACCACTTTTCGAACGCACGTACGATATCGATCAGGGGGTGGGCCGAGGCCCGCGAGAGGCCCGTACGGGACCGCTCCGCAGCGGTACGGGGGAGCCGCGGCGGTACGGGGCTGCGCCATTCGGCCGTGCCCCGACTGCGGGAGGGGCGGCCCGGCCGGACGGTGAGGGCATGCGCTTCGTCGACGAACTGAAGAGTGCGGTGACCCCGCGAGCGGCTCTGCTGGTGATCGGGGTGGTCGCCCTGCAACTGCTCTTCATCGCCTCCTACGTGGGGGCCCTGCACCACCCGAAGCCGACGGACGTCGCCTTCGGGGTGGCCGCGCCCGCGGGGGCGGCCGAGCGGACCATGGCGCGGCTCGACGCGCTGCCCGGCGATCCGCTGGACACCCGTACGGTGCGGGACGCCGGGCAGGCCCGCGCGCAGATCATGGAGCGGGAGATCGACGGCGCCCTGGTGGTCGATCCGGCGGGGCGGACGGACACCCTGCTGGTGGCGTCGGGCGGTGGCGCCGCACTGTCCGCGTCGCTGGTCAAGCTGGTCACGGAGGCCCTGGCGCCGCAGGACCGGGAGGTCCGGACGGAGGACGTGGCGCCCGCGTCACCGGAGGACTTCGAAGGACTGTCGTCCTTCTATCTGGTCGTCGGCTGGTGCGTCGGCGGCTATCTGTGCGCGTCGATCCTGGCGATCAGCGCGGGCGCGCGCCCCGCGAACGCGCAGCGCGCGGTGATCCGGCTGGGCGCCCTCGCCCTCGCCTCGCTCGCCGGGGGGATCGGCGGGGCGGTGATCATCGGGCCGATCCTCGGGGCGCTGCCCGGCAGTGTGTTCGCGCTGTGGGGACTGGGCGCGCTGGTGACCTTCGCGGTCGGCGCCGCGACCCTCGCCCTCCAGGGCCTCACCGGCATCGTGGGTATCGGGCTCGCGATCCTGATCGTGGTGATCGCGGGCAACCCCAGCGCGGGCGGCGCGTTCCCGTCGCCGATGCTGCCCCCGTTCTGGAAGGCCATCGGCCCCGCCCTGCCACCGGGCGCCGGTACCTGGGTGGCCCGCTCGATCGCCTATTTCCACGGCAACGCGGTCACCGGCCCCCTGCTCGTACTGTCCGCGTGGGCGGTGGCGGGCTCGGGCCTGACGATGCTGACGGCGGTGCGGCGGAAGCCGGGGGCGGCGGGGGCTACGCCGGGGGCGGGTTCCCCGGATTCGGGTGGGGGTACGGGCGCGGGCACCCCGGATTCGGGGGCGGGTGGGGGCGGCGGTACGGGTGGGGGTGCCAGTACGGGTGGCAGTACGAGCGGTACGAGTACGGGTGCCGGTACGGGCATGGGTGCCCGTACGGGCGGTACGGGCGGTACAGGCGGTACGGGTACGGGTGGCGGTGGGGCGGGTGCCGGTGGAACAGGTCGGCCCGGGTCGGGAACCTGAGGGTGGTGGGCGGTGTACCAGAAGTGACGCGGTGCGGAAGGGCCGTCCGGGTCACGAGGGAGGGGGCACCTCATGGGTCGGTCGAGGGCGGGGCGAAGCAGCCGGGGAGCGGTCACGGACATCGGTGGCCGGAGGGTCCAGGGGGCGCCTGGGGCGGCTGGGCGAAGGCCGGGTCGGACGGCAGGGCGGACCGGAGGGGCCGAGCGGGCCGGACGAGGACTCGGGCGGGCCGGACAGATGCTCGGCGGGCGGGCCGGACGGACCCTCGGGCAGGCGGGGCGAATGCTCGGGCGGACCGGACGAATGCTCGTGCGGGCAGCCGGAAGGGGCCCGGTGGCGGACCTCGCACGCAGGCTCTCGGACAGCCTCGCGCACCGCTTCACCAGGCCCCCTGGTTCAGCCGATCTGCGCCCCGAGCACCTGGAGCGCCTCGGTCACAGGCTGGAAGAAGGTCGTCCCCCCGGCGGAGCAGTTGCCGCTGCCCCCGGAGGTCAGCCCGATCGCGGTGTCACCGGAGAAGAGCGACCCTCCGCTGTCTCCCGGCTCGGCGCACACATCGGTCTGGACGAGCCCGTTGACGACATCTCCGTTGCCGTAGTTCACGGTGGCGTCCAGCCCGGTGACCGCCCCTTCGTGCACCTGTGTGGTGGAGCCGCTGCGCACCACCTGCATACCGACGGTCGCGTCGCCCGCGCGGGCGATCGGCTGGGTGGCCCCGTTGTAGAGGTTTACCTCACTGGGATGCGCGACACCGGACTCGTAGCGCACAAGCCCGTAGTCGTCACCCGGGAAGCTGGATTCGGCGGTCTGCCCGATCCGCTGTCCGGAGCTGTCCGACCAGGCGGTCGTGCCGTTGGTGCAGTGCCCGGCCGTCAGGAAGAAGGGCTGTCCGTCGCGGACGACGTTGAAGCCCAGCGAGCACCGCCCTCCGCCGGAGGTAATCGTGTCACCACCGGCGGCGAAGGGCTTGAACTCCCCCGCGCTCCGCTGGAGTTCGACGGTGCCGCCGAGCCCTTCGAGGACACGGTTCAGCTTGTTCAGCTCAGCCCCGCGGACCGTGCGGTCCGCGGTGACGACGACCTTGTTGGTGGTCGGGTCGACGGCCCAGGAGGTCCCGGGGATGCTCGCCCTGTCGGTGAGTGTGGTGCGCGCGCTCCTCAGTTCGGCGAGCGAGTTCTCCACGAGTCTGGCCTTGGCCCCCGCGGCCTCGACCGTCCTGACCGACGCCTTGTCGACCACATTGACGACGAGTTGCCTGGTCCCGCTGTCGTAGTACGAGCCCGCCGCGTCGGCGCCGAGATCCCGGGACAGGGTCTTGGAGAGCTTTCCGGCCGTCACGGCCGAGAGTGTCTTCGGGGTGTCGAGGGGTCGTTCCGTACTCGCGTTCGCACTCTGGAAAGTAGCTGCTCCGGCCACGAGTGCGAGAACACCCGCGCCGGCGAGGGCGGCCCGCCGCTTGGGTATACGTCGGTGCGTCAACTCACGTCCTCCTGTGGGGGGTCGGTCCCGGAGTGCGTGGGGCCTCCGGAACCGAAGGGCATAAAGGCAGGAAACCGGCGAACAAGAACTAGCCGCGTCCATGCCAACTGGCGGAGCCCACTATTCCGATACCGCCCGGTAGCACACAAGGTCGACTTCAGGACGCGCGCACGAGAGGCGATACGCGCTCCTCGCGCATCGGGCGCCCCTGGTCACGCGGTCGCGATTCCCTGTGCAAACACCGCGTGCGACGAATGGTTCGGCAGAGGGTGAGGACTAGTCCTGTCTTGTTCTCGCCCTGCTGAGACCGGAATTCACTGTGTGGACAAGGAGGCTGAAGTGGCACATCGAACCGTCCCGGAAACAAGGAGCGGCAGCTCCGCGCGACCCCCGCAGCGGGCGGTTCCGGTGAGAACGGCTCCGCCGGGGCCGCCCCGGGAAGCGCGGGGTCCGGCGCGGATCAGCCGTAGGCGCCGGTCAGCGGCAGGCGTCGGTCAGCCGGGCCGCACGGGCCGCGTCGACTCCGCCACGCCAGGCCGCGAGCGGCAGGGTGATGTCCGAGCGGGGCGCGCCCCGCATCCCCCGGTGGGCCTCATGGACCTCGGCCCGGGGGACGAACCGGTCGAAGGAGGGTGCGAGCAGGGGGTTCGGCAGCACACCGAGTTCGGCGAGTCCGATGAGGATGCCGTAGCGCTGGTACTTGTCGGTGCGTGCCAGCAGACCGGCCCTGGCGACGGTCCGTTCCAGTTGGCCGGGCGTGGTGCCCTGCGGCTGCGCGGCCACCAGGTCCAGGAGCGCGCGCAGCGCGTCGAGGTCCGCGCCGGTCGCCTCAGGCAGTCCATGGGACGCCGCCGCCTCCAGATCGGGCAGACAGCGCGCGGGGATCTCGTTCCAGGCCCATCCGCAGGCGATACGGACGAGTTCCTCGGTCACATCGAGGCGTTCGGCCTCGCTCAGCCCGCAATCGGGCACACCGTGAGGCCCTTGAGGCGCTTCGGCGAGATGCCGCGCCCACGCGTAGGAGATGAGGATCTGCCTGCCGCGCGGCGCGCTGCCGCCGACACCGGCGACGAAGGCCGACAGCACGGCATCGGGGTCCAGGGCGCGGGCCGCTGCGACCGAGCGGGCGACGATCTCGCCAGCCGCCCATTCCTCCTTGACCCCGATCGGCCTGCCGAGCCGGTGGGCCTCGGCCAGGTCGTCCTCGTGCGGTGGGGCGGTGGCCCCGGTCGCCACACCGTTGCGGTTGAAGCGGTAGCCCGTGCAGCGCATGAGCAGCAGCAGCTCGTCGCCCCGGGGGACGTCTCTGGCGGCGACCGGTGTCATGGCGCCAGGGTAATGAGTCGGCCCGGCGCCCGGGGCACCGCCCTGGAGAGCGGCCCGGGGACCCGGGACGCGGCGCATGACCGTACCGACCGGCCCGTCGGCAGCCCGCCCCGCCTCCGCCCGCCGTCCCCGGACCTGTCCCGGCGCACCTGCGCTACCGGGCGCAACCGGCACACCTGGCACACGACGAGCCTCCGCCGGGACGGCCCGGCGGAGGCTCGCGATGCTACGGGGTGTCAGCCGATCGCTGGAGGGTCACCCCGTCGGCCACCGGGATCAGCCGATGGTGAGGCCATAGGCGTTGAGCGCCTCCACGACCGGCTGGAAGAAGGTCGTGCCGCCGGAGGAGCAGTTGCCGCTGCCGCCGGAGGTCAGTCCGTACGCGGTGGTACCGGCGAAGAGCGCGCCGCCGGAGTCGCCGCCCTCGGCGCAGACCGTGGTCTGGATCATGCCGTAGACGACATCGCCGCCGCCGTAGTTCACGGTGGCGTTGAGCGCGGTGACCCGGCCGCTGTGCAGACCGGTGGTGGAGCCGCGGCGCTGGACCGCGGTGCCGACGGTCGGGTTGGCCGCGCGGGTGATGGTCTGGCCGCCGACCGCGCTGGGCTTGCTGACGGAGGTGTTGGTGTAGCGCACCAGCCCGTAGTCGTTGCCGGGGAAGCTGGTCCCGGCGCTGGTGCCGAGGACCGTGGTACGTCCGGAGTTGGAGTACCAGGTACCGGCGCCCTCGGTGCAGTGGCCGGCCGTCACGAAGTACTGGGTGGTCCCCCGGCGGGCGTTGAAGCCCAGGGAACAGCGCCAGCCGCTGGCGTAGATGGCGTCGCCGCCGGAGATGAGCGGTTTGAAGGTCCCCTTGACCTTCTTGACCGTGATGGCACCGGCGGAGTCCCCGGCGGCGCGCTTGATCCCGGCTATCTCCGCCGCGGAGACGGTGCTGTCGGCGGTGACGACCACACGGCCGGTGGCCGGGTCGACATGCCAGGCGGTGCCCGCCACATCGGCTTCGAGTACGGAGTTGGTCGCCTTGGCGAGCTCGACGGCGTCATAGGCGCGGGCGGTGTCCGCGCTGGCGGAGCCCGCCGAGGGCAGGGCCATCGCGGCCGCGGCCACGAGTCCGGTGGTCATCGCCACGAGCCGGGTGCGTCTCGTGGTCGTACTGCGGGGGGTGGTGCGCTTGTTCCTCACTGTCGTTCCTCCCGAGGGAAGTCTGGGGCCCGCGTGGGGTTTGGGCCCGTGAGGCGCAGTCAGGGGCGAGTGCGTCCGCTATCCGAACACGCCGTGTCCCTGACAAGCGCTGCCGGGAGTATTTCGAGCCTCAACAGTCACGGACAAGGGCACCTTTCAGCCGTCCACCATAGACATGCCGACAAACCCCGGTGGCATCCCCGGACCTTTCGCACCCGTTTCGCACGGAACGCTCTTCACGGTCCGGGGCCCACTGTCCCCACAGACGGACTACCGCCCCAGCAGGTTCCGTTCCCCTGCGGCGACCGCCACGGGGAGGGCGTTGCCAGGGGGAGGGAAGGGGCAGAGGAAATGGTCCGCGAAGGCGCACGGCGGCAGCTGCGCGCGGTTGAAGTCCACCGTCACACGCCCCTCGGCGTCGGGCGGCCCGGGGCGCAGGAACCGGAATCGGTGGCTGCCGCCCGCCTCCGGAGCCTTGCCGCTGGTCGTGTCGGCGAAGACGGCCCACAGCGAGCCGTCGGCCTCCACGCCCGCCTGGAGCGTGTGCTCCCGTCCGTCGAGGGAGAAGGCCAGTTCACCGTCGAGCCCCAGGCCACGGCTGCGCCCGTCGGCGTTCTCGACCCGAACCGTCCGCCGGTCCCCGCTGTACGGGGTGAAGCGCCCGGGAACCGACCAGCGCGCCGCGTACGGGGTCGCGTCGATCCCCCGGAACCGGGTGCGGGCGTCCGAGGCGGGGTCGAAGTCCCGTACCGCCCAGAGCCCCTCACGTACGAGGACCACGAAGCGGCGGTCCCCCTGGGCGATTCGGGCCGTGTCGGGGCCGCCCGGGTCGGCCGTGAGTACGACCTCACCGGCGAACGGCCGCCCGTCGAGGGTCAGACCGTCGTCGGCGGTGGCGTCGAGAACCACTCCCGTGCCGTCCGACGCGGTGCTCCATCGACCGGGGATGGCCGGAACTAGGCCCTCCGGATGGTCCTGGAGCCAGTGCGTACCCCTCAACGCCAGGGGTCCGTAGGGCGCGGCGACGGATTCGGTCCGCCGTGCGTGCCATGTCTTCCACTCGTGCACGGCGTCCTCGGCCGACCCCTGCTGTCCCTCGTCACTCATCTGTCGCTCCGTCCTCTTATGTGGTCCTCATGACACATTTCACGTCACCGCGACCGACCGCTTTCCCCCGACCCCGACCCCGGCCCCGGCCCCGGCCCCGGCCCAGTCCGCCCCGCAGCATCCGGCATCCGGCCCGCAGCTCCCACCTCACGCACCCCCGGCACCCGGCACCCGGCACCCGGCACCCGGCACCCGGCACCCGCTCAGGAAACCCGTCTCCGGCACCGGCACCCGGGCCCCGTTCAGGAATCCCGCTTCCGGCACTTGCTCAGGAGACCGACTCCCCCACCCGCTCCGTCACCGAATCCTCCACCCGTTCCGACACCGGTTCCGTCGCCCGTTCCCCGGCGGGCGCCTTCAGCCCCAGGTGGGACCGGAGGGTGCGGCCCGAGTACTCCGTGCGGAACGCCCCCCGTTCCTGGAGCAGCGGCACCACGCGGTCGACGAACCCGTCCAGCCCGGCCGGGGTGAGATGCGGGACGAGGATGAATCCGTCGGCCGCGTCCGAGTCCACGAACTCGACGAGCTCGGCGGCCACCGCCTCGGGCGTCCCGATGAACGACTGCCGTCCGGTCGCCTCGATGACGGTCTGCCGGATCGACAGCCCCTTCTCCTCGGACAGCGCGCGCCATTTCGCGGCGGCGGTGACCGGGTCGGCGAGCCGCACCCGGCCCTGCACCAGCGCGGAGTCGGGATCGGGGTCGAACGCAGGGAGCGGGCCGTCCGGGTCGTGGCCGGAGAGGTCGACGCCCCACACCTGTTCCAGGGTGTGGAGGGCGTTCTGCGGGGAGATCTGCTGGTGCCGGATCTCGGCGGCGCGTTCCTGGGCCTCGGCGGCGGTGTCCCCGAGGACGACGGTGACTCCCGGCATGATCTTCAGCTCGTCGCGCTCCCGGCCGTAGCGGGCCAGCCGGTCCTTGACGTCGGTGTAGAAGGCGCGGCCCCCTTCCAGCGTTCCGTGTCTGCTGAAGATCACATCGGCGGAGGAGGCGGCGAACTCCCGGCCGTCCGAGGAGTCCCCGGCCTGGATCACCACCGGGTGGCCCTGCGGGGAGCGCGGCACGGTGAAGCGGCCCGCGATGTCGAACTGCCGTCCCTGGTGGACGAAGGGCCGTGGCGCTTCGTCGGACGACGGCCAGGAGTCCCAGAGCTCCCGGGCGGTGGCGACGAACTCGGCGGCCCGGGTGTAGCGGTCGGCCCGGTCGAGGTAGCCGCCGCGCCGGAAGTTCTCGCCGGTGAAGGCGTCCGAGGAGGTGACGACGTTCCATCCGGCGCGGCCACCGCTGAGATGGTCCAGGGTGGCCAGTCGGCGGGCCAGTTCGAAGGGCTCGTTGAAGGTGGCGTTGACGGTGGCCGCGAGCCCCAGCCGGTCGGTGACGGCGGCGAGCGCGTTGAGCACGGTGATCGACTCGGGGCGGCCCACCACGTCCAGGTCGTGGACGCGTCCGTTGTGCTCGCGGAGCCTGAGCCCTTCGGCGAGGAAGAAGAAGTCGAACAGTCCCGCCTCGGCGGTGCGGGCCAGATGCTCGAAGGACGCGAAGTCGATCTGCGAACCCGAGCGCGGATCGGACCACACGGTGGTGTTGTTGACGCCGGGGAAGTGGGCGGCGAGATGCATCCGCCTGCGGGCGCGGCCGGGGCCGCGGTGGGTGCTGGTCATGAGGGGTCCCCCACGAGGGCGTAGCGGTTGGCGGGCCGTGCGAGTCCCAGGTGCTCCCTGAGCGTGCTGCCCGGATAGAAGGTGCGGAACAGTCCGCGGTGCTGGAGCAGCGGGACGGTTCCGTTGACGAGCCGCTCCAGGTCACGGCGCGGTTCGACGGGGGTGAGGTGGAAGCCGTCGGCGGCGCCCGAGGAGTGCCAGGCGGCGATCAGCTCGGCGAGGTCGACGGGCCCGCCCCGGTAGAGCGGACCGTACGGGCTGGGCCGGGGGCCTCCGCCGCCGTGGCCCGGTTCGGCCGCGTACTCGCCCTCGCCGAGGTCGACGGCGAGGGCGGCGAGGACCCGCAGGGTGTCGGGGTCACGGCCGTGGGCGGCGGCGGCCGTACGCAGTCCGGTGCGCAGGGCAGCGCTCTGCGCGGGGCCCGCCGCGCGGACCAGCGCCACATCGGCGTACCGGGCGGCGGTGTCACGGGCGTGCGGGTCGGTGGCGTCGACGACGATGACGGGGTGGCCCTGGGGGGACCGGGGCACGATCGAGGGGCCCTTCACGGAGAAGGTGGCGCCCTGGAAGTCGACATAGTGCAGCTTGTCGCGGTCGATGAAGCGCCCTGTCGATGTGTCGCGGATCTCGGCGTCGTCCTCCCAGCTGTCCCACAGCCGGGTGGCCGCCTCGGCCACGTCCGCCGCCTCCCGCCACAGTGCCTCGGGGGGCGCGGCGTCGCGGCGGCCGAACAGCCGGGCCTCGTGCTCCCCCTGCGAGACCTCGGCCTGCCAGCCGGCCCGGCCCCGGCTCACCCAGTCGAGGGTGGCCACGGCGGCCTGGAGGTGGAAGGGCTCGGTGTGGGTGGTCGTCACGGTCGGCACCAGTCCGACGCGCCCGGTGACCGGGGCGAGCCGGGCGAGCACGGCGAGCGCGTCGGGGCCGGGGCGGCCGAAGGAGTCGCCGAGGGTCACGAAGTCCAGGGCGCCCCGTTCGGCGAGCCGGACCAGTTCGGTGTAGGGCTGGGGGTCGTAGGCGCCTGGCAGATCGAGGGCGGCGGCCAGGTGCAGCAGCCCCCGGCCGGTGGAAGCGGTCATGTCGGTGTACCTCTCGGGTGGGGGTGGGGGTCCCACGCGGGGCCCGGCGGCGGACCGGGCCGGCGGACGGGCCGCCGGACCGGTCGGGGGTAGGCCGACGGGCCCCGCATGGCACCGGGTCAGGTCCGGGGCAGCCCCTCCGGGTTGACCTCGGACTTCTTCACGGCCTCACCGGACAGTCCCCAGCGCTTGAGGACCTTGGCGTACGAGCCGTCGGCGATGACGTGGTCGAGGGCGGCGGCATAGGCGTCGACCAGCCCGCTGCCCTTCTTCGTGGTGGCGGCGATCTTGCCCTGGAGGGCGTCACCCGCGCCGGACAGCGAACCGACGACCTTGGTCTGTCCGGAGGTCGCGACGTGGTAGGCGACCGTGGGGTAGGGGCCGAGGTGGCCGTCGATCCGTCCCGACTGGAGGGCGAGGTAGTAGTCGGTGTCCTTCTGGAAGTACTTGATGTCGACGGGCTTGCGGCCCGCCTTCTCGTTCTGCTCGCTCCAGTCGATCAGGATGCGTTCCTGGTTGGTGCCGGAGGACACCGAGATGGTCCGGCCCGCGACGTCCTTCGGGCCGGTGATCTTCCAGTCGGCGTCCTTCTTCGCCTCGAACGCGATGTTGTCGAGCCGGTAGGTCGCGAAGTCGTACTTCTCCTTGCGCTCCTCGGTGACCGTGACATTGGAGAAGACGGCGTCGAACTTGCCGCTGTCGAGGCCGACGAAGAGGTTCTCCCAGGACACCGTCTGGGGCTTGACCTTGAGTCCGAGGGTGTCGGCGACCAGGGTCGCTATGTCGATCTCGGAGCCGATCCGGGTCTTGTCGTCGGTCGCGAAGAAGCCGAGCGGCGGGGAGGAGTCGGCGCCCAGCCCGGTCCGCAGGAGACCGCTCTCGCGGATGCCGTCGGGCAGCAGGGCCGCGATCTTCTCGTCCTTGGTGCCTCTGACCCGGTTCTGGTCGGGGCCGATGTTGATCCCGCCGGCCTTGTCGCCCTTGGCCTGCCCCGTCGCGGACGACGCGGCGTCGCTGTCACCTCCGCAGGCGGCCAGCAGCGGTGCGGCCACCAGCGCGGCGGCGGACAGGACGAGAGCGCGGCGGGGCCGCCGGACGGACCGGGGACCACGAGGGGAACGGGAAGACACAGTCGTACTCCTGAACTGGTGACCGATGAGGGTGGGATGAGGCGGTTCCACGCGCGGCGGACCCGGACGGACCGGGCAGCCGCCGCGCGAACGGAACAGCGGCGGGAACAGCGAAAGGACCTGAGAAGCGAGAAGGGAGAAGGGAGAAGGGAGAAGGGAGCTGCGAAAACGATCAGCGGACGGTACGGATACGGACCGGACAGCTACGGGCAGGTCACAGGACCTTGGACAGGAACGCCTTGGTGCGCTCGTGCCGGGGCGCGTCGAGGACGGCCGCGGGCGGCCCCTGTTCGACCACCCGGCCCTCGTCCATGAACACGACGGTGTCGGCGACCTCGCGGGCGAAGCCGATCTCATGGGTGACGACGATCATCGTGGTGCCCTGGTGGGCGAGGTCCTTGATGACGTCGAGCACCTCGCCCACGAGTTCGGGGTCGAGCGCGGAGGTCGGCTCGTCGAAGAGCAGCAGCCTCGGTTCGAGGGCGAGCGCGCGGGCGATCGCGACCCGCTGCTGCTGACCGCCGGAGAGCTGCTTGGGGTAGGCGTCGGCCTTGTCGTCGAGCCCCACCCGGGACAGCAGCCGCCGGGCCGCCGCGACGGCGTCCTTGCGGGGCCGTTTCAGCGCGGAGACGGGAGCCTCCACGATGTTCTCCAGCACGGTGAGATGCGGGAAGAGGTTGAAGTTCTGGAAGACGAACCCGATCCGGGTGCGCTGCCTCAGTACCTCGCGCTCGCGGAGCTCGTACAGCTTGTCGCCGGAGCGGCGGTAGCCGATGAGGGAGCCGTCGACGCTGATCCAGCCGCTGTCGGCCTTCTCCAGATGGTTGATGGTCCGCAGCAGGGTCGACTTGCCGGAGCCGGAGGGGCCGAGGATCACGGTGACCTCGCCCACGGGGACGTCCAGATCGATGCCCCTGAGCACCTCCAGCGTCCCGAAGCTCTTGTGGACACCGCGGATCTCGACCATGACCGGCGCCCCGGACTCCTCCTCGACGGCCACCTGGTCGCCGGGGCCGTCCGCCACGACCGCCTCACCGGCAGCCGCCTTGCCGACAGCCGCGTTGTCGCTGGCCACCTTGCCGCCGGCCTCCCCGGCGGTACCCCCGGCGGGTTCCCCTGTGGTGCTCGTGACCGTGCCGGCCGGACCGACCGTGCCTGCGGTCTTCGTGACCGCGGAAGCGGGTACGGGCGCGCTCATCGCGTGGCCCCCTTCGAGAAGTGTCGTTCGACGTAGTACTGGAGGACGGACAGCGCGGTGGTCAGGAGGATGTACCAGACCGTGGCGACCATCAGCAGCGGGACCACGCGCCCGTTGCGGCCGTAGATGACCTGGACCTGGTAGAACAGCTCGCCGATCGCCATGACGGAGACGATCGAGGTGCCCTTGAAGAGGGAGATCACCTCGTTGGCGGCGTTGGGCAGGATCGACCGCATCGCCTGCGGCAGCACGATCCGGCGGATCTGCCGCAGCCGTGGGATACCGAGCGCGGCGGCCGCCTCCAGCTGCCCGGTGTCCACGGCGAGCACCCCGCCGCGGACGATCTCGGCGGCGTACGCGGCCTGGTGCAGCGCGAGTCCGAGGACCGCCGCGCTCATCGCGCCGACCAGGCCCATCGTGTCGAAGGTGAAGAAGCCGGGCCCGAACGGGATACCGAACTGCAACTCCTTGTACAGATAGGCCAGGTTGAACCAGAAGAGCAGCTGGACGATCAGCGGGATCGAGCGGAACGCCCAGATGTAGCCGAAGGCGACGGCCTTCAGGAACGGGCTGGCCGACAGCCGCATGAAGGCCAGCACGATCCCCAGCGCGAAGCCGAGGGCGGTGCCGTAGAAGGTGAGCTGAAGGGTGACCCACACCGCCCTGAGGACCACGTCCGCGGTGAAGAACTCCGCGAACACCTCCCATTCCCAGCCCGCGTTGGTGACCAGCCCGTGGACGAACTGGGCCAGGAGCACGGCGGTGGCGACGACCGCGGCCCAGCGCCAGGGATGCCGGACGGGAACGACCTTGAGCGAGGCGAAGCCGTCGTCGGCCGGGACGGGTCGTGGTGTCGTGGTGTCGAGAGGTGGATCGCTGGTCAGGGACATGAGGTTTCCTCGGGGCCTGTGGGTTCGCGCACGCGCGCGGGAGGGTTCGCGTAGGGCCGGACGGGCCGGTGCCGTCAGGCGGCGGCGCGACAGGACACGTCACGCAGGAAGGCGAGCACGGTGCGCGCGGTGGTGTCGTTCTGACGGAAGGAGGGGCCGCCCGTGCAGGGGCGGGTGAACGCCCCGGAGCCCCGGGCGTCGGTGTGCGGGCCGAGGGCGAACCTCCGTGGATGCGGTACGCCGTCCCGGTCCAGGACCCGGCCGTCCGCCGGGTCCACGGCGAGCAGTCCGGCGGAGGTGACCCGTACGCCTTCCGTGTACAGCCCGCGCAGCAGGGAGTCGCTGGTGTCCTGGAGGGTGGGGTGCGGCAGCCGCGCCTCGATGAGCGCGCGGGCGGTGACGGACCGTCCGGGCACCGAGGGGCCTGAGCCGCGGAAGACCCCGTCCTCGGCGGTGACGGTCATACCGGGTCCGAGGAACCGGACGATCCCGGCCCGGGAGAGCGCGAGCAGTTGCCGCAGCCGGGGTCCGGGCGGTCCGGAGGCGAGGTAGCTGAAGAAGCCGTGCCACCAGGGACCGGTGTCGCCGAGCCGGATGAGCTGCCCGTACACCGACAGCAGTCCGAGGAAGACCGCCAGGTCGGGGCTGTGCGCGGGGTCGTGCCGGCGGGCGAGGTCGGCGGTGATGTAGGCGCGTACCCCGTCCTGGAGCGCGTCGCCGTCGGGGTAGCGCACCCCGTCGAGGGGCCGGTCGAGGGCGGCGAGGTCGAGCCGGTCGGCGGGGTCGGGCACCGAGGACGCCACCAGGGCGCGCAGTTCTTTGCTCAGCGGCCCGGCGGCGGCGTACTTCTCCTCGAAGTCGGTCCAGGAGACCCGGGTCCGTTCGGGGTGCGTGGCGAACAGCCGGTGGTAGTGGGCGAAGCCCAGTTCCTTGTCGATCAGCGGCCACACGTCGCGGACGAAGTCGGCGCCACCGGGCCGGGCCAGCAGCCCGTCCACCTCGGCGGGGCCGAAGAACCGGGGCAGCGGCGGGCGCTCCCCCGACCAGGAGTACCCGATCTTCGAGTGGTACGGCACCCCGCGCCGGGAACCGACGTGCAGTACGGGTTCCCGTCCGGTGGGCAGGTACGTCAGCTCCCCGCCGGGGCCCTCCTCGTACCGTCCGCCGCGGCCCTCGGTGAGCAGGACCATCAGGTCGACGAAGGCGAGACCGAAGCCCCGCACCAGTACCGGTTCGCCGGGCGCGAGTGCGGACAGATCGATGTCGGCGGTGTAGTCGGGCGGCAGATGGAGCAGGCCATGGCGGTCCGCGTAGGCGCGCAACCCGCGCTGTTCGGCGTCGAGTTCGGCTTCGACATGGCCGAGGGCGAGGATCACCAGGTCGGCGGTGAGCGGTTCGGCGCGTCCTTCGATCCAGACCCGCTGGCTGCCGTCGCGGTCCCCCTGGAGGCGGGTCGCGCGGCGCGCGTGGTGGTGGACGGTGATCCCGGGGGGCAGCGCGGCCACGGCCCGCTCGTACACCCAGCGCAGATAGGAACCGCCGAGCCGGCGGCCGGGGAAGGCGGCGCCGTCGAGTCCCGCCCATTGGTGGAGGGTGGGTCCGGGGCGGACGGGCCCGTCCAGGGGGACGGTCTCGTCGGTGAACATGGTGACGTCCTCGGCCATGGAGTTCATCCACAGCAGCGGGGACTGGTCCTGGCGCCATATCCGGCCGCTGCCCGGCGGATAGGGGTCCACGAGATGGATGTCCAGCGCGTCGGCGCCGTCGCCGGACAGCAGTCCGGGCGCGTTGGCGGCGATGCGTTCCAGCAGGCCGGTGGTCCGGGGGCCGGCGCCCACGATGACCAGGGTGGGTCTCATCGGCGGGTCTCCGTTCCCCGGGCGTAGTGCCGTTCGACGTAGTACTGGCCGACGCTGAGCACGGAGGTGACGACCACGTACCAGACGGTGGCGACGAGCAGCAGGGGGATCACCTGGTAGGTGCGGTGGTAGACGAGCTGCACCGAGTAGAGGAGATCGGCGACCGCGATCACGGAGACGATGGACGTGCCCTTGAGGGTGCCGATCAGCATGTTCCCGGCCGGTGGCACGATCGCCCGCATGGCCTGCGGCAGCACGATCCGCCGCCAGCGCCGCCCCCGGCCGAGCCCCAGCGCCTGCGCGGCCTCGATCTGTCCGCGGTCCACGGAGAGGATGCCGCCGCGGACGACCTCGGCGGCGTACGCGGCCTCGTGCAGGGTCAGCCCGATGATGGCGACGGTGATGGGGTCGAGCAGATTGACGGTGCTGACCCCGAGGATCTGCGGGTACAGGGCGCCGATGTTGAACCAGAAGAGCAGCTGGACGAGGATCGGCATGGACCGGAACAGCCAGACGTATCCCCAGCTCACGGCGCGCAGTACCGGGTTGTCGGACAGGCGCATCACGGCGAGCAGGGTGCCGAGGGCGAAGCCGAGGACCATCACCAGGGCGGTCAGCCACAGGGTGAGACCGAGGCCGCGCAGTACGGACGCGGAGGTGAAGTACTCACCGACGACGCCCCATTGGAAGGCGTCGTTGCGGACCACGGACCGGACGGCGGCCGCGAGCAGGACGAGCAGGACGACGGCGGCGATCCACTGACCGGCCTTGGGCCGGCGCACGATCGACAGGGTGAGAGGCGGGCCGCCGGACGGATCACGTGGTCGGGCGGGGGAGCTCTTGGTGAGCGTGGGCAAGGACATGCGAAGGCTCCGCGGGCACGGGAAGTCGGCACGGACTGGCCTTCACACATGGACACCGACCGAGCCCCTCAGCAGCGGCGGGCGTCCCAATACGCCTTGAGACTAAGGGTGTTGTCCGCCACGCTGTCAAGGGTGTCCACACTCTGAGCCGTACGTCTCAAGTCGGTTGACGGCGACCCGGATGCCTGTTCCACTTGTGACCATGCATCCGCAGCAGTGGCTGGTCACACGCTCCCACATCGACTTCGGTCGAGTGTGGTCGGCGTCTTGTTGAGCTGACGCCACGCTGCCCGGCCCCGCGGTTCTCTCTCCGCGCGACGGCCGTCACGCGTTCTCCGAGGCACCGGGCCACCTTCCGCGTCCCGCGCACGGTCCGCCCCGCCGTTCCCGCTGTTCCCGCCGTTCCGGCGCCCTTTCCCTTTTCGCAGTGCCCGCAGTGCCTTCACACACGTTCGCCAGCTCGGCCCCTCCCCTCAGCAGTGCCCTTCCCGCAGTGCCCTCGGTGACCGCCGGCGGGTGACCCGCTCCGGCGGGACCCGCGGCCGGCCGCTTCCCGACCGCTTCCCGACAGCTCCGCCGCGCCCCGCGCGGCCCGACCGGCGACCCCGGACGGGCCGGCCGGCCGCGCCTGGGCCGGGCCGCGCGCACCGCCTTCCCGCCGGGCCTCTCACCTTCCGGTCGTCCGTCTCATCTGTCGGTACTTGGAGAACGCCACACCATGAGTACGTCCACGCTGTCCCGCCATCGCAGTTTCGCCACCTTCGCCCTGATCACGGCCACCGCGCTGACGCTCACCTCGTGCGGTTCGGACGGGTCGGGCGGTTCGGACCCGGGTACCCGGACGGGCGCCGCGAAGAACGCGGACCTCCCGACGACCGATGTGGTGTCCTCGCTCGCCAAGGACCCGGCCGCCGCGGCGCTGCTGCCGGCGGAGGTCCGCGGGAACGGTGAACTGACCCTCGCGACCAGCGTCGGCGGCAACCCGCCGGGCTCGGCGTACCTGGACGACGGGAAGACGCTCGTCGGTCAGGACGTGGACTTCGCGGACGCGGTGGCGAAGGTGCTGGGCATCGAGCTGAAGCGCGAGGTGGCGAGCTTCGAGGCGATCCTGCCCGCGCTCGGCAGCGGCAAGTACGACCTGGGCACCGGCAACTTCGGGGTGACGGAGGAGCGCCGCAGGACGATCGACTTCGTGACGTACATCAACGACGGCCAGGGCTTCGCCGCGCGCGAGGACAGCGATCTGCCCGAGATCAACGATCTCAAGCAGCTCTGCGGGCTGAAGGTCGCGACGAGCGCGGGCACGACGTTCGAGGCGACGCTCCAGGACAACAAGAAGGTGTGCGACGGGCAGAAGGCGTACAGCGTCCAGACGTACAGCGATCAGAGCGCGATCTGGTCCGCGCTCCAGCAGGGCCGCGCCGATGTGGTGATGAGCACCATCAACGGTCTGCGGTACGCGGTGTCCCATCAGAAGGGGCTGAAGTTCCTGAGCGAGTTCCACCGGCTGGACGTGGGCTTCGCCTTCAAGAAGAACACCCCGCTGGCCCCCGCCTTCCAGGCCGCGGTCAACAAGCTCATCGAGGACGGGACGTACGACAAGATCCTGGCGAAGTGGGGCACGAAGGGCTCCGCCATCAAGACCTCGGAGATCTCCCCGCCGGAGTCCAAGGGCTGAGCACACCCCGGCCGCCGGTCCCGTACCCAGGGCCACCCGACACCCCCGGCACCCCGGCACCCCGGCGGCCCTGGGTACGGGACCGGCACCCCGGCGACCCGGCGACCCGAGGTACGGGCGACCCGGGGTACGGGACCGGTACCCCTGCCGTCCCGGTGCGGGTGCCGTACCCCTCCCGCCCGGGTGCGGGTCCCGCACCCGCGCCCCGCCCGCCCAGGGACGGGTCCCGCACGCCCGCCCGCCCAGGGACGGGTCCCGCACGCCTGCCCGCCCACGTACGGGACCGTATCCGGCCGGGCAGGAGGCGAACCGGGCGACGGAAGGATCAGCAGTCGCACCCGCAGTCGCAGCAGCCGCCCTCGCCGTCCCCGCCGCAGCAGCTACAGCAGTTGCAGCATTCGCCGCACACCCCGCAGTCGCAGTTCCCGCACGGTGACGGACGGCGCTCACGCGACCAGGGGTCCTCGTACTCGCCGCAGCAGAGCTGACACGTGCAGGCGAGTCCGGCCCAGACCAGACAGCCCGCGAGCATCCCCCGCCGGTCCCGGCGCGGCGGTCCGGGCGGGAAGGGACCACCCGGACCGGGGTCACCGGGTCCGCCGGGCGCGTAAGGCCCGTTCGGGGCGTACGGTCCGTTCGGCGCGTAAGGCCCGTTCGGCCCGCCGGGTGTGTGGGCGCCGACCGTGTGGGCGGCGCCGGGTCCGGACAGGGTCCCGTGCGTGCCCGGCGCGGCCTCGTCCCCCGCGCCCGGGTGCCCGCAGGAGCGCGACCCGAAGGCGCGGTCCACCGAGTTCCGCAGTTCATGGGCGAGCAGCACATGGGCGAGTCCGCCGTCGGTGAAGTCGGCCTCGCGCAGGGCCAGACGTATCCCGTGCAGCGCGTCGTCGGCGAGGCGGCGGGCCTCGGTGAGGTCGGTGCCGGTGGCGGTGAGCGGGTTCCACGCGCCCGTGGCGGCGTCGGTGTCCCGGTCCTCGACGGCGTCCAGGAGATGGGCGAGCCGGCCGAAGAGGCGTCCGGCCTCGGCGAGCGGCGCGGCGTTGTGGGGTCTGCCGGCGAGGACGGCGGTGTGCGCGAAGGCGGCGGCCGTCGCGGTCTCGGTGGGTTCGGTGACGGTGAGCAGCGGGGTGCCGGGGCCCGCGAGTGCCTCGATGCCCGGCTGGCGGTCGACCGCGTCGAGCAGGAGCGCGGTGTCGAAGCCCACAGCCGTACCGGTACGTTGACCCGCTTTGTCCCAGTTGGCCGCGACACGCCGTGCGGCGACCGCTATGGGCTTTCGAGCCAACAGTCCGTCACCGTCCAGGACGTGGTCCCGCATCTTGGCCGCGGCGAGCACCAGGGAGACCGCCGCGGCGAGCCTGGCACCCTCCCCACGGGCCACTGAGGCACCACGCATCCCGCGCAGCGGACAGGGTCCGGCCCGGCGCCGGCCCTCCTCGGCCCGCTCGGCCTGAGCTTCCGTCAGAACCGAGACCAGCAGACCGTCATAGTTGGTGACAAGCCGGGCGAACTGCCCGTGATCCCTTCGCAGAGCGAGGCACAGGCCGCACAAATGAGCCATCCACGCGGCTCCGAGCCGCTCCCCCAAGCGATGCTTGCAGGGCCTGACAATGCCGAACATGACGACGCTCCCCCCGTGCCGTAACCGAATCGGCGCATGCTACCGGCCGGTCCGTTCACCCGGACGCACCGGGCATCACCCAAACGCCGCGAGAAATCATATTTCACTCACAGTCAGCAGCGTTGTGCCGCAAGACCCTTGGAATCAGGGGACCTCTACCGATTTGCTGTGCACCAGTACCGTCACGAAAACCCAGCGCGGCGACCAACCCCTTGGCGCGTTGTCAGCATCATGGTCGACCATAGGGGGGCGGAACCACGCAAGACCGCTGTGAGAGGAGGCGTCCATGGGATCGGTGCGCAAGGCGAGTGCCTGGCTTGGCCTCGTCGACGACAACGATGATGAGCGTTACTACGACAGCTACGAGGACGACACGACCGACGCGACCGGGAGCCACGGCAACGCCTGGGTGACCGACCCGCGGGTGAAGGTCGCCACGGACACCGCCGAGGAGACCGGCCGCCGCATCGGCACGGTCACCCCGGACAGTTTCCGGGACGCCCGCGCCATCGGTGAACTGTTCCGGGACGGTGTCCCGGTCATCGTGAACCTCACGGCCATGGAGCCCGGCGACGCCAAGCGCGTCGTCGACTTCGCGGCCGGTCTGACCTTCGGACTGCGCGGCTCGATCGAGCGCGTGGCCACGCGGGTCTTCCTGCTCACCCCTTCGCACACCGAGATCGTCAGCGGCGAGGCCCAGGGCCGTCGCAGCGACGGTTTCTTCAACCAGAGCTGAGGCAGGGCCGCTCACCGGCCGGTTCGGCCGGGGCGTCACCGCCCGTACCGGGGATCACCCGGACGGGCGACGGAAGGGCCGGGGGGCCTTACCGGAAGGCGTCGAGTCCGGTGAGCGCCTTGCCCAGCACGAGCTGATGCATCTCCACGGTGCCCTCGTAGGTGAGCACCGACTCCAGGTTCGTGGCGTGCCGCATCACCGGGTACTCCAGCGAGATGCCGTTCGCGCCGAGGATCGTCCGGGCGGTACGGCAGATCTCGATCGCCTCCCGCACGTTGTTGAGCTTGCCGAAGCTGATCTGCTCGGCCCGCAGCGTCCCCGCGTCCATCCGGCGGCCCAGATGATGGGCCAGCAGAATGCCCTTGTGCAGCTCGACCGCCATGTCGGCGAGCTTGGCCTGGGTGAGCTGGAAGCCGCCGATGGGCCTGCCGAACTGCTCCCGTGACCCGGCGTACGCCAGCGCCGTCTCGAAACTCGACCGGGCCGCGCCCATCGAGCCCCAGACGATCCCGTAGCGCGCGTGCGACAGACAGCCCAGCGGACCGCGCAGCCCGGTGACCCCGGGCAGCACCGCGTCGGCGGGCAGCCGTACGTCGTCCAGCACCAGCTCACTGGTGACGGAGGCGCGCAGCGACCACTTGTGCTTGATCTCGGGCGCGCTGAACCCCGGGGCGCCGGTGGGGACGACGAAGCCGCGCACTCCCCCGTCGGTCTGCGCCCAGACCACGGCGACCTGCGCCACGGACCCGTTGGTGATCCACATCTTGCGGCCGTTCAGCACCCAGTCGTCACCGTCGCGGCGCGCGTATGTGCGCATCGACCCCGGGTCGCTGCCGTGGTCGGGCTCGGTCAGTCCGAAGCAGCCGATGAGTTCCCCCGCGGCCATCCCGGGCAGCCACTCCCGGCGCTGCTCCTCGGAGCCGTAGCGGTGGATCGCGTACATCGCGAGCGAGCCCTGCACGGAGACCAGGGAGCGGATGCCGGAGTCGGCGGCCTCCAGCTCCAGACAGGCGAGGCCGTACTGCACCGCGCTCGCGCCCGCGCAGCCGTACCCCTCCAGGGACATCCCGAGGGCGCCGAGCGCGCCGAGCTCCCGCGCCAGTTCCCGGACGACGGGCAGCTCGCCGCTCTCGTACCACTCGGCGATGTGCGGCAGCACCCGGTCGCGGGTCCAGGCCCGGACGGTGTCCCGGATCGCGAGGTCCTCGGGCTCCAGGAGGTCGTCGATGCCGAGCGGGTCGGCGGGGTCGAAGGGCGGCGGCTTGGGCGGCGCGGACATGGGTGTACCTCCGACGGCGGAAACTAGCAGCGGTAACCAGGCTCGGGGGCCGACGTTAGCCGGGGGTCCTCCCGGTGGCAACGGCGACCGGGCCGGAGCGTCACACCGTCGCGTCGGCGGAGGTGCGCGAGCCGCTCGCGCTGCGGGGCGAGGGCAGCTCCGCGCCCGGACCGGACGTCACGGGCTTCGCCGCGGGGGCCGGGCACTCCATGTCCCTCGGCAGCCGCAGCGCGGCCAGCGCGCCGAGCACCAGCAGGGCGGCGCTCACCGCGAGCGTCATGTGCAGCCCGTCGACGAAGGAGTCGCGCGCGGCGGTGCGCAGCGTCTCCCCCGCGCCGGGGCCGAGCCGCTCGGACACCTCGTACGCCTCCCCCAGCGAGTGGCGCGCCGCCTCCTGGGCGCCGCCGGGCACCCCGGGCAGCACGCTGAGGCCGTGTCCGTACGTCGCGTTCATGACGCTGCCGAGCAGGGCGATGCCGATGCCCGCGCCGAGCTGGTAGGAGGTCTCCCCGATGGCGGCGGCGCCGCCCGCCTGTTCCTCGGGCGCCTCGGCGAGCATCGACTCGTACGCCCCGAACAGGGTGGTCTCCAGGCCGAAGCCGAGCATCAGGAATCCGCAGAGCAGCAGACCGCGATTGTCCTGGTGTCCCATGAACGTCAGGGTCAGCACGGCGGTGGCGGTGAGCACGAAGCCGAGGGCGACCATGGTGCGGGGGCCGAAGCGCTGGAGCATCCGGGCTCCGGCGAGACCCGCGGCCATCGCGGCGACGGTGAGCGGCAGCAGCCGCAGCCCGGTCTCCAGCGGGGACAGCCCGAGGACGAGCTGCAAGTACTGCGCGGCCACGAGTTCGAGGCCGACGAGGGCGAGCATCGCGAGCACGATGCACCCGACCGAGGTGCTGAACGCGGGCCGCGCGAACAGCCGCAGATCGACCAGCGGATAGGTGCGGCGGCGCTGGCGCCGTACGAAGGTGACGAGCAGGGCCGCGCCGCCGATCAGCGGCAGCAGGGTCAGCGGGCCGCCGTCCGCGCCCTCGCCGCCCAGCTGTTTGACGCCGAGGACCAGGGCGAAGAGTCCGGCGGCGGCCATCAGCGCGCCGACCACGTCCCAGGGTCCGTCGCGGTCGCCCGTGGACTCGGGCAGCAGCAGCCGCCCGATCGGAAGGCTGATCAGCATCAGGGGGATGTTGATCAGGAAGACGGAGCCCCACCAGAAGTGCTCCAGCAGGAAGCCGCCGACGAGCGGGCCCATCGCCGCGCCGACGGCGGCGACCGCGCTCCAGACGCCGATGGCGAGGGCGCGTTCGCGGCGGTCGGGGAAGATCTGCCGCAGGATCGAGAGCGTGGCGGGCATGATCATCGCGCCGCCGACACCGAGCAGGGCGCGGGCCGCGATCAGTACGCCCGCGTCGTCCGCGACGGCGGCGATCGCGGAGGCCACCCCGAACAGCGCGTAGCCGAGGAGCAGCACCCGGCGGCGGCCGACCCGGTCGCCGAGGGTGCCGAAGAGGATCAGCAGCGAGGCGCAGACCAGCGGGTACACGTCCACGATCCACAGCAGCTCGACACCGCTGGGCCGCAGGTCCTCGGTGACGGCGGGGACGGCGACGTGCAGGACGGTCGCGTCGACGGCGACGAGCAGCAGGCTGACGCAGAGGACGAGCAGGACGAGCCAGCGGTTGGCGCCGGGGTCCTTCGGGTCGCCCGGCCGGGCGAGGAGCGTGTCGCGCAGCCTGCCGAGACGCTCGCCGAGCGCGTCCGCGGCTGCCCGTGCGGCGGCCGTGGTCGTCCCTGGCATGCGGTACCTCCCGGATGGTCGCTCACCCTCGGCGGACCCGCGGGAGGGGCTTCCCGCGGCGTCGGGAGTGGGGACGCTCCCGGTCCGGTCACACAGAGCGAGTGAGCGGCCAGCGTACGCGAGTCACCCGGGGCCCCGGGTGGCGGACCTCCCCCCGTCCGGGTCGGCGCGTGTGGCGTGCGCCACTCGTGTCCGCCGGTGCGCCCCGTGCCGCGCCGGCGGACACGAGGAGCGGGCGGTCCAAGATCGCCGGTGAGCGGCCGGGGAATTCCTGGCCGGCGGCCGGTGAACAGAATTCGTCCCGCCCATAAAGCCCGCTTGTCATAGTGCGGCGGAAATAGATGAGAAGTCCCTCATGCAATAAGGCCGATGCCGTATTGACAGTGGCAACTGAGAGGAATGCCACATCACATGGTCATCACAAAGCGAGGGATTGGACGTCGCCGGGTGCGCGCCCCTGTAACGTCGATTGCGTGCGTACCGAACCAAACCCCACCCGTCTGGACCGGGTGTTCGCCCGGCTGGACCGTGAGCCGGAACGACCGGCTCATGTCTCCGTACCGGGGATGAGCCGGCACAGGGTCGTCCTCTTCTCGGCGACCCTGGGCTTCTACGCCGCGATCGTCGTCGCGGTGCTCACCACGTCCTGGCTCGTGCGCCTCGACTGGCAGGTCATGTTCTTCCGGCCGTACCAGCAGTGGCCGGAGCTGCACGCCTACCTCGACTACTACGTGGTCCTCGGCCAGCGCGGCCCGACCGCCGTGATGGTCGCCGCGTGGCTGGGCTGGCGGTCATGGCGCCAGCGCACCCTGCGTCCGATGCTGACGCTCGGGATGTCCCTGCTGCTGCTGAATGTGACGGTGGGCGCGGCCAAGCTGGGCATGGGCCGCCTCGGTCCGCACTACGCGACCGTGATCGGCTCCAACGAGATGTGGCTCGGCGGGGACATATTCCCCTCCGGGCACACCGCGAACGCGGTGGTGACCTGGGGAATCCTCGCGTATCTGGCGGCGACCCCGCGCGCCCGCCGGTATCTGTCGGCGCTGTCGGCCGTCGTCTCGCTCGGGGTGGGTCTGACCACGGTCTATCTCGGTACGCACTGGCTCAGCGATGTCCTGCTCGGCTGGGCGGCCGGGCTGCTGATCCTGCTCGCGCTGCCGTGGTTCGAGCCGCTGGTGGCACGGGCGGAGCGCTGGCTCTTCGGACTCCGGGACACCTGGCGCCGCCGCCGCGCGGCAGCCGGTGCCCCCGCTTCCACGGCCCCCGTCGCCACACCGGACCCCGCGGACGGCCCACCGCCGGTACGCATTCCCGGTCCGGCCCAGGAGCCCGCCACGCCGGAGACCGTCGGCGCCCCGCACACCGGCCGGGCGCAGCCCCGGCCGGCGCCCGGCGGGCACACCCCGCGCCCGGACCGCGCCCCGGGCACACCCGTCGGCGGGCGGCGCGGAACGCACCACCAGGAGCGCCCGGGGCACGGCACACCACCGGCGGCCGTACCGGCGGGCGGTCCGCCCGGCGGCACCCGCCCCTGACGGACGGCCCAGGGACAGCGGGGCACGGTACGCACAGCCCGCCCCGCGCCGCGAAGGCCCCGGCGAACCCCACCACGGGTTTGCCGGGGCCTTCGCGGTGCCCTGGAGCGTCCTGGTGGCCTCAGCCCTTCCAGCTGCGGCGCACCACACCGTCGGCGACCTCGAAGTTCAGCCGCCCGAAGCGGTACTCCATGGTGATCAGGGCGCCCGGGGGCAGTGACCGGACGCTCGACCAGCCGCGTTCACGGGCCAGTCGCTCGGCGGACTCGGCGTCGAGACCCGCGTAGGCGGCCGGGTCGTCCTGGGGCTCTTCGGGTGTCTGCGGATTGGGTGCCATGCCCGCCACGTTAACCGCGCGTCGACTCCGGCAGGGGCCGGGTCGTCCCTGCGGGGTCACGCTTGGGTCACAGGATCACGACGCCCGATTCCGCGCGGCCGACTTCTCGTAGTTGGCGGTCATACGCCATACGCATTCCTTCCTCCGGTCATCCGCCGCCTATTAGCGGACTTCCGGGAAAGCACTCGGAATATCTTCGCAAGGATTCGCTCCGGCCCCTTCAAGGAGGAGCGGGACGAGGCATTCCACAGCTCTTCGGAAAAGCTGAACGAGTGCCGGAGTTTCACGATTTCCCCACACAACACCCGGACGCCTTCAAGGGGTGGGGGCCGCTTCCCGCGCATCATGACGTGAGCTCCGGGAAGCCCGGAACACCATCCGTCCGGCAGCGGGCTCGGGGCCATGGCCGGTCAGGCCGGACATCCCCGCACGCGGGCCCGGCGCGGACCACAAAGGGGGCAGACGATGGTGACCGGCAGCGCGCGGACGGCCGAAGAGCCGAGGAGCTCCGGGGCCCCGGAGAGCCACGAGGCGGCGGGGAAGGACCGGGCGGCGCGCCGGGGGTGGCTGGTGGTCGACTGGCTGACCACGACCGACCACAAGAAGATCGGCCATCTCTACCTGATCACGTCGTTCGTGTTCTTCCTGATCGCGGGCCTGATGGCGATGGTGATGCGCGCCGAGCTGGCCCGGCCGGGCACCCAGCTGGTGTCGAACGAGCAGTTCAACCAGCTGTTCACCCTGCACGGCACGATCATGCTGCTGCTGTTCGCGACCCCGACGTTCGCGGGGTTCGCCAACGAGATCGTGCCGCTCCAGATCGGCGCTCCCGATGTGGCCTTCCCCCGGCTGAACATGTTCGCCTACTGGCTGTTCCTGTTCGGCGGGCTGATCGTGCTGGGGTCGCTGCTCACCCCGGGCGGGGCCGCCGACTTCGGGTGGTTCGCCTACGCGCCGCTCAACAGCGCCGAGCGCACCCCGGGGATCGGCGCCGACATATGGATCATGGGGCTGGCGCTCGCCGGGTTCGGGACGATCCTCGGCGCGGTGAACTTCCTGACGACGATCATCGTGATGCGCGCCCCGGGGATGACGATGTTCCGGATGCCGATCTTCACCTGGAACGTGCTGTTCACCTCGATCCTGGTCCTGATGGCGTTCCCGGTGCTCGCGGCGGCGCTGCTGGTCCTGGAGGCGGACCGGCGCTTCGGTTCGGTGGTGTTCGACGCCGCGAACGGGGGCGCGCTGCTGTGGCAGCACCTGTTCTGGTTCTTCGGGCACCCCGAGGTCTACATCATCGCGCTGCCGTTCTTCGGGATCGTCTCGGAGATCATCCCGGTCTTCAGCCGCAAGCCGATCTTCGGCTATGTGACGCTGGTGGGGGCGACGATGACGATCACCGGTCTGTCGATGGTGGTGTGGGCGCACCATATGTTCGCGACGGGCGCGGTGCTGCTGCCCTACTTCTCGCTGATGTCGTTCCTGATCGCGGTGCCGACCGGGGTGAAGTTCTTCAACTGGACCGGGACCATGCTCAAGGGATCGCTGTCGTTCGAGACGCCGATGCTGTGGGCGACCGGGTTCCTGGTGTCGTTCCTCTTCGGCGGGCTCACCGGTGTGATCCTCGCGTCGCCGCCGCTGGACTTCCATGTCACCGACTCGTACTTCGTCGTGGCGCACTTCCACTACGTGGTCTTCGGGACGGTGGTCTTCGCGACGTTCGCCGGGTTCCACTTCTGGTGGCCGAAGTTCACCGGGAAGCTGCTGGACGAACGGCTCGGGAAGATCCACTTCTGGACCCTGTTCACCGGGTTCCATCTGACGTTCCTGGTGCAGCACTGGCTGGGCGCGGAGGGCATGGCCCGGCGGTACGCGGACTATCTGTCGGCCGACGGCTTCACCGCGCTGAACACCCTGTCCACCATCGGCGCGTTCCTGCTGGGTGCCTCGACCCTGCCGTTCCTCTACAACGTCTGGCGGACCGCCCATCACGGCGAGCGGGTCACCGTGGACGACCCCTGGGGTTACGGCCGTTCGCTGGAGTGGGCGACGTCCTGCCCGCCGCCCCGGCACAACTTCGTGACGATGCCGGTGATCCGCTCGGAGTCCCCCGCGTTCGACCTGGCCCATCCGGAGTTCCCCGGCGGCCCCCGGGACACCCGGCGGAGCGCACCGGCACCCGGACCGGCGGGTCCCGGGCGGGGCTGACGGGGCGAACGGGCGCGGCGGGTCCCGGTACCCCGACGGCGGGCTGCCCGGGGATCGTCCGCCCCGGCGCGGGGTCAGCGCACGGGCGTGACCCGTACCGAGAGATCGTTGTCCTGGGTGTACAGGGCGCGGGCCTCGAACACGCCCTGCCCGGCGGCCGGCCGGACGGCGGGGTAGCCGTGGACGGCCCGGCGGTCGGCGATGTCGGCGGCCCGGTCGATGATCCGGGCGATCCGCACCCGGGGCCCGTCCGCCCCGTCCGGACACAGCCACAGGTCCCACAGTCCGGGCCGGGACATCAGTTCGGCGTACGGCACGGTGAAGACGAAGTCCCGCTGGCGCACGGTGACCCCGGCGCGTACGAGGACGGACGGATCGGCGCGTAACACCGACTCGGCGTGGGCCGCGGTGGTGGGGACGGTGCCGTACATCCGGCCGCTGACGGTGAGACCGGGGTCCGCGACCAGGAGTTCCCCGGCCTCGGCGTGCGGGGCGCGCCACCAGCTGCGCACGGACAGATTGCCGTTCTTGGTGGCGTAGGGGATACGGACGGCGACATGGCCGAGTGCGCCGCTGGGGACGCGGTCGAGCAGGGACCGCAGATCGTGCGCGCCGGGCGCCAGCCGTCTCAGCCGTCCGCCCGCGACCTGCGCGTGGACGTCCCAGCGGCCCTCGGTGAGGGCGACCCCGCTGGGCAGCGCGGCCCGCAGACTGCCGCCGGAGGCGGGGGTGAGGGGCAGCCGCACCTCCTCGGCGGGGTGTCCGGAGCCCCGGCGCAGCAGCACCAGATGGGCGTCGCCGGGCGTTCCCGGGTCGCGGACGTCGAAGGTGAGGCCGCCCGCGGAGTCGGCTATGCAGTGGGCGCGGGGCGTCCGTTCCCGGCCGTCGCCGTCGGGCCGCTCGGCGGCGGGGACCAACGTCGTCATACGGGACGTGCCTCTCTGTGGACGGCTCTCGGGACGGCGCCGCCCGGGTCAGGGGCGGCGGGCGGGACGCTCCCGGTGCGGCGGGCGCGGTGCGGGACGGCGCGGCCGGGGAACGCGTGGCGGACGGGTGCGGTGCGGGTCGCGCGGAGTGTGCGGGCTGTGTGGAGTGTGCGGGCTGTGCCGTGGGCGTGCTGGGTCGGGAAGGAGATGTGCATCCGCGTCTCCTCTCCCCCTCTCTGCGGCTTCCGTCGGCCCCCGTACGGCGGACCGTCCGGGCGGTTTCCAAGGATTGACCAGGCTTTCCCGGTCTCTGCCGTTCCCCCGCTCTCCTCCCGCTTGGGACGGTTCCCCGCCGAACCGTCCCGCTCCTCCGCCTACCGTAGGTTTGGAATCGCTCCCACGTCGTCCGCTCGGCGAGGAACATCATCTTGTGCTGCAAGAGTTGCCTGATCGATAGCGCCGGACGGGAACCATTCCCGCGACCGGCGCGCGCCGGTACCGCCTGACGGACGATAGGCCAACCCGGGGTACCCCGAACAGATGCCCCGCACGCCCGGCCGCGGGCATGCGGACGGCCCCGCCTCCGAGCCCAGGGGCGGGGCCGTGCGTGCGGGGGGCGACCCGGTCAGATGTCGAGTCGCTGGCCCGGCACGATCAGATGCGGGTCGGCGCCGATGACCCGCTGGTTGGCGTCGTACAGCCGTCGCCAGTCGGTGGCGTACCGCTCGGCGATCGCGCTGAGCGTGTCGCCGTCGCGGACGGTGTGGTGGCCGCGGCTCGCGCCGTCGGCGGCCCGCTCCGGGGCGCGCGGGGCGGCGGCCGGGGCGGTGCGCTGGGGGGTGTTCGCGGCGCGGGGCGCGGAGCGCTCGCCGTGGGAGGGGGCGCGGCGGCGGAACCCGGGGCGGCCGGCGCGGGCGCGGCGGGGGCCGCGGGCCTGGCGGGCGCGGGGGCCGCGGGCTTCGGGGCGGCGGGGGCGGGGGGCTTCGCGGCGGAGGGGGCGGCGCCGGTCGCTCCGGCGCGGGCCGAGCACACGGGCCAGGCGCCCCAGCCCTGGCCGCGCTGCACCTGGGTGGCGACGGCGATCTGCTGGGCCCGGGTGGCCCGGTCGGCGGTGGGGGCGTAGGCGGTGCCGCCGTAGGCCCGCCAGGTGCTCGCGGCGAACTGGAGCCCGCCGTAATAGCCGTTGCCGGTGTTGATGGACCAGTTCCCACCGCTCTCGCACCGGGCGATACGGTCCCAGACCCCGCCGTCGGCGGCCTGGGCGGTGCCCGAAGCCGCGAGCAGCCCCAGCGGGGCGAGCAGCGCGGCCCCGGCGAACGCGGCGATCCTGCGGGTGGAAACGGGATGTCCGGACATGAGGTTCCCTTTCCGAAGCCCCGGGTTCCCCCGAGATGTCGCGGGCTCCCTCACGCGTTCGGCGTGCGGAGGCCCGTTCCACCCCGTCCGCCACCCGGCGCTGGGCGCCGGGCTCGCCGGTCGAACCGGCTGGTGGACATTCCCGAGTGGTGCTCGGTGCACCGCCGAGGAACCTAGGGAAGCGGACGGTCCGGCATCAACCAACGGCCTGTCCCGCCAGGCCAGTCCATAGTTACCCCGGGTAGCGGCGTTTTCCGGTCAACCCCTTCTTCATCCCATATCGGGATTTTCCCGCCACCCGGTCAACCGGCCTGTGACTCACTTCACCGGCTCAACACACCTTGGGCGTAAACAAGTTGACGCGGTGTAGCCGGATCGGCGGCCCATCTCACGCTCCGCTCCGGATGGTTCGATTCCGTTGACCGCCGGGCGTGACCATGGCCACAGCTTCCCCGTTGTCCCTGTCATGAGCCGGGGACCGCCCGGCACGGGCCGGGAGCCACCCGGCGACGCACACAGAGATCCCGAGGAGCCACCGTGCCGCGCATGCTCGACGTCAGCGACGACGTACGCGCCGAGATCGGCGACGCAGAAGCCGACCGGCTGCTCGCCGGAGAGAACGACCCGGGCAGTTACGACTGCACGTCCTGCCGCACCCCGGGCGACTCGGAACAGGAACGCACCAGCACCGTCCTGTTCATCGGCGAGGAGACCGCCGTCCTCGCCTTCGCCCATGCCACCTGCCTGCCCTCACAGATCGTCAAGGTCAGCGAGGAGCAGCTCCAGGGGGCCGTCCGTTCCATCACCGGGGACGGCGACGGGGCCGGGCCCGGCGACACCGGACCCGAGCAGGCCGTCCTGGGCATCACCAGCGGTCTGGTCCTCATCGAGGGCGAACTGCACCCGGCACTGGTCGTCGAACCCACCGCGCCCATCGCGCGGGCCGGTACCACCGGGGAGAACGGCGACGAGTTCCTGGCCCTGCTGGTCGAGCAGGGCTTCCATCCCGCGTCGGGTGTGGACTCGGTACCGCCGGTGCTGCACGGCTGGTCGGTGCTGCTGGCCATGGGCCAGTTGCACGCCGTGCTCCAGCCGGGCCCGACCGGCGGCCAGCCCGTCGCCTGGTGGCAGGCCCACCGGCCGCTCCAGGTCACCGAGGGCTGGCGGGCGGCGGCGAACAAGCTCCAGCAGGTACTGGTGTTCGCCGCGCCGGTGGGCGCCATCGGCCGCCAGCCGCGTGAGGACCTGCTGCGGGACGCCCTCGACAAGGCAGCCGTCAACGGCGCCCTCGTCGGCTGCGCGATGCCCCTCGCGGGCACCTGAGCCGGAGCCCCGCGGGCCGTGCGCGACGGCGGGTGCGTGACGGCCGTACGCACCGCGGTCCCGCACGGCCGTCACGCTCGGCCGGTCCGGAGCGGGCTGCCGGCCCGGACCGGGCCCCGCCGGGTACGTCCGCCGCGGTCGGCGAAATGGTGCGCGATGGCCGCATCCGTCCGGGCCCGGGGTCGTTTGGCAGTTCGTGCACACCTACGACCCCACCCGCCGCCCGCCGCAGCAGAGCCCCATCCCGTCCATGCGCCCCGCGCATGAACAGGCGGGCGGTGTATCGGCCACGCCGATCTACGACGCGCTGTACGCGGAGTACCGCCGGTTGTTCCGGACCCTGCCCGGTGACCGCCACGGCGAGGAGGGGATGGGGTTCACCGCGTTCGGCACCGGCCCCCACGGCTCGTTCCCCGATCTCCGCTACGGCATGTCGTACGGCGGCACGCCCTCGGGGATGACCGGCGGGCTGTCGTCCGTCGGCTACGGCATGACCCAGCACGGCACGATGTACCAGCCGGAGCTGCGGCACGGCCCCGGCTACGACCCCGGTCCCGGACCGCGCTACGACGCCCGGCCGGACCATCAGCGGCCCGAGCACCACCGGCCGGAGCAGCACCGGCCCGAGCAGCAACAGCGCCACGGTCAGAACGGGGGGCCGGGCCAGGGACAGGGACAGGGTCAGGGCCCGGCGCCGCAGGCCCATCCCACCGGGATGGTTCCCGTGTGGCAGGGCGGGCGCGGCTCGCATCTGCCGGCCCTGCCGCCCGCCCCGCGCCGGGAGTCCTGACCCGGGTCCGGGCGGGCGGGGCCGCCCCGGCCCGCCCGACCGCTTCTTCCCGCTACTTCTTCCGGCCGCGCTTCTCGCGCACCCGCACGGAGATGTGGATCGGGGTGCCCTCGAAGCTGAACTCCTCCCGCAGCCTGCGCTCCACGAAGCGGCGGTAGCCGTGCTCGATGAAGCCGGAGGCGAAGAGCACGAACCGCGGGGGCTTGGTCCCCGCCTGCGTCCCGAACAGGATGCGGGGCTGCTTGCCGCCGCGGATCGGGTGCGGGTGGGCGGCGACCAGTTCACCGAGGAAGGCGTTCAGCCGGCCCGTGGGCACCCGGGTCTCCCAGCCCGCGAGGGCCGCCTCGACCGCCGGGACGAGCTTCTCCATATGCCGTCCGGTGCGCGCGGAGACATTCACCCGCGGGGCCCAGGCGACCTGCGCGAGCTCGGTGTCGATCTCCCGTTCCAGGTAGTAGCGCCGCTCCTCGTCCAGCGTGTCCCACTTGTTGTAGGCGAGGACGATCGCGCGCCCGGCCTCGACGGCCATGGTGACGATGCGCTGGTCCTGGATGCTGATGCTCTCGGACGCGTCGATGAGGATCACCGCGACCTCGGCCTTCTCGACCGCGGCGGCGGTGCGCAGGGAGGCGTAGTAGTCGGCGCCCTGCTGGAGGTGGACCCGCTTGCGGATACCGGCGGTGTCCACGAACTTCCAGGTCTTGCCGCCGAGCTCGATGATCTCGTCGACCGGGTCCCGGGTGGTGCCCGCGATCTCGTTGACGACGACCCGCTCCTCGTTCGCCACCTTGTTCAGCAGCGACGACTTGCCGACGTTCGGGCGGCCGATCAGCGCGATCCTGCGGGGCCCGCCGATCGCGGTGCCGAAGGTCTGCGCGGGCGCCTCGGGCAGCGCGTCCAGCACGGCGTCGAGCATGTCGCCCGTACCCCGGCCGTGGAGCGCGGACACCGGGTGCGGCTCGCCGAGCCCCAGCGACCACAGCGCTGCGGCGTCGGCCTCGGCACTCGGCCCGTCGACCTTGTTGGCGCACAGGACGACCGGCTTGCCCGCCTTGCGCAGCAGCCGGACGACGGCCTCGTCGGTGTCGGTGGCGCCGACCGTGGCGTCCACGACGAAGACGACCGCGTCGGCCGCCTCGATCGCGAACTCCGCCTGCGCGGCCACGGAGGCGTCGATACCGAGGACGTCCTGCTCCCAGCCGCCGGTGTCGACCAGCTTGAAGCGGCGGCCGGCCCATTCGGCCTCATAGGTCACCCGGTCGCGGGTCACCCCGGGGCGGTCCTCGACGACGGCCTCACGGCGGCCGATGATCCTGTTCACCAGGGTCGACTTGCCGACATTGGGGCGGCCGACGACGGCGAGGACGGGCAGCGGACCGTGTCCGGCCTCGTCGATCGCGCCCTCGACATCCTCGGGGTCGAAGCCCTCGACGGCGGCGAGCTCCATGAACTCCGCGTACTCGGCGTCGCCGAGCGCCCCGTGGTCGTGCCCGTCGCCCGCGCCCTCGGAGGGAATGTGCTCGTTCATGAAGTCCGTACCTCGTTCATCGTGGTGATCGGTGGACCGGCCCGTTCCGGGAGATCCACTACTCAAGTGTCGCCTAGCGGCCGGTGAGCCGCCTGGCGTTTTCCAGGTGGGTGGTCAGGTGCTCCTGGATGCGGACCGTCGCCTCGTCGAGCGCCGTGCGGGTCCGCCGTCCACTGCCGTCGCCCGCCTGGAACGGGTCCCCGAACACCAGGTCGACCCGGCTGCGCAGCGGGGGCACCGCCCGTATCAGTCTGCTGCGGCGCTCCGTGCTGCCGAGCACCGCGACCGGGACGATCGCGGCACCGCTGCGGACCGCGAAGTACGCGAGCCCCGCGCGCAGCGACGCGAAGTCGCCCTCGCCCCGGGTGCCCTCCGGGAAGATCCCGAGGGCGCCGCCCTGTTCCAGCACCCCGAGGGCCCGGGTGATCGCGGACCGGTCGGCGATGGAGCGGTCCACCTTGAGCTGGCCGATGCGCTCCAGGAAGGGGCCGAGCGGGCCGATGAACGCTTCCTTCTTGATCAGGAAGTGCACGGGCCGGGGCGCGGTGCCCATGAGCATCGGACCGTCGATGTTGTGCGAGTGGTTGACCGCGAAGATCACGGGACCGCCGACGGGCACCTTCCAGGCGCCGAGCACCCTCGGGTTCCACAGCCCGTACATCAGGCCGACCCCGATCCGGCGGCCGAGATCGGCGCTCCGCGTCGAGGGGACCTGGACCCCGGGCGTCACCGTGCGGCCCGCTTGCCCTCGACGAGGGTCTTCCCCTCGCGCCTCTCCTCGACCAGGGTGACGACGCACTCGATGACCTGCTGGAGGGTGAGGTCGGTGGTGTCGACCTCGACCGCGTCGCCGGCCTTGGCGAGCGGGGACGTCTTCCGGCTGGAGTCCGCCGCGTCCCGCTTGACCAGGGCCTCCTGGGTGGCCTTCACATCGGCACCGTTCAGCTCCCCGCTGCGGCGGGCGGCGCGGGCCTCCGGGGAGGCGGTGAGGAAGATCTTGAGATCGGCGTCGGGCAGGACGGTCGTACCGATGTCCCGGCCCTCCACCACGATGCCGCCCTCGGCGGCGCGGGCGATGGTGCGCTGGAGCTCGGTGATCCGGGTGCGCACCTCGGGCACCGCGCTGACCGCGCTGACCTTCGCCGTGACCTCCTGGGTACGGATCGGCCCGGCGACATCCGTGCCGTCGACGCTGATCGTCGGGGCGGCCGGGTCGGTACCGGACACGATCTCCGGCTGCCCGGCCACGGCGGCGATCGCCGCGGGGTCCGTGATGTCGACGCCGTGGTGCACCATCCACCAGGTGATCGCCCGGTACTGGGCACCGGTGTCCAGGTAGCGGAGCCCGAGCTGGGCGGCGACGGCCTTGGAGGTGCTGGACTTGCCCGTGCCGGACGGACCGTCGATCGCGACGATGACTGCGGGGCTTCCGGCGACGGTTTCCACGGGGCACCTTCCAGGTGTGGAGCGGGGTGGGTGGGCCGATCGTCGGCCTCGCACAAGGTTACTGGTTCCGGCGGGGACGCCTTGACCGCTCACCCCGGGGACGGCCACGCCCGCCCGGCCCCGCCGCGCCGGACCCGCCCGCCCCCGCCGCGCCGGGTCACCCGTACCCGGTGCCGGGTCACCCGGGGCGGGACGCGGGGTCACTGGCGCAGGGACCAGCCGCGCTCGCGCAGGGCCACGATCAGGGCGGGCATCGCGGCGGGGACGACCATCAGCTGGACCAGGCCCTCCTGGCGCCCGGTGGCGTGCTCGATCCGGACGTCCTCGATGTTCACCCCGGCCCGGTCGGCGTCCGCGAAGATCCGGGCGAGCTGGCCCGGCTCGTCCCCGATCAGCACGACGACGCTCTCGTACGACGCGGGGGCCGACCCGTGCTTGCCGGGCACCCGGGACTGCCCGGCGTTGCCCCGGCGCAGCACACCCTCGACCGCGAGCCCGCCACCGAGCCGCTTCTCCTGGTCCGACGACTGGAGCGCCCGCAGCGCCCGTACCGTGTCGTCGAGATCGGCGGCCACCTCCGAGAGCAGATCCGCGACGGGGCCGGGGTTGGCGGCCAGGATGTCCATCCACATCCGGGGCTCGGACGCGGCGATCCGGGTCACATCGCGGATGCCCTGGCCGCTGAGCCGTACCGCGGACTCCTCCGCGTGCTCCAGTCGCGCAGCCACCAGGCTGGCCAGCAGATGCGGCATGTGCGACACCAGCGCGACCGCCCGGTCATGGGCGTCCGCGTCCATCACGACGGGCACCGCGCGGCACAGCGAGACCAGTTCCAGCGCGACGTTCAGCACCTCGGTGTCGGTGTCCCGGGTGGGGGTGAGCACCCAGGGGCGCCCCTCGAAGAGGTTGTCGGTGGCGGCGAGCGGCCCCGACTTCTCCCGCCCGGACATGGGGTGCGTGCCGATGTACGCGGAGAGGTCGACCCCGAGGGCCTCCAGCTCGCGCCGGGGCCCGCCCTTCACGCTGGCGACGTCGAGCGCGGCCCGCGCGGCCCCGTCGCGCAGCACGCCCGCGAGGGTCGCGGCCACGTGCGCGGGCGGGACGGCGACGATCGCGAGGTCCACCGGCCCGGCGGGCGGGTCGTCGGTGCCCGCGCCGAGCGCGGCGGCGGTACGCGCCTGCTGCGGGTCGTGGTCCATGAGGTGGACGGTGACGCCCCGGCCCGCGAGGGCGAGGGCGATGGAGGTACCGATCAGACCGGTACCGATGACAAGGGCGGTTCTCACTGGGCGATGTCCTTGCGCAGGGCAGCGGTGGCGCCCAGGTAGACGTGGGCGATGTCGGGGCGGGCCAGGTCGGACTCGATGTGGGCGAGGACACGGACGACCCGGGGCATCGCCCCGGTGACGTCGAGTTCCTGGGCGCAGATCAGCGGGACGTCGAGGATGCCGATGCCCCGCGCGGCGGCCGCGGGGAAGTCGCTGTGCAGATCGGGGGTGGCCGTGAACCAGACGCTGATCAGGTCGTCCGCGGTGAGGCGGTTGCGCTCCAGGATCGTCCCCAGCAGCTCACCGACCCGCTCGGCCATGTGCCCGGCCTCGTCGCGTTCCAGTTGGACCGCTCCGCGGACCGCTCGTACCGCCACGCTCACCGCTCCTTGTCGTCCGTCCGGCGCTGATCGGGCCGTCGCCCGTGGTCAGGTGACCGGGCCGGGAGGCCCGGTGCCGGACCTGGGCCGGACCTGGGGCCCTGGATCGGCCCGGCGGGGCCCGCCGTATGCCACAAGCCTAGCCAGGTGGGAGCGGGCCGGTTCGGGCGACCGGGTGCCGAGACGGGCACCCCCCCCGGGTCCGGGTCGCGGGTCCGGGCGCGGCGGCCGGGTCGCGGCGGCCGGGTGGGTGGGAGCCCCGGTCTGCGCCCGGGGCACAGCCGGTGGGGCACTGCCTGTGGGCCGGATCAGCCCGGTCGCATCAGAGCCGCCCGGTCACGGGCGCCTGGTCACGGACGCCCGGTCACAGGCGCTGGGTGAGAGCCGCCGGATCAGAGCCGGTGGGTCACCGCCGGTGGGTCACCGCCGGTGGGTCACCGCCGGTGGGTCACCGCCGGTGGGTCACCGCCGGTGGGTCACCGCCGGTGGGGTCACAGCCGCTGGGTCCGGATCGCGTCCTCCAGGGAGCCCGACGGGACCTGTCCCTCGGGTGTGAGCTTGTCGACGGCCTGCGGCAGGGACTCGGCGATCCGGTCGGCGGCCTGGTCGGTGCTGACCCCGGTCTCGTCCGCGACCTTGCGGAGGGTGTCGTCGGGCAGGGCGTCCTTGACCTGGGCGCCGCTCACCGGCTGGTTGTTCCCCGTCCCGATCCAGGATCTCGCCTGATCGGCGAGGCCCGACTTCTGGAGCAGGTCGAGCAGACCACCCAGCGGATTGCCCCCGCCGCCCGCCGCCCCGCTCGGTGCCGCCTGTCCCGCTTGTGCCACCTGGCCCGCCTGGCCGGTTTGTCCCGCCTGTCCCGCCTGGCCCGCCTGGCCCGCCTGGCCGCCACTGCTGAGCGCGCCGAGCAGCGCGCCGAGGATCTTCCCGGCCCCACCGGAGCCGCCCTGACCGCTCTGACCACCTCCGAGGAGTCCGCCGAGCAGGCTTCCCAGATCGTTTCCCGCCATGACCACGCCTTCCGAGAGGGGCCGGGCCACTGGACTGGGACACCGGCCGCGGACCCTGCCAATGTCACCCGATCCCTCCCGCTCCGCCACCTGGGGGAACGCACGCCGTAGCCTGTCCGGCATGGCGCCCGAAGACCTGATCCGCGACCACACGATCTACTCCTGTGTGATGGGCTCCCGCGCCTTCGGGCTGGCGACCGGGGCCAGCGACACGGACCGGCGCGGGGTGTTCCTCGCCCCGACCCCGCTGTTCTGGCGCTTCGAGAAGCCGCCCACCCATGTCGACGGACCCGCCGAGGAGCAGTTCAGCTGGGAGCTGGAACGCTTCTGCGAGCTGGCGCTGCGCGCCAATCCCAACATCCTGGAGTGCCTGCACTCCCCGCTGGTCGAGCGGCTGGACGACACCGGACGCGAGCTGCTGTCCCTGCGGGACGCGTTCCTGTCCCGGCAGGTCCATGTGACGTTCACGGGGTACGCGCTGGGGCAGCGCGACAAGCTCATGGCGGGTGTCCGGCGGCACGGTGAGCCGCGCTGGAAGCACGCGATGCATCTGCTGCGGCTGCTGAGCAGCTGCGAGGCCCTGCTGCGCACGGGCGCCCTCACCCTCGACGTGGGGGAGGACCGCGAGCCGCTGCTCGCGGTCCGGCGCGGTGAGGTGCCCTGGCCCGAGGTGCAGGCCCGGATGAACCGTCTGACGGCCCGGGCGGACGAGGCGCTGTCCCGCAGCCCGCTGCCCGAGGCGCCGGACCGCGCGCGGGTGGAGGACTTCCTGGTCCGGACCCGCGCCCGGTCCGCCCGGTCCGGCGTTCAGGCAGGTAGCGAGGCAGCCGGTACAGCCGGTTAGCCGGGCGGCCCGGCCCGACGGCTTGGACGTACGGCGGTCCAGGTGGCTCGGGTGGCGCGGCCGGTCCGGGTGGCGCGACCCCCGCCGCCCCCGCCCCGGCACGAACCGGCTACGGCCCACTCAGCCCGCGTCGTCCCACAGCGCACCGAACTCCCGCAGCTCACCCGCGTGCTCGACCCGGTCGGCCCAGGACGCGGGCCACGCACCGGCGCCCAGGTGCGCGCCCGCGAACGCGCCGGTGAGACAGGCCAGGGAGTCGGAGTCGCCGGACGTGCAGGCGGCCCGGCGCAGCGCGGTCAGCGGTTCGTCGGGGAAGAGCAGGAAGCACAGCAGTCCGGTGGCGAGGGCTTCCTCGGCGATCCAGCCCTCCCCCGTGGCGAGGCAGGGGTCGGTCTCCGGGGAGGGCGACCGCAGCGCGGCACGGAGCCGGTCGAGCACGGCCGCGCACTCGTCCCACCCGCGCGCGATGAACTCCTGCGGTGACCGGTCGTCGGCGCGGCTCCACAGATCGCCCAGCCAGCGCTCGTGGTAGCGGGTGCGGTTCTCGTACACGTACGAGCGCAAGCGCCCGACGAGTCCGGCCGGTTCGGCGCCGCGGGCGAGGAGCCGTACGGCGTGGGCCGTGAGGTCGGACGCGGCGAGCGCGGTGGGGTGGCCGTGGGTGAGGGCGGCCTGCAACTGGGCCGCGCCCGCGCGCTGTTCGTCGTCGAGTCCGGGGACGAGTCCGACGGGCACGACGCGCATGTTGGCGCCGCAGCCCTTGGAGTGGATCTGGCTGGCGTCCTGCCAGGCGCGGCTTTCGGTCTTGAGAAGGTCGCAGGCCTGGAGACAGGTGCGGCCGGGGGCGCGGTTGTTGTCGGGCGACCGGTACCAGTCGACGAACTCCTCCCGCACCGGGCGCTCCATCCGCAGCGGTCCGAGGGTGCCGCCCTCCTGGGCGGTGCGTAGCCCGCGCGCGAGAGCGAGCGTCATCTGGGTGTCGTCGGTGATGAACGCGGGGGTGGGCAGCTCCATCGTCCGCCAGGGTCCGCACTTGGCGAGGATCGACGGAACGTCGTTGAACTCGGTGGGGAAGCCGAGGGCGTCCCCGAGGGCGAGGCCGACGAGGGCCCCGGTGGCGGCGCTTGCCGGCTGCGGGCCACGGGATGTCGGGGTGATGGTCGGTGAGGCGGTCATACGGGCCGTCCTTCCGGGCGCAGCAGAGGTGGGTGCGGGGCGGTGGCCGTACCGGCGCGGTACAGCGCGGCGGGCTTTCCCCGGCCGCCGGTGAGTCTGGCGGCGCCGGGGACGGGTGCCACGAAGCCGGGCGTGGCGAGGACCTTGCGGCGGAAGTTGGCGGGGTCCAGCGAGGTGCCCCAGACCGTCTCGTAGACACGGCGCAGCTCCCCGAGCGTGAACTCGGGCGGGCAGAACTCGGTGGCGAGGGAGGTGTACTCCAGCTTGGCGCCGACGCGGGTGCGCGCGTCGGCCAGGATGCGGTCGTGGTCGAAGGCGAGGGGTTCCCAGCGGCCCTGCGGTACCCAGCGGGCGTGTGCCGCGTCGCCTCCGCCGCGCGGCTCGGGCAGGTCGGGGACGAGCGCGGTGTACGCGACGGAGACGACCCGCATCCTCGGGTCCCGGTCGGGGTCGCTGTACGTCCGCAGCTGTTCGAGGTGGAGTCCGGCGACGGTGTCGGCGGCCAGTCCCGTCTCCTCGGCGAGCTCGCGCCGGGCGGCCACCCCGGCGGACTCACGCGGCAGGACGAAGCCGCCGGGCAGCGCCCAGCGGCCCAGATAGGGCTCCTGGCCGCGTTGGACGAGCAGGATCTGGAGCGCGCCGTCCCGGACGGTGAAGACGGCCAGGTCGACGGTGACGGCGAAGGGTTCGAAGGCGTACTTGTCGTACCCCTCGGGGGCTCGGACGCCCTCGGGCGCGCCGGGGCCACCGTCGGACGCGCCGGGGGTACCGAGGCTGCCGGGGCTGCCGTCGGCGTCACCGGCGTCACCGGCGTCGCCGAGGTCGCCGGGGCGGGCTGCGGGGTCGGGGCGGGCGGCCGGGTTCCGGTCGTCGGAGCGGCTGGCGGACTGGTCCGGGCGCGTCGTCATCGTTGTCTCTCCGGGAGCGGGTCGGCGAGGTCCCAGCCCGCCGCGAGCAGGGCGTCGACCGCCGTCACGGCGGTGCGTACGCGCTCCTCGTGCGAGCCGGTCACCTGGATGAACTTCCGTCCGGTACGGAGAAGTTCCGCGCGGAAACGTTCAGTCATCCACGGTCTCAGTTCTTCGCCGTCCCGGAGCCCGTCGTCCTCGAACGGCACCCCGTGGTGGTCGGTGAGCAGCCACAGATGGTGGTCGACCTGGTCGGCGATCTCCTCGACCTGGGGGCGGCGTCCGCCGATGTACCGCTCGTGCCAGACGGTCGTGGCGAACGAGTCCGTGTCGCAGAACAGGACGGGTGAGCCCGCGCGGGCCGCCTCCTCCTCGCGTTCGTTCTGCCGCCGGGCGATGACCGGGAACTCGTCGGAGGTGAACTCGACGTCCTCCCACTGGGCCTCGGCCCACCGCGCGCGGAGCGCGTCGAGCTTGGCGGCGCTGTGCTCACGGCCGTACTCGGGCACCCACCGGGTGTCCGCCCATACGCCGCCCCGGTCCCGGTAGTGCGCGGCGAGGGCGCGGGCCAGGGTGGTGGTGCCGGTGGACTCGGCGCCGAGCACGACGACCCGGCGGGCCAGCCACGCCCGTACGGGGCCGGACAGCCGGTCCCAGTGGGCGACCGGGTCCGCGCGGACGGCCGTGCCGGAGACCGGGAAGGCGGTGCGTTCCAGGTCGACGCAGACATGCGCGGCGCCGAACCGGCGGGCGAGTTCGTCGCCGTACCGTTCCGAGGTGAGGACGGCGTCCACGGGGTGCGGCAGTCCGCGCAGCCCGGAGCGGAAGACCGCCATATGGGCGTCCCAGATCGCGGGGTCGCCGGTGTCCATGGGGATGTCGTCGACGACGCCGACGACCCGCGCGCGGGGATGGGCCTCGGCCATCCAGCGCACGCGCGCGTCGAGCGGGACGGACTCCACGGAGGCGGCGCACACCAGGACGGTGACCTCCGCGCAGTGTTCCAGCGCGCTGCGGACCAGATGGTGGTGGCCCGCGTGCGGTGGATAGAACTTGCCGAGCACGAGGCCGTGCCGGTAGCGGTGGGCCCCTCCCGCGCGGGCGCTCATGCCAGGGCCCCGGCGACGCGCGCGGGGGCGGGCAGGGCGCGCCGCCAGTTGCGCAGCCCGATCACGCACAGGGCGAGGAATCCGGCGTACAGGAGTGATGTCAGATACAGCTCCTTGTGCGCGTAGAGCGGGATGTAGACGAGGTCCGCCGCGATCCACAGCCACCAGGACTCGACCAGCCCCCGGCACTGGCCGTAGGTGGCCGTGAGGGACAGCGCGGTCGTCAGGGCGTCCCAGAAGGGCACGGTGGAGTCGGTCGCCCGGTCCAGGAGCAGGGTGAGGGCGAGTGTGCCCACCACCCCCGCCGTGAGCAGCAGGACCCCTTCGGTACGGCTCGTGCGCCGCACCCGGACGGGGCCGGAGCCAGGACCACCCCCGTGGGCCCAGGTCCGCCAGCCGTACACGGCGAGGGTGATGAAGACCAGTTGGAGTCCGGCGTCGGCGTACAGCCCGGCCTCGCTGAACAGCAGGACGAAGAACAGGTTGTTGGCGATGCCGACGGGCCAGTTGGCGATGTGCCGCCGGGTGACGAGCCAGACGCACAGCGCGCCACTGCCGAACCCGAGCACCTCGGTCCAGCTCACAGGGGTGCCGAGCAGGGTGAACAGCGGACGCTGCAACGGCTCGACGAGGTTCGCGAGTTCCACACCCGCCTCCTTAATGGTCGCTTCGACTATAAAGAGGGAGAGGGGTCCGCCACAAGGCGATTGCCCGGGGGATTTCCGTCGGCACACCGGAAATTCCGCCGGCCCGCCCGCGCGCGGGACCTCGGGTGGGGTCCCGCCCGTGCGCGGGGCCCGCCCGGGCCGGGACACGCCGAAGGCCGGGCCCGGGGAACTCCCCGGACCCGGCCTTCGGACACCTCGGGCGGTGTACCGCCACCAGGCGTGGAACTCGGTGGACCTTAGAGGTCGACCTCCTGCATGAGCATCCCGACCTCGGTGTTGGACAGCCTGCGCAGCCAGCCCGACTTCTGGTCGCCCAGGGTGATCGGCCCGAAGGCCACCCGCACCAGCTTGTCGACGGGGAAGCCCGCCTCCGCGAGCATGCGCCGCACGATGTGCTTGCGCCCCTCGTGCAGGGTCACCTCGACCAGGTAGTTCTTGCCGGTCTGCTCCACGACCCGGAAGTGGTCCGCGCGCGCGTAGCCGTCCTCCAGCTGGATGCCGTCCTTGAGCTGCTTGCCCAGGTCCCGCGGGATGGGTCCGACGAGGTGCGCCAGATAGGTCTTCTTGACGCCGTACTTGGGGTGCGTCAGCCGGTGGGCCAGCTCGCCGTGGTTGGTGAGCAGGATGACACCCTCGGTCTCGGTGTCGAGGCGGCCCACGTGGAACAGCCGGGTCTCCCGGTTGTTCGTGTAGTCACCGAGGCACTGCCTGCCGTCGGGGTCCTCCATGGTCGAGACCACACCGGCCGGCTTGTTCAGCGCGAAGAACTGGAACGACTGGGTGGCCACGGTCAGCCCGTCGACCTTGATCTCGTCGTTCATGGGGTCCACCCGGAGCCCCTGCTCGATCACGATGGAGCCGTTGACCTCGACCCGGGAGTTCTCGATCAGCTCCTCGCAGGACCGCCGGGAACCGTATCCGGCGCGCGCGAGCACCTTCTGGAGCCGCTCGCCCTCCTGCTCGGCGCCCGGGAACGTCTTCGGGGGCTTCACGTCCTTCTTGTCGGCGTACCGCTCCCTGTTGCGCTCCTCCGCCCGCGCGTCGTACTCGCGGGAGCGCGCCGGAGCCGTCCGGCCGCCGCGCGGCTGGGGGGACTGCCGGGGGCCGCCCTTGGCGCCACCGCGCGCGGCGGCACCCTTGCCGCTCCGGGGACCGGTGCCGCCGCCCTGGGAGCCGCCTCCCGACCCGCCGGAACCGCCCGCCTCGTAGCGCCGCTCCTCCGGGCGCGGGGGCCCGGTCCGCTTCTGCTTGTCGCCGCGCCCGTCGCCCGCGCCGCGGCTGTTACCGCGTCCGCCGCCCGTGCCGCGTCCGCCACCCGCGCCGCGGCTGTTACCGCGCCCGTCACCCGCGCCGCGGTTGTCACCGCGTCCGCTGGTCCTGCCGCCACCGCTGCCGCTGCTTCGCATCAAAGTTCCGTCTTGTCGTCTGCGTGCTCGAAGGTCCCGGAATCGGGTGCATCCGGATCGAACGACGGGACACCCTCCTGGGTCTCGGCCTCGATCGCCGCCGCCTCCGGGAGGAAGGGCGCGAGCTCCGGAAGCTCGTCCAGGCCTCGCAGGCCCATCCGCTCCAGGAAGTAGTCCGTCGTCCTGTACAGGATCGCACCTGTTTCGGGTTCCGCGCCCGCCTCCTCGGTCAGACCCCGCTGGAGCAGGGTCCGCATCACCCCGTCACAGTTCACCCCGCGCACCGCGGAGACCCGGGAACGGCTGACCGGCTGCCGGTACGCGACGACCGCCAGGGTCTCCAGCGCCGCCTGGGTCAAGCGCGCGTGCTGACCGTCCAGGACGAAGCCCTCGACGGCCGCCGCGTAGGCCGGCCGGGTGTAGTAGCGCCAGCCGCCCGCGACCAGGCGCAGCTCGAAGCCGCGCCCCTGGACGGTGTACTCGTCGGCCAGCTCCCGAAGGGTGTCGGCGATCTGCCGCCGGGGCCGCTGGAGGATCTTCGCCAGATGCTCCTCGGTGGCCGGTACGTCGACGACCATCAGGACGGCCTCCAGCGCGGGCCTCAGCTCCAGCGCGGCGACGTCCCGGGCCCCCGCCGGTCCCCCGGCCGCCATGTGGTCGTCCCTGTCACTCACACCGCACTCCCAGCCTTGTCGCGTCTGCCGCCCTGGTCACCCTCGCCGCCCGCCGTACCGTCGCCGTCCGATCGGCCGGTGGCGCGTCCACGGGCGTCCGGGTCCGCGGGGCGGTCGAACTCGTCCGTGACCCGGGGCGGCTCGTCCCCGTCGCCGCCGGTCCAGCGCACCAGGAGTTCACCGAGGGCCTCCTCCTGCTCCAGCGCCACGGCCTTCTCCCGGTAGAGCTCCAGCAGGGCCAGGAACCGCGCCACCACCGTGAGCGTGTCGCCCGCGTCCGCGACCAGCTCCTGGAAGCTCGTCTCGCCGCGTTCCCGCAGCAGTGCCACCACCGCCGCGGCCTGTTCCCGCACGCTCACCAGCGGGGCGTGGATGTGGTCCACGTACACCTGGGGCTCGGGGCAGGGCTGCATCGCCTTGACGGCGAGCCGCGCGAACCCCTCGGGCCCGATGCTGATCACCACGTCGGGCAGCAGTTCCGCGTGGTGCGGTTCCAGTCCGACGGTGCGCGGCCGGCGCAGGGCCTCGGCCTCCAGCCGGGCACCGAGGATGTCCGCGATCTGCTTGTAGGCGCGGTACTGGAGCAGCCGGGCGAAGAGCAGGTCCCGCGCCTCCAGGAGCGCCAGGTCCGCCTCGTCCTCAACCTCCGCGGTCGGCAGCAGCCGGGCCGTCTTGAGGTCGAGCAGGGTCGCGGCGACGACCAGGAACTCGGTCGTCTCGTCCAGGTCCCAGTCAGGTCCGCGGCCCCGGATGTACGCCATGAACTCGTCGGTGACCCGGGACAGCGCGACCTCGGTCACATCCAGCTTGTGCTTGGCGATCAGCTGGAGCAGCAGATCGAACGGCCCCTCGAAGTTGACCAGCCGCACCTGGAAGCGGGTGTCGCCCCCGCTCGCGGCGCCCGTGCCGCCGGATGCCTCCGGCACCTCTTCACGCACGAGCGCGTCATCGGACACGAGCGCGTCATCAGGCGTTTCTTCCGCAGGCCCACCGGGCTCCCCGGGCCGCCAGGACGCCTCGGACCCACCGAGCCCGTCGGACCCGTCGTGGCCGTCGGACCCCGCGGGTCCCGTACCCAGTACACGTCGCCCCCGCCGAGGGCTACCGACCACGAAGCCGCCGTACCAGGATGCTCGCGTCGCCCCGTGACTCCAGATCGGCCAGGACGACGGCGACCGCCTCCCGCACGATCCGCCCCCGGTCCACCGCGAGACCGTGCTCGCCCCGCAGCACGAGCCGGGCGTGCTCCAGGTCCATGAGCTCCTCGGCGGACACGTACACGGTGATCTTCTCGTCGTGGCGTTCCCGGCCGCTGGGCCTGCGCGCCGCGCGGCCCCGCCGCCGGGCCGCGCTGCCGGACGCGGGCGCGACCGCGCCCCGGCCGGCCGTGGCGGTGGCCCCTGTCGCCCCTGTGGCGGCCTCCGGGGCCGTACGGCGCCCAGGATGCCCTGGAGACTGTTCCATGCCGTCAGACGAGCGCTCAGCGCCCCGGGTGCGGGACTCCCCGGCCTCCGCGTCGGCCGCGGAACCGTGCTCGGCCGCGCCCTCGCCGTGCCGCCCGTTCTGCTGCGGCGTGTGCGGGGAGCGGGCGGGCGACGGTACGGACGGCTGAGCCGCCGACGGCTCCGTGCTCCCGTCGGCGGCGGTCCCGTCACCCTCGGCGGCGGGACCCGGCACCCTGGCCCCGCCGTTCGGCGGGCGCCTGGGGGAGGACGACTGGAGCGCCGTCCCCCCGGTGGTACGGAACAACTCGTCGGCTCCCGGCAGACTCACTCGGCGTGACACCGGGCGAGCACCTCCCTGGCGAGCTGGCGGTAGGCGGCGGCACCGACGGAGTTCGACGCGTACGTGGTGATCGGCTCACCGGCGACCGTGGTCTCCGGGAAGCGGACCGTCCGGCCGATCACCGTGTGGTACACGTGATCGTCGAACGCCTCCACCACGCGCGCGAGGACCTCGCGGCTGTGCACCGTGCGGGAGTCGTACATCGTGGCGAGAATGCCGTCGAGCTCCAGTTCCGGGTTGAGCCGCTCCTGGACCTTCTCGATCGTCTCGGTGAGCAGGGCCACACCGCGCAGCGCGAAGAACTCGCACTCCAGCGGCACGATCACCTTGTGCGCCGCGGTGAGCGCGTTCACCGTCAGCAGACCGAGCGAGGGCTGACAGTCGATCACGATGTAGTCGTAGTCCGGCAGCAGCGGCTTGAGCGCCCGCTGGAGCGTGGACTCGCGCGCCACCTCGGAGACGAGCTGCACCTCGGCCGCGGACAGGTCGATGTTGCTCGGCAGCAGGTCCATGTTCGGAACGGCCGTCTTGAGCAGCACCTCGTCGGCCGACATGCCCCGCTCCATGAGCAGGTTGTAGACCGTCAGGTCCAGCTCCATCGGGTTCACCCCGAGGCCGACCGAAAGGGCGCCCTGGGGGTCGAAGTCGACGAGGAGGACCCGGCGTCCGTACTCCGCGAGGGCGGCACCCAGGTTGATGGTCGACGTGGTCTTGCCGACGCCGCCCTTCTGGTTGCACATCGCGATGATCTTCGCGGGTCCGTGCTCGGTGAGCGGGCCCGGGATCGGGAAGTACGGGAGCGGGCGGCCCGTGGGGCCGATGCGCTCCCGGCGCTGCCGTGCCGCGTCGGGCGCGAGCGTGGCCGCGTACTCCGGGTCGGGCTCGTACTCCGCGTCGGGGTCGTAGAAGTGCCCGTCGGGCAGGTCGTAGTCGGCGAAGTGGCTGTCGCCGTTTCGGTCGCCGGCCATGGCGTTCACGTGAGGGCCATCCATGCTCTGGTGTGCTGTCTGAATCCGCTGGGGACTCTGCTGGTGGGCTGCGAAGGTGCGGACAGCGACCGAGCCGACAGCCTCGAACCCCACGGGGCCCTGGCCCCGCCCAGGGATTCCTGGTTGACCACCCCCGGGAGTAAATGTCGACTCATTCACAAGTCGTCTTACCTCCTTGGTGACCAGGAAACTTCTCGATAGGTCAGCGTGGCACCATGCCGACGGTTGGCGACTCTATGGCGTGTCACCGCTCCGCAGCAACACAATCCGCCGGACCCGGCACGATGTGTCGGCATCGGAACCCGCCCCTGTCAAGGGCGTACGGCGGCTCTCCACCGCTGTTCACGGGTGTACGAATCGGTTAAAGGGTTACGTTCGAGGCGAGTTGGACCGGTCGGTACGAACACCTCACAGCGCTTCGCACAGTGGCGCGATCCACACATCGACATGCCTACGGCCGGACCTCGTCCACAAGGTCCGGCCGTACGCGTGAGCTTGGCGGCATCCGTTGACCGCGACGCGCGGCGCCGCAGGTCACCGGCCGCGCCGCCGGGCGCGGTCGGGCTCAGCCGAGAAGCGTGTCGAGCTCCAGGTGGTCGAGCCCGTGGGCCTCGGCGACCTCGCGGTAGACGACCTTGCCGTCATGGGTGTTCAGGCCCTTGGCCAGCGCCGGGTCACGGCGCAGCGCCTCGACCCAGCCGCGGTTGGCCAGCTCCACGATGTAGGGCATCGTCGCGTTGGTGAGGGCGTAGGTGGAGGTGTGGGGCACCGCGCCGGGCATGTTGGCGACGCAGTAGAAGACCGAGCCGTGGATCGGGAAGGTCGGCTCGGCGTGCGTGGTGGGACGCGAGTCCTCGAAGCAGCCGCCCTGATCGATCGCGATGTCGACAAGAACACTTCCCGGCTTCATCCGGGACACCAGCTCGTTGGTGACGAGCTTGGGGGCCTTGGCGCCGGGGATGAGGACCGCGCCGATGACGAGGTCGGCGTCGAGGCACGCCTTCTCCAGCTCGAAGGAGTTGGAGACGACGGTCTGGATGCGGGTGCCGAAGAGCTTGTCGGCCTCCTTGAGCTTGTTGATGTCACGGTCGAGCAGCGTGACGTGGAAGCCCATGCCGATGGCGATGGTCGCGGCGTTCCAGCCGGAGACCCCGCCACCGATGACGACGGCCTTGCCCGCGGCCACACCCGGGACCCCGCCCGGCAGCACACCGCGGCCACCGGCCGGGCGCATCAGGTGGTAGGCGCCGACCTGCGGGGCGAGCCGGCCCGCGACCTCGGACATCGGGGCGAGCAGCGGCAGCGCGCGGTTCGGCAGCTCGACGGTCTCGTAGGCGATCGCGGTGGTGCCGGAGGCGACGAGGGCGTCGGTGCACTCCTTGGAGGCCGCCAGATGCAGGTACGTGAAGAGCGTCTGGTCCTTGCGCAGCCGGTGGTACTCCTCGGCGATGGGCTCCTTGACCTTGAGCAGCAGGTCGGCGGTGGCCCACACCTCGTCGGCGGTGGCGAGGATCACGGCCCCGGCGGCGACGTACTCGGCGTCCGTGATCGACGACCCGGCACCGGCGTTCTGCTCCACGACGACCTGGTGGCCGTGGCGCACCAGCTCATGCACACCGGCGGGGGTGATGGCGACGCGGAACTCGTTGTTCTTGACCTCGCGGGGGATGCCGACCTTCATCGTCGATCACGGTCCTTGACTCAGGGGTTTTTTCGGGGCAATGCACTACACACCCGGATATGCGTGGGCACATCGAGCGGCACCACGAAAGAACGCGGCGGAGCCAGTCTAATGAAGGACTTCCAGCTGTCTAGCCTTCCAAAGCATCAATCTTTCCTGGATGCACTGCGGATTTCGTAGGTGGAATCGGTGATTCCGCCTTACACCTCCCTGATTACGGGCCCGATCACCGTCATCGGCACGGCGTTCCGGTGCCCCACGGCCCCCGGTAGAGGGCCGCCGGAACACAGCCCCACGCGCCCCCGCACGCCACCCTGCGCCCCGCCACGCCCCACCCCGCTCCGACCCGTCACGGGCGACCACCCGGCCCGACCAGCTCGACCAGCCCGTCCGGCCGGTCGGCGAGTCGGTCGGCCGGCGAGTCGGTCGGCCGGGCTGCGGTGAGCTCTCGGTATGCCGGGGGTCGCAGGACGGGCGACGGCACCCGGTGTGCCGGAGGGCTCAGAACCGGCCCCCGGCATTCGGCACCCGAAGCGCCAGGCGGCTCAGGACCGGCCGCGCGGTTTGCCACCGCGTGAGCTCCGCCTGCGCGTCGGCCCGGACCGCTGTTCCGCTTCCGGGGCGGGGGCGATCGGCGTGAGCGGTACCACGACGGATTCCGCGGCCGCGTCCCCCGCGCGCTCCACGGTCTCCGGCTCGCCGGGTCCCGCCCCGCCCGGGTCCGGCGCCACGGCGGGTCCGGGAGCACCCGCCCCGGCCGCAGGTCCGCTCACGTCAAGCGCGGGCCTCGCCTGGTCCGCGCCACCGGCGGCCGGTGCGGCACCGGGTTCCTCCACGACGAGCGCGGCGGGCGCGGCGGGCCGGGCGTCGGGTCGGGGCGCGCTGTCCGGCGCGCTGTCCGGCGCGCTGTCCGCGCCGTCGGCACCGGGACGTGCCACCGGCTCCGGGACGGCCTCCGCCCGCGTCGGGGCGACGGGCTCCGCGGCGGGCTCGCGAAGCAGTTCCGGTTCCGGCCCGACGAGGCCACCCGGCCCGCCCAGGTCGTCCGGCCCGCCCAGGTCGACCGAGGCCGCGTGCTCGTCCCGGCTCGTCCGGCTGCCGTCCGACCCGGTGCCGCCGCTGTCCGGACCGTCCTGGACACCCGAGGCGGCCAGGGCATCCGAGGTACCCGAGGCGGCCGATGCGCCTGAGGCATCCAGCGACTGAGGCGCATCAGAGGCCCGCGGGGCGTGCGCGGCGTCCGGGACACCCGAGACGTCCAGCACCTGCGGGACACCCTGCCCAGCCTGACCACCCGGAGCGCCCTGACCGCCCGCAGCACCCGCAGCACCCACAGCACCCACAGCACCCACAGCACCCACAGCACCCACAGCGACCTGAACACCTAGGCCGTCCTGGCTGTCCGGACTGTCCGGGCCGTCGTGCGGGGTGACCGGGTCGTCCGGGCCGATCCCACCACCAGGGGCGGACACCGTCGTGCTCCCCGCCGTCCGGCCGGCCGTCGCCACGCCCGTGCCCGTGCCCCCGTACTCGTACCCGTCCGGCCCGGCCGGGTCCTCGCCCAGCATCCGCTCGGCCGCGTTGCGGTGCAGCTGCGCGGTCGAGGAGTCCCCGAGCCGGTCGAGGGTGTCCGCCAGCCGGAGCTGGAGCGCGGCCTGGAGCCGGGCGTCGTCGGCCCGGCGTGCCCACTCGACGGCCTCGTGGCAGGTACCGAGCGACTCGTCGGGACGGCCCGCGTACTCCTGCACCCGGGCCAGCTCGCTGAGCGCGCGGGCCACCGCGGGGATGTCCCCGGTCCTGCGGTGCCCGGACACCGCCGAACGCCAGTTGCGCAGGGCGTCGCCGTAGCGGCCCGCGTAGGTCTGCACGCCCGCGATCCGGCCGTGCAGCCGGGCCGCGTCCTCCCCTTCACCGCGGGCCAGCCGCTGGGCCAGCGCGCGTCCGTACCAGTCGGCGGCCCGGTACCAGTCCCCCAGTTCCTGATAGGCGCCGCCGACGGACTCCATCGCGCGGCCGGTCGCGTACGGGTCCCGGGCCTGCCGTCCGGCGTCCAGCGCGGCCCGGTAGCGGACCAGGGCGTCCTGGGTGCGGCCGGTCCGGGCGTCCAGGTCGGCGAGGTTCAGCAGGGCGGCGGCCCGTTCACGCGGGAGGTCGCGGCGCTCGGCCACGTCCAGGACCAGCGCGTGGATGCCGTACAGATCGGGGGCGGCGGCCCCGGTGCCCTCATGGGCGACGAGCGCCCGGGTCAGCGCGGCCATCAGCCGGCGGGCCAGGGTGTCCAGCTCGCCGTCCGCGACGGCCGTCCGGGCGGCGGCGAGCAGCGCGGGCCGCCGGATGCGCAGCCAGTCGGCGGCGGCCCGCGGGTTGGGGAAGCGCAGCGCGCGCGGGAGCCCGGCGAGCCGGCTCTGGGCCAGGGCGTCGTCGGTCTGGGTGATCGCGCGGCAGGACTGGAGCAGCCGTACGGTCCGCTCCAGCATGCGGGCCCGCGCGAGCTGGACCTCGGCGGGCCGGTCCTTGGTCTCGGTGAGGTTGCGCAGCAGGGGGACGAGGCAGTCGGGGACCTCGTACTGCGGGAGCGGGGAGTCGACGCGGCGCAGCAGGCCGAGCGCGGTGAAGTCGTCGAGGGTCGACCGGGCGGCGGAGACCGAGCAGCCCGCGAGGGCGGACGCGGTGTGCGGGTCGGCGAGGCCGCCGGGGGTGAGGCTGAGCAGTCGCAGTATCCGGGCCGCGACGGCGGGCAGGGCCTCGTAGGAGTGGTGGAAGATCCGGGCCAGGACGGGGCCGTCCTCGGACCGGGCGCGCAGCCGTTTGGCGAGGTCCGCGACGGACGACTTGGGGCGGGCGGCGAGCCAGCCGCCGGCGAGGACGAGCGCGGCGGGCTGGGCGCCGCATTCCTCGACGAGTCCTTCGGCGGCGAGCGGGTCGACGGTGACGCGTACGGAGCCGGTCCAGCGGGTGAGGAGCTCCACGGCCGACTTGGTGTCGAGGCCGCCGAGGGTGCAGGGCCGTACGTCGGCGACGCCGGTCAGGGGGCCCTCGGTGACGGCGAGGACCAGGCTGGACGGGGTGGGCGGCACCAGTTCGTCGACCTGTTCGGCGTCGGCGGCGCCGTCGAGGAGGAGCAGTACGCGCCGGTCGGTGAGGGCTTCGCGCAGATCGGCGGTCAGGTCGTCGGCGGACGCCCCCGCGGGGGCGGGGACGCCGAATGCGTCGAGGAGCGCGCGGGCGGCCCGGTCGGTGGGGACGGGGGTGCCGTCGGGTTCGGTGAGCCGGGCCCGGAGCACCCCGTCGGGGTAACGGTGCGCGACCTGCCGGACGAGTTCGTCGGCGAGGGCGGTGCGGCCCGAGCCGGGGCGTCCGGCGATGAGCAGCACGCGCGCGCGTGGCGCCTTCTTCCCGGCGATGGTGTCGAGGCCGGCGCGTTCGATGTCGGCGCGCAGCTCCTTCAACTCCCGGGTCCGTCCGAGGAACTGACTCTCCGTGGGGGCGGTCGCCGACGCACGGGGCCGCCCGCCCCCGGAAAGCCGGGTGCCGTCGGTGTCCACCGCCTGATCCGTCACGGGCCACGCTCCCGTTCCACTGCGCGCAGGTGCCCGCCGGGGCTCCGGACGGGGTGCTTTCAGAGCCTAGTTCACGCTCTGCGACGAACAGTGAGGAGCACGGCGGGCGGGGCGGGAGCGTCGCCCGATCGGATGATCAGCCGATCGGGCGATTCATCCGGGCCGGTGGCCGGACGGATGTTCGGACCGCCTGGTTCCGGGGCGGGCGGCCCGGCCGCGGAGCGGAACGCGAGGGGCCGGGCGGATCAGACCTCGAAGGGCCGGGCGGGCCAGGGCGCGTCGGCGGGGCGCAGCGCGTCGAGTCCGTCGCCGGCGCGGGCCGCGACCAGTGCCAGCACGCCCACGACCAGGCAGTTGTTGTGCAGGTCCCCGGCGAGGGCGCCCCGGACGAGATCCTGGAGGGGGACCGCGGTGACCGCCATGTCGAGCTCCTCGTGCTCGACGGCGTACCGCTCGGCCTCGGCCTCGGAGAGCTCCCGGGCGAGGAAGATCCGGACGGCCTCGTCGCAGCCGCCGGGTGTCGTGTACAGATCGGTGAGGACGCGCCAGTCCTCGGCCTTGATGTGGGCTTCCTCGTACAGCTCGCGGCGCGCGGCGTGCAGCGGGTTCTCGCCGGGGACGTCGAGCAGTCCGGCCGGGATCTCCCACAGCCGCTGCCGTACGGGGTGGCGGTACTGGTTGAGGACCGTGACCCGGTCCTGGCCGTCCAGGGCGAGGACGGCGACCGAGCCGGGGTGGACCTGGTAGTCGCGGCGGGCGACGGAGCCGTCGGGCATGACCACGTCGTCGGTGCGCACCGAGGTCTTGGCACCGGTGAACGGGGTCACGCTCGCCCGGGTCTCCCACTCCTCCGGGGTGTCCTTGATGATCATTTCGAGCTGTCCTCCGTACCGTCACCGGCGTCGACGAAAAACCGGGGCGCGTGCCCGTGAAGGCACGCGCCCCGGCTCACCGTATCGCGGGTCGCCGTCCGTCCCCGCGCCCGGCCGGGCGGAGGGGACGGCGGTGGGTCACTTCGCGGTCTTGCGCTCCACGGCCGCCTTCACCAGGCCCGCGAACAGGGGGTGCGGGCGGGTGGGGCGGGACCGCAGCTCGGGGTGCGCCTGGGTCGCCACGAGGTACGGGTGCACCTCGCGCGGGTATTCGACGTACTCCACGAGCTTGCCGTCCGGGGAGAGGCCGGAGAACTGGAGTCCGGCCTTCTTCTCCAGCTCCGCGCGGTAGGCGTTGTTGACCTCGTAGCGGTGGCGGTGGCGCTCCTCCACGTACTCCTTGTCGTCGTAGACCTCACGGACGATGGAGCCCTCGGCGAGCTTCGCCGGGTACATGCCGAGCCGCATGGTGCCGCCCATGTCGCCCTCGCCGGCGACGATGTCGAGCTGTTCGGCCATGGTGGAGATCACCGGGTGGGCGGTGGCGGCGTCGAACTCGGTGGAGTTGGCGTCGGGGATGCCCGCGAGGTTGCGGGCGGCCTCGATCACCGTGCACTGGAGGCCCAGGCAGAGACCGAGCAGCGGGATCTTGTTCTCTCGGGCGTACTGGATCGCGCCGACCTTGCCGCTGACACCCCGGTCGCCGAAGCCGCCGGGGATGCAGACCGCGTCCACGTCGGCGAGCTGCTGGGCGGCCCCGGCGGGGGTGCGGCAGTCGTCGGACGCGACCCACTTGATCTTGACGCGGGCCTTGTTGGCGAAGCCACCCGCGCGCAGCGCCTCGGTGACCGAGAGATAGGCGTCGGGCAGGTCGATGTACTTGCCGACCAGCGCGACGTTCACCTCGTGGTCGGGGTTGTGGACCCGGTCCAGGAGGTCCTCCCAGAGCGTCCAGTCCACATCCCGGAACGGCAGGTCCAGCTTGCGGACGACATAGGCGTCCAGTCCCTCGGTGTGGAGCACCTTGGGGATGTCGTAGATGGACGGCGCGTCGATCGCGGCGACGACGGCCGCCTCGTCCACGTCGCACATCAGGGAGATCTTGCGCTTGATCGCCACCGGCACCTCGCGGTCGGCGCGGAGCACGATCGCGTCGGGCTGGATGCCGATGTTGCGCAGGGCCGCCACCGAGTGCTGGGTGGGCTTGGTCTTCAGCTCACCGGACGGGCCGATGTACGGCAGCAGCGAGATGTGGACGACGAAGACATTGTCCCGGCCGACCTCGTGGCGGACCTGGCGGACCGTCTCCAGGAACGGCAGCGACTCGATGTCGCCGACCGTGCCGCCGACCTCCGTGATGACGACGTCCACGTCGTCGGTGGCCATCCGGCGGATGCGGTGCTTGATCTCGTTGGTGATGTGCGGGATCACCTGGACGGTGTCGCCCAGGTACTCGCCGCGCCGTTCCTTGGCGATGACCTGCGAGTACACCTGGCCGGTGGTGACATTGGCGGTGCCGTCGAGGTCGACGTCGAGGAATCGCTCGTAGTGCCCGATGTCCAGGTCGGTCTCGGCGCCGTCGTTGGTGACGAACACCTCACCGTGCTGGAACGGGTTCATGGTGCCGGGGTCGACGTTCAGATACGGGTCGAGCTTCTGCATGGTGACCCGCAGACCCCGCGCCTTGAGCAGGGCTCCCAGGCTGGAGGCCGTCAGGCCCTTGCCGAGGGAGGAGGCGACTCCTCCGGTGACGAAGAGATGCTTGGTCGTCGAGGAGTTCGCGGATCGGTTCGGCATGGGCAAGAGGGGGCTCCCGTGGTCGCGGTCTGAGATGCGGATCGGCGCCCGGCCCGGAAGAATCGGGAGGTGCCTGCGCTGCGGTTCGGGGGTCTCGTCGCTGTCGCTGGGACTCCTGCGAGCCCACCGGTCCACGGGCTACCAGGGTATCAGCGACACGAGGCGACCGCGTCCGGCCACACTCCGCTTCCAGCCCACCACAGAAGTCACACCAGCCCCGCACACCCTTCGCACCGCAGTCGAGCGACACGCTTCGGACGCTCACCCCGATGGCGCAAACCTGTTCACCTGAGCGGGCACCGCAACCCCTGAGCGCGTCGTATCCTCTTCGGACATTGCTGCCGAGCCAGGCCGGCAAAACGGCACCACCCCCGCCCGTCCCCCGGTAACACGAGCCCGTCGGCACGCCCTTGACTGGATCATCTGACCGCAGAGCCAGCCCCCGCTCCGGGGGCCGGGCGGCGGCCGTTCTACTGGAGTTGCACGTGGCCGGGCGCATCGAGGATTACGCACTCATCGGGGACATGCAGACCGCCGCCCTGGTCTGCCGGGACGGAACCGTGGACTGGCTGTGCCTTCCCCGGTTCGACTCCCATGCCGTCTTCGCCGCGCTGCTCGGTACCGAGGAGCACGGTTTCTGGCGGCTGGGCCCCGCACATGGCGACGCCGCACCCCCCAGGTCCGACCGCCGGACCTACCGCGGCGACTCGCTCATCCTGGAATCCGAGTGGGACACACCCGACGGAACCGTCCGTGTGACGGATTTCATGCCGCCCCGGGACGGCGCACCACAGCTGATCCGCATCGTCGAAGGCGTATCCGGACACGTTCCGATGCGTTCGGCGCTGCGAATGCGGTTCTCCTATGGCCGGATCGTGCCCTGGGTGCACAAGGTCGAGAACCGCACGGTCGCCGTCGCCGGACCCGATTCGGTTTGGCTGGACACCGACGTGGAGACCTTCGGCGAGGATCTGACGACCTACGCCGACTTCACGGTCTCCGCCGGGGAACGGGTCGCCTTCACCCTGTCCTGGCAGCCCTCGCACCGCGAGGCCCCGGCCGTCGGGGAACCCGAGGCGGCCCTGGAGGCGACCGCCGACTTCTGGCGCGAGTGGGTCGAGCACTGCACGTACCACGGGCCCTACCGCGAGGCCGTGGTCCGCTCCCTGATCACCCTCAAGGCGCTCACCTACGCCCCGACCGGCGGGATCGTCGCCGCCCCCACCACCTCCCTCCCGGAGGAGATCGGCGGGGTGCGCAACTGGGACTACCGCTTCACCTGGCTGCGCGACGCCGCGATCACCCTCTCCTCGCTGCTGCGCACCGGCTACCGCGAGGAGGCCCGCGCCTGGCGCGAGTGGCTGCTGCGGGCCGTCGCGGGCGACCCGGAGAACCTCCAGATCATGTACGGCATCGCCGGGGAACGGGAACTCGGCGAGAGCGAGCTGGACTGGCTGCCCGGCTACGAGAACTCCGGCCCCGTACGGGTCGGCAACGGCGCCGCCCACCAGCTCCAGCTCGATGTCTACGGCGAGGTCACCGAGGCCCTGCACCTGGCCCATATGACCGGGCTGGCCCGCAACGACTACGCCTCACTGCTCCAGCTGCGCCTCATCGGCTACCTGGAGAAGCACTGGACGGAGCCCGACGAGGGCATCTGGGAGGTCCGCGGCCCGCGCCGCCACTTCGTCCACTCCAAGGTCATGGCCTGGGTCGCCGTCGACCGCACCATCAAGCTCATCGAGTCCGGGGACGCCGAAGGCCCCCTGGAGCGCTGGCGGCAGATGCGCGACGACATCCACCGCGATGTCTGCGAGAAGGGCTACGACAAGGAACGCAACACGTTCACCCAGTCCTACGGGTCCCGTGAACTCGACGCGTCCCTGCTCCTCATCCCCCAGATGGGCTTCCTGCCGCCCGACGACAAGCGCGTCATCGGCACCATCGAGGCCATCCAGCGCGAGCTGTCCACCTCCGACGGCTTCATCCTGCGCTACCCCACCGCGGGCGACGACGCCGGTGTGGACGGCCTCGCGGGCGACGAGGGCGCCTTCCTCGCCTGCTCCTTCTGGCTCGCCGACGACCTCGCGATGATCGGCCGGGTCGACGAGGCCCGCAAGCTCTTCGAGAAGCTGCTCGCCCTGCGCAACGACCTCGGCCTGCTCGCCGAGGAATGGGACCCCCATCTGAAGCGTCAGGTCGGCAACTTCCCGCAAGCTTTCAGCCATGTTCCGCTCATCGACACCGCCCTCAGGCTCACCGCGTCGGGCGCCTACGGAGGCTGACCCCGCGCGCTTGAGCGCGCTCCCGCCGATCCCCGGCCGCCGTGCCCCGTGTTCCGTGCCTCGCACACCACGGGCCCCGGAGGTCGGGGATCACCGCTGCTCAGGGTCCACACTGGGCCCGGCGCCACCGGACGGGTAGCGTCCCAGCATGGACAGACAGGACGTGCTGGGCACCACGGGCGGAATCACCGTACAGCGGGCCCTGGAACTACCGGGGCTGCGCGGCGGCCTCCCGGAGGTCGTCGCCTGCGCGGACCGCCTCCACCGCACCGTCCGCTGGGTCCACGCGGGCGAGGCCCCGAACATCGCCTCCCTGCTGAAGGGCGGCGAGCTCCTCCTCACGACCGGCCTCGGCCTGAGCACCCGCCCCGCCGAACAGCGCGTCTTCGTCCGCGGACTCGCCGAACGGGGCATCGCCGCCCTCGTCGTCGAACTCGGCCCCCGCTTCCCCCGGCTGCCCCCCGCCCTGGTGGATACCGCGCGGACCGCCGGACTCCCCCTCGTCCAGCTCCACCGCGAGGTGCCGTTCGTGACGGTCACCGAGGAGGTCCACACCGAGATCGTCAACGGCCACTACGCGCTGCTCCAGCGCGCGGAGGAGGTCTCCCGGCGCTGCACCGAGGCACTCCTCGACGGCGGCGGGGTGCCCCAGGTGCTCACCATCCTCGCCGGGTTCGGCGGCAACCCCGTCTTCCTGGAGACCCCGGACGGCCGGCTCCTGTACGCGGCCGGCGCCGGGACCGAGGGCGCCGACCCGCTCCAGGTGTGGGACAAGCTGCGCGGTGGGCGGGCCGCCCGCGAGGACCCGCCCGGCGGCGCCGTGGTGATCGACGTCCCCGGCGGCGGCACCGGCGGCCAGGGGCCCGCCTCCCCCCGCGCGCGGCTGGTCCTGCTGCCCGTCACGGGCCCGCCCGCACCCGTCCACCGGATGGCGGCGGAACGCGCGGCGGCCTCCCTCGCCGTGGTCCTGATGCAGGCCCGGCAGGACGAGGAACTGGCCGCCCGGGGCCGCGGCGACTTCCTCACCGACCTCGCCGAGGGCCGCGTCACCCCCGGGGACGCCCCCGCGCAGGCCCAGGTCCTGGGCTTCCGGCCCGGCGCCTCCCCCCTGCTGCCGGTGGTGATGAGGCTCCCCGAGGGCAGCGGACTGTCCGCGGGCGGCGGCTGGGCCGTCCTCGCCCGCGCGGTCAACGAGGAACTCGCCTCCGTCGGGGTCCCGGTCCTGCTCGGGGTCCGCCCCGTCGAAGGACGGGTCCCGCTGCTCGTCGCACTACGGACCGAAGAGGACCGTGAGGCGGTCGCCGACCGGGTCGCGGCGGCCCTGCGCGCGGGCGTCGAACGCGCGGGACTGCGGCACACGGGCACCCGCGCCCCGACCGTGGTCGTCGGCGCCACCGGCGGCTGGACGGCCGCCTCCGCGGGGCTGCGGCACGCCGCGGAGACCGCGACCGCCGCCCAGGGCCTCGGCGAACGCCCCTGGTACGACGCGCGGCGACTCGACATCGACCTGCTGCTGTGGCGGCTGCGGGACCACCCGGACCTCGCCGCGTTCGTCGACCGCGCCATCGGCCCGCTGCGCGCCCACGACAGCCGGGCGAAGCCGCCGCTGCTGCCCACCCTGGAGACCTATCTGGCGCACGCCGGACGCAAGGCGGAGACCGCCCGCGAACTGCACCTCAACCGCCAGACCCTCTACAACCGGCTCGCCCGCATCGGGGAACTCCTCGGCACCGACCTCGACGACCCGCAGACCGTGCTGGCGCTGAGCCTGGCCCTGCGGGCCCGTCGGCACGTCGGCTGAGGACGCGTCCGCTCAGCGCAGCACCAGCGGCCGGGTCAGCTCGTCGTACACGCTGAGGACCTGCGCCACGGTCTCGTCCTCGGTGGGCCATGTCGCCGCCTGGGCGACCCCCCGGTCCCGCAGCGCGTCACGGTACGCGGCGTCGCCCAGGACCCGCGCGACGGCGTCCCCGAGGGCGCCCGCGTCACCGTAGGGCACGAGCGACGCGGCGTCCCCCACCAGCTCGGGCGTACCGCCGACCGCGCTGGCGATCAGCGGCACCCGCGCCCGCAGCGCCTCCTGTGCCACCGGCGAGCGCGCCTCCCAGCGACTGGTCAGCAGCGCCGCGTCGGCCCCGGCCAGGATCTCCGGCGAGTCGTCCCGGCGGCCCAGCAGCCGGACCGGCAGCCGCTCCGCCTCGATCCGCCGCTGGAGCTGCCCCCTGAGCGGCCCCTCCCCCGCGATGACCAGCAGCGGCACGGGGTCCAGCCCCAGCCACGTGTGCGCGGCGTCCAGCAGGGTCTCGTAGCCCCGGTGCGCGTCGAGGGAGCCGACGGCGACGAGCAGCGGCCGTCCGACCGCGCCCAGTTCGGCCCGCGCCTTGCCCCGGACGACCTCACGGTCCTCCGGGCTCATGTCCTCGGCCGGGTCCGTGTCCCGCGCGGGGAACGCCACGGCCGCCAACCGCGCGTCCCTGGCACCCCGCCGCCGGGCCCGGTCCACTAAATCGCAGCAGGTACCGAGCACCACGGACGCGGCCCGCGCGACCCGGCGCTCCATCAGCCGCACCACCTGCGCGCGTGGCCCCTGCGCGTGCACGCGCGCGTGCCAGGTGACGACCAGCGGCACCCTCAGCCCGCGCAGGGCGAGCGCGGCCCGCAGCCCGGCGTTCACCCCGTGCGCGTGTACGAGGTCCGCGTCCGCGCACTCGGCCCGCAGCGCCGCCACGGACGCGGGGTCGCCGCGCCGGGCCACCGGCGCGTACCGGGCACCCACCGCGTCGAACGTATGGCTCTCCCCCACCTCGGCGGGGGCGCACACCGTCACCCGCACGCCCCTCGCGACCAGACCGGCCGACAGCGACCGCACATGCGCGCCGCTGCCCGCACTCCCGCCACCGAGCACCTGCACGGTACGCAGCGGGGTCTGACCGTGCGGCGCATGGCTGCTCACGGCGGCGGAACTCCTGTTTCGGCGGGCGACGGCCACAAGGGTCGCGTCACGAGGGGAAGGTCGCGGGAGGAACATGGGTGGAACGGTCACGGAAGTGAGCGACGCGAAGGAACGTACAGCACGTCGTACGCAAAGAGGCGCCGCGCCAAGGATGCCATCCCGTACGAGCGTTCCGTCACGGTTCGACTCCGTGAGGTGTCGGCGCCGAGGTCACGCCGAACACCGTCACCCGTTCAGGTGACATGCCGTCATACCGCCGCCGCCTGGGACGCTTCACCCGCCACCGGAACGGCACATGCCGGGTGCCGCACCGGTGGCACCACCGCCGCGGGACCGTCGCTGTGACCAACGCATCACCGGCGGACACCTCACAGGGACACGTCCCGGCCCCTGGCGGACAGTGCCCCGACCGAGGGCCGGGACCCTCCCGTTCGCCCGCGCGGACGCCGTTCACGCGCGGGCGTCCGCGTGGCCTCTCGTACGGGACGCGCGTGCGCGCGTGTCGCCGTGCGGTCAGGCGTCCGCGCGGGCGGTGGCCAGCAGTTCCTCCGCGTGCGCGCGGGCGGTCTGCGAGTCCTCCTGCCCGGCGAGCATCCGGGACAGCTCCCGGACACGCTCCTCGCCCTCCAGGACCTTCACCCCGGAACGGGTGACCGAGCCGTCGCTGGTCTTCTCCACCAGGAGCTGGCGGTCCGCGAAGGCGGCGACCTGCGGCAGATGGGTGACGACGACGACCTGCGCGGACCTGGCGAGCCGGGCGAGCCTGCGCCCGATCTCGACGGCCGCCTTGCCGCCGACGCCCGCGTCGACCTCGTCGAACAGATAGGTGGGCACCGGGTCCGTCCCCGCGAAGACGACCTCCACGGCGAGCATCACACGGGACAGCTCACCCCCGGACGCGCCCTTCGCGATGGGCCGCGGCGGGGCACCGGGGTGCGGGGCCAGCAGCAGTTCGACCTCGTCGGCGCCCGCCGGGCCGCAGGCCACGGTCCGGCCGCCGACCTCGACGCCCTCCGGGTCGTCGGTGTGCCGGATGTCGACGGTCACCCGCGCGTGGGGCATCGCCAGGGACGCCAGCTCCGCGGTGACGGCGTCCGCGAACCGGGCCGCCGCCTCCCGCCGGGCGTCGCTCAGGGTCTGCGCCAGGCCGGAGAGTTCGGCGCGCAGGGTGTCCCGTTCCGTGGTGAGGTCACCGATCCGGCCGTCGTCGCCGTCGAGTTCCAGCAGCCGGGCCGTGCCTTCCTCCGCCCAGCGGAGCACGGCGGCCACGCCCGGCTCCGCGCCGCCGTACTTGCGGGACAGCTGTCCCAGCGCGGCACGGCGCTCCTCCACGGCCGCCAGCCGCAGCGGGTCGGCGTCGAGGTCGTCGGCGTATCCGGCGAGCTCCCCCGCCACATCACCGACCAGGATGCCGATCTCCCCGATCCGGTCGGCGAGCGCGGCCAGCGCGGGATCGTACGAACGGACGCTGTCCAGCGCGCGGTGCGCGCCCGCGACGAGCGCCGCCGCGTCGATGTCCTCCGGGTCCTCGGGGTTCCCGGCGAGCGCCGCGTGGGCGGCGGTCGCGCCGGAGGCGAGCGCCTCCGCGTGCCCGAGGCGTTCCGCCTCCGCGGCGAGCTCGGTGTCCTCGCCCGCGCGCGGTTCCACGGCGGCGATCTCGTCCAGTCCGAAACGCAGCAGATCGGCTTCCTGAGCGCGTTCCCGCGCGCGGGTGGTGAGGGTGGCGAGTTCCCCGGCCACGGCACGGAGCCTGCGGTAGGCGGCGCTGTACGTGCCGAGCGGGACGGCCACCGCGTCGCCCGCGTACCGGTCGAGGGCCTGCCGCTGACGGCTGAGCTTGAGGAGCCCCTGCTGATCGGTCTGCCCGTGGACGGCGACGAGGTCGTCGGCGAGTTCGGCGAGCAGGCCCACCGGAACGGATCTGCCCCCCAGATGGGCCCGGGAGCGGCCCTCCGCGGAAACGGTACGGCTGATGAGCAGGACGCCGTCGTCCAGCTCGGCCCCCGCCTCCTCGGCCCGCCGGGCCGCCGCGGCGCCCGGGGGCACACTGATCCGGCCTTCGACGACCGCCGACTTCGCGCCCATCCGTACGAGGGCCGGGTCCGCGCGCCCGCCCAGCAGCAGGCCCAGGCTGGTGACCACCATCGTCTTGCCCGCGCCGGTCTCACCCGTCACCGCGGTGAATCCGGGCGACAGCTCGACCACCGCGTCGTCGATGACCCCGAGCGACCGTATCCGCATCTCCTCCAACACGGACATGACCTTACGAGGTCCCGGACCCGATGTGCGACGGCACCTGCCCCGGTTCGGGGAAGACGCAGGTGGCGAAGGTCCGCTCCGAGGCGGCTGTCACCCCTGGGAGTGGCCCCGCACGGCACGGTCCGTACGGCGCCGGGGAGACGGAAGGGGACGCCGCCGCCCGACCGGACCCGGACATGTCGCGGGGTGCCGGTGCCAGGTGCCCGGCGAGGGAGCCGGGAAGCGCACGGGGTGTGGTTTTCCGCAGGTGAACACTGCGGGACACCTCATGGTGGCGGGAGGGGGCCGGGCCGCAGTCCGGGAAGCGTGAACAGCCGACCGGCCACGACGGCCCGCCATGACCCCGCCGCCACCCACGCCACCCGCGCCGCCCGGCCGGTGCCCGGTCGTGGGCCCGGCCGGCCCCGCGGATCACTGCGGGGCGCCCCGCCAACCGGACACGGGCAGGGCGAACTTCGCCACCAGCCGGTCCGTGAACGACGCGTGATGCAGCCGCGCGAGCCGTACGGGCACCGCGCCCCGCCGCACCTCGACCCGGGCACCGGCGGGCAGCTCGATGGTCCGGCGGCCGTCGCACCACAGCACTCCGTGCGGGGTGTGCGGCTGCACCTCGACGGCGAGCACGGAGTTCGGGGAGGTCACCAGCGGTTTGGCGAAGAGCGCGTGCGCGCTGATCGGGACCATGAGCAGCGCCTCGACCTCTGGCCACACGACAGGTCCACCGGCGGAGAAGGCGTAGGCGGTGGAGCCGGTGGGCGTGGCGCAGACGATGCCGTCGCAGCCGAAGCCGGTCACGGGCCGTCCGTCGACCTCCAGGACCACCTCCAGCATCCGCTCGGGCGACACCTTCTGGATCGCGGCCTCGTTGAGCGCCCAGTCCGTGTGGACGACATCGCCGTTGCGGTGGACCACCACATCGATGGTCATCCGCTCCTCGACCTCGTAGGCGCGGGTGACCACCCGGTCGACCACCCGGTCGAGATCGTCGCGTTCGGCCTCGGCGAGGAAGCCCACCCGCCCGAGGTTGACCCCGAGCATCGGCACCCCGGAGGCCCGGGCGAACTCGGCACCCCGCAGCAGCGTGCCGTCCCCGCCGAGCACGATCAGCAGCTCGCACCCGTCGAGGGACGCCGGAGTGGCCTCCTGGACGAGCTCGACCTCCGAAGGCAACGGCAGGTCGGAAGCCTCCGCCTCCAGCACCCTCACCCGCAGCCCCGCCCGGAGCAGCCCCTGGACGACGAGTTCGGCACTGCGGATGGCGGCGGGCCGTCCGGTGTGCGCCAGAAGGAAAACAGTACGAATCCGGTTCTGCGTCAACGCGGCCCCTCCGCCACTGCCCGATCAACATCCGCCGGGTCGAGTGCCGGTGCTCCCGCCCGCAACCACAGAAAGTACTCGACGTTCCCCGAGGGACCCGGCAGCGGACTGGCGGTCACCCCGCGCACCCCGAGGCCGAGTTCCGCGGCCTGCCGCGCGACGCCGCGCACCGCTTCGGCGCGCAGCTCCGGGCTGCGCACCACCCCGCCGCTGCCCAGCCGCTCCTTGCCCACCTCGAACTGCGGCTTCACCATCAGCACCAGGTCGGCGTCGGCGGCGGCGCAGCGCGCGAGGGCGGGCAGCACCAGCCCCAGCGGGATGAACGACAGGTCACCCACCACCAGGCCCACCGGCCGGCCGTCGATGGCCTCCAGCGTCAACTCCCGCACATTCGTCCGGTCCTTGACGGTGACCCGGTCATCGCTCTGGAGCGACCAGGCGAGTTGTCCGTACCCGACGTCGACGGCCACCACATGAGCGGCGCCCGAACGCAGCAGGACATCGGTGAAACCCCCCGTGGAGGCACCCGCGTCAAGAGCGCGGCGCCCCTCGACGACCAGCCCCAGGGGGACGAAGGCGCCGAACGCCCCGGCGAGCTTGTGGCCACCGCGCGAGACGTAGTCGGGGTCGTTGTCGTCCTGCTTGACGACGATGGCGGCGCTGGTCTCCACCTGGGTCGCGGGTTTCACCGCGATGGCGCCGCCGACGGTCACCCGGCCGTCGGCGATCAACTGGCTGGCCTGCTCACGCGAGCGGGCGAGCTTGCGGCGGACCAGTTCGGCGTCGAGGCGGCGGCGTGCCACTCCTGCCACGTTCGGTTCAGCTCCTGTGGTCGTACGAGGACGCGGGCGTCCGCTGGGGTGCGGGGACCGGTGGGCCGGGACGGCTGTCGAGTGCGGTCAGTGTGTCCCGCAGGGCCCGGTGTACATCCTCGTACACCTCCAGATGCCCCTCGGTCGCGAGGTGGTCGGCGTCGGCCAGCCGGCCGAGCCGGGCGTCGACCTCCGGATGCCCGGTGGGCGCGCGCCCGACCCCGAGCGGCGCCGCGTCCGCGGGCGTGCCGTCCTCCGGGACCCCGGCCGCCAGGGTGGCCGGGGCGTGCGAGGGCGCCGCGCCCGGCGCACCGGCGGACGGTGCCGTGGCCACCGGATCACGGGGCCCGGCCGGGGACGGCGTGGGGAACGCCACGTGTCGGCCCGCGAAGTCACTGCTCATGCCCCGACGCTACCCCGAAGCACTGGGGTAACGTCGGTCCCGATGGCGACGATCGAGGAGTGCCGTACGGCACTCGACACACTCTCGGACAATCTGGCGACCGCCGACGGCGGTGTTCGCGCGGCCACGGCGATGGACCGCTCGCTGAGCTGCCACATCACGGACCTGGACACCACATTCGTGGGGCGACTCACGGATGGCCGGATCCATGTGGTGGACACGGTGCGGGGCGCTCCCCCGGACCGGGCGCAGATCCGGCTGGCCATGACCGGCGACGATCTGGTGGCCCTGGTGGCCGGCCGGCTGAACTTCGCCAAGGCATGGGGCACCGGCCGGATCAAACTGGAGGCCGGTTTCCGGGATCTGCTGCGACTGCGCACCCTGCTCTGACACCACAGGCCGGCCCGGCACAGCGCCCTGTCCTGTCCCCGCGACCAGCACCGATGCCGGTGCCGACACCGGCCCCGGCACCGCGATCACGGTCGGCCCCGGCACCGGAGCCCACCTGGGCACGGCAGGACGCCCCGGCCCAGCGGCACGACTGCGGGGGCCGAACAGCCCGAGGTGTCCCGCCGGTTCAGCGCGGGCGCGCCGGGCCCCAGGCACGCACCGAGGACCGGCCGCTCACCCAGGGCCGCGCCTCACAGGCCGATACGGGCCAGGGCCTTCCCACCGTCCAGCTCGCAGACCCCGTCCCCGGCGGCGGTCCAGGCCGCCGCGCACAGCGCCCGCAGCCCGTCCAGGGTCTTGCCGCTCCCCTGTTCGGCCACCTCCAGCCGGTCCGGCCCGGCCCACGCGATCCAGCCACCGCAACGGAAGACCGGACCCGCCGCCCCTTCGACGCCCGCCGGGGCCTCCCCCGGCACGACCTCCGGCTGCCCGGTCAGCAGACCCCGCAGATCCGCGTCGACATAGGTGGGCCGATGCTGCGGCGGCGCGGCCAGCAGCCCCGCCCCGTCGGTCACCCCGGTGAGGACGAGCAGCGAGTCGACATCGCCGTTGAACGCGCCCTCGATGTCGGTGTCCAGCCGGTCACCCACCACCAAGGGCCGCCGGGCGCCGGTACGCAGGATCGTCTCCCGGTGCATCGGCGGCAACGGCTTCCCCGCGACCCGGGGTTCGGCCCCGGTGGCGATCCGTACGACCTCCACCGCCGCACCGTTGCCGGGGGCGATGCCCCGTCCGCTCGGGATCGTCAGATCGGTGTTCGACGCGTACCAGGGCACCCCGCGCGCCACGGCGTAGGCGGCCTCGGCGAACCGCCCCCAGGGCAGCTCAGGCCCTCCGAACCCCTGGACGACCGCCGCAGGGTCGTCGTCCGCCGACTCCACCGGGGTCAGTCCCCGCTCCCGCAGCGCGACCCGCAGCCCCTCACCGCCGATCACCAGCACCCGGGCACCGGCCGGCACCTCCTCACTGATGAGCCGTGCCACCGCCTGCGCCGAAGTGATGACCTCTCCCGCGCCGGTCGGTATGCCCAGCTCGGTGAGGTGCGCGGCGACCGCGTCAGGAGTACGCAGGGCGTTGTTCGTCACATAGGCGAGCCGCATCCCCGCGTCACGCGCCGTCTCCAGGGAGGCGACGGCGTACGCGATGGCGTTGCCGCCCGCGTACACCACTCCGTCCAGATCGAGCAGCGCGGTGTCGTACGCCTCGTTCAGCGCACGCGCACTGCCCTCGGGCCGGGTCCTGACGGTCTGGCTCATCACGCATCGCTCCTCGGTCGGTCGCACTCCCCCGATCATCCCGCACCCCGGGGACAGACTTACGATGCCCCAATGAGCGACGCGGGTCCCGGGCAGCCTCGGGTGGACGAACCAACGGCCCAGGGCCTGGACCTGGTCCCGTTCCGGGGGGTGCGCTACGTCCCCGAGCGGGTCGGCAGCCTCTCCGCGGTGACCTCACCTCCGTACGACGTGGTGGTCCGCCCCGACGGACTGCACCACCTGGAGTCGGCCGACCCCCACAACATCGTGCGGCTCATCCTCCCCCAGGCCGTCTCCCCGAGCGCCCGCACGGAACGCGCCGCCGACACCCTCGGCCGCTGGCTCTCCGAAGGCGTCCTCGCGGTCGACCCTGACCCGGGCCTGTACGTGTACGAGCAGCGGCAGGGCGAGCACCTCCAGCGTGGCGTCATCGGCGCACTGCGGCTGTCGGAGGCGGCGGACGGCGTGGTGCTGCCCCATGAGGACGTGATGGCGCCGGTCGTCGCCGACCGGGCGGCACTGATGCGGGCGACCAGCGCCAATCTGGAGCCGCTCCTGCTCACCTACCGGGGCGACGACAGCGGTCAGGGGACCGCCGAGGTCGTCGAGAGCGTGATCGACCGCCCGGCGCTGCTCGACACCGTCACGGAGGACGGGGTCCATCACCGGCTGTGGAACGTCACGGACCCGACGGAGATCACCCGGATCCAGGCCGACCTCGCCCGCCGCCAGGCCCTCATCGCGGACGGCCATCACCGGTGGGCGACCTATTTGAAGCTCCGCGCGGAGCACCTGTCGCCGAGCCCCTGGGACTACGGCCTGGTGCTCCTCGTCGACACCGTCCGCTATCCGCTGCGGGTCCGCGCCATCCACCGCCTGCTGCACGGGCTCCCGGTGGGGAAGGCCCTCGCCGCGCTGGACGGCCACTTCCGGGTGCGGACGGTCGAGGGCCCGCTGGCACACGCGATGGAGACGCTCGGCGAGGCATCGGCCAAGGGCAACGCGTTCCTGATCACCGGCGACGGCGCGTTCCATCTGGTCGACCGGCCGGATCCCGGCCTGCTGGCCCGGACGGTCCCCGCGGACCGGCCCGCGGCCTGGCGCGCGCTCGACGCCACGGTGCTGCACTCGACCTTGCTCGACCAGGTGTGGGGCATCCCGGACAGCGCCGACCGGATCGGTTACATCCACGACACGGCGGCCACCGTCGCCAAGGCGGAGCAGGACGGCAGTACGGCGGTCCTGCTGCATCCTGTCCGCGAGGAGGTCGTCCGGGAGCTGGCACAGCAGGGTGTCACCATGCCCCGCAAGTCGACATCGTTCGGACCGAAGCCCGCGACCGGACTGGTGCTGCGCACCCTCGCCGAGAAGCCGGGGCACGGCAATTAGGACATGGGTAAGGGGCAGGCTCCATGGAGCCTGCCCCTTACCCATGCGCCCGACGCGGAGCGACGGTCCTACGGAACGTCAGTCGGAGTCCCGCTCCGTACGACCGCTCTCACGGTCCCCGGAGCCGGCCTTGTCGGCGTCCTCGTCGGCCTGACGGTCCGCGACACCCTCGGTCCCGGCGTCATCCGCGTCGACCTCAGCGTCGGCGACGGCGTCGCCGTTTTCGCGGAGCTCGTCCGTGGCGACCTCGTCATCGGAGTCGTCATCGGAGTCGTCATCGATGTCGTCTTCATCGTCGATGTCGTCCTCGTCAGCGATGTCGTCCTCGTCGGAGGGCTCATCGGAGGGCTCATCGGAGGACGCATCGGTCACGACGGTGTCCGACCCGGCCTTCTCGGACGCGTCCTGCTCGCTGTCGTCAGCGGACTCGTCCAGGGCGTCCACGAACTCGACCCCGTCCAGCTCCGCGAGACGGTCGGACGCGTCGGTCGTCCCGTCCTTGTCGGACTCGACGGCCTTGGCGAACCACTCACGCGCCTCGTCCTCACGCTCCGCGGCCAGCAGGGCGTCGGCGTAGGCGTACCGCAGTCGCGCGGTCCACGGCTGGATGGAACTGGACGCCAGCTCAGGGCTCTGCAACGTCACGATGGCCGCGTCGATCTGGTCCAGGTCCCGCCGGGCACCGGCGGCGACGAGCCGCATCTCGACCTGACCCGCCTTGTCGAGCTTCTGCACCTCCGGCGCGCCGGCCATCTCAAGCGCCTTCTCCGGCCTGCCGAGGCCACGCTCGCAGTCGGCCATCAGCGGCCACAGATCGGCGTTGCCGGTCATCCGGCGTGCGGCCCGGAACTCCGACAGTGCCTCGCTGTACTTGTGGGTGGCGTACGCGGCGAAACCAGCGGCCTCCCGTACGGCGGCGACCCGCGACGCGAGCCGCAGAGCGATCTTGGAGTACTCGTAGGCGCCATCGGGGTCCTCGTCGATGAGACGGGCGACCATCACCAGGTTCCGTGCGACATCCTCGGCGAGGGTCTTCGGCAGGCTCAGGAGCTCCTGCCGCACATCCTTGTCGATCTCCTCACCGGTGACGTCCTCCGGGATCGGCAGCCGCTTGATCGGCTCCCGCTCCCGCTCATCACGGAACCGGCCGCCACCACGGCGGTCGTCGTCACCGCGCCGGTCGTCACGGCCACCTCGGTAGCCGCCACGGTCGCCGCCACCGCTGCGGTCGTCACGGCGGAAGCCGCCGGGACGGTCGTCGCGGCGGTCGTGCCGACGGTCATCGCCCCGCTCGTCCCGACGGAACGGAGGACGGTCCCCACCGCTGCGGTCGTCGCGCCGGAACGGCGGACGCTCACCACTGCCACCGCGCTCGTCGCGGCGGAACGGGGGACGGTCACTGCTGCCACCGCGGTCGTCACGGCGGAAGCCCGGACGGTCACCGCCGCCACTGCCGCCACGGTCGTCGCGCCGGAACGGGGGACGGTCGCCGCCACCACTCCGGTCGTCGCGACGGAAGCCGCCACGGTCGTCATCACGACGGTGCGCGGGGCGATCCCCGCCACCGCTGCGGTCATCACGACGGAACGGGGGACGGTCGCCACCACTCCGGTCGTCACGGCGGAAACCACCACGGTCGTCATCACGGCGATGGGCCGGCCGGTCGCCGTCGCGCCGGAACGGCGGACGGTCACTGCTGCCACCGCGGTCGTCGCGGCGGAAGCCCGGACGGTCACCGCCGCCACTGCCGCCACGGTCGTCGCGGCGGAACGGGGGACGGTCACCACTGCCACCGCGGTCGTCACGGCCACCTCGGTAACCACCACGGTCACCGCCACCACTGCGGTCATCACGCCGGAACGGCGGACGGTCGCCGCCACCACTCCGGTCGTCACGGCGAAAACCACCACGGTCGTCATCACGACGGTGCGCGGGACGATCCCCACCACCGCGCTCGTCACGGCGGAACGGAGGACGGTCCCCACCACTGCGGTCATCGCGGCGGAACGGCGGACGCTCACCACTGCCACCACGGTCGTCACGACGGAAGCCCGGACGGTCACCGCCACCGCTACCCCCGCGGTCATCACGCCGGAACGGGGGACGGTCGCCGCCACCACTCCGGTCGTCACGACGGAAACCGCCACGGTCGTCATCACGACGGTGCGCGGGGCGATCCCCACCACCGCTGCGGTCATCACGGCGGAACGGGGGACGGTCACTGCTGCCACCGCGGTCGTCGCGGCGGAAGCCCGGACGGTCACCGCCACCGCTGCCGCCACGGTCGTCGCGGCGGAACGGCGGACGCTCACCGCTACCACCGCGGTCGTCACGGCCACCTCGGTAACCACCACGGTCGCCGCCACCACTCCGGTCATCACGCCGGAACGGGGGACGGTCGCCGCCACCACTCCGGTCGTCACGGCGGAAACCACCGCGGTCGTCATCACGGCGATGTGCGGGGCGATCCCCACCACCGCTGCGGTCATCACGGCGGAACGGGGGACGCTCTCCGCTGCCGCCACGGTCATCGCGGCGGAAGCCGCCACGGTCGTCATCACGGCGGTGCGCGGGACGGTCCCCGCCACCGCGGTCGTCGCGACGGAACGGGGGACGGTCGCCGCTACCGCCACGGTCATCCCGCTTGAACGGCGGACGCCCGCCGCGGTCGCCGCCGCCACTACGGTCGCCGGCGCCCCGGCCGCGGTCGCCCTCACGGTTGCCAGAACCTCGGTCACGGTCGTCGCGACGCCCGTATCCACCACGGTCGTTGTCGCGGCGAGGACCGCCGCGGTACCCGCCTCGGTCACCGCTGTCCCGTCGGTGTGGGTCGCGCTCCGGACGGTCGTCGGGAGAGTTGGTGGACATGGGTGACTCCTGTCTTAGGTACCGCAGTCATTCTCGCGCAGCCGTTCGGCCGGCGCGCTTCGGAAAAACGAAAAAGGACCTTTGGTCCCAGCATGAACGCTGGGACCAAAGGTCCTCCAAAGATTGTTCGGCGGTGTCCTACTCTCCCACAGGGTCCCCCCTGCAGTACCATCGGCGCTGTAAGGCTTAGCTTCCGGGTTCGGAATGTAACCGGGCGTTTCCCTCACGCTATGACCACCGAAACCCTATCAGTTCGCCCCGTTATGACACGGGACACGAACAGGGCAGCGAACAAGCACACTATTTAATTAAGTAGTGAAACTGTTCAGCCAGCACAACCTGTTCGTTGTCTGAGAACAACACAGTGGACGCGAGCAACTGAGGACAAGCCCTCGGCCTATTAGTACCAGTCAACTCCACCGGTCACCCGGCTTCCATATCTGGCCTATCAACCCAGTCGTCTACTGGGAGCCTTACCCCATCAAGTGGGTGGGAGTCCTCATCTCGAAGCAGGCTTCCCGCTTAGATGCTTTCAGCGGTTATCCCTCCCGAACGTAGCCAACCAGCCATGCCCTTGGCAGGACAACTGGCACACCAGAGGTTCGTCCGTCCCGGTCCTCTCGTACTAGGGACAGCCCTTCTCAAGACTCCTGCGCGCGCAGCGGATAGGGACCGAACTGTCTCACGACGTTCTAAACCCAGCTCGCGTACCGCTTTAATGGGCGAACAGCCCAACCCTTGGGACCGACTCCAGCCCCAGGATGCGACGAGCCGACATCGAGGTGCCAAACCATCCCGTCGATATGGACTCTTGGGGAAGATCAGCCTGTTATCCCCGGGGTACCTTTTATCCGTTGAGCGACGGCGCTTCCACAAGCCACCGCCGGATCACTAGTCCCGACTTTCGTCCCTGCTCGACCCGTCGGTCTCACAGTCAAGCTCCCTTGTGCACTTACACTCAACACCTGATTACCAACCAGGCTGAGGGAACCTTTGGGCGCCTCCGTTACTCTTTAGGAGGCAACCGCCCCAGTTAAACTACCCATCAGACACTGTCCCTGATCCGGATCACGGACCCAGGTTAGACATCCAGCACGACCAGAGTGGTATTTCAACAGCGACTCCACAACCACTGGCGTGGCCGCTTCAAAGTCTCCCACCTATCCTACACAAGCCGAACCGAACACCAATATCAAACTATAGTAAAGGTCCCGGGGTCTTTCCGTCCTGCTGCGCGAAACGAGCATCTTTACTCGTAGTGCAATTTCACCGGGCCTATGGTTGAGACAGTCGAGAAGTCGTTACGCCATTCGTGCAGGTCGGAACTTACCCGACAAGGAATTTCGCTACCTTAGGATGGTTATAGTTACCACCGCCGTTTACTGGCGCTTAAGTTCTCAGCCTCGCCCACCCGAAAGTGAGCTAACCGGTCCCCTTAACGTTCCAGCACCGGGCAGGCGTCAGTCCGTATACATCGCCTTACGGCTTCGCACGGACCTGTGTTTTTAGTAAACAGTCGCTTCTCGCTGGTCTCTGCGGCCACCCCCAGCTCAAGCAGCAAGTGCTATCACCAGAAATGGCCCCCTTCTCCCGAAGTTACGGGGGCATTTTGCCGAGTTCCTTAACCATAGTTCACCCGAACGCCTCGGTATTCTCTACCTGACCACCTGAGTCGGTTTAGGGTACGGGCCGCCATGAAACTCGCTAGAGGCTTTTCTCGACAGCATAGGATCATCCACTTCACCACAATCGGCTCGGCATCAGGTCTCAGCCTTGATGAGCGGCGGATTTACCTACCACTCGGCCTACACCCTTACCCCGGGACAACCACCGCCCGGGATGGACTACCTTCCTGCGTCACCCCATCACTCACCTACTACAAGTCCGGGTCACCGGCTCCACCACTTTCCTTTCCCCGAAGGGTCCGGAACGGCTTCACGGGCTTAGCATCGCCTGATTCGATGTTTGACGCTTCACAGCGGGTACCG